>NZ_JBIAWI010000009.1:0-434516 GCF_042895385.1 Streptomyces sp. NPDC001401
GGCTCGGGCAGCAACGGCTCGATCAGCGACCACAGTTCGTCCGACACGATCCAGGGCCGCGACTGACGTTTCCCCACGACCAGACCAACGAGCGGACAAGCCAACAGTCACATGATCAACCGCTTCTGTTAGGACCTCTTAGTGACTACACTCGCCGGCGCCGTGATCGCGCGAGCCCACAGAGTAGAGGAACACGAAGATGCAGAATCCGTTCAGGGATGGCGGTCCGCTCGACATCGCCATGGGACTGCTCGGAATGCTGCTCTCGATCGCTCTCCTGTGGAAGGGCATACAGATGGCCCAGAACGGGAGCTCGTGGTGGTGGCCGCTGACGGCGGGCGCGATGGTCGTCCTCAGCCTGCACGGCCTGTACCGGCGCCGCCCGTCGAAACGACAGAGCAGGCCGTAGGCACGGCGCGCAAACCGGGTCTGTTGTGACGCCGAAACAGGCCCGCATTGCGCAAGCCCGTCCGACCCGCCTCCGCCCCGAATACTTCGGCCGCCGCTGAACCGCACTCCATGTGCTCCTGCAATCGCGCCCTTCCGGCCGGCTCTCGCTTCCAGAAGTCGCCTGCTCTTCAACCGCCCGGAGGACCTCCCAGCGCCTCTGAGTCGCCGGCGTGCCCATAGCGTGCCCTTAAGACCGGTCAACCACGGTCAACAGAGGTGCGATCCCGCCCCCTCGGGCGCAACCCCAGAGCGCATATGCCCAGGCCAGAAGCTATCCAGCTAGGCAAGCGCCGTCGCTTCCCAAGCTGAGAGCGCGAGTTCGATTCTCGTCACCCGCTCCATGATTAAGGCCCAGGTCAGAGACCCGGGCCTTTTTGCTGTGTGGGGTGATCAGCGGTCGCGTTTCCAGTACATGCCGTACCCCTCGCACAGGATGCCCAGGGCGAGGGTGTCGGAGATGCCGGCGGTCACGGGTGGGGTCCAGGATGGTGGGCTTCTCGTTGGGCGGCCAGGTGGTCCGCAAGCGCATCGGACCCGATCTCGCTCAGGGCCACAGGCTGCTGGATCGGCGAGCCCCCTGCCGGAGTGGGTCATCCACAGGGGTGTGGAAGGGCAGCACGGGAATGCCCTGCCGCAAGGTCGGCGAGGCGCTCGGAGCGGCCTTGCCGGGTCGGGATCTCGCTGCCGTCCCGCACCTTCCCCGACCAGCCATCAGGCGTTCGCCGCCGCCGGCGTCAGCCGTGCCGTGCTCCGCGGCGAACGGGAAGCGGTCAAGGCGAAAAAAATCTGTGGATCTTCGCGGCAACCTTTGCGGCCTCTGTGACCACTCAGTGTCGTCCGGCCAAGTGGTCCGGTCAGATGCAACGGCTGAAAGAGAGCACAGGCATGTCCCTGGAACGAGAGCACAGACATGTCCCCGGCCCACCCACGTCATCGGTGGCGTCCCCCGTCGGCGGGCACCGTGCCGACGGCGGCGCGCGCGGTGATCGCCCGAAGCATCGGGGCCGTCGGTTGCTCGCGCGTCGGGGTCTGTGGGCGGGTCTCGCCGTGGTGGTCGTGGCCGGCTCGGCCGTTGTGGTCAACCAGGCTTCGGCGCAGCAAAAAAGCCTGGATCTGAAGAAGTGGTACGTGCTGGTCAACCGCAACAGCGGCAAGGTGCTGGACGACCGCGCCTCCGCCAAGAACGACGGCGCGGCGGTGGTGCAGTGGAGCCGTCATGGCGGCGCCAACCAGCAGTGGCGGTTCATCGACTCGGGTGACGGGTACTACCGGCTGCAGAACCGGAACTCCGGCAAGGTGCTGGACGACCTCGGCTGGTCGAAGACCGCCGGCTCCGCCATCGTGCAGTGGAAAGACCTGAACGGCACCAACCAGCAGTTCAAACTGGCCAAGTCGCCGGACGGCTACGTGCGTTTGGTCAATCGCTTCAGTGGCATGGCCGTCGATGTCCACAACGCCGCCAAAGCCAACGGGAGCGGTGTCGTCCAGAACCGCGACCGGGGCGGCGCCGATCAGCAGTGGCAACTCGTCCCGGCCGGGAGCGTCGGCAGCTCCGGTACGCCCACCGCGCCGAGCGGCAGCGTTCCCACCAGCCCGGCTCCTAGCAGCTCGCACCCGTCGTCGACGCCGTCGTCCACGCCGTCTCCCGTGGCCGGTGGCGGCAGCTCGACGACACGATTCATGGGCAGCAGCACGGTGCTCATCGGCGGCTCGATGTCCGACGCCTCGGCGGCCGCCGCGCCGTTCGACGTGCGGTACGCCTATGTGCACAGCCAGCCCGCGCCCTCGTCGGACTACTACACGGCAGCGAAGTGCCACGACGACTGGTCGGGTTGGTGGGGCTGCTGGAACGGCAGCACCACGGCGCCCGGCACGTACGTGACCTGGCGGGACGACGTGGTGTCCCAGGCGACGTACAAGGGCAGCTCGCGTCCGCAGAAGATGCTGTGGACCTGGTACTCGTTGCGCGACCTCGGCGATGCGGCGGGCGAGGGCGACGGTCCGGGTGAGGTCAAGGCCATCAACCGGACCGACCTGCTCACCCGCTACCTGAACGACTACCGCTTCTTCCTCCAGAAGATCGGCAAGACGCAGGCCGCGATCGACCTCGAGCCCGACTTCTGGGGCTACGTCCGCTCGCTCGGCGATCCGCACCAGGTTCCCGCACAGGTGAAGAGCGCCAATCCGACGGACTGCGGATCGCAGGAGAACAGCGCCACCGGGCTCGCCCAGTGCCTGATCTCGATGGCGCACAAGTACGCGCCGAACGCCGAGGCGGGGATGCACCTCTCCTGCTTCGACTGGCAGACCAACACGCAGGCCTGCGTCAAGTCCTACGAGAGCTTCGGGGCGAAGAACGCCGACTTCCTGGCCACCGATGTCTCGGACCGCGACGCGGGCTGGTACGCACAGCCGGCCCACGGCGGCAGTGACCACTTCTGGAACGACCAGAAGGCCGCCGCCGCGCTGCAGTTCTACAAGACGATGTCCGAGTCTGTGGGCAAGCCAGTCGTCCTGTGGCAGATCCCCGTGGGCAACATGGCGCAGAACAACACCCTCAACCATTACAAGGACGACAAGGTCGACTGGTTCTTCGCACACATGGACCAGGTGGCGAACGCCCATGTCGCCGGCCTGTTCTTCGGTCCAGGGCAGCAGGAACAGACCTCGGTCGAGACCGACGGCGGAAACCTGATCAACAAGACGATCGCGTACCACAACTCGGGCGGTACAGCACTCAAGTAGACGAAGCTGACGAATGCGCCCCCATCTCTTCGGTGGGGGCGCATTTCGTCATCTTCGTCGGGCTGAGGCCTTCTCCGGTCGGCGCCGGCCATGCCGCCGTCGGTGCGGGCGCCGATCGAGGCAGCCTTGGCGAAGGGGATGATCGTGCTGACGCAGGACCAGGAGCCCACCCATCAGCCCGACAAGCCTCGCCGAGCCTCCGCCTGGTCCCCAAACGATGGGAACCCCAGCCGGCGCACGGCTGGGGTTCCTCGAGGCGGTGAGCAGCGGTCAGCGGGTGGAGGTGCCCACGCCGTAGACCGCTCGTCTACGCGCCGGTGCACCCGATCGCCATCACCGTGGATCAGGCGGGTCAGCGCTGCAGGGTGAGGACACCCGGCCGCCACGGCAGTCGGTCGTAGGGGCCGGTCGCGGTGGGGGACTTGCCCTGGTAGAGGAACTGCAGGTGGCAGGGGTCGATGGTCATGGTCTGGTCGGGGTTGTCGCGGACCAGGTCACCGTGGCTGATGTCATTGGTCCAGGTGGCACCGCTGTTGGCCTTGCCCGCGAAGGGGTTGCTCTCGCCGGCGGCCTGCGGGGTCCAGGAACCACTCAGGCTGGAGGCGGTGAACGAGCGGAAGTAGCGCTGCTCGTTCGCACCCCGAGCCTCGACGATCATGAGGTACTGGTTCTGGCCCTGGACCTTGTAGACCTGCGGCGCCTCGAACAGGTTCTTCGTCGAATCGCTCATGACCGTCGTGTACGACGAGCCGAAGTTGCCCGGGAAGTTCCCGATCGGCATGCTCGCCCGGTAGATCTTGCCGTTGTCGCCGGCGAAGAACAGGTACATGTTCTGGCCGTCGGCGATCAGGGTCTGGTCGATCGGGCCGGTGGCGGATTCGGTGCGGGGGATGCTGCCGGTGAACAGCGGCTGCGGCGCGGACCAGCCGTTGGGGTTGGTGGGGTCGCTCGACGTGCGGTAGACGAAGGGCGACGCGCCCCACTGGGACGCCAGCACCCAGATGTTCTTGGGCGCGAAGTAGAACAGTGTGGGCGCCACCGCTTTCTGGCCCATGCCGGTCTGGCCGGCCGACACCATGTCCGCCCAGTTCGTGAAGGGCTTGAACATCATCGAGCCGTACGACGATCCCGACACGCTCGACGCGTAGACCAGGTGCTTGCCGTTGTACGTCACGGTGGTGAAGTCCTTCACCGCGTCCCACCCGTTCGCCGGCTGCGCCAGCGGACCGGTCGAGCTCCACCGGTACGTCGACGGAAGAGCACACGTGGCGCCCGTCCGCGTGGGCGTTGTCGAGGCCGACGTCGACGTCCTGAAGTTCCAGCGCTGGTTGGCGCCGCCGCCGTTGGAGTCCCAGATCTGGACGGGGGTGCCGTTGGCGGTCTTGCCGCCGGGGGTCTCCAGGGCTCGGCCGCCGGCGACGTTGGTCAGGGTGTAGGAGCCGTCGCTGTTCCGGGCGGCCTTCCAGTGCTGGTTGGCGCCGCCGTTGGAGTCCCAGACCTGCGTCTTCGTACCGTTGCCGGTCTGGTTCCCCGGCTCGTCCAGGACCCGGCCGCTGGCGATGTTGGTCAGCGTGTAGGAGCCGTCGCCGTTCTTGGTGGCCCGCCACTGCTGGTTGGCGGCACCGCTGGCGTCCCACACCTGGAGCGGGGTGCCGTTGCCGTTGTATCCCGCGGGCTCGTCGAGAACGCGTCCGGCGGCCGCGTTGGAGAGCGTGTAGACGGTGCCGGAGGTGATGTCCCCGGCCGTCGTACCGCCGCCCGCCGTGCCCCCGCCGCTGCTGCCGCCCAGGGTGGTGAGTACCGCGTCGTAGGCGGGCTTCTTGTTACCACTGTTGTCGAACAGCAGCGGGTTCTCACCGGTGCGCCAGGAGTCGCTGTCGCGGATGCCCCACACCGTGATGCCGGTGCAGCGAGCGACGTTGAGGCAGTCCTGCACGGTGTTGGCGTACGCGGTGGCGGACGCCTGGGCGATGTCGAGTTCGGTGATCTGTACGTCCACGCCGAGCGCGGCGAACTTGGACAGCGTGGTCTGGAAGCCGGCCGGCGGGCCGCCGGCGCCGAAGTGGCTCTGGAAGCCGACGCAGTCGATGGGCACACCGCGGGACTTGAAGTCCTTGACCATCGCGTAGACGCCCTGCGTCTTGGCGTCGGTCCAGTTCTCGATGTTGTAGTCGTTGTAGCAGAGCTTGGCGGAGGGGTCGGCGTTCCGGGCCGTGCGGAAGGCTTCCTCGATGAAGCCGTTGCCCAGCACGTCCTGGAAGACCGAGCTGCGGTGCTGACCGCTGCCGCCGTCGGCGAACGCCTCGTTGACCACGTCCCAGGCGTAGATCTTGCCCTTGTAGTGGGTCATCTCGGTGGTGATGTGGTTGTCCATCACACTGCGCAGGGTGTTGGCGTCGGTGATGGACTTGACCCAGCCGGGCAGTTGGGAGTGCCAGACCAGGGTGTGGCCGCGCATGCGCTGGCCGTGCGCGGCGGCGTGGCCCACGATCGCGTCGGCCGGGCTGAAGTTGAAGTTCCCGCGGGAGGGTTCGACGGTGTCCCACTTCATCTCGTTCTCCGGGGTGATCATGTTGAACTCCCGGTCGAGAATGGTGGAGTACGTCGAGTCGCCGAGCCTGCCCGAGGACACTGCCGTGCCGAAGTAGCGGCCGCTGCCGGTCGCCGCGGCGGCCAGGGTCGGTGTGCGGGCCTCCGGCGTGCGTGCGGCCAGCGCGACCAGCGGTACGGCGGCACCCGCGGCGGCGAGGACCACGGCGGCGGCGAGCACGCGGCGGGTAGCCGGACGGCGGCGATGAGAGCGGTTCTGATCTGACAACGGCATGTCCTTCTGGCACAGCGGGCCTTGATCCGGACCCGGTTACCTGCCAGTTGCCGCCACGCACACAAAGGTTGCCGCGATCGGGGGAAGAGTCTTCACGGCCGCTGTCACCGTCCGCACCCAGTTCCACGGCGACCCGCCGGCCACCATGGAGGCCACCTACGCCGACGGGACCGACGTCGGCCCGGCCGACTGGACCCCGTACCAGCAGTGCGGGTACTTGTTCTCCCATCGAGCTGTGCGGCAAGGGGACTCGTCCCCTTGCCGCACAGCGGCGTTCACCGGGTCGGGACGAATCCTCCCCGGACGGACGCGGAGCCGCCCGAGCCCTGCGCGTCGACGCGGTAGGCGTCGCCTGAGGCACGGCGCACGCCGGTGCCGTTGTTGAACTGGGCGGCAAACTCATAGCTCGCGGCCGGCACGGTCAGGCCCGGCTTGAGGACCCAGCGGTAGACCAGCATGCCGTCGGCCTCCCGGGTGGTGATGGTGAAGTCATCGCTCGGCAGGGTCTGCCAGGTGCCGGTGATCTTCACCCCGCCGGTCTGCACGATCCGGATCTCGATCGTGAGCGAGGTGAGCGGCTGGGTCGTCTTGAGGGCGAGGTTGCTCTGCGTCCAGTAGACGGTGCTGCCCGGGTCCAACGAGCCGGCCGACCACAGCGGCCCGTTCTGGCTCTCGCCGGCGGTCGGCGAGGGACTGGTGGCCGGCGGAGTCGGGCGCGCGCTGCCCGGGGTGGTGGCCGGGGCCGGCGCGACGGGGGTGGGGCGGGCCGATGTCGGGTGCGGGGAGCTGACGGTCGGGGACGGGGTGGCAGGCGCGGTCACGGTGGCCGGCGGCGACGAGTGCGCGACGATGGCGGCGACGGCCAGGCCGCCGGTCGCCAGCATGCCGGTGGCGGCGAGCCCGGCGAGTGCGACCCTGGTCCCGGACCTCGCGAACGGCCGCGCGCGGTGACGGACGGCGGGGCCGGCCATGCCGCGTTGCACCCGGGCCAGCATCCGCGCGCGGTCGGGCCGGTGGGCCTCGGCGGCCTCGCGCAGCTGACGGGCGATCTCGTCGTTCACCGGTTCCTCCTCCCTGCCACCAGGTCCCCGGCCGCTCGTGCGCCCAGTATCCTTTCCAGCTCGGCCATTCCCTTCGAGGTCTGGCTCTTCACCGTGCCGACCGAGATGCCCAGCGCTGCCGCCGTGTCCTTCTCCGACAGGTCGAAGGCGTGCCGCAGCACCACGCAGGCACGCTTGCGGAAGGGCAGCCGGGCGAGCGCCGCGCGGACGTCCAGTACGGCCGCCATGTCCGGCCCCTCCACCTTCTCGGGGCTGCGGGACCAGAACAGCGTGATCCGGCGTCGCTCGCGCACCGCGCTGCGGATCCGTCCCCGCGCCAGGTTGGCCACCACACCGCGGGCGTAGGCGAGCGGGTGGTCGGCCTGCCGCAACCGGTCCCAGCGCTGCCACAGGGCGACCAGGGCATCCGCCGCGAGGTCGTCCGCCGCGTCGGTCTCGCCGGTCAGGAGGTGTGCCAGACGTGCGAGTTCGGCATAGTGGCGTTCGAAGAATTCGTGGAACTCCGCGGACGCGTCGTCGAGGAGCATCCCTCCGTCGCCCTCTCCTGGCGATGATGTGCACGTTAGTTGCATATTTAACAACAGGGGGCGCAGCCTAACAGTGCCCGGCCCGGGATTCGAACGGCGGTCGTGCTCGGTTGCGGACCGGTGAAGGCTGTCCGGCGGGCTGGTCAATGCCGGGCGAACCGGACGCCCGTCGGCTGCGCGACGTCCGGCTGCACGGCGGCGCCGTCGACGGTCAACTGCTCCCCAGCCGCCCCAAGGGAATGCCCGTGACCAGTCGGCGGCTGCGCGGTTGCGGCACGGCGTGCTTCGGCGCCCTCATGCCGCAGGACGAGAAGGTGCCGCCCCGACGCTGATTTCCGGGCGACCGCCGCACGCACGAAGGGAATCTGAAGAACATCGGATTCGGCGGCAACCTTTCCGTCCCGAACGGCCACTTCGGGGTGCACCCACCACGGCGAGCCGCAGTCAGCGGCGCCACGCCATACGTATCAACGCCCTCCGATCGGGAGCCCCACGTGTCACCTGACGACCCGACAACCACCGAGCAGCCGACGCCTCGGGACCGTGCGCACCGCCGTAGCCGAACGCGCCGCCGCATCGTGGCGGGGGCGGTGGCGGCCCTGGTGTCCGTGGCCGGCGCGGGCTCCCTGGCGCTCAGCGCGCACGCAGCGCCGGCTGTCGCCGTCACCGTCGATGCAGGAACCTCGCTGGGCACGGTGCCCAGCACCGGGGTCGGCCTCAACACCGCGGTCTACGACACCTACATGAACGACCCCTCGGCGGCGTCGCTGATGAAGGCGGCCGGGGTCCGGCAGCTGCGCTTCCCCGGCGGCTCGGTCGCGGACGCCTACCACTGGAAGTCCCACACCGTCACCGGCGGCAGCTGGGCGGCCCCCGGTACCGACTTCGACCACTTCATGGCCACCGCGAAGAAGGTCGGCGCCCAGCCGATCATCACCGCCAACTACGGTTCCGGCACGGCCCAGGAGGCCGCCGACTGGGTCAAGTACGCCAATGTCGACAAGGGCTACGGCGTGAAGTACTGGGAGATTGGCAACGAGGTCTCCGGCAACGGGTACTACGGCAGCAAATGGGAGGTCGACAACCACGCCGACAAAAGCCCGAGGGAGTACGCGAAGAACCTCCTCGCCTACGCGAGGGCGATGAAGGCCGTGGACCCGAAGGTGAAGATCGGGGCGGTGCTCAACACTCCGGGTTCCTGGCCGGACGGGGTGAAGGCTTCCGGCGACGACGCCGACTGGAACAACACCGTGCTCTCCATCGCGGGCAAGTCGATCGACTTCGTGATCATCCACTGGTACCCGGGCGGTTCCAGCACGGCCGCCCTCCTGAACAGCCCCGCCAGGATCGCCGGCGTCACCTCCGCAGCGCGCTCGCTGATCAGCAAATACGCAGGCTCGCACGCCGCCTCGGTGAAGATCGCGGTCACCGAGACCTCCAGCGCCCAGTCGCCGTCCCAGACCAGCCAGGCCGCGGCGCTGTTCGCGCCGGACACGTACATGAACTGGCTCGAGCAGGGGGCCGTCAACGTCGACTGGTGGGATCTGCACAACGGGCCGGACAAGGCCACGACTGTCAACGGCCAGACCGACTACCAGGACGGGGGCGTGCTCTCCGTCGGAGGCTGCTCCGGCGGGACCTGCGAACCGGCCCGCGAGACGCCCTTCCCCACCTACTGGGGCATCCGCTCGCTGACCGCACTCGCGCAGCCCGGCGACACCATGGTCAAGGCGTCCTCGGCCAACCCGTCGGTCGCCGTGCACGCGGTACGCGCCGCCAACGCCGGCCTGAACGTCATGCTGATCAACAAGAACCCGCAGAACACGGCGCAGGTGTCGCTCTCCTACAGGGGATACACCCCGGCCCCGGGAACGGTCAGGACCGTTTCGTACACCCAGGGCGGCACCGCCCTGGCCACGGCGACGCGGGGTACGGCGGCCGCACAGACGCTGCCCCCGTACTCGATCACGACTCTCCGGCTGAAGCCCGCGTCGGCGGCCTCCCGCGCCGAAGCCCCGTCTCCCGCCCCCACTGCGACCACCGCTGCGCCGGTCGCCTCCGCCTCCGGCAGCATCGGCACCCGAGCGCAGGCGTCGGCGGCCGGGGTGCCCGTCGGCCGGACGGACCGGAGCGACCCGGCCGGCGGCCTGGCTTCCACCGGGTTGGGCAGCACCGTCACCTACAGCGCCCTCGGTGGCCTGCTGGCCGTCGCCGCCGGCTCCGTACTGGTGCTTCGCAGGCGCCGCAGCAGGGGCTCGCACGCCAGGTGAACCCCTGCTGCGCCGGAGGTCGGTGTCGACGGCACAGGAAACCGCGCGCGGCGATGACCTCCCCACCCGGCCGTCTCCTCCTCGTCCTCGGCTGAGTCGAGGACGAGGAGAAGGGGCTTCGCACACGGGTCGGAGGCATGGGACCACTGCCTCCGGCTCGGGTCTCCAAGCCCTCGGCCGTCAGGCGGCGGTCACCTGTCCGTCGTTCACAGGAAACCTGGATGTCATCCGGGTATCCGTAGGGTCGTCATGGGAATGTCAACGATGACATCCGCGTCAGGTGTACGGAGGTGCGTTGTCATGGGGCGGCCCGAGAGACCGGTGGACCCGCAGTCCGGTCCCGTGCAGCGGCTCGCGCACGAGTTGCGGGAGCTGCGGAAGGCTGCCGGGAGTCCCTCGTACCGGTCGATGGCGAAGGCGGCGGGTTTCTCGGCGACCGCTCTGTCAGTGGCTGCCGCCGGTGAACGGCTTCCGTCTCTCGCCGTGGTCCAGGGTTATGTGCGCGCCTGCGGGGGCGATCCCGCCGGGTGGGAGGTGCGCTGGAAGGCTGCCGAGGCGGAGGCGAACCAGGCGGCCCCGGCGGAGGACATGGAGGGCGCGCCGTCGCCGTATCGCGGGCTGGCCCGGTTCGAGCCGGACGACCGGCATGTGTTCTTCGGCCGGGACCGGATGGTCGACGAAGTCGGGCACCTGGTGTGCGAGCACCGGTTCGCGGTGCTGTTCGGAGCCTCGGGGAGCGGGAAGTCGTCCTTGCTGCGGGCGGGGCTGATCCCGCGGCTGCGGGAGGAGATCGCGGCGCGCGGTTGCCCGGCCACGCTGCGGATCCTCACTCCGGGAGCCCTGCCGGCCACGACGTACGGACAGCTGCTGAGCCCCGCCGAGGACGAGCCGGAGGGATGGGTGGTGGTGGACCAGTTCGAGGAGGTCTTCACCCTCTGCCGCGACCCGCAGGAACGTTCCCGCTTCGTCGATCTGCTGCTCGCCGCCCGCGACCCGGACAGCAGGCTGCGCGTGCTCATCGCCGTACGCGCCGACTTCTACGCCCGCTGCGCCGAGCACCGGGGCCTGGCGGACGCGCTGCGCGGCGCCGGGCTGCTGCTCGGCCCGATGACGGCGGAGGAGCTGCGGGAGGCGGTGGTCGGACCGGCGCAGGCGGCCGGGTACCGCGTGGAGCGGACGCTGACCGCCCGTCTGCTGGAGGAGGTCCAGGGCGAACCCGGCGGGCTGCCGATGCTCTCGCACGTGCTGCTGGAGACCTGGCGCCGCCGCAAGAGCCGGCTGCTCACTCTCGCCGGTTACGAGGCCGCCGGCGGGGTGCGCGGCGCCATCGCGGCGACCGCGGAGGAGGTGTACGGCGGCCTGTCCCCGGCCCAGGCGGGTGCCGCCCGGCGTCTGCTGCTGCGGATGATCGAGCCGGGTCAGGGCACCCCCGACACCCGCCGCCCGCTCGGCCGGATCGAGCTGGAGGAGTGGGCGGACGCGGATGTGCGGGTGGTGGTGGAGCGGCTGACCCGGGCCCGGCTGCTGACCGCCGACGAGGACGGCGTCCAGCTCGCCCACGAGGCCCTGATCACCTGCTGGCCCCGGCTGCACGGCTGGGTCGAGGAGGACCGGGAGCGGTTGCGGGACCAGCGGATGCTCGCGGACGCGGCCCGCACCTGGCTGGAGCACGACCGCGACCCGGGCGACCTGTACCGGGGCAACCGGCTGGCCCGCGCGGAGGAGCTGTTCCCGGACCCTGCGGCCGATCTCGCGCTGACGGCGACGGAGCGGGACTTTCTGACCGCCGCGCTGGACGCCCGGGCGGCGGAGCGCCGGGCCACCGCCCGGACCGTCCGCAGGCACCGCATCCTGACCGTGTCGCTGTCCGCTGTCCTGGCGGTGGCGCTGCTGACGGCCCTCGCCGTCTGGCAGGCCTATGCCGACAACGAGCGCCGGCGCACCCAGGAAGCGGCCCGTCAGGTCGCCGACGTGGCAGACGCGCTGCGCACCACCGACCCACACACCGCGCTGCTGCTGGGCGCGGCTGCCTGGCGCGTCGCCGAGCTGCCCGAGACCCGCCGCGCCCTGCTCGGCTCCCTCGCCCAGCAGGAGACGGACGCCTTCACCGACCCCGTGCCCGGCGATTCCGCCTGGCGTTCCCTCTCCGCCTCCGGCCGCACCCTGCTGAGCCCCGTCGACCGCACCTGGCGCACCTGGGACGTCAGAACGCACCGGCGCACCGGCTCGGGCCGGCTGCCGGACGGCATGGTCCTCGGGGCGAGCCCGGACACCCGGGTGCTCGTGGTCAGCGGCCACGACGGGATACGGCTGTGGGACACCGCCACCGGGCACTGGACCGGCGGCCCCGACCCGCTGCCGCAGTTCACCGATGTCCGCTTCACCCGCGACGACCGCGCCTTCCTGAGCACCGAGGGCGACCGGGTGCGGCTGCGCTCGGTCACGGACGGCCGCGTGCTGTTCGAGGCCCCGGCACCGGGTGTGACGGTCACGGCGCTCAGCGCGGACGGACGGCGCGCGGCCGTCTGCTCCGGCGGACAGGCCCCGCAGCTGTGGGACATACCCGGTCACCGTGCCCTGTCCGGGACCTGGCAGAAGGACCACATCTGCGACGAGGACACGAACACGACCGTTCTTGCGCTCGGCGAGGACCGGCTGGCCGCCGCCACCGGCACCGGGCTGCGGGTCTGGGACACCGGGACCGGCAAGCGGATCGCCGACTTCGCCGACAACGGCGTGAACCACGCCTCCTTCAGTCCGGACGGCGCCTTCCTGGCGACGGCCGACCACGAGGAGATCCGGGTGTGGCGGCTGGCGGCCCCCGAAGTGCCAGTCTTCCGGCACTCCCTGAACAACCAGCGCCCCTACAGCGGCCTGGCCTGGGACCCGGACGGCCGCACCTTGCGCTACCTGGAGGGCACCACCGTCCACACCCTCGACCTCGGCCCGGCGGTCACCCGGGCCTGGCACGGCATCCCGCTGGACGCCGTCGGCTTCAGCCCTGACGGCCGTACCTATGCCACGGCCGAGCGATCCGGCGACCGGTACATCTTCCGGCTGCGCGCCACCGCCGACGACCGGCTGACAAGCACCCTGCCCCCGGTCGACGTGCCCGTCTTCCGCGATCCCGCCCCGGTGATCCCCGTCGCCCCTCTGCCCCTGCTGGCGTTCAGCCCGGACGGCACGGCGCTCGCGTACGGTGTCTCGGCGCCCGGCCAGGAGGTCGTCTCACAGTCCTTCACGGTGTGGGACATCGCCCGCCACCGCGTCCGCTCCACCATGGTTTTGGCCGGCGACCCGGTGGTGAAGATCGCTCTAGGACCCGGTGGACGCACCCTGTACGCCGCCCGCTCCCCTCTCCGGCCCGGCGGCGACCTGTACGGCGAGGTGTGGGACACGGCGGCTCGCCGCAGGAATGCTGTGCTGCCCGGCCTGGCCAGCGTCCACCTGGCCGTCCGCCCGGACGGCGGGCTGCTGGTCGGTGACGGACGGCTCGCCCGGCTGCCGTCGGCCAAGGTCACCAGCCGCGACCTGGTGCAGGGCGAGCACGTGGGCGCGGTGGGGTTCTCGGCCGACGGCTCCGTGCTCGCGGTCGGCGACGACATGGGGCGGGTCGCCCTGTGGGACAGGACAGCACACCGGCGTGCGGGTGTGCTGCGCGACGTCTTCCCGGCGCCGCTCGGTGACCGCCCGGAGGCCGTGAACGCGCTGGCGTTCAGTCCCGACGGCCGGACGCTGGCGGTGGGCGGCGACGCCGGCAGCCTGCAGCTGTGGGACGTGGCGACCCGCCAGCCCCTCGGCACCCCGCTGACCACACCCGGCGACGCCACCGCGTCCCTGGCCTTCTCACCCGACGGCACGACCCTGTACGCGGGCGGTGCACACGTCCCGCTCCAGCGGTACGCCGTCGATCCCGGACGGGCGATCGCGCGGGTCTGCGCCCGGGCGGGCACCGACCTGACGCGGGAACAGTGGCGGACGTATGTGCCGCAAGCGCCTTATCGGCGGGCGTGCGGGGTCAGTGGGGGAGCCGGGGGGTGATCTTCCGGGCCAGCGCCACGAGACGGTCGGCGGCCTTCGCCCCGCCTGTCTCCGCGAGGGTGAGCACCCAGGTCTTGGAACCCACGCGCCACACCACGTAGGCGACGTTCTGCCGTGGCTGCAGCACCACCACCGTCTCGCGGAAGGCGGCCTGTCCCAGTCCGGTGACCTCGGTGACCTTCACGTCGCGCATGCCCGCCGACGCGGGGTCGCGGACCAGGTTGTGCGAGGCGGAGACCTCGGCGTTGTAGGAGCGTGCGGACGGGGTGAGGGTCAGCAGGTTCATCCCGTCGCCGGAGGCGTAGCTGCATGAGTCCGGAGCGGTGCCGTTGCCGGGTGCGAGGCGGGGAGCCTGCTTCGGGTCGGTCAGCATCTGCCGGGCGGCGGACCGGTCGAGGACGGCGCACAGGCGGGAAGGCGGCAGGGTCTTGGGCGAGGACGTGACGGAAGGGGCGACGGCGGGGCCGGGCGAGGCGGTCGTCACCTGAGCCGCACCGGCGTGGGAGGCTCCGGAGGCGGCAGGGGATGCGCTGCCCGGGGAGCAGGAGGCCAGCAGAGCGCACAGGAGGGCGGCGGCCGCGGGAGCGACGGTGCGGGGGAGACGGCGGAGAGGGCGCGGGTCCATGGCCGGGGTTCCTCACGAGGTCGGAGGTCGAACGGGAAGGGGGCCCGGCCCCGGTGAAGGTGCAGAAACACCGGGGCCGGGCCGGCTTGGGGGCGTCAGTTCCAGATGTTGTACGTGCCGTAGTCGTTGACCCTGAGGTTGGCCGTCCACGAGCCCCACTCGTAGTTGCCGTCCCACCAGTACCGCTCCTGGCCACCGCCGCAGCTGGAGTGGTCGGTGCGGAAGGCGCCGACGAAGGTGCCCTTCGTCCAGCGGCGCTCCACGACCTGGATCGGCTGGGCGTACTGCCCCGGCCTCAGGTCCGTGCTGAAGCTGAAGGTGGTGGACGTGGAGCCGTTGCGCCCGTAGGAGGGGGTGATGCTGGCCAGCACCTGGTTGAGCCACGGGACGGGGTTGCTGACGCTGACGCCGACCGACCACTGCCAGCCCGTGGTGTTCGAGTGGTCCCAGCGGTAGCCGCAGTTGGGTGCGTTCGGGGGGCAGCGGAAGGTGGGTCCGCGCCACACCCAGTCCTGGAAGGTGTTGGCGGCCTGGGTCTGTCCCTTGGCCCAGGTGGTGTCGCCCTTGCGGATGTCGTAGCCGTCCGGCTTCCAGCACCAGGTGTCCGCCGAGGCGGAGCCGGGCGAGGCCAGCAGGAGGAGCGGGGCGAGACCCAGGCTCAGCACCGGCGCCAGCCAGCGGCGGTGCTTGCTCTTCTTGGTCACTGTGGGCGCTGCTTCGGGGGTCGTCAGAGCGTGGGGGCGCACTTGGGTGGCTCCTTGCGGGGAATGAAGGGGGGAGAGGGTCCGGTGGTGCGAGCGGTGTGCGGCGGTCAGTGCCGGTTGACGACGATCAGGTGGTACTGGTCCTGGGTCGAGTTCCAGTCGCCCCACCAGTCGTCGTTCTGGCTCCAGCCCTCGCAGTTGCCGGCGCGGTAGGCCGTCAGCGAGACCTGGTCGCTGTTGGAGAACCACACGCTCGGGTAGTAGCTCGTGTTGTGGGGCTCGCTGCCCGTGAGGCAGCGGTTCCACCGGTGGCCGTTGGGCTCGGTGACGCTGATACGCCAGCTGTGCGCGTCCACGCTGTGGTTGGAGATCGCGACGCAGGCGGTGAAGACGGGGGAGTTGCAGTGGGGGCCGGGGACGGGGACGGCACTGGCCTCACCGGCGGACAGGGTCAGCGACCCTCCCGCGAGGGCGGTCACGGCCAGGGCGCCGGCGATTCTCTTACGGAGTGAACGGGACATGGCCCCGCTCCCTTCTGTCCGGTTGGGTTCAGGCACAACCGAATCTCGGGGACGCGCGGTTGATCAGACAGTCAAATCCAGGGAGTAATCAATTACTCCACGAGATGATCAAATTCCGAGCCGCTCAATCAATGAAGGCCCGATTGATCGTGCTGGTGCTGGGCGGGACCGGTTGTCCGGCAGGCGCGAAGGCGGGTTCGCAGACCGCGCGGACGGAGACGATCGGCTTGTCGGCCTGCATCTTCGCCGAGGCAGAGAGCAACCTCCGGTTCTCCCGGACCCCGGCTGACCAGCAGCAGCGACCCACCTACGACCAGAGCCCGCACGCCCGAGCCGTGGAACCCGGCACGCACCCGACGCGACAGCGAGGCCGCCGGTTGCCCACACCTCGCCCGACAAGCCGAAACAGGCCGCCGGATGAACCGGCGAGCCCACGGCAGATCGAGGCCGGTGCCTTCAACTCCAGAAGCCGGAAAACGCGCCAGGCCGCGCATCTTGTCAAACATTGAACGGACTCCTGCAGTCCGGTTGAGATGGGAGTGGGACAGCTCCCGCACCCTCATGTCATCCGCCTCAGCGAGCGACGCGGCTGCGCCGGCGAGGTGGGTACGGTGCCAGGCCGAGAGCGAACCGCAGACGTGTTGCGTGTCGCAGCCGAGCGGTGTGAGGTCGTACATCCCGAACTGTGGCCGTTTCAGGGAGCCGCTCGTCTGCATGCGGCGCACGAGCTGGGCCATGGCGTGGGCACCTGTCCACGGAAGCGGAGTTGATGCCGGTAAGGCGCATGGGGAGTGCTGCCGGACGGTCCGGGACGACACCGTGGCCCGCCGCCCGAACTGCGTACTGTCTGTCGGTGGCGCAGCTCTCCGAGGCCGAGCGCGAGCAGCTCCAGGCGAAGGGCATTCCGTTCGTCGTCTTCGATCCGGCCTGTGAACTGCCGGACGACGTCCCCCTCGTCGGCGCCACCAACTGGTCAGGACCTGCTGTGCTGCGCTGCCCGGCTGGACGGCTACCGCTCGGCGCTGCAGGCTGCCGGTCTGCCGGCCGATCCGGACCTCGTGGTCCACGCCAAGCTCACCCGGGAGGACGGCTGTGCCGCGGCGCACGACCTGCTGTCCCGGCCCAACCGCCCCGCGGCGCTCTTCGCCGCGAACGACCTCCTGGCGCTCGGGGTCTGCCAGGCCGCGCGCGAAGCCGGCCTGCGCATCCCCGAGGACCTGAGCGTGGTCGGTTTCGACGACCTGACGGCGGTCTCCTGGGTGGACCCGCCATTGACCACCGTCCACCAGCCGCTGACCGAGATGGCCATCGCGGCGACCGAACTCGCGCTGACCCTCGGCCGCGGTGAGCAGGCACCCCGGACCGGGCTGGAGATCGCGTCCCTCACCGTACGGAGAGCATGGCGCCACCGAAGGACTGATGGCTCCACCGCGCGGAATGAGCAGGAGACGAATGCCCAGTCCGTCACCCTCCGGAGCCTTCAACGATCACAACAACCTTCGCCGTGAACGGCAGGGGGAGGTGACCATCGGGGCGACCTGGATACTCGTCGGCGTCAGACTGATCGACCACGTGGCACTGAGAGGAGTCGGTGGTTCGCTCGCAGGGCAAGATCCGTGCGGACGTGGTGCACAAGAGGATCGTCGCGATGGGCTTCGCGGGCGGGGAACGCACCACCCGCCGCACGGTCGCCGAGGCGAAACCCCAGTACCGGGCCGGACGGCGTCGTATCTACCGGCCGTGGGTGACCGAGCCGGGCTTGTGGTTGCAGTACCACTGGGGCGACGGGCCGCTGATCAAGGGCCGCAAGACCACGCTGTGATGCGCGTGGCCGGCCTGGTCCCGTTTTCGCGTGGTGATCCCCGTGTGGGACAAGGCGCTGCCCACAATCACCGCCCGTCTGGATGCGGCTTTGCGACGGATCGGCGGGGCTGCCGGGCCCCACCCCGGCAGCCCCGCTCACACCCGGTCAAGAGTTTTTGACAGCTGTACCGGTTCTCTGTTCCGTTCCCGCTGGGCACTGGATCTCGCGGCAGCGCACGGCGCGTGCAGTGAGCCCGACTGCGGTCAGTCACCGGATTTTTGCGTCACCGCGGGTGTCACTCGGCGTCGTGGCGGGCCTGGCCGCGGCGGCGGAGCAGCAGGAGGCCGCCGGCTATCGCGGTGACGCCGGTCGCGGCCGTCCACAGAGCGAGGTCCGAGGTACCGGTGGCGGCCAGGTCCTTGCCGCTCTTTCCGCCCCGGGTGCTGACGTCCCCGGAGGACTGCCCGGCCGGGGACTTGGATGAACCGGAAGTTCCGGACTTGGCGGCGGCCGACTTCGAGGGGGACGGTGAGGCCGACGCCTCGGCCGCGGTGGCCTTGTCCCGGGTGTACGCCAGTGTGCCGAAGCCGAGTTCGTCGAATCCGCCGCTGTTCGGGCCGTAGTCGCCGCCGCCTCCCTCGGGCCCGCTGCGGGCCACCATCTCGCCGGTGTTCGGCATGGCCATGCCGCGCCTGTTGGCGTAGTGGTTGTAGACCCGCGCCCAGACCGGGCGCCCACCGCCACGGCCGCCTTCGGAGATGACGGTCTCCTCCGTGTTCAAGCAGTGCACGCCGTTTGTCCAGGTGTAGGTGGTGTAGGGCACCTCGTGGCCGAGGTTGTACCGGGCGACGTACTCGCACGCCTTGCGGAACTTGGAGTCCTCCGCGCCGTAGAGGTCGACGCCCTGGTTCCAGGCCATCTCGCAGATGGTGCCCATCAGGCCGATGCCCAACAGGCTGTGGCCCTGGTCGCGCCCGCTCTCCTGCCACTGGGCCAGGCCGTTGCCGTAGACGTGGGGGATCGCCTTGTCCAGCGCGCCGTTGCCTGCGCCGTGGTGGAAGTAGTCGACCGTCTCGTTGAACTTGGCCCGGTCGTCGCAGAGGATCCCGATGGCCATGATCGAGGCCATCGAGCACAGGTCCCAGTTCGCCCAGTAGTGGCCGATGCAATTGGTCTTGCGGTATATGAAGTCGCGGTTCGTCGGATAGAAGCAGTTGACCATCATGTCCTGGAAACGGGCCAGGTCGAAGCCGGGGTAGCCGCGCATGAGCTCGCCGACGTTGGCGAACTGGTACCCCTGGATGCCCGCCATGAGCACGACTTCGGAACCTCCGCCGATGCCCTTCAGCGTCCCCGACCAGGCGTTGCAGATGTCCCGTGCGGTGTCGGCGTGTGCGGTGTCGCCGGTGATCTTCCAGCGCAGCGCGTTCTGGTAGGCGGCGTGGATGTCGTTGTAGAGAACCCAGTAGTTCTGGACGCCGCTCCCTCCCCGGATCGCGGTCGTCAGCGGGTTGGGCCGCCATGTGCTCTGCGAGTGACGGTTGGCGGTGAGCCTGGCGAAACCCGCCGTGTAGGGGGCGGCGCCCGCCTTCACCTTGGCGGCCATGCGCTCGAGATCGGCCTGGGTGTGGAGCATCCCGGGGTGCGCGAAGGATGTGCGCGCCGCCGTCGCGGGGGAAGCGGCCACGCCCGTGCCGATACCGACCGCGCCGGTCGCCGCTCCCGCGGCCTTGAGCATGGTGCGTCGGCTGATCTGAAGTGTCACCGTGTCGTTCCTCGGGCTCTTGTGGGGACAGTGCCTGCGTAGGGAGACGTGATACGGAGCGGGCGATAACACAAAAGTGGGCACCACCGATGAAAGGCAGGTGGTCTTGACAGTCCTCCGTCATGGGACTCGGCGTCCCCCGGACGCATCTGGACGGGCAGGTCGACGATGGCGGACGCTCCCAGGAACACCCCGTGGGCCGGCAACTCCAGGTGGAGACACACGGCCTCGATGTCATCCGCGACGCGGAGCGCCAGTGCACCGAAGGGAGACGCCCGGAGGAATGAGGGGGCGTCTGGACTTGCACGACTATCGGGCAAGGTGCTCCCTGTCGCCTACCCCTTACGCCGTTCAAAACTGGACCACCAGCCCGTCGTACGCCCTCGACGCCACCAACGGCCGGTTCCTGGCCTCGGTGCCGGTGGCGATCGTCGTGGCGGGCCTGTGCTTCTCGGCCTGGGGGAAATGGGGCCGCCGCGCCGCCTTCTTCCGCGGTGCCATCGGCGAAAACCCTGCCGGCCTCGACCCGGCGGCCGCGCTCGCCCAGGCCGGCTGATTCCTCCTCAGCACCCGCACCCCCTCCACGTCAGGAGCACGATGACCATCTCCGCCGACCTCGTCTTCGTCAACGGGACCGTCCGCACCATGGACCCGGCCCTCCCCCGTACGGACACGGTCGCCGTACGGAACGGCCGGATCGTCGGCCTGGGGTGCGCCGACACCGACGAACTCGTCGACGCCCGCACCGAGATGGTCGACCTGAACGGCGGCACCCTGATCCCGGGTTTCCAGGACGCCCACATCCACGCCGTGCACGGGGGTCTCGAACTGGCCAAGTGCGACCTGACCGGGTCGACCGACGTGGGGGAGTATCTGCGGCGCATCGGTGCCTACGCCGAGGCGCACCCCTCCGTGGAGTGGATCACGGGCGGCGGCTGGTCGCTGGAGGCGTTCCCCGGCGGGCTGCCCACCGCCGCGCTGCTGGACAAGGTCGTGCCCGATCGGCCGGTCTTCCTCCCCAACCGTGACCACCATGGCGCCTGGGTCAACTCCCGCGCACTGGCCCTGGCCTACCTGGCCACTCGCGGGCGTGGATGGCCACTCTCGTTGCGGCATCGAGCGATGAGTTCCGATACGAACAGAGGTCTTCTTGGGCGGACGTGCTCGTGAGGCGCCGGTAGAGGCGCCGCCCAGTCCTCGGATCGTGGGCACGTACAAACTCGACCAAGCTTGATGACCGCTAAGGAGGCTCCAGCGTGAGCGACATTGTGGTCCAGAAGATCGTCCGGCCTGAGCGCGCAGTATCGGGCCCGTGGCTGGAGGTGATCGCCTCGAATCTCGATTACCACCGAGCGACCTTCTTGTGGAAGTGCGAGGGCCTCTCGGATGCACAACTGCGGCTACGTCCTGTGCGGTCGTCGGCGTTGACCCTGCTGGGGCTCATGCGCCATCTGCAGGGGGTTGAGCGTGCCTGGTTCCAGCGGACGTTGGCGGGCACGACGCCTCGCTTCTTCCGCTATCGGACCTACGTCACCGCTGACGGTGGCGAGTGGTACGACGAGTCGGACGCTACGCCGGCCAGGGACGTCTACGAGGACTACCTGAAGGCGTGCGAGGAGTCGCGGCAGGTATTCGCGAAGGTGACCGTCGACCTCGCGCGTATCGTGCCGAATCCGGAGTTCGGAGACACCGATGTGCGGTTCGTCCTTGAGCACGTGATCGAGGAGTACGCCCGGCACGTCGGCCATGCGGATCTCCTCCGCGAGGCCATCGATGGCGCCACCGGCGAGTAGCCGACTGCTGCGCCCCACGAAGCATGCCTCGGCCCAGCATGCGACGAATCGCTACCGTACTGACCAGCTACCGCTGAGCAAAATGGCCAACCACCCGTGAGCACGGGCTGGTCACCAGGGGTCCTGCGACCGCCCCTGGCCACATATCGCTGGCGGTCACACCGCCGTGGCGAGGGGCCGACCGTCCCAGCGGATGCCCTCCTCGCTGCGGATGCGGGCGCGTTCCTTGGGTTCGGCTGCCAGAACGTCCCGGTGGCGGGCGTTGGCGTTCCGCCACCGCAGGTAGGCGTGCAACGCCTGGGTCTGCACGGTGTGGTTGGGGTAGTTCGAGTTGGCGATGGTGAACTGCCTCAGCGGTCCGAAGTGGGCTTCGATGGGGTTGGCCCACGAGGCGTAGGTCGGGGTGAAGCACAACTCGACCTCGATGAGGGCGAGGATCCGCTGCTGCGGGCCACGCGGTTCACGCTGTGCTTGCTGGCCGAGCGTATCGAGCAGTTGACTGTACAGATCCGGGAGCTCCAGCGGTGTCTGTCCCAGCTGCTCGAGCGGCACTTCCCGCCGACCTGCATAGGGTTGGCGCGGAGCGCCTCAGACTGTCACGTCGGCGAGAACCTAGCATCCGCGCTGGGCCGTACGGTGAGTGGGTATCTGGCCAAGGCACCGTTCACCGGCCGCCTGGCCCGGCTGAAGTTGTCTACCGGGTGGCGCTGACCGGCCGCGATGCATGCATCCTCGCCCCTGAGCTGCGTAAATGAGTCTTTCATCGTCTTTCGGGATCGTGCGGCGCTACGCAGTCGATTCTCCCCAGGGGCTCCCCAGGACCGCTCGTACTCCCCAAATTCTCCCCAGCGCACGCGCCGATCAGGGGGTGGGCCGGGCGGCGCCCATGTGTAGGGGACGGCTGCCGGCAGCTGCGACGAGTCACTGCTGCGAGGCTGCCCACGAGTGCCGCGATGAGACACGCCGCCCACACCACCCGGGCCCTTGAAGGGCCTCGAACAGCTCGATCTCGCTCGCGTCCACAGGTCCTCCGCGAGCGTCTCGAAGAAGTGCGACTGCTCCTTCTGCCGTCCCGAGGCGTTCGACCGGTTGGCATGGCCAGTTGCCCTGTTCAGGTGTCGGTCTTCGGTGCGGCAGACAGGAGAGTGTTTCGGATCTTGTGGGCGAAGTCCTGCATAGATCGCTGTTCGGCGTCGTGGACGGATGGGGCGTCGATGACGGTGTCGACCAGGCGCACGGCTTGCTGGATGACCGTTCCTCGGTGGGCGTAGGCGTCGAGGAGGGCGTCGACGTTCGGCTGGGTGGCCATGGTGCGGGTACTGCTGTGGGCGGTCGCGGGGGCCGAGGCGGCTTTCGAACTTCGAGCATGGTCGGGCGGGGCCGGGGCCGGGGCGTGGACGGCCATGCTCTTCTGACTGAATGTCAGCAAGCGGATGTGCTGGTACTTCTCGTCGGTGGTGCTGCCGTCCCACTCGCCGCGTGGCTCGGTGAACGGCACAGTCATCACATGATCGAACAGCTCGATGTCACGTGGTGCGATGTGCCAGGAGAGCTTATGTCCCGCGATGTTGAGGTGCAGCAGCTTCCAGCCGGGTTCGTCGACGCCGGTTGCCGCGGTCAGGAAGGCGTTGTGGTGGTGAAGGGAGGCGAGCCAGCCGAGGAGATGGGCGCGTTCGCGGTATACGCCGACCCGCTTGGTCTCGACGTCTGCGAGTCGCACATGGAGTTCGGCGGCCTGCCTGGCGGCTTGCTCTACAAGCGCGGCCACCAGGTCGTCGGCAGGATCGGTGGACTGGTGGGGCGCGGTGCGGGCGTGCTGTCTGGCGTCGTGGGAGCCGTAGCGGTGGTGCGCCTGGTCGAGTTGCTCGTGCAGCCGGTCACGTTCGGCGTACAGGGCGTCGAGGGCGTCACTGGTGATCGTGTTGATGCTGTGGCGGTGGGTCAGGGTGTGCTGGTCCTGGTGGGGTCTGGGGGTTTGGAGGTCGAGATCTGCGACAAGCTCGTCGAAGCGGTCGCGTTCGGCGGCGAGAAACGCGGCCTCGTCCTGAGCGGGGGTGCCGCTCACGGTGGCGCGGTCGCGGGGACTCATGCGGTAAACGATGGTGTAGCCGGTGGACAGGCACAGCAGGCTGACGATGAGCAGGGACGGGATCATGGCTTTGCTCCGGTGATGTTCGCGGCGCATGGGGGACGGGCGAGCGGGGCAGTGGCGCCTGCGGCGAGAAGGAGGCGAACTGCGGTTATTCGGCGGCCTTTTGACAGGGGTGGGTGCGCATGCTGCCGTCGCGCTTGGGCTGGAAGGCCCGTCCGCAGCCTGGGCAGGGGAGCGGATTGTCGCCGGGTTCGATCAAGGCCGCGATGTCGGTGTCGAGGTCGAGCCAGACCAAGAGGGTGACCAGCGCGTCGGCTTCGAGTGAATGGCCGTTGGTGATCCGGCTGAACGTGGCCGGAGCGAGCCGTGTCTGCTGGGCGACACCGCGCCAGGTGAGGCCGAGTTCCCGGCGTCGGGTGTCGAGACGGCGGTGGAGTTGGGGGACGTCCAGGCGGTGGGTGCTCACGAGGTGCGCCTCCCAGCTGGGATGCCTGCGCGCTCGGCGATGTCGGTGCTGAGCGTGGCGCTTCGGATGCAGTTCCTGACGAGGGTGCGTCTCTCGTCCAGCCGGTCGCGGCTGCCGACAACGAGGAAGTCGGTGTGCATGGACGTGTGTCTCCTGTGGGTTCGGGGCCCGGTCGGGGGCTCGTCCAAGGAGAGGCCGGCGGGGTGGGAGGGATTACGCAAAATCGGAGAGATTTTTTTCCGGGGTATGTAAGGGGGAGTGGTTGGACGGCATGACCACCGCACGAACGCGAGGCCCGCTACGACGAGGACCCGTTCGACTACCCCTCGCCCGCACTGCTCGGTGGGCGGGCGCTGGGGCAACGCCGTACGACCGCCCGGGAGCTGGGGGTCGACCTTGACGTAATGACTTCGCCAAGCTTTGTCGAGGACCCCCTTCGGGGCTTGTTAGGCAAGCCTTGCCTCCCTTAGGTTCTGGGCGCTTCCTGTGCACGACAGACCGGAGAGTCCCCATGTCCAGCGCGAACGTCGCCCTGCTCGGCGCCATCGCAGGCTTCACCATCTACCTCGGCCTCCCCCTCGGTCGCCTTCGCACACCCACTCCCCGCCTCAGGGCGGGACTCAACGCCGTGGCCATCGGCATCCTGGTCTTCCTCGTCTGGGACGTACTGACCCATGCCTGGGAGCCGATCGACGGGGCGCTGACCGAGCACGACTGGGGAACCGTCGCCTCGGGCGGGATCACACTGATCGCCGGCCTGACGATCGGACTGGCCGGACTCGTGCACTACGACAGCTGGATCGCCCGTCGGCGTGCCGCCTCCTCGCGGCCTGCCGGGCCCGGTGCCGCAGCCAGCGTCGAGCTGGCCCCGAAGACCCGCAGTCAGGCTGCCTCGCTGGCGCTGATGATCGCCACCGGCATCGGCCTGCACAACTTCGCCGAGGGCCTCGCCATCGGCAACTCCGCCGCCCAGGGGGAGCTGTCCCTCGCCGTCCTGCTGATCATCGGGTTCGGCCTGCACAACGCGACCGAGGGCTTCGGCATCGTCGCGCCCCTGGCCGCCGAGGGTGAACGCCCGTCCTGGCCGACGCTGTTGCTGCTCGGCGTGATCGGCGGCGGCCCCACGTTCCTCGGCACACTCGTCGGCCAGCACCTGGTCAACGACACCCTGTCGATCGCCTTCCTCGGCCTCGCCGCCGGCTCGATCCTCTACGTCGTCATCGAACTGCTGGCAGTCGCCCGCAAGGCCGGGCTGAAGACACTCACCACCTGGTGCATCCTCCTCGGCCTGCTGCTCGGCTTCGCGACGGACGCCGTCGTTACGGCGGCAGGTGCCTGAATCGAGCACTGCCTGAAACCGCGCCGTCAGCAACGGACTCATCGAACACGCCCTAGCGGAAAAGGTGGCTGGGGCGGGCATGTGCCGACACATGGTGAGAAGTCGGTTCAGCACCCTCGACGGCGGAAAGTGGCTGGTCAACGTGCGTGGTGACTTCACGCGCGCACGGATCTCGACCACGGCGAAACCCGCCTTCGCGCGTGAGGTCGCCGCACTGGGCGGGGTCCAGGGATGCGACGTAGCGCCCCTGGTACCAATGCCCGCAACCATGTTCGTCATGGCGCTGTGTGCCACGGTGAGCGGCGGTGGTGTCCTTGGTGAACAGGCGTCTGGAAGGGTGGGCGGCGGCCGTCGCCTGAGCGGCGGTGGGGGCGACGGCCGCCGACGCGAGGACCCACCGTCACCAGGTGTGGGTGGCTCGCATGGCATCGTCCTTACGGCCTTTGGGGCATGGGGGGAGCTACGCCCCATCCCGAACCGGCTGCAAGGACGAGGGGCGAGCGCCGGGGCCTCCTGATGGATGAGGGCAGGGGCCCCGGGCCGACTGGGGTTGTGCGATGTTGGTGACGCGCTCAGCAGATTACGTCTGAGCTGGGCGTCGGCAGCTGGCGACAGGGCAAGGCATCTGGATGACTTTGCGGTGAGTGTCGGATGGGCCCGTGTCCAAGACCGGCCCTGTTCGTTGCTCTGCCGGGACCGGTTGGGATGATGTTCTGGCTCCGCATGTCCCGGCAACATTGCTCGGTGCGGATGGGGTGATGGTGGGTTCGCGTGTGCGTGCACCTTCGCTCTGGGGGCCAGTGGTGTTGGCGGGACAGTTCCCACCCTCTTTACGCCAACGCGCTCGTGCCTGGTCGCGGTGAGCGTTGGCGCCTTCGGTGAACCCAGCTGTGAGCGGTCGGAGTTGGGGCTCGTGGTGGGGGAGTGTGGGCCTCGTCCTCGTACGGCTCGTCTCCCCGGTGACCGGCGGAGCAGACGATAATCCCCCGGCGCTCGCCGCGGCCATCGAGCACCTGCGCAGCACTGGAGCCGCGCTGCCCGAGGGGTGCCTGCGGCGTCCTTGATCAGCACTCCCGTGCGTCTGCGTCAGCGTGACCTGTCAGTGCGCAGGGCTAACGACTCCTAACAAAAAGAGGCTTCTGGACCTCTGGGAATGACGGTGTGTCAGTTCTCGTTGATGCTGGCCGAAGGGGGTGCAAGCCAGTCGAGACGAGGAAGACCGCTGCCAGACCTTGGGAGATCGACGACGAGTTGTGGGCGCGGATCGAGCCGCTGCTGCCGGTCGTTCCACGTAATCCGCGGCGTCCAGGTCGTAAGCGTCTGGATGGTCGCAGGGTGCTGTGCGGGATCCTATTCGTGCTGTACACCGGGATCCGCTGGGAGTTTCTGCCCCAGGAGCTGGGCTTCGGCTCGGGGATGACCTGCTGGCGACGGCTGCGGGACTGGAACGAGGCCGGGGTCTGGCAGCAGTTGCACGAGCTGCTGCTCTCCGAGCTGCGGGCCGCAGACCTGCTGGACTTCTCCCGCGCAGCTGTCGACTCCAGCCACATCCGCGCGATGAAGGGCGGGCCGGCCACCGGTCCGTCCCCGGTGGACCGGGGCAAGACCGGCAGCAAGCACCACCTGATCGTCGAAGCGCACGGCATCCCGCTCGCGGCAATCACCACCGGCGGCAACCGCAACGACATCACCCAACTGATCCCGCTGATCCAGGCCGTCCCCCCGATCCGCGGCAAGCGCGGCCAGCCACTGCGCCGCCCCAGGTATCTGTACGCCGACCGCGGCTATGACCACGAGGTCTACCGGGACAAGGTCCGCCGGTTCCAGATCACCCCGCGCCTCGCCCGGCGCGGCACCGGGCACGGCTCCGGCCTGGGTGTGTACCGCTGGGTCGTGGAAGGAGCGATCGCGCTGCTGCACTGGTTCCGCCGCCTGCGTATCCGCTGGGAGATCCGCGAGGACATTCACCACGCGTTCGTCACCCTTGGCTGCGCCGTCATCTGCTGGCGACGACTGCGCACCGCACTTTGTTGAGAGTGAGGGCGGGCGATCGCCCCAGGGGATGGCCTGCTCGATGCGTCAGAACGCATACGTAGCAGTCGGGCCCGCGCAGCCTCACATCCGGGATCTCAGCACGTCGACCTCACAGCCCGGCGCGAAGGGGTCGAAGCCGTGCTCGATCAGCCAGCGAATGATCAGCAGGCTTCGCAACGACCACCACGCGTGGATCACGTCGAGGTCGATGTCGGTGCCATAGCCGGCGAGGACGTGGTCGAGGTGCTCCTCGTGGCCGAGCGTGAAGGTGGCGAGGTCGTACAGGGCATCACCCTGGCCCGCCTCGGACCAGTCGATGATGCCGGTGACCTCGTCGCCGTCGACGAAGAGGTGCGCGATCTGCAGGTCGCCGTGTGTGAACGCCGCAGTCCACGGCCGGAGCGCGGCCTCGGCGACCTGGCGGTTGCGGGTGACCAGGCCGGCGGGCAGGAGGCCGTTCGTCACGAGCAACTCGCACTCGTCGTCGAGTTCCGCCGCCAGCGCGACGATGCTCCGGCCGGCCCGGCCCGTCCGGGGCGGCAGGGGCGCTTCGTGCAGCTTCCGGATGGCGGCGCCCGCCGCGGCCCACGCCGCCGGCGACCCGGTCGACGGCCCGCCGAGGCGCCCGAGCGTCGTCCCCGGGAGTGCGGCGATCGCGAGCACGGGCGGCTTGCGCCACAGGACCTCCGGGGTCGGGACCGGCGCGAGGGACATCGCCTCGACCTCGACGTCGATGCGCGCCTGATCAGCGTCCACCTTCAAGAACACGTCACCGACGCGCAGAGTCGCGCGCTCGGAATGGGCGACGACGACTTTGACCTCATCCATGGGCGACCAGTATCCCGGGGATGATCGCCGACGTCGCCAGGTTTATCGCGTGCGATTGCGCGGCTGACCGCGTCCCGCTACCCGGCGGCCTCGTGCACGACACCGACCTCTGACCAGGTCAAGCCCACCACTTTTGTTAGGAGTCCTAAGTCGGCTGCGTTGCTTCTACCTCTCTATTGCTCTGACCGCGTAGGTTCGCCGGGTTGGCGGTCCGAGCGGTTGGACGGGCGGTGAAGTCCGGTGCGACGCCTGGGCCGTTTTCTGACACGCCTCGGAGAAAAGTCGTGGGCCGCTGTCGATCTGGCCACGTCCCGTTCGACGTCATGATGTGCGGCGCCTCGCCACACGATGACGCGACAGGACCTGACGAGGACACACGTGGATCAACTGCTGAGAGTCATGAACTTCAACGTCTCGAGCGACGGAATCGGTGCCGGTGAGCACCAGAGTCTCGAGCGGCCGTTCGGCCAGGATCATCCCGAGAGACTGTTCGCCTGGGCCGGAGCCACGGCGAGCTGGCCCATGCGCACGGATCCCGGGGGGAGCAGGGGCCTCGACGACTACTTCACGCGGGACTTCGCACGCAACATCGGCGCCGAGATCATGGGCCGCAACAAGTTCGGGCCCCAGCGCGGGCCCTGGCAGGACCATGAGTGGCGCGGCTGGTGGGGCGAGCAGCCCCCGTTCCGCACCCCGGTGTTCGTCATGACCCACCACACGCGTCCGTCGTTCACGCTCTCCGACACCACGTTCCACTTCGTCGACGGCAGCCCGGGCACGGTCCTCGAACGGGCGCGGGAAGCGGCGCAGGGCAAGGACGTCCGGCTCGGCGGCGGGGTCACCACCATCCGGCAGTTCCTTGATGCCGGCCTCGTCGACACCCTGCATGTGGCGGTCTCGCCGGTAAAGCTCGGGTCCGGACTGCGGCTCTGGGAGTCCCCCGAGGAGCTGCTCGACCGGTTCCACCTGGAGATCGTGCCCAGCCCGAGTGGAGTGACGCACCACCTGTTTTGGCGAAGGTGACGCGAGGGCGCGCACTGGAACCCCCGCGAGCGGCTGCTGCGGGAGCGGTTGGGCCGTGGCTATGTGGCGGGCCGGCAGGACCTGGCGGTGCGGATCACGATCGAGGGCCGGGGTCACTGGCCTCGCTGTCCCGCCGTGTACGGCCGTATGCCCGGAGCTGGCGTCGCCAACAGGTCAACGACGCTTCGTCCCTCAGCCAGGAGGTTCCCATGGCAGCTGACGCTGTGCAGGTGGCACCCGATGTATACAAGATCCTCTTCGAGAACGATCGGGTACGGCTGCTCGAGACCCGGCTTCAGCCTGGTGCCACGTCAACCATGCACCACCACGCCGACAACCTCGTCTACAACCTCGCGGATGCGGAGGTCGCCTTCACCGACGAGTCTGGTGAAACCACCAGGGTCTCGCTCGCGGCTGGCGAGACGATGTGGAGCCCCGCCGTGGACCACTCCACGCGCAACACCGGAAGCACCGAGGTCCGCTCGCTGCTGTTCGAGCTCAAGTAGCGGCCCGCACCACTGACGCAATCAGGTAGGACGGCCCGGGTCGCCCGGCCCTCCTCCACACCACCGGACATGCGGACCACGCATCCGGCGGTTCACCGAGCTGATCTCAACCGTTGCCAGGTCGGCTTGAGTATCTGCGGGCCAACGTCGCAGTAGACGTTGGGCAAACCCCGCTGGAGGACGGCGGAGCCCGCGATCCGCCCGTAGCCCTGCCGCTGCCAGCCCACTCACGGGCCTGTCACTCTGCGATGCCGAGTGAGCAAAGGGCCCTGAAGCGGGCCTTGTGGTCCTCCTGAATCCGACACCCCCGCAGGCGCCTGGCGTGCGATAGGACGCTGGGCGTGGCGCGCAGCCGACTACCGATGATCAAGGAAAGTTCGTCAAGCCGTGCGTGCCGACGGCGTGCTCGTTCCCGCCCGGGTCGCATCCGCGCCCCAGCTGGCCAGCAGTCGCAGAGCCTCCGCCGACGGGGAGTTCGGTTCGGCGTGGTAGGTCACCAGCATCTGCTCGTGGGCGTCGGCCTGGTGGAACGACTCGAGGCGGAGATCGAGTTCGCCGACGAGCGGGTGGTGCAGGCGCTGGATACCGTGGCACTTCTCCTTGACGTCGTGGGTGGCCCACAGCCGCCGGAACTCCTCGCTCTTCACGGAGAGTTCGCCCACCAGCGCGGACAGCAGGGGGTCGTCCGGATGGGAGCCGGCGTCCATGCGCAGCTGAGAGACGACGTCGCTGGCTTTGTGCTCCCAGTCCACGAACAGGTCGCGGTACTCGGGCCTCAGGAACACCAGCCGCGCCCAGTTCTGCTCCCGCGCCGGCAGCTCGGCCCAGTCGCCGAAGACCGCCGCGGCCATCCGGTTCCAGACGAGGATGTCCGAGCGCCGCCCCACAAGGATCGCCGGGACGCCGTCCATGGTGTCCAGCAGCGTCCGCAGGGGGCCCCGCACCTGCTGGGCGCGGCCGGCCGGCTTCTTCTTGTGCTGCTTCGGCTTCGCCAGGTGCGTGAGGTGGGCGTGCTCGGCGTCGCTCAGCCTGAGCGCGCGGGCGATGGCGTCGAGGACCTCCGCCGACACGGTCCGCCCGTTGCCCTGCTCCAGCCGCGTGTAGTACGCCACCGACACCCCGGCCAGCTGCGCCAGCTCCTCGCGGCGCAGTCCCGGCACCCGCCGGTACCGTCCGAAGCCCCGCAGCCCCACGTCCTCCGGTTTCAGCCGGGCCCGCCGGGTGCGCAGGAACTCACTGAGCTCGGCACGCGGGTCCAGAGCGCCGGCGGCGGGCTCGTGCACCGGTTCGGGGTATTCGTCCATGCCTCGAGTATCCACGGTCGCACGCACACCATCCTGACCCAACCAGTGGTAGGCACCGCGCACGTACGCAATGCCGTGGCCTGGGTGGATACCGGCCCGTCCAGGACGCTGGCCACCGTGCCCGGCCGGAAGGCGGCCGGGGCGTGGCTTGCATCAAGAACGGAGCACATCCCATGAGCGCAACCCAGGGGATCGAGTCGAGGACGCACCGGACGGAAACGGCTGCGGAGGTGGTCGGCCGCCTTCGTGCGACGTTCAACACCGGCGTCACCCGCGGGCTGGACTGGCGCGTCAACCAGCTGCAGCGGCTGCGGGCGCTGCTGGTCGAGAACGAGCAGGAACTGATCGAAGCCCTCTGGGCGGACCTGAGGAAGAACGCCGCCGAGGCCAAGACTCAGGAGATCGACTTCACCGTCGCCGACATCGACGAGGCACTGGCGAATCTTGAGAACTGGCTTCAGCCTCGCCCGGTGGAGGTTCCCGCCCACTTCGGTCCCACGACCACGGCCTACACCACGTACGACCCGCTCGGGGTCGTCCTGGTGATCGCTCCGTGGAATTTCCCGCTACACCTTCTCATCGACCCCATCATCGGCGCGCTGGCCGCCGGGAACACCGTGGTGGCCAAGCCGAGCGAGATGTCGGTGCACACCTCGGCGGTCGCTTCACGCCTGCTGCGTGAGTACTTCGACGCCGACGTGCTCACCGTGGTCGAGGGGGGCGCCGAGGAGACCACGGACCTGCTGGCGCAGCGTTTCGACCAGATCTTCTACACGGGCAATGGTACGGTCGGCCGGATCGTCATGGCCGCGGCAGCCAAGAACCTCACCCCGGTCACGCTTGAGCTCGGGGGCAAGTCGCCGGTCTTCGTGGCGCCCGACGCCGATGTGGACGAGACCGCGAAGCGGCTGGTCGGTGCCAAGTTCGGCAACGCGGGGCAGCAGTGCATAGCCCCTGACTACGTTCTGGCTGATCCTGCCACTGCCGCCGCGCTGGTTCCCGCCCTGCGCGCGGCGGTCGAAGCCCAGTTCGGCTCCGCTCCGCAGACCGCAGCCGACTTCGGCCGGATCATCAACGAGCGGCATTTCGACCGGCTCACGCGTCTGCTGGATTCCGGCCGGGCGGCGGTGGGAGGCCAGCACGACCGTGACGACCTGTTCATCGCACCGACGGTGCTCACCGATGTCGACCCCGCATCGCCGGTCATGCAGGAGGAGATCTTCGGTCCGATCCTCGCCGTCGTCGAAGTCGAAGACCTCGATGCCGCTATCGCCTTCATCAACGAACGCGACAAGCCCCTCGCGCTCTACGCCTTCACCACCTCCGAGGCCATCAAGTCGCGCCTGGTGAAGGAGACGTCCTCCGGCGGCGTCGCCTGGGGCCAGCCGGTGATGCAGCTGCTCATGCCCGGCCTGCCTTTCGGGGGCGTCGGCGAAAGCGGCATGGGCCGGTACCACGGCCGGTACTCCCTGGAGGCATTCAGCCACCTCAAGGCTGTCGCGGACGTGCCGCTCAGCTGAGCCCGCGCCTTTCGTGAAGCAGGCTGTCCGACTGTTGATCGGCAAAGCAGAAAGCGCCTCTGACCAGCGGCATGGGGATTGCTGAGGTCTCTGTTCTGTCGATCACCAGTTCCCCGACATCCCGCAGGACCGTGCTGCCGCCTGTCTCTTTCACTCGACCCATTCTTCGAAGGAAGCTGCCATGACCACCGCGTTCGACCCGATCGACCTGAGCGGCAAGACGCTCGCCAACCGCATCGCTATGGCGCCGATGACCCGCAGCCGCGCGGATGCTCCTGCCGCCACGGCGACGGAGCTGATGGCGACCTATTACGCCCAGCGCGCGAGCGCCGGCCTGATCATCACCGAGGGCATACAGCCGTCGGTCGGCGGCCAGGGCTACACCAACACCCCCGGCCTGCACTCCGCCCAGCAGGTCGACGCCTGGCGGAAGGTGACCGACGCCGTCCATGCCCAGGGCGGCACGATCTTCGCGCAGCTGATGCACACCGGCCGGATCAGCCACCCCAGCCTGCTGCCCGACGGACTCCTCCCCGTCGCCCCCTCCTCCGTCGCGGCGGCGGGTCAGGTGTTCACCTACCAGGGCCCCCAGGACTACGTCACGCCGAAGGAACTGGACCCCGACGGCATCGCCCAGACGATCGCCGACTACGCCGACGCCGCGCGCAACGCGATCGCCGCCGGTTTCGACGGCGTGGAGATCCACGGGGCGAACGGCTACCTTATCCACCAGTTCCTCGCCCCCAACACCAATCTGCGCACCGACAGGTGGGGAGGCGGCGCCGCGGACCGGGCCCGCTTCGGCATCGAGGTCGCCACGGCCGTCGCGGAGGCGATCGGCGGCCACCGGACCGGCTTCCGTATCTCTCCCGGCAACCCCTACAACGACATCGCCGAGACCGACCCGGCCAACGTGCTGGAGACCTACACCACCCTGATCGCCGGTCTCGCCCGGCTGGACCTCGCCTACCTGCACCTGGTCGAGAGCCCGGACCGCGTCCTGACCGCCCGGCTGCGCAAGGAGTGGCCGACGGCGTTCATCCTCAACCCCTTCACCCACCCCGAGACCACCGGCCCCGGCGCTCTCAACCACATCGAGGACGGCACCGCGGACATCATCGCCTTCGGCGCGCTGTTCCTGGCCAACCCGGACCTGCCCGCCCGCCTCGCAGACGGCGGCCCCTACAACACCCCCGATGCGGCCACCTTCTACGGCGGCGACCACCGCGGCTACACCGACTACCCGACGCTGCCCGCCGACAGCGCGTGAACTGAAAAGGGTCATCGCCGGCGAGTGCGGAGGCAAGACGCGGCGCGTCAGGCCACCGAAGTCCTCTGGTCCTGACCTATGTGCCTGGTGGCGGCACTCGCCGCCTGCCGCATCCGGTGGATCACCTTGAAGAACCGGCAGCTGAGAGAAGAACTTGAGGCCGCGACGGGCGGCGCTCGCGGCGCGGGCGATCCCGGACACGGTGCCCTGCGCGTCGCCGCGCAGGGCAGCATCGAAAGCTTGGAGGACGCGTTCGCGACCGCGTCGGGGTGCGGCTGGCAGAACCGACGCCGCCACGGGGCCAGGGCCCTTCACACCGGAGGGCCCTGACCCATGCCCGAAGTGGACAACGGACAGAACGAAACCCCATCCATAACCCGGCAGCAGCGCAGGGTCGGACACAGGGGCGGCGAACATCGGTTCCGGCAGTGTCCACGTCACAGCCCATGCCCTCCACTCAGCCCGCCCGTCGGCAAACCGAGTGCGCGTACGCACCCGACTACCGGCCCGACCACGGCAGGTCAGTGCACTACAACACCTCGCCGGGCGCTGTGTGCTGAGCTCCTGGCGCACGTCCAGGCAGCGCAGCCGGACACCGGGCTGCCCGGATCCCGTGTCGTACGGTCTGATGTCGCGGCCGCCCCCGTCCGCAACGGATCTCACCGAACCCGGCGCTGCCGCCGGTACGGCCCAAAGATCTGAACCAATACCGGCAATCAGGCCGCGACGAGTTCCTGTTCGCGGTCCGGCGTCTTGACCTTGACTGTGGGCTTCTTGTTCGGCAGCGAGAGCCGGAAGACCTTGTGCCACGCGGAGAACACCTGCTTGGGCAGCGGCCCGGTGACGTACTCCAGCTCGTACTTCTCGAACAGCGCGCGCACCTTCACCGCGACCTCGGCGTACCGGTTGCTCGGCAGGTCCGGGAAGAGGTGGTGCTCGATCTGGTGGGAGAGGTTGCCGGTCATGAAGTGCATGGCCTTGCTGCCGCTGATGTTCGCCGAGCCCATCATCTGGCGCAGGTACCACTGGCCGCGAGTCTCGCCCTTGATCGACCGGCGCTCGAAGACCTGCACGCCCTCGGGGAAGTGCCCGCACATGATCACCGAGTGGGACCAGATGTTGCGGACCAGGTTCGCGGTGAACGTGGCGGCGAGCGTGGGCAGGAACGACGGGCCCGACAGCAGCGGGTGGATCACGTAGTCCTTGAGCACCTGCTTGCGGATCTTGCGGCCCACGGCCCTGGCCCGCGCGCGGAACTCCGGGTTGTTGCGGCGGCGCTTGTGCAGGTTCTTGCCGAGCTCCAGGTCGTACGCTGCGATGCCGTACTCGAAGAAGCAGGCGTTGATGAAGTTCCACAGCGGCTGGCCGAGGTGGAACGGGTGCCACTTCTGGTCCTCGTCGACGCGCATGATGCCGTAGCCGAGGTCGTTGTCCTTGCCGATCACGTTGGTGTACGTGTGGTGCAGCTCGTTGTGCGAGTGCTTCCACTGCTCGGACGGCGAGACGTGATCCCACTCCCAGGTCGTGGAGTGGATCTTCGGGTCTCGCATCCAGTCCCACTGGCCGTGCAGGATGTTGTGGCCGATCTCCATGTTGTCCATGATCTTCGCCACGGACAGACCGGCGGTGCCGAGCAGCCACGCGGGCGGGAAGATCGAGAACAGCAGCACGCCCCTGCTGACCAGCTCGAGCTTGCGCTGCGCCGAGATGACCTTACGGATGTAGGCGGCGTCTTTCTCGCCGCGGCCGGCGATCACCTCGTCGCGGATCGCGTCCAGCTCTCGGCCGAGTTCCTCGATCTGCTCCGCGGTCAGGTGGGCGGTGGGGTCGATGGCGGTCAAGGTGCTCCTACCGTTCGATGTCGCAGGGGCCCGCCGCGGCGGACACGCAGGTCTGGATGAGGACGCCCGGCTCGGCTTCGGTGATCTCGCCGGTGCGCAGGTCGCGGACGGCGCCCGCCTTGAGCGGCGTGACGCAGCCGAAGCAGATGCCCATGCGGCACCCGGAGGGCATGAGCACGCCGGCCTCCTCGCCGATGTCCAGCAACGGCGTGGCGCCGTCCGCGTCGACGGTCTTGCCGGTGGTGCTGAACGTGACCTCGCCACCGTCGCCGACGACGGCGATGCTGGGGCGGAAGCGTTCGGTGTGCAGGCGCTCTTGTACGCCGTGCTCGGTCCAGTGCTCTTCGGCGGCGTCGAGCAGGCCCGCGGGCCCGCAGGCCCAGGTCTCGCGCTCGGCCCAGTCGGGCACGAGTTCGTCGAGACGGGCGATGTCGAGCATGCCGTCTGTGTCGGTGTGCACCTCGGTGAGCCGCAGCTTCTTGTCCGCGACCAGGTCGTGCAGTTCGTTGCGGAAGATCACGTCTTGCGGCTGTGGCGCGCAGTGGACCATGACGACGTCGTCGAACTCGGTGTCGCGCAGCATGCCCATCACGGGCGTGATGCCGCTGCCGGCCGTCAGGTAGAGCACCTTGGCGGGCTTGGCCTGCGGCAGCACGAAGTCACCGGTCGGCTGGTCGAGCTGGATCAGCGTGCCCGGTCTGGTCCTGCGGACCAGGTGGTTGCTGACCTTGCCGTCCGGGATCGCCTTCACGGTGATCGTGACGCGGCCGTCCTGGCGCTTTGCCGGTGAAGTGAGCGAGTACGCACGCCACAGGCGCACCCCGTCGACGTCGACCCCGATCCGCACGTACTGACCGGCCGTGTGGCCGCGCCAGCCCCGTCCCGGCCTGATCACGATGGTCGCGGCGTCACCCGTCTCGGGGTGCACGGCCTCGATGCGCCCACGCAGGTCAGCGCCCGCACGTAGCGGGCTGACCAGGTCGAGGTAGTCCGACGGCAGCAGTGGCGTCGTGACCATCTCCAGCAGTTTCCACGCCCTACTGCGGAGGGCTGTACTCGTCATGACTCCAGCCTGCTGCGCCTCAAGGCGTAAAGTCCTGACCGCAGGACGTAAATCTGGTCGGCTGAATTGTTCGCAGGGAACAAAAACATGAGCCATGCAATCCGGAGGGTCAGCGAACTGGCCCTGGATGAGACGACGGTCACCGCACTTCGGGCCGCGCTGAAGACCACCGCCGACGAGGTCGTCCAGGCGATCATCGACGAGGTCCCTCCCTACGCCAACGCCCTGTCGGGCCACATGGGCGCCACCATCCGCCGAGCCGTCCGCACCGCCCTGGGGCACTACCTGGACCTCGCGAGCGGGAACGCCACAGGCGGCGACGCCGGTGACGCAGCCTACGAGCTGGGCCGCGGCGAGGTGCGCGACGGCCGTTCGATGGACGCCCTGCTCAGCGCCTACCGCGTCGGCGCCCGCGTGGCCTGGCGATGCCTGGCAGCGGGTGCCGTACCCGCCGGTCTGCCCGCCGCCGAGGTCGCCAAGTTCGCCGAGCTGACCTTCGCCTACATCGACGAGCTCTCCGCCGCGAGCGCCGCGGGCCACGCCGACGAACTGGCCGCCCGGGGCAGGGACCAGGAGCGCCACCTGGAACACCTGGCCCGCGACCTCCTCGCCGACGCGAGCCCGGACGTGCTGCTGGCCTCTGCTCAACGGGCCGGGTGGCAGCCTCCGGTTTCACTGACCGCCGTCCTGCTGCCCGCCGCCCAGGCCCGGCCTGCCTACCGCGCGCTCGACCCGAGCGCCCTCGTCCTCGACGATCTGCCCGATTCCACCGGTGTGCTGCTCGTCCCCGACGCCGACCGATCACATCTCTTGCGGCAGCTGACCGACCGCACCGCCGTGGTCGGCCCGGCCCGGCCATGGACTCGTGCGTCCGCCTCGTACGCACGAGCCGTACGCGCGCGGTCCCTCTCCTCTGACATTCGCGACACCGAGGACCACCTGCCCGAGCTGGTGCTGAGCGCCGACGTGGACGCGTTCGCAGACCTGCGTGCCCGAGCCCTCGCACCGTTGCGGACCTTGCCTGTCGCGACCGCACGGCGGCTGGAGGAGACGTTGCGGGCGTGGCTGCTGCACCAGGGCAGACGGGACGAGGTGGCGGCTGAGTTGTTCGTCCATCCCCAGACAGTCCGGTACCGGATGTCGCAGCTGCGGGAGCTGTTTCCGGATCTCGCATCGCCACACCGGGTCCTTGAACTGACGCTGGCGGTCGGTCTTCGGGTCAGCTGACGCGTACTTCGACCGTCCACGACCGCGTCCGCGAGCGGTCCAGGAATCGCCCTCGTTCTGGGTGCCATCAGCTGGCTCATGCGGCCCGTCGAAGAGCGGTATGAGCCAGCTGAGACCGGGGGTTGATGTGAAGACCAGACAAGGCCTCGGGAAGCCCGTCGGGGGCGCTGTCTCTGAGAAGCGCGGTGACGGATACGGCTCGACTGGATCCGGTGGACGATGCGCACCGGCCCGCTCGTCGGCGCGCTCATCGAGCATCTGGTCGATGATCTGGGCCGCTACGCCCCGGAAAACGGCTTTCATGTCGTCGTGGAGGGCGCTGTCCTGGCACGAGCCGACCCACGGGCGTGCGGCGTGCTGCAGCTGGGTGACCGGCGGGGCGGCGAGGCCGGGTCACCAGGGGGGCCGGGCGGCTCGCGCCGGGGACCACCGTGGTTCTGCGACGGCCCCGTGCCTCCCTTCCGACAGGTCAACCGGACGACCGACCGGGCCGGCCTGGCACACCGCGCGAGGGATGATGGGGATGGAATGACGGAACGTGAGGTCAGGAGCTTCCATGACGAAGCGGGTTCACCGACCCCGTGAAGACGCGGAATTCAATTTCATCCTCGGGATGAGCGCAGTTCCGGTCCTCGCATACTTCACCGGGACATGGCCCAAGGCAATCGAGCCCTGCCGGGTGATGGACCTCGTCATGGGTGGCATCGCCGACGACTACACGGGCCGCCTGACGGCCGTCCGCGCGGACATCACGCGTTGTCCGGCCGCAACCGAGCGATACGGAATCAGCGGAGCCCCGTCCTACGTCCTGCTGAAGGAGGGAGAGGCGGTGGCGCACGGCGCGGGGCCTATGACCATCGCCGAGGTACGGAAGTTCCTGGACGGCCACCTCTGAGCGGCCGCTGCGGCACGTGGCCGCGACGCCCGTCACGTCTCGTCCATGGGAGCTGCGCCGCCTGAGGCACCTTGGGGCTGAGACACCCCCGCAGGTCACATAACGCCGTCGAGCGCGGTGTCCTCGGGCAGCTGCGAAGCCGCGGCGACGATCTCGGGAAAGGCGCCCATCAGGTTCCCGCCGCGGCGCGAACGGATCAGGATCTCCTCGCCGGTCCACCGGCCCAGCAAAGCCCGCTAGCCGTCCCACTTCGGCTCGGCCGCGTGCCCGGGAACCAGCGTGGGGCGCGATGTGGGTGTGGCGAGCATCGGCTCCGGCAGCGACCAGGTCGAGGGCATGGTCGACGTCTTCCACCGTGAGCGGCTGTCGGTCAGCGGTATCGCCCGCTCAGCCCACCCGCACGCAACGGGCGCACGTCAGGGTTGGATGGTCGGCATCGCCCCGGTCCGACGGGCTCGCTGAGGAGTCCACTCACTCTGTTGCTGGGCCGCTATACCGATGCCGGTGATCTGTGTCTGTTCGCCCGTACCACCCCGCTGAACACCGCAGTGCGCCGCGACCTGGGCCGGAGGCTGGTAACCGCAGGCCCCGAACATCCCTGGCGCAGGCGGCATTTCAGCGCCGGATGGGGAACCGGCGGGAGCTGGAGTACCGGTGCCGTGCTTGTCGGCGTACCACTCGTCAGGAGGACAGGGCGATGTCCACATGGGCGCATCCGTGACGGGCCGCGAGCGGCCAGGGCTTGAAGGTGTCCGCGGGCAGTTGGACGAACATGCGGTGCTGGTGGGCGACGACGCCGGTGGCCGGTGTGTCCAGGAGGCGGGCCAGGACGTAGGCGGCGGACAGGCTGGTGACGTCGCGGATGGTGCCCAGGGGCAGCAGGGAGCGGGTCTCGGCGATGGCCTCGTGCTCGCCTGCGCGCAGGACGACGCGTGTTCCGGGGGAGACGCCGTGTGCGGCGATGGCGACGGCGATGTTGTCGAGGTCGTCGGAGCCGACGGCGGCCAGGGCCCGGGCGCGGTCGAGGTGGAGCTTTTCCAGGACGGCCCGGTCGCCGCCGTGGCCGGTCAGGACCGGGATGCCCAGGGAACGGGCGAGGCGGACACCCGGTGCGTCGGGGTCCCGCTACACGCCGACCACGGGGACGCCCAGGCGCCGTAGTTCACCGCACAGGCGCAGGCCGACCTGGCCGATGCCGACGACGATGACATGACCTGCGCGGGGGATGGTGCGGGGTCCGATGAGTCCGACCAGTCGGGGGCCGAGCATGCGGTCGATGAGGCCGGCGGTGAACATGGCGCTGAAGACGATCGTGGCGAGCATGAACGTGCCGGCCGCCACCGGATACACAGTGGAGTGGTGGGGCGCGGCCGCCGGGCCGACGGTGGCGACGACGCGGGCGGCGTCGAACAGAGCCTGCGCGGGGTGGTGTCCGAGCGTGAGCAGCCAACTGAAGTCGGCCAGGAGGACGGCGAGCATGCCCAGCAGGCCGGTGAGCAGCAGCCGTGTTCCGGCGTCATGGGGGCGCAACTGCCCGGCTATTCGCCCGAGTTGGAAGCGGCGGTCGGCTCGCTCCGGTTGCCAGGGCTGGGTGGACGGGGGCCGGCCGTCGGCGATCTGGACGGCGTGCGGGTGGCCGTTGGTGTGGGACAGGGCGGCAATGGCGGGGTCGAGGCAGGGGCCGGCCAGGGCGGGGGCTGCCAGGTCGGCCGGGGAGGTCACGTGGCATTGCGGGAGCAGCCGCAGCAGTTCACCGGCCATGGTCCGGTCGAAGATGGTGACGGTGATGGGGGTGTGGGCGGACATGTGGGCGACGGCCAGGGCGTAGCGCAGGGCGGCGACGTCGTCGTGCAGCAGCACGGCCACCGCGTCCGGCGGTGGTGTCATGGCGGCGCGCAGTTCCTCGTCGCCGGGCCCGGTCAGGTGCCGGACGGTGTGTGCGCCGTCGCGCAGGGAGGCACAGACGTGGCGGGCGAGGTTGGTTTCGCCGATGACGACGAAGGAGCGGTCGCGGGGCGGGGCGGGGGAGTGGGTCATGGCGTCGGTTCAGCCTCCGGGCTGCCGCAGTCGTCGGAGGACAGGGGGGCGCAGGTGAGGCAGCGTGCATCGCGCAGGAGGCGCAGCAGCGGGTGACTGATCACAAGGATCCCCTGGCCACAAAGTGCCGGTGGGAGGGGTGGGGCTGACGAGGGAACAGCCGTGGTCCGGCGGATCGCCCGCGTGCAACACGGGCAGGGGTCGGCCCGCAGAAGACACCTCTCGGCGCGCCGGTCGGTAAGGACGGGGTGCGCTGCCGACGCGGGTGTTGAATCAGGACCGTAGAGGGGGATCGCGGATGACACAACCCGATTTCCGCTCGGTTGCGGGAGGACGGTGCTCGCGCTGTTGTTTTGTGGAGAGTTGACAAGCCTTGGTGCTGTCGCTGCTGGTTGGCAATGTGCACTCACCGCGGGTTTTGATGGGCGCGGCGGAAGTCGCCGGGGGCGGTGCCGGTGTGGCGGGCGAAGAACTTGCCGAAGTTGGTGGCTTCCGAGAAGCCGAGGCGGCGGGCGATGAGCGCGACCGGTGTGTCGGTGTGTGCCAGCAGCCGCTGGGCCTCCAGGGCGACCCGTGCGTCGATGACCTGCTTGACGGGCTGTCCGGTTGCGGCCAGGCAGGCGCGGGTGAGGGTCTTGACGGTGTAGCCCAGGCGCCGGGCGTAGTCCTCGGCGCGGCGGGTGGTGGCGTAGGAGCGTTCGAGTTCGGCGCGGAAGCGCGTGTAGATCTCGGTGCCGGCGTGCTGGTCGCCCGTCGCGCCGGACTGTGGCAGGCGGTCGATGTGCAACAGCAGCGTGGCGAGCTGGAGTTGGAGGATCTCTGGCGACACCGAGCCGTGCGGCCGGGTGAACTCGGCCCGCAGCTGGGCCAGCAGGGTGGCCAGAGTGGCGTAGTCGTGGCCGGTGCCGAGCTGCCGGCAGACGGGGCCGTACCACTCGTGGATCAGCCGGTCGGTGCCGGGCAGGTGGGCCGGGAAGGACGGGGTGAACATCAGGTGCCGGCCGTTCATCGCACCGGGGCGGCCGAAGCGCTGGACCTGGCCGGGGCGGATCCACAGCAGTGTGCCGGGGCGGCACGGGTGGCTGACGAAGTCGACGGCGTGCTCCCCGCTCCCGTCGGTGATCAGCGTGATGGTGTGGAAGTCGACGCGGTGGATCCGTTCGAGAGTGCCGTCGGCCATCCGGGCGTGCAGGGCGGCGAGGTCGGTGATCTCGAAGCCGGGCACCGGAGCGGTCGGCGGATTGAAGCCGAAGCCGGGGATCGGGCCGTCAGCGGGACGGAGTGTGTCGGTGACCTCCGGCGTCGGCACGGAAACCTCGCTCATGTCCGTTTTCGACCATCACGGGTCCCCAGGATATCTCGCCTCCGCGTCCCCGCCCGGTGAGAGTGGAAGGAGCGGTGCGGCAGACCGGATGCCGTCCGACCGAGCGAGGGAGCAGCCATCATGCACGGCACGGTTACGGTCGTGGACAAGGGCGCGGTTCGCGTTCACAGCTACATGTCCCCGGCCGACAGTCTGAATGTCACCACCCAGCTGATCGAGACCCCGGCCCGGGTGATCGCCGTCGACGCGCAGTACGCGCTCGCGTATGCCGACGAGGTCGTGTCGTACGCGAAGGGCCTCGGGAAGCCTCTGGACCGGCTGATCGTCACCCACGCCCACCCCGACCACTTCCACGGCGCCGGCCGCTTCGGCGTGCCGGTGCACGCACTGGCCGCCGTGCGCGAGCAGATCGCCGCGCAGGGCGACGCACAGGACCCCACCGGTGTGGTCATCCCGGTCGCGGACGTGACGCCGACCGTGGAGATCGTCCCGGGTGCGGAGGTCATCGACGGTGTCCCGTTCGTCTTCGAGGCCGTCTCGGGCGGCGAGGCCGCCGACGAACTGGTGATCAAGCTGCCCGAGCAGGGCGTGCTGGTCGCCCAGGACCTCGTCTACCACGCCGTCCACCTGTTCCTGGGCAACAACGACCTCGCCGGCTGGCAGCGAGCCGTGGAGCAGCTGGCCGCCGACTCGTCCTACGACACGATCCTGGCCGGACACGGCCTGCCCGCCGGGCCGGAGGTGTACGGAGAGCTGCGCCGCTACCTGGCCGATGCGCGCGAGCTGCTCGGCGACGACGGGGAGGCGTACAAGAAGGCGATCCTGGAGCGCCATCCGTCCTACGGTGCCCCGTTCCTGATCGACATCGGCAACCAGTACCTCTTCGGCACGCAGAACGCCTGAACTGCCCGACGCCATAAGGAAAGTGAGCGACCGATGAGCAGGATGGTGGTGTTCGGGGCCGCCGGCAAGGCGGGCTCCCGCGTCGTCGCCGAGGCCGCCGCACGCGGCCATGAGGTCACCGCCGTCGCCCGGGACATCTCCCGGCTGCGCCAACTCCCCGACGGCGTACGGGTGGTGGCCGGCGACGTGACCGACGCGCAGACGGTGGCCGCCCTGGCCAAGGACGCCGACGCGCTGGTGCTGACCGTCGGCGGGCCCGACGCCACCCTCTACCCCGACGCCGTGGCCACGGCCGCCGCGGCGGTCCGGGAGCTGGGGCCCGCCGGCCCGCGCATCGTGCACATGGGCGGCGGCGCGAGCCTGCTCAACGCAGACGGCGTGCGGTTCTACGACGCCCCCGACTTCCCCGAGGAGTTCAAGCCGTATGCGATCGGCCAGATCCGGGCTCTCGACGCGTACCGTGCCCTGGCTGACGACGTCACCTGGACCTACTTCTCCCCGCCGCCGGTCCACTTCGCCCCGGGCGAGCGCACCGGCCGCTACCGCACCGGGCTGGACAGCCCCGTCGTCGGGGACGACGGACAGGCCCGCATCTCGTACGAGGACTACGCAGTCGCGCTCGTCGACGAGATCGGGAACCCGCGCCATCTGGGCCGGCGCTTCACCGTCGGCTACTGACACCACGGAGGATGAGCGCCTGGCCCGGTCGTCCGTGCGGCCAAGCGCTCATCCTGCTGGTCTCGGGTCCGTGTCAGTGCAGGGGGAGCGCCCGCGTGTGCTCGATGCGTACGGCGTCCAGGGACTGGGAGCTCAGGCCCAGGAGCCGCAGGATCGTCGGGGCGATCTGCGTGGTCCGCACCCGGGCGCCGATGCTGACGCCCTGCGGGGTGGCGGCGCCGGAGACGACGAGCGGGACGTCGAGGTCGTCGGCGTGGGCGCCCCCGTGCTCGGCGATCTTGCCCTTGCCGCCGGTGTAGACGACGCCGTACTGGGTGATGCCGAACAGGTCGGGGACGCGGGAGTCGCCCGGCCGGGTGTGGAAGTAGCGGGCGGCCTCGGCGCCCGCGTACACGGTCTTGAGGCCGCTCGCCGTGAAGGGCTTGGCCGTGCCGTCGATGCCGTTTCCGGTGCCGGACCGGCCGAGCAGGTACGCCTTGGCGAAGTCGGTGGCGGCCTGGGAGCGGTCGGTGAGCCAGAGGAGCATCGCATCGTCGTTCGCGGCGTGTGCGACCAGGTCGCCGGCACCGGGGTGGGCGGCCTTCCAGGCGGCGTTGAGCCCGTCCAGGAGGGCGCCGTCGTCGATGCGGGTCAGCGCCTTCGGGTCGGTCGGCGACTGCCCGTGCTTGGCCGAGAGGACGACCGTGGTGCTGCGGTCCAGGTGCTGCTTGTGGAGTTCGGCGAGGAACGCCCCGACCTGCTGGTCGACGAAGTCGAGGTTCTTCGCCAGCAGCGGTCCGGGAACGCCCTTCGCCTGGTAGCCGCCCGTCAGGCCGTCGGAGGTGGGCAGCTTCTGGGCGGTAGACACCGACTGGAAGTTCATGCCGAAGACCGCGGGGGTGCCGACCTGGTGGGTGCGGCCGTGGTCGTAGCCGTCGATCTCGTTCAGCACGGCCTGCACCTTGTAGCCGTCGTACTGTTCGGTCGCCGCGTTGTCCTTCGTCCAGTCACCGGCCGGGTAACCGGTCGCCTTGCTGTTGTTCGGGGGCGAACAGGTCCTGGATGCCGTTGCCGGCCGGGCCGTTCAGGATGTCGTACGCGACATGCTTGTCGGACCAGGCGGTGCGCAGGCCGGCCTTGCGGGCCACGTCGAAGACCGTGTTCACCTTCAGGTAGCTGTGCGGGTACAGCGGCCTGCAGGTCTTCGGGTCGACCGGCAGCTTGGACGGGTCGATGAGGGAGGCGGCGTCGCCGGTCATCCGCAGGATGCTGCCCGGCAGCCCCGTGAGGCCCTGGCCGGCGTCGAGGGAGTCCTTGTTCTTGTCGAGGTCCTCGGTGAGGTCGACCTCGGCACCGGGCTTGGCGCCCGCGCAGGCGGTGGTGGCGGCCGGGAGAAGCGCGGTGTCGTAGCTGTCGTCGTAGTAGACGCCCGTCGTGCCCGGGTCGCCGCCGGTGAGCTGGCCGACCATGCCGGGGAACGAGTCGGAGGGGACGGTGGTTCTCGCGTGGGTGTACTCCACACCGCTGCCGGCGAGCCGGGCGAGCGCCGAGTGCGGGTGGCGGTCGATGTACCAGGCCAGGTCGGACTGGTGCAGGCCGTCGACGGACAGCAGCAGGACGTGCCGGGCACGGGAGTGTGCCTGCGCCGGGGCGTGTGCCGCCGCGGGCGCGATGGCCGTGGCGGTGAGGGCGCCCGCGGCGGCGAGCGCGGCTGCGGCCGCGGTGACGGTACGAGCGGGTCGGACTGGACGTCGGAACAACGGTGCTCCTCGGTTGTACGGCGCGGGGGGCGGCGGCGATCCGTGCAACGACATGGGAGTGGCAGAACGTGTACGGAAGCGGTCGTACGCACCGGGTCCAGACCAAGAAACGCATCAGTGCACGCAAAGAGGTGCGCCGAGGACCCCTGCGGAGGTCCTTGCTCCTGACGAGCGGTCACCGGTCAGTACGCGGGCCTGCTGAGAGCATCTCGGCCGCGGCGCGCGCGACGTCGTCCTCGGACACGAGCACCAACTGCGCCGCCTGCCCCAGTGGAATGAAGCTGTCCACACTGGCGACCCGTCGGACGGCGCCGGTGAATCCGGCATCGACCAGGGCGGTGACGACTCCCTCCGACACGCCCCCCGTCCGGCGGGTCTCGTCGACCACGAGGACGCGTCCCGTCGCTCGGGCTTCCCGCAGCAGGTCGTCGACCGGCAGGGGTGCCAGCCAGCGCAGGTCGACGACCCGGCAGGCGATGCCCTGCTGCTCCAGCCGGCGTGCGGCACGGAGCGAGATGCGCAGTCCGTTGCCGAAGGTCACGAGGGTCAGGTCCGCGCCCGTGCCGTAGGTGCGTGCCCGGCCGATGGGTACGTGCTCTGCGGGCGGCGGGTAGGCGGCGAGCCAGGCGTTGTCGTCCTCCGCATGGAGATCTCGCGTGTGGTAGAGCGCGATCGGCTCGAGGAAGGCGCTGACCGTTCCGTCGACCTTGCCGGCCGCCACGCAGGTGCGAAGCATTGCGGCGGCGTCGTCGGGGCGGGACGGGGAGGCGATGACCAGACCGGGAATGTCACGCAGGACGCCCAGCGCGTTGTCGTTGTGGAAGTGACCGCCGAACCCGCGCTGGTAGCCGTAGCCGGCGATGCGCACCACGAGCGGGTTGCGGTACTGGCCCTGGGAGAAGAACTGCAGCGTGGCGGCCTCGCCGCGCAGTTGGTCCTCGGCGTTGTGCAGGTACGCCAGGTATTGGATCTCCGCCACCGGCAGCAGCCCGGACAGCCCCGCCCCCAGCGCGAGGCCGAGGATGGCCTGCTCGTCGAGCAGGGTGTCGAAGACGCGGGCGGTACCGAAGCGCCGCTGCAGTCCCCGGGTCAGTCCGTAGACCCCGCCCTTGCGGCCGACGTCCTCGCCGAAGACGACCATCTCCGGGTGGCTGCCGAGCAGGTCGGCGAGGGTGTGGGTGATGGCCTGGGCGACGGTGACGGGCTCGCCCACGGGGGCTGTGGGTGGTTCGGTCGTACGGCGTGCCGTGGTGGCTACGAGGGCGGGACGGCGGGGTGCGATGGGGGCGGCGATGTGCGTGGCGGTGGTCAGGGGCTCGCTCTCGAGGGCCTCCTTGGCCACGGCGGACACCCGTGCGCCCACCTCGTCGTACCGGTCGAGAATCTGCTGGTGGGTGAGGACGCCTGCGTCTGTGAGCAGCCGGGCAGTGGCCAGCAGCGGGTCGCGTTCCAGATCCGCGGCGACTTCGGACGGCATCCGGTAGGCGGCTTCGGCGTCCGAGCCCGCATGGCCGAGGAAGCGCACCATCGACAGGTGCAGGAACGCGGGTTGGCGGTGTTTGCGTACGTGGGCCACTGCTTCGCACGCGGTGTCGAAGGCGGCTGACGGATCACAGCCGTCCGCGGCGAAGTAGGCGAGGCCGGGCCGGTTGCCGTAGGCCTGCCGCACCCAGTCGTGCGGTGTCGGCACGCTGATGCCCAGGCCGTTGTCCTCGCAGACGAACAGCACCGGCATGGGGAGGCCCTGGTAGGCCGCGTGGCAGGCGCTGTTGATGGCGCCTGCCGCCGTGGAGTGGTTGGCCGAGGCGTCGCCGAAGGAACAGCAGACGACGGCGTCGCCGGGCCAGGCGCACTCGGTCCCGAGCCGCTTTGCGCGGGCGATGCTCCACGCCACCCCGACCGCCCGGGGCAGGTGGGAGGAGATGGTCGACGTCTGCGGGATGACGGCCAGTTCGCGGCGGCCGTACACCTTGTGCCGTCCGCCGGCGATCGGCTCGTCGGCCCCGGCGGCCACGCCCAGCAGCATGTCCCTGACCGCATCGACGCCGCCGGCCTGCCGGGCCCGGGCGCAGTAGAAGGCGCCGGACCGGTAGTGCAGCAGCGCCGGATCGGTGGGGCGCAGCGCGAGGGCCAGCGCGGCGTTGCCCTCGTGCCCGCTCGATCCGATGGTGTAGTAGCCGCGGCCCTGCTGCTGCATCCAGCGCGCCGCGGCGTCGGTGTGCCGGCTCTCCAGCTGGGCGTCGAACAGGTCCAGTGCGGTATGGGTGTCCAGTCCGCCGCCGTGCCGGGGGACCGCCGCGTCCGGAGAGCGGAGACCGGCCACTGCCTCGCGGAAGTGCCGGTCCAGGTCCTCGACGCCGTTCACAGACGGAACGCCATGTCGGGCTCGAGCACGGCCACGTCCATCTGCGCCTTCTGCAGACGGCCGGAGTGGTCCCAGTTCATCGACTGCCAGCGGGTGAACTGGTCGAGCACCCACTGCCCCGACTGTCGACTGCCGTTGCCCGACTTGCCGTTGCCGCCGAACGGCAGGTGTGCCTCGGCCCCGGAGGTGGTGTTGTTGACGCTGACCATGCCCGCGGAAATGCCGCGCCGGTACGCCCACACCTCGTGCGGATCGGTGGTGTAGATCGCGGCGGACAGCCCGTAACCGTGGGCGTTGGCCAGCTCGAGGGCCTCGTCGAAGTCCCGGTAGGTGGTCACTCCGACGATGGGGCCGAAGGTCTCGGTGAGGAACAGGTCGTCGTCGCGGCGCACGCCGTCGACGATCACCGGGTGGTAGAACATGCCCGCTTCGGGGTCCCCGACGAAGCCCTTGCGCGGGTTGCCGGCCGTGATCCGCCCGATGCCGTCGGAGCCGTAAGTCCGGTGGTGGTCCTTGATCCACCCGAGGAAGGTCTCGTAGCGCCGCGCGAAGCGCTCGTCGAGCATCGGGCCGTACAGGACGTCCTCGAACGCGTCGCCGATCCGGGCCGCGCGGCTAGCCGCGTCGAAGCGGGCGAGGAAGTCCTCGTGCACCGACTCGTGCACGATGACCGTCCCGAGGGAGGTGCAGCGCTGCCCCGCGGTGCCGAAACCGGAGAACAGCGCCCCCTCGACCGCCAGATCGAGATTGGCGCTCGGGGCGACCACCTGCGGGTTCTTGCCGCCCAGCTCCAGACATGGGGTCTGCAGGTGGCTTCCGCACAGGGCGCCGATCTTCTGGCCGACGAGCGTGGACCCCGTGAAGCCGACCTTGTCGACCAGCCCGGCTTCGAGGGATGCCTCCAGACCGGCGTACGTCTGCTCCCCGTCGGAGAGTACGAGGTTGAGTACGCCGTCGGGCAGGCCGCCTCCGTGCACGAACAGCTCGAAGAGGGCCTTGGCGCTCGCGGCGGCGTACTCGGCGGGCTTCCACACCACGGTGTTGCCGGTCACGAGCGCCGGCACGAGGTACCAGGCCGGCACGGCCACCGGGAAGTTGCCCGCGGTGATCACCGCGACCGCGCCCATGGGGTTGCGGAAGGTGAACAGCTGCTTGTCGGGCATCTCCGACGGCACCGTCTGCCCGTACAGCCGGCGCCCCTCGCCCAGGAAGAAGTCGCAGGTGTCGATGATCTCCTGGACCTCGCCGAGAGCCTCCGCGAGCGGCTTGCCGATCTCTTCGGTCACGATGCGCGCGAGCCGGTCCTTGTTGGCCTCGACGAGCCGGCCGATCTTTCCGATCGCGGACCCGCGCACCGGCGCCGGGACGTCGGCCCAGGACCGCTGGGCCGCCTTCGCGGCCTCGGCGGCCTCGACGAACGTCGCGGCGTTTCCGAGCGAGACTTCGCTGACCAGCTCGGCGGTACGACCGGGGTTGGGGCGCTGAAGAGTCCCGCCGGGAGCGCCGGAAACCAGGTGGCCGGCAACGACCGAAGCGACGGAACGGGCCATGGCATTGCTCCTTGTCCGCTGGGAGAGGGCAGTGGGTCAGTGCAGACCGGCGAGGACCCGGTCGAGGGCTCGCAGGGCAATCCCGAGCTCGTCCCGGGTGATGGACAGGGCGGGGCGGAAGCGCACCGAACGCTCACCGCACGGCAATGCGATCACCTGCTCCTCGGTGCGCAAGCGGCGTACCGCCTCGTCGCGTGCGCCGCTGTCCGGCAGGTCGATGGCGCTCATCAGTCCGCGCCCCCGCGAGTTGGACGCCACCGGCGAGTGCCGGATTTCCAGATCGCGCAGTTCGGCCAGGAACCACGATCCCACGGCAGCGGCCTGGGCCACCAGGTCGTCCCGTTCGATGATCTCCATGATGCGGCGTGCCCGGACCATGTCGACCAGCCCGCCGCCCCAGGTGGAGTTGATCCGCCCGGAGACCCGCAGGACGTTGTCGGGTACCTGGTCGACCCGGCGGCCGGCCATGATGCCGCCGAGCTGGACCTTCTTGGCGAAGGCGACGATGTCCGGCTCGAGGCCGAGCTGCTGGTAGGCCCAGGTCGTGCCGGTGATCCCCACGCCGGTCTGCACCTCGTCGAGCACGAACAGCGCGTCGTACTCGTGACAGAGCGCCTGCATCGCCTGGAGGAACTGTGCGCGCATGTGGTTGTCGCCGCCCTCGCCCTGGATCGGCTCGGCGATGAAGCAGGCGATGTCGTGCGGGTTGTCCTCGAAGGCTCGCCGCGCCTGATCGAGGGCCCGTCGCTCGGCCTCCTCGACCTGGGCAAGGTGGCGCTCGAGGGGGAACCGCACCGCGGGCACATCGATGCGTGGCCAGTCGAACTTGGGGAAGCGGGCCGTCTTGTTGGGCTCGGTGTTGGTCAGCGAAAGGGTGTAACCGCTGCGGCCGTGGAAGGCCTGCCGGAGGTGCAGCACCTTGGTGCCGAGCTCGGGTGAACGGCCCGCGGCCTCGTTGCGGCGGCTCTTCCAGTCGAACGCCGTCTTCAGCGCGTTCTCGACGGCGAGCGCCCCGCCCTCGACGAAGAACAGCCTCGGCAGGTCCGGATCACCCAGCACCCGGGCGAACGTCTCGACGAACTCGGCATAGTGCGTGGTGTACATGTCGGGGTTGGCGGGCTTGTTGGCCGCCACCTGCGCAAGCAGCGCCATGAACTCCGGATCCTCCACGATGCCCGGGGCGTTGAGCCCCAGCGGAGCGGATGCGAAGAACGAGTAGAGGTCGAGGAACTTCTCGCTGGAACGCGCGTCGACGATCCACGAGCCCCGACTGGCGAGCGGGTCGAGCACAAGCTTGAAACCGTCGGTCAGCACATGACGGCCGAGTCTCTCGTGCACCTCGCCCGGATGGATCGTCGACGCAGCAGCAACCGTCATGGAGGCACCTACTCTCGATAGCCGCGAACAGGAGATGTTTCGTCAGGTACGAGGAGTGACGAAAGCATCTTAGGTAGGCCGCTAAGAAAGCCGCAAGATTTCGTTCACCAGGTGTGAACGTAGCCGATCATGGCCGAGGCCCATTGTCAGTGGTGCCTCCTACTCTCGCCATATGACCTACAGCGTCTGGCACAGGGGCCTCGGCATCACGCTCGACCTGACCGAGGTGGATCTCGGGCACCCCGAATACCCGCGGCTGCTCGACGAGATCTACGGCAATTACCAGCCGGATCTTCTGTACTGCCTGGAAGCCCATGAGGACGAGGGGTTCATCTGCCCCGGCTTCATGGCCATCCGCAAGGTCGACGGCCGGCCGCACGCCATGCACGTGGCAAAAGGGGAGCGCCCCGAGACGAAGGCCGAAAGCGATCTCCACAAGGCGCTCAGGGAGTACACCGTCAAGGTCGCCTCCGGGGAGGGTTTCCGGGTTACGGGAGCGGAGAGGGCCGAGCGCGGAAAGCACCGCACGGATGTGACCGTGGAGGGCGGCGGCAGGCACCGGCTCGCGTACGAAATACAGCTCGCGGCCATAGCCGGCGGTTCCGTCGACGAGCGCACCCGCAGCGCATTCCAGGAGGGGCTCACCCCGCTGTGGCTCGTCAACAACGAGAACGCGATCCCCATCGACCGCGCGCCCTGGGCCCGGCTGAACGTGCAGAGCTGGCGGGACGTGACCGACCGCGCGGCCCTGCCGGTGCGCGGCGGCATCAAGCAACTGCACATGTCCCGCTGCGACTGGAGCAATCCGGTTCCCTGTCCGCAGCAGGGCGCCGGCCGGTGCGGCGGACGGCACGCCCTGTGGGAACCGGTGCGCGGCCTCTACTACGACGACGTCATCCGGCGCACGGCCACGGGCGAACTCGTCTCGCTCTACCTGCCCCACCCGGCGGGCCGCCGTGGATGGCACATGTGGGTCAGCCCGACGGACAAGGACGAGTTCCTCGAAGGCCGTCCCGAACCCCTGCCGGGGCAGTCGGCGGCGGGCCGGGCGGGCACGGCGGACCCTCTGCCCGCGCCTCGGGCCGGCGCGTGGGAGACCGGCGGCGACCTGGAAGCGGGGCTTCGGGGTGAGCTCACCCGGGCGCGTGACGACGAACGGCCCATCGACGCCTCGCTGTGGCACACCGAGCCGGGATCGTCCGAATTCTCGCGGCCCTTCACCGTGGGCGAGTTCGTCATACCCGGCGATCTGGTCGCCGCCCGGCGGACCTTCACCCGGGCGCTGGAGCACTGTGCGGACATCGCCGCGCGCCTGCCCAGCGGCGCGGACATCGCGGCCGGGCGTGCCGAGATCACCGGCGAGCAGCGGGAGCGCCTGGCGGACGCGCGCAAGCGGTGCCGGCGTCTGGCCGAGGAGATGCACACGCACCCCTGGTGGGAGACGGTCGGCGACCGTCATGCCGCACGGGAGGCGCTGACGCACGCCGCGACCCACGACACGGGTTCCTGGACTTTTCGTCCAGACATTGGACCAGTAGTCTAAGCGGCATGGCTGATGAGAAGGTCCACGACGCCGAGCGGGATGCGATCCTCACGGCGCTCAGACCCGTCGTCGACGGGATTGCGGCGACGTTCGGCCCGGTGTGCGAGGTGGTCCTGCACGACTACCGGCAGCCGGAGAAGTCGGTCGTCGCCGTCGCCGGCGAGGTGACCGGGCGGGCCGTGGGCGGGGCGATGAGCGAGATCGGCATGAGGGTCCTGGCCCGCGGCGACGAGGCGGCCGACGACCTGAACTACGTCACCCGCACCGCGGCCGGAAAGCTGGTCAAGTCGTCCACGATGGTGCTGCGCGACTCCACGGGGGCGGTGTTCGGAGCGCTGTGCGTCAACGTGGACATCACCGCGGTGAACGAGGCCCACACCCTGCTCGGCGCACTGGCCGGCCTCGGCGCCGGGGCCGCCGAGCCGCCGGTCACCGCCTTCGGCAACGACATCGACTCGGTCGTGGACGCCATCCTCGACGCGCACCGGCTCGGCCAGACCCGGACCTGGGCCGCACTCGACCGGGCCGAGCGCCTCGACCTGTTCCGCAGACTCGACGAACAGGGCGTGTTCGCCGTGCGCCGCGCGATCGAGCAGGTCGCCGCCCGTCTCGGCATCTCCCGCGCCTCCGCCTACAGCTACCTCTCCCAGGCCCGAGCCACCACCGACCCGACCCCCGCTGGAGGACACGCGTGACGACCACCACCCCGCCGGTCACCCTCGACACCGTCCGCGACGCAGCCGACCGGCTCAAGGGCGTCGCCCACCACACCCCCGTACTCCGCTCCCGGACGCTCGACGAACTCGTCGGCGCCGAGGTCTTCCTCAAGTGCGAGAACTTCCAGCGCGTCGGCGCCTTCAAGTTCCGCGGCGCTTACAACGCGGCCTCCCGGCTCACCCCCGAGCAGCTGGCCCGGGGCATCGCCGCCTACTCCTCCGGCAACCACGCCCAGGCCGTCGCCCTCGCCGCCCGCGAACTGGGCACCACCGCCGTCATTGTCATGCCCGAGGACGCCCCGCGCTCGAAGGTGGACGCCACCGTCGGCTACGGCGCCGAGATCGTGACGTACGACCGCTACACCCAGGACCGCGTAGCCGTCGGCGAAGCCCTGGCCGCCGAGCGGGGTCTCGCTCTCATCCCGCCCTACGAGCACCCGCACGTCATGGCCGGGCAGGGCACGGCCGCGCTCGAACTCCTCGAGGAAACAGGGGAGTTGGACGCACTGATCGTGCCCGTCGGCGGCGGCGGGCTGATCGCCGGGTCCGCCACGGCGGCCAAGGGACTGCACACCGGGATCCGGGTGATCGGCGTCGAGCCGGAGGCCGGGGACGACACCAAGCGGTCCCTGGAGGCGGGCCGGCGCGTCAGCATCCCCGTGCCGCGCACCATCGCCGACGGACAGGCCCTGGACACGCCCGGCGAGCTGACCTTCTCGGTGAACCGGCGGCTCGTCGACGGGATCGCGCTCGTGTCCGACGACGAGATCCGGGACGCCATGCGGTTCGCATTCGAGCGTCTGAAGATCGTCGTCGAGCCGAGCGGGGCCACCCCGCTGGCCGCCCTGCTCGCCGGGCGTGCGAGTGCGCTGCCGCGCCGGATCGGGGTCATCGTCTCCGGCGGCAACGTGGATGCGGATCGCTTCGCCCGGCTGTGCGGCCGGGCGACTGGGTCATGACCAGAACTCGTTGCCCTTGTCGATGTCCTCGACGCACTCGTCGAGGTCGGTGATCTTGTCCCCGACGATCCGGAAGACTATGCCTCCGTTCTCGTCGATGCGCTTGTCGCCCCGCTGGGCGGTGAAGTGGTGCATGGAGACAGCGTGGCCCCTGCCGTCCACGAGAATGTTGCGCAGCTCGACCTGCAGGGTTCCGTTCGTTTCCTCGAAGAGCCGCCGGTACATGTCGATGACTGCGTCCGTGCCTTTGAAGTCGCCGGACAGCGGGTGGGTTCCAGGCACGTGGTGCGTGGCGTCGCCCGACATCAGCGAGCGCAGGGTGTCCATGTCGCCGCGCGTGAAGGCCTCGTAGCCCTTGCGGACGAGTTGTGCGTGCGGGTGTTCAGCCACGATGATCGCCACCTTTCCGGTGGTTCGGCGATGGGCGGCCTACGCGCAACATTCTGCGCCACCTTGGCGGGATTGTCCGATTGTGGGCGTACTTCTACGCTCCCGAATGGCGGTGCCGAGTAGACAGGCCGACGATTGAGTGGTGGGGCGGGCTCGCAACGAAGGGAGCCGACATGATTGAGATCAAGGCCATTGAGAAGCCCGACGAGCGGCGCGATTTCCCGCGCGGCCACCTCGAAGCCGTCCATATGACCGGGCTCGACTTCGCCGTGGGCACCTTCGAACCGGGCTGGCGCTGGTCCGAGTCCGTGGCGCCCATCGCCGGGACGACCAGCTGCCAGGTCCATCACAACGGGTACTGCGTCGAGGGGCGTATGCGCATACGCATGGACGACGGCGCGGAGCAGGAGGTCGGACCCGGCGATGTGTTCGTGGTGTCGCCCGGGCATGACGCCTGGGTCGTCAGCGACGAACCGTGCGTCGTGTACGACTTCGCGGGCCAGATGGCAACGGAGTACGCGAAGTCGAAGGGCTAGGAGTCACACCGGCAGCAGGCGCGCGATGAGCGCGCCGAGCTGCCGGGCGTTGCGGCACTCGTGCATCTCCACCAACTCGGCGTACTCGGGTGCGGCGGAGTCGCCCGTGCCCCACTGGGCATGCGGCTCGGGGTTCAACCAGTAGACGCGGCGGGCCCGTTCGGCCACCTGCCGCACCGCCGCCAGGTTCGGGTCGCTCATGTTCGTACGGGCGTCGCCGAGCACGAACACCGTGGTGCGCGGGCCGACCGCGTCGCCGTACCGTTGCGCGAACTCGCCCAGTGCGACGCCGTAGTCGCTGCTGCCGTGCCAGCCCGTGAGCGTCGCCTCCGCACGGATGCGGGCGCCCAGCCCCTCCGGGTCCGCCGCGCCGTGCTCGAGCAGCCCGGTCACCTCGTCGAGCCGGTTCACGAAGGCGAACACCCGCACCTTGCTGAACTGGTCGTGCAGCGCTTGCGCCAGCAGCATCGTGAAGTCCGAGAACCCGGACACCGACCCCGACACATCGCACAGCAGCACCAGTTCGGGCCGTACCGGACGGCGCCTGCGCAGCACCGGCTTCATCGGCACCCCGCCCGTCGACAGGGAACCGCGCAGGGTGCGCCGCAGATCGATGCTGCCGCGGGAGGCGCGGCGCCGGCGGGCCGCGAGCCGGGTGGCGAGCTTACGGGCGAGCGGCTGAACCGTCCTGCGCAGTTCGGCGAGTTGGAGCTTGCCGGCGTACAGGAAGTCCATCCGGTCGGGCGTGGTGGCCACCGCGCGCCGGGCGAGCTCGTCCCGGTCGCGCCGCTCGGCGATCCGGCGCCGCGCCTCGACGGCCACCTGCCTGCGGAACGTCTCGATGCGTCGCCGGATCTCGTCGTCGAGCAGCCGGTCGGCGAACCCGGAACTGCCGTTCCGGGCCCGGATGTTCTCGCGGACGCGGGCGAGCAGGGTCTGCGGGCGGAGCCGGTCGAGCGTCTGGTGCGACGACCAGCCGTCCGCTCCCGGCGACGAACCGTATCCGCCGAAGCCGTCGACCGCCTCCGCCGCCAGCTGCCCCATCAGGACGACGTCGCCCACGGCGAGTGCGGCGGCGAGCCGTTCCCGCAGGTCGTCCCGGTCGGCGGGCTCCGTCTCCGGCGCGCCGATGCCCCGCGGGAAGTACAGGTCGAAGACCGGGTCGAACACCTGCCGCTGCACCGTGCCGTGCAGCAGCGTCGCGGCCAGCCCCTCCCGCAGCAGTTCGCGGTCCGCGAGGCCCAGCGCCGCCACCGCCTGCGCCGCGTCCACGGTCTCGCCGGTGCCGATCCGCATGCCGTGCGCCCGCAGCGCCCCGACGAGAGAGGTGAGGCGCTCCGCCACTCCGGGCGCGGTCACACGGCGTCCAGGTCGAGCTTGGCGGCCGCCTTGACGACGTCGTCCTGGTGCTTGAGGAGAACGCCCAGGCTGTCGCGTACGACGGTCTCGTCGAGGGTGTCGGCGCCGAGCGCGAGGAGCGTACGCGCCCAGTCGATCGTCTCGGCGACCGAAGGCACCTTGCGCAGGTCCATCGCCCGCAGTGCACCGACCACCCGCACCACCGAGCCGGCCAGCGCCTCGTCCAGGGCGGGCACCTTCAGCCGTACGATCCGACGCTCCAGCTCCTGCTCGGGGAAGCCGATGTGGAGGAACAGGCAGCGGCGGCGCAGCGCCTCGGACAGCTCGCGGCTCGCGTTCGAGGTGAGCACGACGAAGGGGCGGCGGGTCGCGGTGATGGTGCCCAGCTCGGGGACCGTGACCTGGAAGTCGCTCAGCACCTCCAGGAGCAGGCCCTCCACCTCGACGTCCGCCTTGTCGGTCTCGTCGATCAGCAGCACCTTGGGGTCGTCGCCCCGGATGGCCGTGAGCAGGGGGCGGGTGAGCAGGAACTCCTCGCTGAAGATGTCCGTGCGCGTCTCGTCCCACGTCTCGTCGCGGCCCGCGCTGATCCGCAGCAGCTGCTTGGCATGGTTCCACTCGTACAGCGCCCGGGACTCGTCGACGCCCTCGTAGCACTGCAGCCGGACCAGCCGCGCGCCCGCCACCTCGGCGACGGCCTTGGCGAGCTCCGTCTTGCCGACCCCGGCGGGGCCCTCCACCAGCAGCGGCTTGCCCAGGCGGTCGGCGAGGAAGACGGTCGTGGCAACGGCGGGCGAGGCCAGATAGCCGGTGGCGGCGAGACGCGCGGAGACGTCGTCGACGGATGTGAACAGCAACGGGGCCTCCAGCTCGACGCGGACCGGACTTGCCGTCCAGCGGATCGGACTCACTATCTAAGCGCTTGTTCACCCTCTCTGTCACGTGATTCCGGTCTCGACGACCTCGGTAGACCGATCGGTTTCCGCGCTCGCATCGACGGAGGTAACCTCGCGGTATGACCACGACGGACAAGGCGTCCACGAAAGACCGGCTGCTCGACGCGGCGGCCGAGCTCTTCTACCGCGACGGCGTCTCCATCGGCGTCGAGACGCTGTGCAGGACCGCCGGTGTCTCCAAGCGGTCGATGTACCAGCTCTTCGCAAGCAAGGACGAGGTCCTCGCAGCGAGCCTGGAGCGCCGGGCCCCCGGATACGCCGCGCAGCTCGTGCCCGGTCCGGAGGACGCCGACACGCCGCGCGAACGCATCCTGTACGTCTTCGAGCGGGTGGAGAAGCTCTCGGCCGCGCCCGAGTACCAGGGCTGTCCCTTTCTGGCCGCGCTGGTCGAGCTGAAGAACCCCGAGCACCCGGCGAGCCTCGTGGCCCGCAAGGCGAAGGAGCGCCTGCAGGAGGCGTTCCGTGTGCAGGCGGAGCGCGGCGGCGCGCGCGATCCCGAACTCCTCGCCCGTCAGCTCATGCTCGTCTTCGACGGCGCGAGCGCCCGCGCCGGCGCCCGCATCGAGACGCTGGACGGGCTCACCACGGCCACCGTGACGACGCTGCTGGACGCGGCGGGCGTGCAGTAGGGGGCCGTAAGGGAAGGCGCGGTCGCCGAAGCGGCCGCCCCTTTGTTGCGCAGGTCGTCCTCATACGGCCAGAGCCACCGCCTCGACCGCCGGAGCGCGCAGCACGTGCCGGCGCGCCGCCGGCGCTGGTCGGCGGGTCCCCTTCTCGGCGTCACGACGATCCTCAACACCGTCCCGTCCCTCGCGATGTTCTCGCGGCTCCTGCCTGTCCACGGCCTCTGGACGAGCCTGGTCGTCGCCGGGCTCGTCCTGCACTCACTGAGGCACATCCTGGCCGGGCTGCGCGCGGCTCTGAGGAGACCCGGCAGGCCGCGCGTGGCATGGGCCATGGGTCCATCCGCCTCCTCCGCACCGCCGAGCTGCCCCTGCTGAAGTGAGCGGCGGGCCCGGCGCTCAGGCCGCAGTACGGCGCCTGCCTTCCACGAGAGCGGCCCCGAGCGCGGTGGGTGTGTGCAGGACGGCGCTGCCCAGCCGGTGGGTGCTGAGCAGGCCCGCGTCCCGCAGGACCGTGGTGTGGTAGCTGGCGGTGGCGGGGGACATGCCCGTAACGCGGGCCAATTCCGTCGTCGTACGGCCGCCTTCGGCGATGTGGCCGAGGATTTCCGCCCGGGTCCGACCCAGCAGCGCGACCAGCGACCGTGACGGTGTCCTGAGGCCCTCGGCCGCCGGGTCGGCCACGTCCAGTGCGGCCTCGTGCGTCATGGGATAGACGATGACCGGGGGCAGGCGGGCGTCCTTGAGCACCGTCGGACGGCGCCAGCAGAAGTAGGAAGGCAGCACCAGTAATCCCCGCCCCCGTAAGTGCACGTCGCGCTCCACGCGCAGCCCGCCGATCGTCAGTACGGGCGGCTGCCAGCGGAGTTCCGGGTGCAGTGCGCCCAGCAGGCCACCGGGGTCACCGGCGGCCTGCGGCCTGGCGTGGGCGGCGCGCTCGGCGTCGAACCGGGCGCGCACGTGATGCCAGTACGGCGCCAGGCTGCTCTGGAAGTAGGCCCGCAGGGTGCGGCCCAGGTGCTCGACCGCTTCGCTCTCGCCGTCCGCCAATGGCCGGCCCCAGGACGGCAACCGGCGCCCGGCGTCCGCGAGTTCAAGCAGGTCGTGCCGTAATCGTGCGCGGGGCGTGGACAGCAGGGCGTCGATCCCCAGCTCCAGGCCGCCCTCACCGGCGGCGGGCGTGAGGAAGTCCGGCGAGTAGCCGACCGGCGGGGCCAGGCGCAGCAGTTGGCGCTCCGGTGCGGTCAGGCCGGTGCGGACCTGGCTGCGCCACCGGCCGAAGACCGCCCAGCCGTCCCGTGTCTGGAGCATGTGCATGCTCTGCAGCACTTCCCACATGGGGTCGGGCGCCTGAGCCAGCCTGATCCGTGTGAGGTCGTCGTCGGTGAAGTGAATGCGCAACGCCATGGTGAACCGTCCCCGTGGACACCGTGGTTACCCCCGTGGTTCCCCTTCGGTGCCGCTCAACCCATGGTTGGCCTTCCGCCACGCGTGTCGTCGGGGGCGCGGGGACCTTCACAGAACTTGGTGACCCTCTCCACCGCGGGCTTCGGTCCTTCACCGTCATGGACGTTCGACCCTTCCCTGTCATGGGTCGTACGCAGAAGACCGCCCCCGACCGGGGGAACCGGTCGGAGGCGGTGGTCGGGAGCGGGCCGTGCAGGTCAGGCGGTCACCGCTCGGGCACGCCCGGAAGGAACGAGTCCGGGTTGTCGATGAAGATGTTGGAGACGAAGCCGCCGAGGGCGGGGACGAAGGCCCAGAACGGGTTGCTGAAGCCCTCGGCGTTCACCGTGTCGCCGCGTCGCTGGAACTCCACGAACACCGGCGTCGGCCCGGCGAGCGTCGTGACCACAGGGGCGTCGAGTTTGACGTCCTTGCGTACGTGGACCTGGGTGCCCCAGGTGCGGAAGTTCGGGGCCTGCCCGCCACCCGGCGGAGGCGGCGCCGGCGTGCCGCCCACGGCCGCAGCGGTCTCCGCGAGCAGCTGCTTCGCCTCGCCCTCCCGCTCGTCGTACTTCGCCGGAAACGCCGACCGCTGCGCGCTCTGGGCGAGCTGACCGGCCGTCTGGTTCGGATTGTTGCCGTCGCTGCGTACCGCCTCCTTGAAGAACATCCGCGCCGCGTGGTCGGGGTTCATGCACTCTTCGGGCGTCCCCCACCCCTGACTGGGCCGCTGCTGGAAGACGCCCAGCGAGTCGCGGTCGCCGTAGTTGAGGTTGCGCATGCCCGACTCGACGATGCCGGTCTCGAAGGCGGCCAGCATCACCTTGTCGTTGACATTCAGTTCCCGGCCGACCCGGTAGATGGTTTTGGCGACTTCCATGTCGTAGGCCACGGCATTCCTCCTGCTGTCCGGCTCGTTCTGCGCTGCTTGATCCGTGCGGGTGGTCAGCTGCCTTCTGCCCCATCCGATGATTCGCTCGAGGAGAGGGGCACCCATCACCGCTCCGGCACACCGGGAAGGAAGGAGTCCGGGTTGTCGACGAAGATGTTGGAGAGGAAGCCGCCGAGGGCCGGGACGAACGACCAGAAGGGGTTGCTGAACCCTTCGGCGTTGACGGTCTCGCCGCGGCGCTGGAACTCGATGAAGACAGGCGTCGGCCCGGCGAGAGTGGTGACCACGGGCGCGTCGAGCTTCACGTCCTTGCGGACCCGTACTTGGGTGCCCCAGGTGCGGAAGTTCGGGCTCTGCCCGCCGCCCGGCGGAGGCGGCGTCGGGCCCTGCGCGCCGCCCAGGATCTCGGCGACACGGGCCCGGAAGCCCGCCATGTCACCCGGCCAGAAGGCGGGATCCGTCTTGCGCTCCGGAGCCCACTCCTTGTGGGCCAGTGCCCGGTCGGCCCCGAGACCGACGTGCCGCAGCAGGGCCGCCACCCCGCGCGGGTAGGAGTCGATCTGCGCGGGCGTCCAGTCGAAGCGGGTCCCGACCGACTCGGCCTCGACGCCGATCATGTACTGGTTGGCGTCGTCCTTCGGCACGTTCTGCCAGGGCCCGCCCTTTCCGGCATGCCAGGCCTGCCCGGCCGCGATCACGATCCAGCTGCCGTCGCGGGCCAGCCCCAGATTCGCCCGGGGCCCCGGGAGTGAGGCGTCCCCGTCCCGCACGATGGCCAGGCTCGGATAGTTGCCCTCGGGCGCCCCGGCGGTGTGGTGCAGCAGAACACCGCGGATGTCCGCCATGTCGCCGTGGCCCCGCTGCTGCCAGCCGCCCTCTTCCTGGACCTGGAGCCCTTCCTTCCGCAGGATGTCCGCCAGCCATGTCAGGTACGCCATGTGAATCCCCCGATCGTCATTCGCTGTTCGTAGCCCGCCGTATCCCGGCGAGTGGACGCATCTCAGCGTGCCGGGCCACCGGGAAGGGACTCAACCGCCTTCGAGTCAGCTTGAAAGGCGCAGGTCAGCGAGGTTCGAGTCCGCTGTCAGTGCCGCCTTGTACGGTGCGGTCATGGGGATCTATCTGGTCAGCGTGGGTGCGCAGGAGTGGTTCGACGACGAGGGCGACGAGGAGGAGGGCGGCCGAGGAGCCGTCGCCTCCGCGCTCGACGAGGAGTTGAGACGGCGCGGCCTGCCGCCGTACACGTCGGTGCCCGAAGAAGCGGACTTTGTGCGCGGCTCGGGGCTGTCGTTCGAGGAGAAGCTGGTGCCGCCCATGGACGGGTTCGTCGCGCTGTGCCGGGCGCATCTGTCACGGGCGGAAGAGGAGGTGCTCTGCGGCTGGACGCTGCTGGTGCCGCTCTCCCTCGACGAGGAGATCTGGCTGCCCGTCAGCTCCGCCTACACGGACGACACGATGGTCGCCGGCGCTCCCCAGGTGCTCCGCCTCGCCCAGCGGCTGGCGACGGCCGTGGAACTGCCGGTGGACGAGATACCGGCGACCAGCGACAACCTGGACCTGACCATGTGGTTCCTGGACGAGCCGGCGAAGGACCTGGCCGCCACCCGGCCCGGACCGTGGAGCGCGGACCTGGACGCCGCGTTCTACGTGGCGGTGTATCTGCGGGCCGCCCAGCACTCGCTGCGCCGCGGCTGCCCGATCGTGTACTGCTGACGAACGCCTGACAGGACGTCACGGCTCCGTGACGTCGGTGACCGTACCGGTGCGGTGCGGAGGGTTCCCGCGGCGGGCGCGCATCGGTACACCCGGTACATGGGGGACAACAACGGGGGACTCCACCGATGGTGGAGCCGAATGAAAGAAGTCTTCGACGGGGCCGATGCCGAGCACAAGCCCAAGGGGCTCAAGGAACTCGCGCATCCCGTGAACGACGTGGCCTACAAGCTGTTCCGCGAGACGTATCCGGAACAGCACATGCATCTGCAGGTGGCGCTGGGCGCCGCCCAGCGCACCTTCGACCGGACGACCCGCCACAACGTACAGCACGCGCTGAGGTGCGTCGTGCGGACGGTTCTGGAGGATCCCCGGCTGACGGCGGAGCGCGACGAGTACCTGGCCGCCTATCTCGACCAGGAGGTCGCCGAGATGCACGGCTGGCTGCGGCAGGACAGCGTGACCGCCGTCAGCCGGGGGCTCAACATCGGACTGGCCGTGGGCGCCGCCGCCGGTACGGTGCTGCTGGCCGCCCCGATCCTGTGGGGCGTGCCCGTGCTGCACCTGATGGGCATCACCCTGAACTGCGGCAATCGCTGGAGCCTGCTGGGCGCCTTCGTCGCCGGGGGAGTGGGCGCCTTCGGCGCGGTGCTCAGCGTCCTGGTCCGACTGCGGCTCAGCGTCGAGCAGCTGGCGTGCCGGCAGACCGTCGGCCAGGAGAAGATCGTCGTGCCCGGGCGGCAGCTCGCCCGCAGCATGCGCCACGAGGGCGTCTACCGCGTCCTCGTCGGGTGGATCCTCGCCGTGGCCGTCTACTTCCTGCTCACCGGAGGCATCGTGCCCGTCTTCGAACTGCCCGCCACCGCGGCCGAGATCTGCCCATCACCCGGACACCCGGGCTCGGCCGTCAAGGGCACCGACTTCTGGGGCTTCTGGTGCGCCGTCGGCTTCGTGTCCGGGTTCAACGAGCGGTGGGCCTTCGGCATCCTGGGCCGCAACTCGTCGACCAACCCGGCCACCACTGCGGCAACATCAAGGAAGACGACCGGCAAGCCCGACATCTGATCACAGGCGGTGGATCCCTGATCCCTGATCACTGGTGCCGCACTGGGCGCCGTGCCCCTTGCCGCATGGCTGGCATCGGCAAGCACTCGGCGCAGCCGTGTTTCCTCGGGCCACCGTGCCCGCCAACAGCACGGCCACCCTGCGCATACCCATCACCGGCCCGGCACCGTCCGCGAAAGCCGCACACCCCTGACCCCCGTCCAGGGCGCGTCGCATACTTCGGCTTCGCGGACGGCACCGCCTCCTGCCAACTACCTTCCAGCCGCTACGAGTTGACCTCGGCCGCCCGGCTGACCGCTCACCAGGACCACCTCCAGGGTGCGCGGACCGTGCACCCCCTCGACCCGGTCCAGCTCGATGTCGCTGGTCGCCGACGGACCGGAGATCCATGTCAACGGGCGGGCGGGGTCGAGGCGTTCGAGGGCCTGGGGCACGGACGAGACGACCTGCTCCGGGACCCGTACGACACAGATGTGGTGGTCGGGGACGAGGGTGATGCGGCGGCGGCCCTGGTCGGGGGAGCCGTCGAGGACGATGGTGCCGGTCTCTGCCACGGCCACCGCGCACCCGGTGACCACGCTCTCGACCCGGTCCAGCTCGTGCGGAGTGCTCTCGGCCCGATCCGGCACCCGCTCGGCGTCCGTCCCTCCGAGCCACTCCTCGTCCAAACCGGAGGGAACCAGTACCGTCTTCGAACCTCGCTCGGCGAGCAACCGGCCGATCACCGCCGCCTGTTCGTCCGCCGTACAGCGGTGAACGAGGGCCCGGTAGTCCGCCAGGTTCTCGGCCAGCAGATCCACCGTCTGCGTGACACTCCGCTCCCCATGCTCACGCAGATAGCCGCGCGAAACCGCCTGCTCGTACGGCGTGTCGTCCTGTGGTACGTCGGCGAGTGCGCGCCGCACCCGGCCCAGGATCCGTTCCCTGCTGCTCACTTCGCGCCTCCCTTGCCGCCCTGCGTGCGCTGCCACCAGTCGCGGAACGGTTCCGCGGGCACCGCCGGAAGATCCCGGCTGCCGCTCCACGCTTTGCCCGGTCCCGGGAGTGTCCGCGGATGCAGGCGGCGGGTGCGGGAGGCGAGCCGCTGGCCGGTGCGCAGGGCGCCCGGGTGCGTGAACGCCCAGCGTGCCGCCCGCATCGCCGCCCGCTCGGCGGCGTGTCCCTTCGCGGGCTGCAGCACCACCTTGTTGCCCTCCCGGGTCACCTGACCGCCCTCCACGACCCGTTCCCGCAGATGCACGAGCACCTCCGGGATGTCGATGGCGACCGGGCACACCTCGTAGCAGGCACCGCACAGCGTCGATGCATACGGCAGCGAGGCGTCGATCTCGCTTGCCGTGCCCCGGAGTTGAGGGCTGAGGATGGCGCCGATCGGGCCCGGGTAGACCGAGCCGTAGGCGTGGCCGCCCGCCCGCTCGTACACCGGGCAGACGTTGAGACACGCTGAGCAGCGGATGCAGCGCAGGGCCTGGCGGCCGACCTCGTCGGCGAGGGTGTCGGTGCGGCCGTTGTCGAGCAGGACCAGGTGGAAGGTGCGCGGGCCGTCCTCGCCCGTCGTGCCCGTCCACATGCTCGTGTACGGGTTCATGCGCTCGGCCGTCGAGGAGCGGGGCAGGGTCTGCAGGAAGACCTCCAGGTCCCGCCAGGTGGGCAGGATCTTCTCGATGCCGACGACCGAGATCAGCGTCTCGGGCAGGGTCAGGCACATCCGCCCGTTGCCCTCGGACTCCACGACCACCAGGGTGCCGGTCTCGGCGACCATGAAGTTGGCGCCGGAGATGCCGACCTTGGCGCGCAGGAACTTCTCCCGCAGGTGCAGGCGGGCGGCCTCGGCGAGTTCGGCGGGAGTGTCGGTCAGGCCCTCGGGGGCCGGTCGGCCCCACTCGCTCATCTCGCGAGCGAAGATGTCCCTGATCTCACCACGGTTGCGATGGATCGCGGGGACCAGGATGTGCGAGGGCCGGTCCTTGCCCAACTGCACGATCAGCTCGGCGAGATCGGTCTCGTAGGCGCGGATGCCCTCGGCTTCGAGCGCCTCGTTGAGGCCGATCTCCTGGGTGGCCATCGACTTGACCTTGACGACCTCCGACTCGCCGGTCGCCTTCACCAGGTCGGCCACGATCCGGTTGGCCTCGTCGGCGTCGGCGGCCCAGTGCACGATGCCGCCCGCGGCGGTGACCGACGCCTCCAACTGCTCCAGATACCGGTCGAGATGGCGCAGCGTATGGTCCTTGACCCGCTTGCCCGCCTCCCGCAGGGCCGCCCAGTCGGACACCTCCGCGACGGCCTTCGCCCGCTTGGCGCGGATGGTGTGCGTGGCGTGCCTCAGATTGCCGCGCAACGTCGGATTGTTGACCGCCTCGTGCGCGGCCTTCGGAAAGGCCGGCATCCCTACGAACGTCCCGCTCATACGGCCGGCTCCTCCTCCGTGCTCGCCAGGATCTCCGCGATGTGCACCGGCCGCATGCCGCTGCTGAGCCGCGCCATGGTGCCGCCGATGTGCATCAGACAGGAGTTGTCGGCCGCGCACAGCACCTCGGCGCCGGTCGACTCGGCGTTGCGCACCTTGTCCGCGCCCATGGCCGCCGAGACGTCGGCGTTCTTCAGGGCGAAGGTGCCGCCGAAGCCGCAGCACTCCTCGGCACCCGGCAGCTCGACCAGCTCCAGGCCCTTCACGGCCTGCAGCAGGCGACGGGGACGGTCGCCGAGTCCCAGGCCGCGCAGCCCGTGGCAGGTCGGGTGGTATGTCACATGGTGCGGGTAGTACGCGCCGACGTCCGTCACACCGAGAACGTCCACCAGGAACTCGGTCAGCTCGTACGTCTTGGGGACGACAGGAGCCAACGTCGCCGCCAGCGTGTCCCCGCGGCCCTCGGCCCGAGCCCGCTCACCCATCCGCGGATACAGCTCCCGCACCATCGCCCCGCACGACCCGGACGGCGTCACGATCGCCTCGTACTCCCCGAAGACATCGGAGAAATGCCGGGCGAGCGGCTCCGCCTCATGCCGGTACCCGGTGTTGTAGTGCGCCTGCCCGCAGCAGGTCTGAGCCATCGGGAAATCAACCTCGACACCCAGTCTGGTCAGCAGTTTCACCATGGCGCGCCCGGTGTCCGGATAGAGCGTGTCGTTGACACAGGTCAGGAACAGGGCGACACGCATCGCGGCTCCTCGTGATCGATCATCGGATGAGTGAAGCGTAGTCTGGGCGCGACGTCCAGGGGAGACCCCGTCACACCGCGGCGAGCCGGGCCTGCGCCTCGAGCCACCGCGCGGTGCCGCCCCGCGGCTCGTACCGGGTGAGCGGCTGCGTACGGGTGAGCAGGCTCCGCATGCCCGCCAGGTCGCCGACCAGCCCGTGGGACCGGGCCTGCACGAGGACGTTCCCCAGCGCGGCCGCCTCCGTCGGACCGGCCACCACCGGCAGCCCGCATGCGTCGGCGGTCAGCTGGCACAGCAGCGCGTTGCGGGTGCCGCCGCCGACGACATGTACGACGTCCACCGGGTGGCCGGCCAGCCGCTGCGCGTCCTCGACGGCCCGGCGGTGGGCGAGGGCGAGCGAGTCGAGGATGCAGCGCGTGATCTCGGCGGGCGCCTGAGGCACCGGCTGCCCCGAGGCACGGCACGCCCCGGCGATCCGCTCCGGCATCCGCCCCGGCGCCAGGAACGCCGCGTCCCCCGCGTCCACCACCGACCGCAGCGCCGGCACCTTGGCCGCCTCCAGCAGCAGCGGGCCCAACTCCGGCTCGCCCCAGGCCCGTACGCACTCCTGGAGCAGCCACAACCCCATGATGTTCCGCAGATAGCGGACCGTGCCGTCCAGCCCCAGCTCGTTGGTGAAGTTCGCGGCCCGGCTCTCCTCGGTCAGCACGGGCGCGTCCAGCTCGAGACCGGCCAGCGACCAGGTGCCGGTGCAGATGTACGCGAACCGCTCGCTGCCGGCCGGAACGGCGGCCACTGCGGACGCCGTGTCGTGCGACCCGACCGCCGTCACCGGCACCGGACCCCTCAGCCCGGTCTCCTCCAGCACCCCGGGCCGCAGCACCCCCGCCGGATCGCCGGGCTGCCGCAACGGCGCGAACAGCCCGAGGTCGACACCCAGCCGGGAGGCGACGTCGGACGACCACTCCCGCGTCCGGGGATCGATCAGCTGGGTGGTGGATGCGTTGGTGAGCTCGGTGCCCTGCTCGCCGGTCAGCCAGTAGGAGAGCAGGTCGGGGATGAGCAACAGCCGTTCGGCGGCGGCCAGTTGGGCCGTCTCCCGGGCGGCGACCAGCTGGTACAGCGTGTTGAACGGCGCGTACTGCAACCCGGTCGCCGCATACAGCTGCTCGGCGGGCACGGTCGCCCACACCTTCTCCGCGACGCCCTCGGTACGGGAGTCCCGGTAGTGCACGGGATTCCCGAGCAGCGCCCCGTCCCTGTCCAGCAGCCCGTAGTCCACCGCCCAGCTGTCGATGCCGACGGAATCCACCTGCCCCGCCGCCTTCAGCCCGTCCAGGACGCCCCCGTACAGCGCGAGGATGTCCCACCGCAGCCCCTCGGGCGCCCGTACAGGACGGTTGGGGAAGCGGTGCGCCTCCGTCAGCTCCAGGCTGTCGGCGCTGACACGGCCGACCATGACACGCCCGCTGGACGCGCCGAGGTCGACCGCCGCGTACGACTTCACGACCGCGCTCACCGCAGGAACGCGGCCGCGACGCCGGCGTCGACCGGGACGTGCAGCCCGGTGGTGTGGGTCAGCTCCCCGCCGGTCAGCGCGAAGACGGCATTGGCGACGTGCTCCGGCAGCACCTCCCGCTTCAGGATGGTCCGCTGGGCGTAGAACTCGCCCAGCTTCTCCTCCGGCACGCCGTACACGGCCGCGCGCTGCGCACCCCAGCCGCCCGCGAAGATCCCGGAACCGCGCACCACACCGTCCGGGTTGACCCCGTTGACCCGGATCCCGTGCTCACCCAACTCGGCGGCCAGCAACCGGACTTGATGCGCCTGGTCGGCCTTGGTGGCCGAGTAGGCGATGTTGTTGGGCCCGGCGAACACGGCGTTCTTGGAGGCGATGTAGACGACGTCGCCGCCCAGCTCCTGCGCGATCATCACCCGGGCTGCCTCCCTCGACACGAGGAAGGAACCACGGGCCATGATGTCGTGCTGCAGGTCCCAGTCGCGCGCCGAAGTCTCGAGCAGCGGCTTGGAGATGGAGATCCCGGCGTTGTTGACGACCAGATCGACCCCGCCGAAGGCGAGTACGGCCGCCTTGAAGGCCGCAGCGATCTGCTCCTCGTCCGTCACGTCCACGGCGACGGCGACGGCCTTGTCCGGGCCGCCCAACTCCTCGGCCACGGCTGCCGCGTTCTCCGCGTTCAGGTCGGCGACGACGACACACGCCCCCTCACCGACCAGCCGCTGCGCGATGGCCTTCCCGATCCCGCTGCCCGCACCGGTCACCAACGCCACGCGGGTGGCCAGCGGCTTGGGCTTCGGCATCCGCTGAAGCTTGGCCTCCTCCAGCGCCCAGTACTCGATCCGGAACTTCTCCGACTCCTCGATCGGCGCGTATGTCGACACGGCCTCGGCCCCGCGCATCACGTTGATGGCGTTGACGTAGAACTCGCCGGCCACGCGTGCGGTCTGCTTGTCCTTGCCGAAGGAGAACATGCCGACACCCGGCACCAGCACGATCGCCGGGTCGGCACCGCGCATCGCGGGGGAGTCGGGCAGGGCGTGCCGCTCGTAGTAGGCGGCGTACTCCTCGCGATACTCGGCATGCAGTTCCTTGAGCCGCGCGACCGCCTCCTCCAGCGGAGCGGTCGGCGGCAGGTCGAGCACGAGCGGTCGTACCTTCGTACGAAGAAAGTGGTCGGGGCAGGAGGTCCCCAGCGCGGCCAGCCGCGGATGCTCGGCACGGGCGAGGAACTCCAGGACGACATCGGAGTCGTTGAAGTGCCCGACCTGCGGCTTGTCCTGAGACGCGACGGCCCGCACATACGGTGCCAACGCCGCAGCCCGCTCCCGCCGCTCACCCTCACCGAGCGCCTCGTACCCCTCGATCGCCGGGCCGAAGGGCTCGTCCTTCCCCCGCTCGGCGAGGAACGCCTCGGCGGTCCGGATGATGTGCAGCGAGTTCCGCTCGCACTCCTCGGACGTCGCACCCCAGGCAGTGATGCCATGCCCGCCCAGAACACACCCGATGGCCTGCGGATTGGCCTCCTTGACCGCCGCGATGTCGAGCCCCAACTGGAACCCGGGCCGCCGCCACGGCACCCACACCACCGTGTCGCCGAAACACTCGGCGGTCAGCTTCTCCCCGTCGGCGGCACAGGCGAGCGCGATCCCGGAGTCGGGGTGCAGGTGGTCCACATGCGCGGCCTCCACCAGCCCGTGCATCGCCGTGTCGATGGAGGGAGCCGCACCCCCCTTCCCGTGCAGGCAGTAGTCGAACGCGGCGACCATCTCGTCCTCGCGCTCGACCCCCGGATAGATCCCCTGCAAGGCCCGCAGCCGATCCAGCCGCAACACGGCGAGCCCGGCCTCGGTGAGAGTGCCGAGGTCACCGCCGGACCCCTTCACCCACATCAAATCGACGTCACCACCGGTGACGGGGTCGGTGGCGGTGCCCTTCGCGGAGGCATTGCCACCCGCGTAGTTGGTATTGCGGGGATCGGAGCCGAGCCGATGAGAGCGATCCAGGAGGGCGGCGGCTTCGGGGTGGGGTGCCATGTCCATTCAATCCTTCGAGAGATACGTGTGGATGAGCGCCCCTTCAGGGGCGTGGGGCTGCGTTGATTTGCGGCTCCGCCGCGTGGGCGCGACCAGCCACATCGGGCCCGCAGCCTGCAAACAACCAAACCTGGCAGACGAGATGCAGCGTCTATGCCCCCCATCCGGCTTGCTGTCCGCCGACTCGCTCCTCGACGATCTTTTCGGCCCATCCGGAGCGGCGGTAGGCGGCGATCGGGTCGGGGTCGAGCCCCGTCTCCTCCCGCACCTCGGCGAGCAGCGGGCGTACGTCGGTGTTGTAGGCGTCCATGATCACGGCGTTGGCTTCGAGGACGTCGCCGTTGCGCTGGGCCACCGTCAGTGCCTCGCGGTCGACGAGCAGTGCTTTCGCGGTGGCTTCCTGGACGTTCATGACGGAGCGGATGATGGCGGGGATCTTGGCTTCGATGTTGTGGCACTGGTCGAGCATGAAGGCGACGTTGTCGGTGTAGCCGCCGCCGCGAATGACTTCGTACATGATGCGGAAGAGTTGGAAGGGGTCGGCGGCGCCGACCATGAGGTCGTCGTCGGCGTAGAAGCGGGAGTTGAAGTCGAAGCCGCCGAGTTTGTTCTCGCGCAGGAGGGTGGCGACGATGAATTCGATGTTGGTGCCGGGTGCGTGGTGTCCGGTGTCGACGACGACCTGTGCCTTCTCGCCGAGCTTGAGGCAGTGGGCGTATGCGGTGCCCCAGTCGGGGACGTCCGTGGCGTAGAAGGCGGGCTCGAAGAACTTGTACTCCAGCAGCATCCGCTGGCCGTTTCCGAGCCGGGCGTACACCTCGGCCAGGCCCTCGGCGAGCCGGTCCTGGCGGTCGCGAATGTCGTCCTGTCCGGGATAGTTCGTGCCGTCGGCGAACCACAGTTTCAGGTCCCGCGATCCGGTGGCGTCCATGATGTCGACGCATTCCAGCAGGTGGTCGACCGCCTTGCGGCGCACCGCCGGGTCCGGATGGCAGATGCTGCCGAGCTTGTAGTCGTCGTCCTGGAAGGTGTTGGAGTTGACCGCCCCGAGCCCGACCCCCTGCTCCCGGGCAAACGCCGCAAGCTTGCCGTAGTCGTCGACCTTGTCCCACGGAATGTGCAGGGCGACCGTCGGCGCCACGCCGGTAACGGCATGCACCTTCGCCGCATCCTGCAGCTTCTCCCACGGATCGCGGGGGACCCCGGGCTGGGTGAACACCTTGAAGCGCGTACCGGAATTGCCGTAGGCCCACGACGGGGTCTCGATCTTCTGTGCCGCGAGGGCTTGCTTCACGGCTTTCACGGCGGACGGGTCTGGCATGACCACCCCTGAATTGAATGTCGCAGGCCACGGCGCTGTCGCGGGTGCGGAGGCGCCGATGCCGATGAAACAGTTTGAATCGTTTCAGGGAAACTAGCCGCACCGTGGCGACGTCGTCAAGGCATCGGCATGCCTGTCTCGGTGTCGGCATGAGCGAGTCGGTCATTTCTTCGTCGCGACCCCTTGACGGCGGGCCGAACCACCTTCACGATGCCGTGAAACGTTTCACGGCTGTTTCGAGGGTCGGTTGAGCGGTGGTTACACGTGTCATCATCGCCGCGAAACCCGACCCTTCGTCCCCAATCTCCCCTCCGCTTACCTCCGAAAGGCCGCCTCGATGAGCAACGACGCCATCTCCAGCAGGCCCGCCAAACCCCGGGTGACCCGCCCCCAGTGGCGCCTGGCCGTCCTCTCCGGCATGGCCTCCTACCTGGACTCGGGCATCATCGTCTCCTCCGGCCTGTCACTGGGCCTGTGGCAGAGCCGCTTCCACCTCTCGTCCTGGGGCCTCGGCGCGCTGAGCGCGGCGCTGACCTTCTCCATCGCCGCGGGCTCGCTGGTCGGCGGCCGCCTCGCCGACCGCTTCGGCCGGAAGCGCGTGTACGGGATCGACATCCTCGTCTACGCCGTCGGCGCCGCCCTGCTGGTCTTCGCCCCCAACAGCGCCTTCCTCTTCGCCGGCATGATCATCGGCGGTCTCGCGGCCGGCGCCGACCTGCCGACCTCGCTCGCCATGGTCTCCGAGCACTCCCCGCGCTCGGTGCGCGGCCGTCTGATCGGTGCGACGCAGACCATGTGGGTCGTCGGCATCACGGCCGCGATCGTGATCGGCTTCGGCACCTCCACGCTCGGCTATCTCTCCGCTCAGCTTCTCTTCGCCCACCTCGCCGTCGTGGCCCTGGTCAGCTGGGTGCTGCGCAACCGCATGCAACTTTCTCCCGTCCTGGAGGAGGCCGAGCGCGGCGGCGGTGGCGAGGGCATCGACGCACGGGCGCTGCGCCGCCTCGGCGCGAAGCCGATCCTCGTCCCGCTCCTCGCAACGGGCGGCTTCTACCTCGCCTGGAACCTCGCCGCCAACACCATGGGCCAGTACGGCACGTACTTCCTGACCACCGTCAGCGGCGCCTCCCAGACCCTCGCCACAGGGATGGGCCTGGCCGGCCTCCCGATCGGACTCGTCTGCTCGCTCGCCTTCGTACGGCTGGCCGACACCCCGTGGCGCGACCGGCTGTTCTACGTCTGCGCGGTGCTCCAGGTCCTTGCCTTCGCCGTGGCCGCGGCGACCGGAGGCGCCGTGATCTCGGCGATGGTGTTCTTCCTGCTCCTCTACAACGTCGTCAACCAGTTCGCCGGCGAGGCCAATTACAAGATCTGGTCCCAGGAGGCGTTCCCCGAGGAACTGCGCGCGACCACCCAGGGACTGACCTACGGCCTCAGCCGTGCCCTGTGCGGTCTCGCCGGCCTGGCCACTCCGACCCTGATGGCGGCCAGCGGTTCGGCCGTCCTGTGGATCACCACGGCGTGCGTGGCCGTGTCCGGTCTGATCGGTGTGTGGGTCGTCCGCAGCATCGCTCCGCAGGGGCAGAGCACGGCGGCAAGCGCCGCCGCTGCCGTCCTCCAGAAGGAAGCCATCTGATGAAGGTCACCGCACCTGTCCTGGAACACCACCGCGAGCCGCTCGGCATCGGCGAGAGCAGGCCCCGCCTGAGTTGGCACACCGAGACCGACACACCGGACTGGAGGCAGCAGGCGTACCGGCTCGAGATCACCGGCACCGACGGCACCGTCCTCACCGACACCGGGCGCGTCGACAGCGCCGACTCGGTGCTGGTGGAGTGGCCGGGCGAGGCGCTCGGCTCCCGCAGCCGGGTCGGGGTGCGTGTCCGGGTGTGGGGCGAGGGCGCCGAGCCGTCCGCCTGGTCGCCGCTCACCTGGGCGGAGACGGCACTGCTGGCCCGCAGCGACTGGACCGCCCGGCCCGTCACTCCCGACCGTGAACCCGCCGACGCCCCGCTCCCGGTGGCGTTGTTGCACCGCACCTTCACCCTCGACAGGGCGGTCGCGTCGGCCCGCCTGTACATCACCGCGTACGGCGTGTACGAGGCGGAGATCAACGGCACCCGCGTGGGCGACCACGTCCTCGCCCCCGGCTGGACCTCGTACCGGCACCGCCTGCGGTACCAGACCTTCGACGTGACGGGACTGCTCCGCGACGGCGCCAACGCGATCGGCGCGTTCCTGGGCGAGGGCTGGTACACGGGCCGGCTCGGCTTCCATGGTGGTCGGCGCAACCTCTACGGCGACCGCCGCGCGCTCCTCGCCCAGCTGGAGGTCACCCACGCCGACGGCACCGTCACCACCATCGGCACCGACGAGGCATGGCGCGCCACGCCCGGCGCGATCCAGCGCTCCGAGCTCTACGACGGCGAGGCGTACGACGCCCGGTCGGCCCGCCCCGGCTGGTCCGAACCCGGCCAGGACACCTCCGGCTGGTCGACGGTCTCCGAACTCCCGCTTCCCGAAGCCGAGTTGGTGGCCCCCACCGGCCCGCCCGTGCGCCGCACCCAGACCCTGACCCCCGTCGGCGTCCTCACCACACCGTCCGGGAAGACCGTTCTCGACTTCGGGCAGAACCTGGTCGGACGTCTGCGCATCCGCGTCTCGGGCCCGGCCGGACACACCATCACCCTGCGGCATGCGGAAGTGCTGGAGCACGGCGAACTCGGCGTCCGGCCCCTGCGCCTGGCAGCCGCCACCGACACGTGCACACTCGTCGGCGCGGGCGAGGAGACGTACGAACCGCGCTTCACCTTCCACGGATTCCGTTACGCCGAAATCGAGAACTGGCCCGGCCAGTTGGACCCGGCCGCGGTCGAAGCCGTCGTCCTGCACACCGACATGACCCGCACGGGTTGGTTCGAGTCCTCGCACGAACTCGTGAACCGCCTGCACGAGAACGTCGTCTGGGGCATGCGCGGCAACTTCCTCGACATCCCGACCGACTGCCCGCAGCGCGACGAACGCCTCGGCTGGACCGGCGACATCCAGGTCTTCGCCCCCACCGCCTCCTTCCTCTACGACTGTTCGGGCATGCTCGGCGGCTGGCTGCGCGACCTGGCCGCCGAGCAGCTCGCCCGGGCCGATGGCGTGCCCCCACTGGTCGTGCCCGACGTCCTGCCCTTCGACTTCGGCGGCACACCGCACGCCGTGTGGGCCGACGTCGCCGTGCTCCTGCCGTGGACGCTGTACCGGCGCTTCGGCGACCTGGAGGTGCTGCGCACCCAGTACCCGAGCATGCGCGCCTGGGTGGAGACCGCCGCCCGTCTCACCGAGGAGGGCCGCGGACTGTGGCGGCAGGACTTCCAGCTGGGCGACTGGCTCGACCCGGCCGCCCCGCCGGACGCCCCAGGAGACGCCCGTACGGACGGCGATCTCGTCGCCAACGCGTACGTCGCCCGCTCGGCCGACGTGCTCGCCGAGACGGCGCGGCTGCTGGGGGAGAAGGACCACGCCGTACGCTACGAGGAACTCGCGCGGTCGGTACGGGCGGCCTTCGCCGACGAGTTCGTCACCCCGGGCGGGCGGATGTCGAGCGACGCGCAGACCGCGTACGCGCTCGCCCTGTGCTTCGCGCTGCTCCCGACAGAACGTCAACGGCTGGGCGCCGCCGAGAGGTTGGCTCTCATCGTGCGCAAGGCGGGCTTCCGCATCGCCACCGGATTCGCCGGTACGCCGCTGATCTGCGACGCGCTGTGCGCGGGCGGGGAACCGCAGTTGGCGTACCGGATGCTGCTGGAGAAGGGCTGCCCGTCCTGGCTGTACCCGGTGAGCATGGGGGCGACGACCGTATGGGAGCGCTGGGACTCGATGCTGCCCGACGGGAGCATCAACCCCGGCGAGATGACCTCCTTCAACCACTACGCCCTCGGCGCCGTCGCCGACTGGCTGCACCGCACGGTCGCCGGCCTCGAAGCCGCCGAACCGGGCTGGCGCCGGCTGCGCATCGCGCCCGTTCCCGGCGGCGACCTCACCTTCGCGAAGGCCGCCCATGACACGCCGTACGGCCGTGCCGAGGCGGGCTGGCGGCTCGAGGACGGCACGCTCGTCGTGGAAGTGCTCGTGCCGCCGAACACCCGGGCCGAGGTCCAACTCCCGGGCGACAGCGAGCCGTTCGAGGTCGGTTCGGGCCGCCGTACGTTCCGGCGGCCGTACACCGCACCCGCCTGGCCGCCGGCCGCGATCCGTCATCCGTTCGCCGGGCCGGAGTAGCCGCGGGATGGTGCTCAGGCCGGGAAGGCGGGCCTGAGCACCTCCTCGCACCACTGGCGGAAACCGGTCGGCGTGGGCTGCGACGTGCGGTGCTGCTCGTCGTAGGCCCCGGCGTTCTGGGCGACGGCCATGTCGATCAGGCCCTGCGCCCATCCCTCGCTCGCCCCGTGCTGCAGCGCCGTCGCCCGGTACGCCTCGAGGCCGACCTGCCGGTAGAGGACCGGCCGCTCCAGCACCTCGGAGACGACCTGCGCCATCCCGTCGGGGGTCAGGGCGTCGGCGCTGACGACCGGGACACCGCCCTGCCCGCCCCACGAGTCGTCGAGCAGCAGCTCGGCAGCCTTCGCCGCGATGTCGCGGGTGGCGACGCTCGCGAGGACACGATCGGCGGGCTGCGGCCAGAAGAACACACCCTGGTTCTTGATCGCCTCGACCTGCCAGAGCAGGTTCTCCATGAAGGCGGGCGGCTGCAGCGCCCGGTAGCCCACCCCCGTGTCCTCGATCATCCTGTCCTTGGCCACTGTCGCCGACAGGTGCCCCGCGTTCTTCTCGATTCCGCTGCCCATGGTCGAGACGGCGACGACCCGCTTGACGCCCCGAGCACTGATCGCCTGGCAGGCCGCCTGGGTGTAGTCGACGTAGTAGCCTTCGACGCTCTCCGCGCGTGGGTCCGGCGGTACCACCCAGAACACGGCGTCCGCGCCCGAGAAGGCCTCCATGACGACATCGAGGTCACGGTGCGACCCCTGGACGACCTCGACGCGCTCCCGCACGTGCGCAGGCAGTCGGGAGGGATCGCGCACGATCACACGGATCGGCTCATCGCCGTCGAGGAGACCGTCGACGACCTGTCGGCCGATCTGACCGGTGGGAGTGGTGATGACAAGCATGGAAAAGCTCCAAGAGGGCTCGCTGGAAAGGCGGTTGACACCCTTCGGCCGCTGGATGGACCAGCTGGACGGACCGGGGAACCGCGTGCTTCGATCCTGCGATGCGCCCGTGCCGGACGGAAGGATCGACGAGATCCCGCTTGTTACCCTCTGGGTAATACCGAACGGAGGTGCCGGGTCGTGGAATCCCGATCACTGCGCTACTTCGTCGCCGTCGCCGAAGAACTCAACTTCGCCCGCGCCGCCGACCGGCTGGGCATCTCCGCCCCGCCCTTGTCCCGCGCCATCCGCAAACTCGAAGCCGACCTGGGCATCACCCTCTTCGAGCGCACCACCCACACCGTCGAGCTGACCCCCGCCGGCACGGTCCTGCTGGGGGAGGCCCGGATCGCGCTCGACGCCCTGCAGGCGGCCGGACGACGGGCACAGCGCGCTGCTGCCCAGGAGGCCAAGCTGGTCCTGGCCATCAAGGCCGACGGCGACGGGGGCTTGCTGGAACCCATCCTGGCCCGCTACGCGACGGAGCCCGCCGCTCTCCCTGTCACGATCCGCCTGTCCGGCTGGGGCGATCAGGCCCGGCTGCTGCGCCAGGGCGAGGCGGACGCCGCCCTGATCCACGAACCCTTCGACCACACGGGCCTGGACACCGAAACGGTCACCGTCGAACGCCGCCTGGCCGCCCTCCCGGCCGCCCACCCCCTGGCCGCCCGCGACCACCTCGCCCTCGCCGACCTGGCCATCCCCGGGGTCGAGTCCGGCCGCCTCGACGGTCTGGCCCGCTACCTGGACATGATCGTCGAGCGCCACGGCATCGCAGACCTGGCCCAACTGCTCACGCTCGTCGAACTGGGCGAGATCGTGACCCTGCTGCCCGAATCCGTCACCGCCCGGTACCCGCGCCCGGGCATCGCCTACCGCGAGATCCCGGACGCCCCACCGGCCACTTTGTCGATCGCCTGGCCTCAGCAGTCCTGCTCGACGGCCACCGCCGCACTGATCCGTGCGGCCACCTCGGTGGCCGCCGCTGACGAGGTGGTCGCGTGAAATACATGGTCCTGATGTACGCCGATCCCGCGGTGACCGCGGCCATGACCGCCGCCGAACGCGCGGAGGTCTTCCGCAGACACGAAGCGCTCCATCAGGACCTGGAAGGCACCGGCGAGATGCTGAACGGAGCCGGGCTGGCTTACCCGGGGGATACGAAGACCATCCGGTGGCACGGCGAAGGATCGGCCCCGACCACGACGGACGGCCCGCTCACGGACACCACCGACCACCTGACCGCGTACTACGTGATCGACTGCGCGACCCCGGAACGAGCGCGGGAGATCGCCGAACGCGTCCTGGACTTCCACGTCGTGGCGGTCGAGGTGCGGCCCATCCACGACTCGTTCGGCATGGGCGAAACCTGATCGAACGGGCCGACGTCAACGAAGCTGCTCCCCATACGGAGCCGATTCGCATACTGACTGGCATGGCCATCTACGACACCCTCGGGACGACATACGGCCGCAGCCGGCAACCGGACCCGCGGATCGCCGCGCAAATCCACGCCGCGCTGGGAGACGCCGCGGACGTGATCAACGTGGGCGCAGGTACCGGCTCGTACGAGCCACCGCAGACAGTCCTCGCCGCAGAACCCAGCCAGGTCATGATCGCGCAGCGCCCACCCGGGGCAGCGCCCGCCGTGTGCGCGGTCGCCGAACACCTTCCCGTGCGCGACAACGCCGCCGACGCCGTCCTGGCGCTGCTGACCATCCACCACTGGACCGACCTGGCGGCCGGAATCGCCGAACTCCGCCGGGTCGCCCGCCGCCGCATCGTGATTCTGACCTGGGACCAGCAGATCTTCCGCGACCAGTTCTGGCTCGTACGCGAATACCTCGCATCGGCCGCCGCCTTCGACGACACCCGCGCCCTGCCGATGGACCGGCTGGCCGGCCTGCTCGGCGGCGCGCGCCAGGAGCCCGTCCCCGTCCCGCACGACTGCACGGACGGCTTCGCCGCCACGTATTGGCGCCGCCCCCACGCCTACCTGGACCCTCAGGTACGGTCCGGAATCTCCCTGCTCGCCCAGACCGGAGAAGCCGCCCTCGCACCGGGCCTGGCCGCCCTCGCCGAGGACCTGACAACGGGCAGCTGGCACACCCACCACGCCGACCTGCTCACACGCGACACGATCGACGTCGGCTACCGACTACTGATAGCGGACATCTGACACGTGCCCCGTCAGGGGCGTGGGGCTGCGTTGATTTGCGGCTCCGCCGCGTGGGCGCGACCAGCCACATCGGGCCCGCAGCCAGCAAACAACCAAACCTGGCAGACGAGATGCAGCGTCTATGCCCCCCATCCGGCTTGCTGTCCGCCGACTCGCTCCTCGACGATCTTTTCGGCCCATCCGGAGCGGCGGTAGGCGGCGATCGGGTCGGGGTCGAGCCCCATCTCCTCCCGCACCTCGGCGAGCAGCGGGCGTACGTCGGTGTTGTAGGCGTCCATGATCACGGCGTTGGCTTCGAGGACGTCGCCGTTGCGCTGGGCCACCGTCAGTGCCTCGCGGTCGACGAGCAGTGCTTTCGCGGTGGCTTCCTGGACGTTCATGACGGAGCGGATGATGGCGGGGATCTTGGCTTCGATGTTGTGGCACTGGTCGAGCATGAAGGCGACGTTGTCGGTGTAGCCGCCGCCCCGTACCACCTCGTACATGATCCGGAAGAGTTGGAAGGGGTCGGCGGCGCCGACCATGAGGTCGTCGTCGGCGTAGAAGCGGGAGTTGAAGTCGAAGCCGCCGAGTTTGTTCTCGCGCAGGAGGGTGGCGACGATGAATTCGATGTTGGTGCCGGGTGCGTGGTGTCCGGTGTCGACGACGACGTGTGCCTTGTTGCCGAGCTTGAGGCAGTGGGCGTATGCGGTGCCCCAGTCGGGGACGTCCGTGGCGTAGAAGGCGGGCTCGAAGAATTTGTACTCCAGCAGCATCCGCTGGCCGTTTCCGAGCCGTTCGTAGACCTCGGCCAGGCCCTCGGCGAGCCGGTCCTGGCGGTCGCGGATGTCGTCCTGTCCGGGATAGTTCGTGCCGTCGGCGAACCACAGTTTCAGGTCCCGCGATCCGGTGGCGTCCATGATGTCGACGCATTCCAGCAGGTGGTCGACCGCCTTGCGTCGCACCCGGGCGTCGGGATGGCAGATGCTGCCGAGCTTGTAGTCGTCGTCCTGGAAGGTGTTGGAGTTGACCGCCCCCAGCTTCACGCCATGGTCCTCGGCGTACTTCGCCAGGGCAGCGTAGTCGTCGACCTTGTCCCACGGAATGTGCAGGGCGACCGTCGGCGCCACGCCGGTGAACGCGTGCACCTGGGCCGCATCGGCCAGCTTCTCCTGCGGCGTGCGGGGAACGCCTTGCTGGGCGAACACCTTGAACCGGGTCCCCGAGTTCCCGTACGCCCACGACGGCGTCTCGACTGCCTGGGTCTTCAGCGCGGCCTTCACCGCGGCGAGCTCGGTCACTTCAGGGCTCCTGTGACGTCTGGCCGGAACGGCAGATTGATGAATCGATTCAGGACGGGAAGCTTAGAGCCCCCCGTAGGCGTGTCAAGCATTCCGGCAAAGGCTGTTGCCCGTGGCCCGACCGTGACCTTTGGCTCTCGAAGGGCTCTCGAAATTTTTTCGAGACGGACCCATTGACGTGACATGGCCGACGCGCCTAACGTCCCGGCAACCAAGTTGAAACCTTTCACGACGTCGTGAGCCCCTTGTCGGCGTCGTCGAGGAGCCCCTCATGACCTACCCGTCCGACACGGGTCCGGCCCCGGTGCTGGCGCTCGAGGACATCTCGAAGTCCTTCGGCGCGGTGCGCGCCCTGCGGGACGTCTCCCTGGAGTTGTTCCCCGGCGAGGTGCACGCACTCGCCGGAGAGAACGGCGCGGGCAAGTCGACCCTGATCAAGACCCTTGCAGGTGTGTACCGGCCCGACGCCGGCCGGGTGCTGCTCGACGGTGAGCCCGTCGTCTTCCACGGTCCCGGCGACGCGCGCGACGCCGGCATCGCCGTCATCTACCAGGAGCCCACGCTTTTCCCCGACCTTTCGATCGCCGAGAACATCTTCATGGGCCGCCAGCCCCGCCGCGCCCTCGGCCGTATCGACCACAAGGCCACGCACACCGCGACCCTGGCCCTGATGAAGCGCCTCGGCGTCGAACTCGACCCCGACCGCCCGGCCCGCGGCCTGTCCATCGCCGACCAGCAGATCGTCGAGATCGCCAAGGCCCTCTCCTTCGACGCCCGCGTTCTGATCATGGACGAGCCGACCGCCGCGCTCACCGGAAGCGAGGTGGCCCGGCTCTTCGGCGTCGTGCGCACCCTGCGTGATCAGGGCGCCGCGGTGCTGTTCATCTCGCACCGGCTGGAGGAGATCTTCGAGATCTGCCGGCGGGTGACCACCCTGCGCGACGGCGCCTGGATCTCCAGCGAGCCGATCGAGGGGATGACCGAGGACGACCTCGTCCGGCGCATGGTCGGCCGCGACCTCGACGAGCTGTACCCCAAGCAGGACGTCAAGCCCGGCCAAGTCGCCCTGAGCGTACGGCGGTTGACCCGCGAGGGCGTCTTCACCGACGTCTCCTTCGACGTACGGCACGGGGAGATCGTCGGTCTCGCCGGACTCGTGGGCGCCGGCCGCACCGAGGTCGCCCGGGCCGTCTTCGGCATCGACCGATGGGACGCCGGCGAGGTCGAGGTCCAGGGGCGCAGGCTCACCAACGGCGCCCCCTCCACCGCCATGGCCGCCGGGCTCGCCCTCGTCCCCGAGGACCGGCGCGCGCAGGGCCTGGTGATGGACATGTCCATCGAGCGCAACATCGGACTGACCGGTCTGCGTACGACGGTCAGGGCGGGCCTCGTCGACCGCGGCGCCGAACGCAGCCGCTCGCTCGACTGGGCCGTCAAGCTCCAGGTCAAGTACGCCAGGATCGCCGACACGGCCAACACCCTGTCCGGTGGCAATCAGCAGAAGGTGGTCCTCGCCAAGTGGCTCGCCACCGGCCCGAGGGTGCTCATCGTCGACGAGCCCACCCGCGGCATCGACGTCGGCACCAAGGCCGAAGTGCACCGGCTGCTCAGCGAGTTGGCCGCCGACGGCGTGGCCGTCCTGATGATCTCCTCCGACCTGCCCGAGATCCTCGGCATGGCCGACCGCGTGCTCGTCATGCACGAGGGCCGCCTCACCGCCGAGATCCCACGCGCCGAAGCCACCGAGGAAACCGTGATGGCCGCAGCCACCGGGAGGGCCGCCGCATGACGGTGACCACTCCCGACGAAACCCCCGTCGCCGAGGTGCCCAGGTCCAGCGGCACCCGGCTCGTCGACCGCGTCTTCAAGATGCGCGAACTCGCCATCCTCGTCGTCTTCCTGGCGATGATCGCCATCACGCAGGCGGGCAACAGCGAGTTCCTGTCCGAGCAGGGCATCAAGGACCTGCTCCTCAACGCGACCATCCTGGTGCTGGTCGCCACCGGCCAGTCCCTGGTGGTGATCACGCGGAACGTCGACCTGTCGGTCGGCTCGACCCTCGGCATCAGCGCCTTCGCCGCGGGCGACTATCTGCACGGCGGCGGAAACGGGGTCGTGGCCGTCGTGCTGGCGGTGCTGATGGGCATCGGCTTCGGACTGCTGAACGGCCTGCTCGTCAGCCTCGGCCAGGTGCCCGCCCTCGTCGTCACCCTGGGCACGCTCTACATCATCCGTGGCCTCGACTCCATCTGGGTCGGCTCCCGGCAGATCACGGCCGCCGATCTCCCGGGCGGCTTCGTGGACTTCGGCTCCGGCGGCATCTCCGCGGTGCCGTGGCTTGCTCTGATCGCGCTCGCCGTGCTGGTGGCGACGGCGTACTACCTCAAACACTTCGGCAGCGGGCGCGAGCTGTACGCGCTCGGCTCCAACCCGGAGGCCGCCCGGCTCGCCGGCATCCCCGTCCGCAAGCGGATCCTCGCCGCGTACACCTTCTGCGGCGGTCTCGCCGGCCTCGCGGGCGCCATGTACCTGGCCCGCTTCGGCAACGTCGACTCCGGCACCGGCACCGGCTACGAACTCACCGTCGTCAGCGCGGTCGTGGTCGGCGGCGTCGTCTTCACCGGCGGCTCCGGGAGTGTGTACGGGGCCGCGCTGGGCGCCCTGCTGCTGACCTCCATCAACAGCATGCTGCCCGCCCTCGGCGTCAGCTCCGTGTGGGTGCTCGCCATCAACGGCATCCTGCTCATCCTCGCCATCGCGGTCGACCGGGTCGTCGCGCTGCGGGTGGCTTCCGCCCTGAAGAAGAGGAACGCTCGCCATGCCTGAGTCCCTGACGCGTGCGGTCCGTTGGGACACGGTCGTCGGTGCGCTGCTGGTTGTTCTGCTGCTGTTGTCGTTCGGAACGGTCGACGGTTTCGGGAACGCGCTCAACCTGTCCTTCCTGATCGGAAACACGCTGCCGATCGCACTGATCGCTCTGCCGATGACGCTTCTGGTCGTCTCCGGTGAGATCGACCTGTCCGTCGCCTCGACGGCCGGCCTCTCCGGCGCCGTGATGGGCAAGCTGTGGAACGACGGCATGGCCATCGAGACGATCATCCCGCTGTGCCTGCTGCTCGGCGTGGCGTGCGGGCTCGTCAACGGCCTCCTGGTCACCCGGCTCGGGCTTCCCTCCCTCGCCGTCACCATCGGCACCCTCGCCGCCTACCGGGGCATCGCACAGATCGTGCTCGGCTCGGACGCGGTGACCGACTTCCCCACGCAGTACCTCGACTTCGCGTCCGGCCGCATCGGGAACACCTTCCTCCCGCAGGCCTTCCTGCCCTTCCTGGTGCTGCTCGCGATCGCCGTGGTCGTGCTGCACGCCACCCCGTTCGGGCGGTCGTTGTTCGCGATCGGTGCGAACGAGGAAGCCGCGCGGTTCGCCGGGATCCGCGTCAAGCGGCACAAGTTGATTCTGTTCACGGTGACGGGGCTGATGGCGTCGCTCACCGGGATCTTCTGGGCGCTGCATTACGCCAGCGCTCGCTATGACAACGCCACGGGGCTCGAACTCTCCGTCGTCGCCGCGGTGTTGCTCGGCGGTATCGATTTCGACGGCGGCAAGGGGACGTTGGGCGGTGCGATTGCGGGTGTCTTCCTGCTCGGGGCGCTGCAGAACGTGATGAGTCTGCTCAATGTCTCGGCGCAGTCGCAGATCGTCGTCACCGGTGTGTTGCTTGTCGTCTCCGTGCTCGGGCCGCGGGTCGCACGCCAGATTTCCATCGCGAGGGCGGCTCGCTCCGCCGGATAGGTCGTTTGTTGGCTGCGGGCCGGTTGTGGCTGGTCGCGCAGTTCCCCGCGCCCCTGGAGGGGCGCTCATGCTCACTCTCGTATCAAAGGACCCCATGCCATGCGCAAGTCATCCCTTCGTCGTACCTGTGCGGCCCTCGTCGCCGTCACCTCCCTCGCCCTCGCCGCCACCGCCTGCGGTGGCACCACCAAGAACAACTCCAAGAGCGACGACGCGGCGGCCACCTCGACCGCCAAGGCCGACCCCAACGCCGCCCTCAAGAAGGGTCTGACCGTCGGCTTCCTGCCCAAGCAGGTCAACAACCCGTACTTCACCTCCGCCGACAAGGGCGGCGAGACGGCTCTCACCGAACTGGGCAACAAGTACAAGGAAGTCGGTCCCTCCAGCGCCACCGACACCGCCGGCCAGGTCTCCTACGTCAACACCCTCACCCAGCAGCAGGTCAACGCGATGGCCGTCTCCGCGCAGGACCCCGGCGCCCTGTGCACCGCACTCAAGCAAGCCATGAAGAACGGCATCAAGGTCGTCACCTACGACTCCGACACCAAGGCCGACTGCCGCAACGCCTTCGTCTCCCAGGCCAGCGCCGAGGACCTCGGCCGCACCGAGGTCCAGCTGCTCGCCGAGCAGATCGGCTACAAGGGCCAGATCGCGATCCTGTCCGCCGCCCAGACGGCCACGAACCAGAACACCTGGATCGGCTTCATGAAGGACGAGCTGAAGCAGGACAAGTACAAGAACATCAAGCTGGTCAAGGTCGCCTACGGCAACGACGACGCCCAGCAGTCCTTCCAGCAGACCCAGGGCCTGCTTCAGCAGTACCCGAACCTGAAGGGGATCATCTCCCCGACCACCGTCGGTATCAAGGCCGCCGCCCAGTACCTGTCCGGCTCCAAGTACAAGGGCAAGGTGAAGCTGACCGGCCTCGGCACCCCGAACGACATGCGCAAGTACGTCAAGAACGGCACCGTCGACGCCTTCGAGCTGTGGGACCCGGCGAAGCTCGGCGACCTCGCCGCCCGCACCGCCGTCGCGCTGGCCTCCGGCCAGATCACCGGCAAGGAGGGCGAGACCTTCAAGGCCGGCGACACCGAGTACACGATCGGCAAGGACGGCGTGATCAACTTGGGCAAGCCGACCGTGTTCAACGCGAAGAACATCGACCAGTTCAACTTCTAGTCAGGGGGCGGTACTCCATGCAGCGCGTCTGCTTCCTTCTCAAGGTCCGCGAGGACCGGCTCGCCGAGTACCGCGAACGCCATGCCGCCGTGTGGCCGGAGATGCTCGAAGCGCTCTCCGCCACCGGCTGGCGCAACTACTCGCTCTTCCTGCGAGATGACGGCCTGCTCGTCGGCTACCTGGAGACCGAGGACTTCGAAGCCGCACTGGCCGGCATGGAAGCCACCGACGTCAACGCCCGCTGGCAGGCGGAGATGGGCCCCTTCTTCGAGTCGCTGGACGGCGCCCGGCCCGACGAGGCCATGAAACCGCTCACCGAGGTCTTCCACCTCGCTTGATCCCCCCGGTTGATCCCCCACCCCCGGAGCCCCCATGAGAAGACGCACCGTGCTCGCGACCGCCATACTTGCCGCCGTGGCAACGCCGGGCATCGCGAGGGCCGCCGATCCCGGCCCCTCCGTCAGCAAGATGGGCACGACCCAACTCGACGGTCAGGCCGTCTTCTTCGTCTCCTACGACGGCCTGGTCAACAACAACTCGTTCCAGAAGAACGGCCTGTTGACCTACAAGGGCTACCAGTACGCCGCCTGGTACACCTCGACGAAGAACGCCGTCATCGCCCGCCGAGTCCTCGGCGGCTCCAGCTGGTCGACGGTCACGCTCTCCCACACCCTCAAGACCAGCGACTCCCACAACGTCATCTCCATGGGCGTCTCCAAGGTCGACGGCCGCCTGCACATCAACATGGACTCCCACAGCGACGGCTACTTCTACGTGAAGTCGATCGCCGGACTCCTCGACAACCCGGCGTCCACGTCCTGGACCTCGTCGGTCTTCGGCTCGGTCCAGACCTCGCTCGACGGGCTGGCGCTCACCTCCCAGTTCACCTACCCGCAGTTCGTCTCGACCCCCGAGGGCAAACTGCAGCTCAGCTACCGGGTCGGGATCTCCGGCAACGGCCGCAACGCCCTTGCCGAGTACGACGGTTCGACGTGGACGGCACTGGGGGAGTGGTCCAGCTCCACCGGGACGTACACCAGCTCGCACGGCTCCTCGACCGCCCGCAACATGTACCTGCACGGCATCGACTACGACGCGGGCGGCAGGCTGCACTCCTTCTTCACCTGGCGCGAGCAGAACGCCGCCGTGATGTGCAACAGCGGCGGCATCACCAACCACGACACCGGTTACGTCTACTCGACCGACCGCGGCCGCACCTGGCGCAACGACGCGGGCACCGTCGTAGGCACGACCGGCAGCTCCGACACGGTGGCCGTCACGGACAGCGGCCTGGTCGTCGACTCGCTCAACCCCGACCACTCGCTGATGAACCAGGAGAGCCAGACCACCGACTCCTCCGGCCTGCCGCACGCGATCATCAGCTACGTCCCCGGCCGCTTCGGCCAGTGCACCACCAACTACGTCAGCGACCGCACCGCCAACGGCCGCGCCTTCCACCTCCGCAAGAACTCCTCCGGCACCTGGACCAAGACGGAGATCCCCGTCGCGCTGGGCTCCAGCCAGCGCACCAAGCTGGTCCTGGACAAGTACGGCAACGCCTACGCGATCTTCCCCTACGGCCGGATCGCCGGCGCCTCGAAGTCCTCCGGGTACACCGACTGGACGCTGCTGTACGACGGCAGCGACCTGAACGCCTTCGGCGAGGTCGTGATCGACGAGCTGCGGGTCAAGGCGGACAACGTCCTGTCGTTCATGTACCAGGAGAAGTCGAGCGGTACGACACCCTCGCCGCTCCACGTCGTCGACTTCGCACTGCCCGCGTGACCGGGCAAGATGCGCCGGATGATGACGGTAATGTGAAGGCCTTCCGGCCGAATCGCGTCCCCCAGGAGGTCCCTGCCTGATGTCCCAGTCGGTGGGTATCAAGGACGTCGCCCGCGCCGCCGGAGTCTCCGTCGGCACGGTGTCGAACGTGATCAACCGCCCGGACACCGTCGCCACGGAGACCCGGGCCCGGGTGCTGTCCGCGATCGACCGGCTCGGCTACGTCCGCAGCGAGTCCGCGCGTCAGCTGCGCGCGGGCCGCAGCCGGATCATGGGGCTGCTCGTCCTGGACATGGGCAACCCGTTCTTCGTCGACGTGGCGCGCGGCGCCGAGCGCGCCGCGCGCGACGCCGGGCTCGGCGTGATGGTCTGCAACAGCGCCCAGAGCGCGAGCGAGGAGGCCGACTATCTGTCGCTCTTCGCTGAGCAGCGGGTGCGGGGCGTGCTGCTCACGCCCGCCGACGCGACCGGCCGGAACATCGAGACGTTCCGGCGGCACAACATCCCCTTCGTCCTCGTCGACCGGGTCGCCGAGGGCACCACCGAGTGCTCCGTCTCCGTCGACGACGTGGCGGGCGGCGCCCTGGCCGTGCGCCACCTCGTCGACGCCGGGCACCGGACCATCGCCTACGTCAGCGGCCCGCCCGGCCTCAACCAGGTCCGCGACCGGCGCACCGGCGCCCTGAACGCCCTCGCCGAGGCCGGCCTCGGACCGGACAGCCTGCGCGAACTGCCCACCGAGCGGCTCGACGTGGCCGCCGGCCGCGACGCAGGCGCCCGACTCCTCGGCCTCGCCGACCGCCCCACCGCCGTCTTCTGCGCCAACGACCTCCTCGCCCTCGGCGTCCTGCAGGCCATGTACGCGGCCGGCATAACGGTCCCCGACGACCTCGCGATCGTCGGCTACGACGACATCGAGTTCGCCGCGGCCGCGGCCGTCCCGCTCACCTCGGTACGCCAGCCCGCCGTCACCATGGGCGCCCTGGCCGCCGAGCTCCTGCTGGAGGAGACGGAGGCGGAGACCGGGACGAAGCGGCACGAGCACCGGCGTGTCGTACTCCAGCCGGAGCTCGTCGTGCGGCGCTCCAGCCTGTCCGCCCGCTGATCGGCCGGTCAGTAAGTTTTCATGATCCAGGGGGTCGGCCGCCGGACGAACATGTGGTGAAGTGGGACGCGGCCCGAAACCCGTCCGTCCCTGGAGACCCGTTGACCGCCACGTACCGCCAGCCCGGCGTCGTCCTCACCGACCGCCGCTTCACCGTGCCCCTCGACCACGACAACCCCGCAGGGGAGACGATCGAGCTCTACGCTCGCGAGGTCGTCGCCAGCGACAAGGTGCAGCAGAACCTGCCCTGGCTGGTCTACCTCCAGGGCGGCCCCGGCTTCGGCGCGAACCGCTTCGTGGGCAGGCAGTCCTGGCTGGGCCGCGCCCTCAAGGAGTACCGCGTCCTGCTCCTCGACCAGCGCGGCACCGGCCACTCCACGCCCGCCAACCGCCAGACCCTCCCGCTGCGCGGCGGGCCCGCCGAGCAGGCCGACTACCTCGCGCACTTCCGTGCCGACGCGATCGTCCGCGACTGCGAGGCGATCCGCCGCCAGGTCACCGGCGGCGACCGCTGGACGGTCCTCGGCCAGAGCTTCGGCGGATTCTGCACCGTGAACTACCTCTCCAGCGCCCCCGAAGGCCTGACCGCGGCCCTGATCACGGGCGGCCTGCCCTCCCTCGACGCGCACGCCGACGACGTCTACCGCGCCGCCTACCCCCGCATCGAACGCAAGGTCACCGCCCACTACACCCGCTACCCGCAGGACATCGAACGCGCCCGGCGCATCGCCGACCACCTCCTCACCCACCAGGTCACCCTGCCGAACGGCTACCGCCTGACCGCCGAGGCCTTCCAGTCCCTCGGCATCGTCCTCGGCGGCAGCGACGGCAGCCACCGCCTGCACTACCTCCTGGAGGACGCCTTCGTCCGCACCCCGCAGGGCCCGGCCCTCTCCGACGCGTTCCAGGAGCAGGCCCAGAGCCTCCTGTCGTACGCGAGCCACCCCCTCTACGCCCTCGTCCACGAGGCGATCTACGGCCAGGACGAACGCCCCACCGCCTGGTCCGCCGAACGCGTCCGCGCCGAGTTCCCGCAGTTCGACCCCGCGAAGACCCTCGCCGGCGACGGCCCCCTCCTGTTCACCGGCGAGTCCATCCACCCCTGGATGTTCGACTGCGACCCGGCGCTGCGCCCCCTGCGCGAAACGGCCGAGCTCCTCGCCGCCCGCAACGACTGGCGGCCCCTCTACGATCCCGCGCGCCTCGCCGCCAACGAGATCCCCGTAGCGGCCGCCGTGTACCACGACGACATGTACGTCGACACGGCCCACGCCCTCGAGACGGCGCGCACGATCCGCGGACTGCGGACGTGGGTGACCGACGAGTTCGAGCACGACGGGGTACGGGCGGGCGGGCCGCGAGTGCTGGACCGGCTGCTGGAGCTGACACGCGACGAGGCGTGAGGTCACCCGGGGTGATGTCGGTGTCACGGGTTAGTCTGCGGCCATGACCGAGCCGCAGACCGCCCAACTCCAGCCCATGCCCACCGACTGGCAGCGCGCCCTCGCCGTCGTCGCGCACCCGGACGACCTCGAGTACGGGTGCTCGGCGGCCGTCGCCGCATGGACCGACGAGGGCCGCGAGGTCGGCTATGTACTGGCCAGCCGGGGCGAGGCGGGCATCGACACGCTGGAGCCCGCGAAGTGCGGTCCGCTGCGCGAGCGCGAGCAGCGGGCGAGCGCGGCCGTGGTGGGGGTGACGGCGGTGGAGTTCCTCGACCACAAGGACGGCGTGATCGAGTACGGCACCGCCCTGCGCCGCGACATCGCCGCCGCGATCCGCCGGCACCGGCCCGAGCTGGTGATCACCCTCAACCACCGGGACACCTGGGGCGGCATCGCCTGGAACACCCCGGACCACGTGGCCGTCGGCCGCGCCACGCTCGACGCGGCGGGCGACGCCGGCAACCGGTGGATCTTCCCCGAGCTCGTCGAACAGGGCCTGGAGCCCTGGAACGGCGTCCGCTGGGTCGCCATCGCCGGCTCCGCCTCGCCCACGCACGCGGCGGACGCATCGGCCGGACTGGAACGCGCGGTGCACTCGCTGCTCGAACACCGCACCTACATCGAGGCGCTGACCGAGGAGGACCCGGAGACATACGTCCGCGGATTCCTCACCGCGCACGCCGAGAGGACGGCGGAGCGGTTCGGGGGCCGGCCGGCCGTGCCGTTCGAGGTCTTCAGCCGCTAGATGAACAAGTCCGATGTCTGATCTGGTGGTTCTTGAACTTCCCGTGCGGCGGTCTGTGATCCTGGAGGGACCACGACGGAGGGAACTGCGCGTATGTCGTCCGGGTATGGCTTTCACCCGTTGTCCCTCGGTGTGAGGTTCGTGTTGGAGCTGGTGGCTCTGGTGTGCTTCGGGCTCTGGGCATGGGCTGTCGTGCCTGGTTCCCTGCGGTATGTCTGCGTGGTTGCCGTTCCCCTGATCGTGGCCGTGCTGTGGGGAGTCTTCGCCACCCCAGACGATGCATCCCGGTCCGGGGGGACGGTGATTGCGACACCTGGTCCGCTGCGGTTCCTGCTGGAGCTGGCTGTGTTCTTCGGCGGAGCGGCGGCGTTGTACGCGGCGGGATCCCGCACTCTCGCCGTGACGCTCGCCGGTGTGCTGGTCGTGTACCACCTGCTGTCGTGGGACCGGGTCTTGTGGCTGGTCAGGCATTGAGTCCGCCCGGCCGTATCGGGTTGGCGGTGCCTTCGGGACCACACAGAGGGTGTCCAAGATTGGGTAGGCACCCTCATCGCATTTGATCATTGAGCACATAGGATTTGCTCGTCTGGACGAGTGCCGTCGACAGCGGTCCACAGCAGACACGGGGAAGACATGGGGGAACACATGAAGGGCACGGAAGTCCTGGCCGACCGCTTCGAGGAGCACCGCGGGCACCTGAAGGCCGTGGCCTACCGCATGCTGGGCTCGCTCGCCGAGGCGGAGGACGCCGTCCAGGAGACCTGGCTGAAGCTGAGCCGTTCCGACGCGGACGCCATCGAGAACCTCGGCGGGTGGCTGACCACCGTGGTCGGACGGGTCTGCCTCGACATGCTGCGCTCCCGGAGCTCGCGTCGCGAGGACCCCATCGACGAGACGTTCGTGCCCGACCCCGTGATCAGGCCCTTGTCGCAGATCGACCCCGAGCAGGAGGTCCTCCAGGCCGACTCGGTGGGGCTGGCGCTGCTGGTGGTCCTGGAGACCCTGGAACCCGCCGAGCGGCTGGCGTTCGTGCTGCACGACATGTTCGCGGTGCCGTTCGACGACATCGCGCCGGTCGTGGAACGCAGTTCGGCGGCGACCCGGCAACTGGCCAGCCGGGCCCGGCGCCGGGTGCGGGGCGCCACGCCGTCCACGGAACCCGACTTCGGCAGACAGCGGCAGGTCGTCGACGCCTTCATGGCGGCCGCCCGCGCCGGGGACTTCGAGGCGCTGGTCGCGGTCCTCCACCCCGATGTCGTGCTGCGGGCCGACTCCGGTGCGCTGGTCGGGGGCGCCGCCGCCTCCAAGATGGTGCGCGGCGCGAAGTCGGTGGCCGAACAGGCGCTGCTGTTCCGGCAGTTCGCGCAGTTCGCTCAAGTGGTACTGGTCAACGGGCAGGTCGGCGTCCTCAACGCGGTCGAGGGGCAACTGCAGTCGGTCATGGGTGTCACCGTCGTCGACGGCAGGATCGTCGCCCTGCACATCCTGGCCGACCCCGAGCGGCTCGCCCGCCTCGACCCCGGCGCACTCGACTGAGGGTCAGGCGGCCACGGCCAGCGGACCGAGGGTGCGGTGCGGGTCCACGACCCGCCCGTCCGGCAGCAGTTCACCCGTGTCGTCGAACACGATCGTCCCGTTGCACAGCAGGCTCCAGCCCTGTTCGGGATGGGCCGACACGATCACGGCGCTGTGGTGTTCCGGGCTGTCTGCGGTGGGGCACGGTGGCCGGTGACTGCACATGATCTCTCTCCTCGGTCCGACTGGCTCCCGCCTGAAGTGGGCTCGTATCTGTGATAGCCGAGCTTGTTTTCCGTTGAATGAGGAGACCCCCACAGCGGCGGAAACTCATCGGTGAGGTTCGGTTCCCCGCAGGCCGTCTTTCGGCGGGATCCGCGGCGGACCCTCTGTCACACCCGCGTGGGAGCGTGGGACATGGACAAGTCGGCGCGCGTCGAGCCGAAGGGGGCCGCGTCATGACCGACGTCGATTCGCAGTTCCTGCGTGGCTTGTTCGACGAGGAGGGCAGCCTGCACACCGCGGGCCGCACAGCGCTGTACCGGCTGTACGGCCTCGAAGGCCTGCTGTACGTCGGCATCTCGATCTCCCCGCTGACCCGCGTTCGCACGCACCTGCGCGAGCAGCCGTGGGCGTCGCAGGTCATCGGGATACGGATCGAGTACCCGGACGACGCGGAGGCAGCCGAACGCGAGGCCGTCTGGACCGAACGCCCCAGGCACAACGTGATCTTCAACGGCCACAGCCCGCCCGCGCCACCGGATCGAGCAGCGCGCCTCAGGACCGAACTCGCCCTTGAACGCCGGCGGTTGGTGGGGCTCGAGTCGGCCGTGCCCGAGTCGTCGACTCACCTACGGCTCATAGCTCGCGGAATCAAGGCGAAGCAGGCGAAGATCGCGAAGCTGGCCGAGGACATCGAGAACATCGAAGCCGCACAGCATCACTTCACGGACCGGAGCAAGCCGGTGCGGTCATGACCGCAGCCCCCGCTGCGCTGCACACTCACCGGTGAGGCTCGCTTCCACCGAACCCGCTTTCCGCGAGAGCCGCGGCCGCGACTCCGCGCCCGACCCTGGCCAGCCCCACCAGCAGGTCGGCGCAGTCGATCAGTTGCGAGCCGGCCTGCTCGACGCGCCCCTCGGCCAGCGCGATCGCCTTGCGCGAGTACGGCGTCCAAGCGATCCGCTCGGCCGCCTGCGAAGCGCCCATGCTCAGCCGCTCGCCGACCGACCGGTGGACGGCCTCCGCCGATACGCCGGACTGCTGCAGCAGCCGGGTGGCGCCGTTGTCCTCCGCGGTCAGCCCCCACAACAGGTGCTCCGTCCCGATGTAGTTGTTGCGGTGCTGTACGGCCGCCGCCTTGACGTGGACCATCGCCCGCCGGAGGTCCTCGGTCATCGTCTCGGGGCTGTAGCGCTTGTGGGGGGCCTGGAAGCGCTGCTGCACCGCCTGCCGGGTCACCCCGAGGGCCGCCCCGATGTCCGTCCACGATGCGCCGTGCATACGGCAGTGCTCCGCGTAGTCCTCGACCAAGTCGTCGGCCAGCGCCTGGAGTTGCCCGGATATCTTGGCGGCGGCGGTCAGCAGCGCCAGCCAGTCGGGCTGTTCCTGGTCACCGGGGCGGTGGGCAGTGGTGCATGTGCGGTCCACTTCGGCGATGAGGTCGTCCAGATCGGGGAGAGCCATGAGGCAAGTGCGCTTTGACAAAACCATTTTGTCAAAGCGCACTTGCCTCATGGGAGTTGAGGAGAGATCGGTGCACGAGGACGAACAGCCCCTGTCGGGCGGGAACGTCAGCGACGGCGTCGTCCGCGTCGGCGACACGGTCCGTCGACCCGCGGGGCCCTGGACGCCCGCGGTGCACGCTCTGCTCACGCACCTGCACGAAACGGGCTTCCATGCGGCCCCGCGCCCCCTCGGGATCGACGAACAGGGGCGCGAGGTGCTGACCTTCGTGCCGGGCGACGTGGTCTGGCCCGACCGGTTCGCCCTGGTGGAGCCCGCAGCGGGGCTGGTCCGCGTGGCCCGGCTGATCCGGGACTTCCACGACGCAGTAAAGGACTTCACGCCGCCGCCCGAGGCCCGCTGGCAGGTGCTCGTTCCCGCGGAGGGCGCCGACATCATCGCCCACCAGGACCTGGCGCCGTGGAACCTCGTGGTCGGCGGCGAGGAGGAGTGGGCCTTCATCGACTGGGACACGGCCGCCCCCGGCTCCCGCCTCTGGGACGTCGCCTACGCCATCCGCGGCTTCGTTCCCCTGTCCGCTCATCCCGACTGGCGGAGCCCCGACGCCGCCGCCCGCCTGCGCCTCTTCGCCGACGCCTACGGACTCGACGAGAGCGAACGGCGCACCCTCGTACCGATGCTGGGCCGCCGCACCCGAGCCATGCACGACTTCCTGCGCGAGGAGTCGGACCGGGGAAATCAGCCGTGGGCGAGACTCTGGGCGGAAGGCCACGGGGACGCGTGGCGTGGGGACGCCGAATACATCGAAGAGCGCCAGGAGCAGTGGGAGCGAGCCCTGCTGTCCGGCTGACCCTCGCCCTGGGGGCTCCTCGGACGTTCGCGGCCGGTCATCCGACCGCGCCCAGATCGGCGGTGAACCAGTGCTCGGGCCGCATACGGACCACGACGTGATCGGCGAGTTCGACCTCGGCGAAGGCCACGAACTCGTCGAGTGCTGCCCCCGACAGGTAGCGGCCGGCCATCTCCCGATGAAGCGCGCCGCTTCCCTCGTCCACTTCGGCGACCGGCCCTTCGACCGAGACGTACCGGTGCGTCGGCTCCGTGCGCTGGACCATCAGACTGAAGCGGCCCGCCGCCCTGATAAGGGTCATCTTCCGGGAGCCCGCGCCGGTGAGAATCCACGGCAGACCGCCGGGCTCGTAGGCGTACCAGATCGGCACCACCAACGGCCCCCGGTCGTCACCGGCCGCGACGCCCAGCGCCGCGACATGCGGCTCAGCAAGGAAACCTTCCCGTTCTTCGCGTGAAAGCGCCATACGACGACTGTAGGCGCGGCCACAGACAACTGAACGGACCCTCAGCGCGCACCCCGTTAGGCTTGGCGTCATGCAAGATCAGACAGTCGGCCGGGCCGACCTGCGCGGCGACTGCGAGCGCTGCTTCGGGCTGTGCTGTGTCGCCCTGCCCTTCACCGCCTCCGCCGACTTCGCGATCGACAAGCAGGCCGGCACGCCCTGCCCGAACCTTCGGGAGGACCACCGCTGCGGCATCCACGCCCGGCTGCGGCAGAAGGGCTTCACCGGCTGCACGGTCTACGACTGCTTCGGCGCCGGACAGAAGGTCTCGCAGGTCACCTTCGGCGGACAGGACTGGCGCACCGGCTCGCGCGAGCAGACCCGCCGCATGTTCGACGTGTTCCCGGTCGTCCGGCAGCTGCACGAACTGCTCTGGTACCTCACCGAGGCGCTCACCCTGCCCGCCGCCCGCCCCGTCCACGCCGACCTGCGCCGCGCCCTGGCGGAGACCGAGGAGCTCACCCGGCGACTCCCCGAGGAACTGGCTGCGTTGGACGTCGGCGCGCACCGCCAGACGGTCAATGTGCTCCTGCTGAAGACCAGCGAGCTGGTGCGGGCAGGCACCCGCGGCCGCAAGAAGGACCGCCGGGGCGCCGACCTGATGGGCGCCCGCCTCAAGGGCGCCGATCTGCGCGGGGCGAACCTGCGCGGCGCCTACCTGATAGCCGCCGACCTGACCGGCGCCGATCTGCGCGGCGCGGACATGATCGGCGCCGACCTGCGCGACGCGAACCTCACCGACGCCGACCTGACCGGCGCCTTCTTCCTCACCCAGCCCCAGCTCAACGCCGCCCGCGGCAGCGCGGGCACCCGGCTGCCGGAGTCAGTCACCCGCCCCGTGCACTGGACAGCGCAGCTCTGACGAAGCCTCCTCGACGGCCCGCGCGGGTGCGACGGACGCGGTGACCGCACGCCGCTCCAGATGCAGCCGCAGCCCCTCCGGCATCAGCGTGAGCCGCTCCGTCACCCGCAGCCGGTAGGCGGGGTCGGGCCGCAGGTCGTAGCGGCGCAGCAGCAGGCCGAGCACCAGCGTCGCCTCGTGCAGTGCGAACTGCCGCCCGATGCACGCCCGCGCGCCCGTCCCGAACGGCTTGAAGGTGTGCGGGGCGCGGGACCGTACGGCCTTCGGGTCGAAGCGGTCCGGGTCGAACCGCTCCGCGTCGCTGCCCCACACCTCCGGGTCGCGGTGCAGCATCGAGGTGAGGACCAGCGCCCACGCGCCCCGCTTCATCGGATGGTCGCCGGCCAGCACCGTGTCCTCGCGGGCCTCCCGGGCGAAGGCAGGTGCCGTGGGCCACAGCCGCAGCGCCTCGTCCAGCACCCGGCGCACATACCGCAGCTTGGCCACCTGGTCGTAGCCGGGCACCCCCGCATCGCCCCAGACGGCGTCCACCTCGGCCCTGGCGCGGGCGGCGACCTCGGGGTGCCGGGAGAGGTAGTGCAGGGCGAAGGAGAGCGCGCCCGAGGTCGTCTCGTGGCCCGCCACCAGGAAGGTGATGACCTGCCGGCGCACGTTCTCGGCGGACAGCCGCTCCCCGGTCTGCGGGTGGGCCGTCTCCAGCATCCGGTCCAGCAGGTCCCCGTCCCCGTCCTCGCCCGCCGCGCGACGGGCCCGCACCAGGTCGTCGACGGTGCGGTTGAGATACGCGATGTCGGACTCGTTACGGCGCGAGGCGCTCCGCAGCAGGAACGGAGCCAGCGGCGACGGCACTGTGTTCATCCGCTGCGCGTACGTCAGCGTGCCCACCATCGCGGTCACGAACGGATGCAGCCGGGGCCGCTCGAAGGAACCGAAGTCGTGCCCGAACCCGGTGCGCGCGATCGTCTCCAGGGTCAGCTTGGTCATGTCACCGGGTACGTCCACGGCCCGGCCCGCGGCCAGCTCGCGGTCCCAGTGGTCGGTGAGCCGCCCGGCCACCGCCAGCATCATCGGGTGGTAGCCCTCCATGGCCTCCCGGCTGAAGCCCGGGGCCAGGACGTCGTGCGCCAGCTGCCAGTTCGGCTCGTGGTTGTACGCCGTGAACAGGGCGTCCCCCACGACCGGCCGCAGGTTGGCGACGCCGAGACCGACGTGCTTGGCGAAGCGCGACTCGTCCGCCATGTCGGCCGCCGGCTCGGCGCCCCACACGAACACGAACTCCTTGCCGAACGCCTTGCGCCGAAAGATCGGCCCCAGTTGGCGCGCATAGCGCATGGAGTCCTGGACGGGCGCGCGCCGGTCGGCGCCGAGCACATCGCCGAGCAGGGGGAGCCGGTGCGGGGGATGCGGGATGCGGTGCAGCTCGGGCCAGCCCAGTTCGGCGCCCCGGAACCCCTTGGGAAGCCGGGTCTGTATCGCCGTTCCGGCCCCTGACGTCGTCTCCGCCATGACGCGATCTCCCTTGAATCAGCGGCAGGTTGAGCTGCTGGACACCTGTTGTACATGGGTTCAATAGTGGGTTCCAGTCTGGTCCCGCTGTTGAACCGGCGTCAAGTAAAGTGCGGGCATGGCCGCGAACCAGGGCGAGCGCACGCGCCGCCGGCTCAGCACCGAGGAGCGCCGGGAGCAGCTGCTGTCGGTGGGGGCGCGGCTGTTCTCGGAGAGTCCGTACGACGAGGTGTGGATCGAGCAGGTCGCCGAGATCGCCGGCGTCTCGCGCGGACTGCTGTACCACTACTTCCCGACCAAGCGGGACTTCTTCGCCGCGGTCGTCGAGCGCCAGAGCGAGCGAATGCTGCGGATGACGGCGGCCGTGCCCGGGGTTCCGGCACGCGAACAGCTGGCCGCCGGCCTCGACATCTTCCTGGAGTACGTGCACGCCCACGCGCACGGCTTCCGCGCCTTCCACCGCGCGGACGCGGCGGGGGACCAGGCCATCCGCAGGGTCTACCAGCGGGCGCTGGCCGCCCAGGAACGGCAGATTCTGGCGACGCTCGCCGCCGACCCCGAACTCGGCCCGCTCGCACAGCGGCGCCCCGACCTCAAGCTGGCCGTCCGCGGCTGGCTGGCCTTCACCACGGCCGTCTGCCTGGAGTGGCTTCGGGGTTCGGATCTGCCCCGGGAACAGGTGCGTGACCTGTGCGCCCGGGCGCTGCTGGGTGTCATCACGCCCTGAGGCGCGCACGCTTCGGTCACCCGTGGTTGGCGTACACCCCGATCTTCGATAGGTTAGGCAAGGCTTACCTAAGGAGGTTTGGGATGGGTGACAGCCCCAGCTGGACTGCCGCGCCCACCGCGGCCGAACGAGCCCGGTCGGTGCTCGCCGCCGCTTGGTCCTGCGCGGTGACCGGAGACGGCGGTCGCGAGGAGTTCGTCGGCGCGCATAGCGTGAACGAGGACGGTCGGGTGCTGCTGCACGTGCCCGAGGACAGCGCCCTGCTCGCGGCCGCGATCTGCGCGCCCCGCGGAGAGCCCCATGCGGTGCTGGAGTTCGCCGACGTCGCGCCCGTCCCGGTGCGCCACCGGATCCGGGCCCGGCTCTGGCTCGCGGGGTACTTCATCCCCGAGGACGGCCACCTGGCGTTCCGGGCCACCAGGATCGTGCTGCGGCAGTCCTCCGGTGCGGCGGTCGTCGACCTCGACGACTTCGCCGCCGCCGAGCCCGACCCGCTGGCCCTCGCCGAGGCACACCTGCTGACCCACCTCGCCGACTGCCACGCCGACGCCGTCGAGCGGCTCACCCGGCTCGTCGACCACGCCAGCCTGTACGGCGCGGTCCGCGTCCAGCCCGTTGCCGTCGACCGGCACGGACTGACGCTGCGCATCGAGCGCAACCGCGCCCACGGCGATGTACGACTGCCGTTCCACGCGCCCGCCGACGACGTCGGACAGCTCACCGAGCGCATGCACGCCCTGCTCACACAGGCCGGCGCCGCCTCCTGTCCGCGCGCCCTACAGCGGCAGCGCACAGACGGCGACGGGTGAGGCGAACGGCTCGCCCGCGAGCCGCAGTTCACCGCTCTCGTCGTCCACGTGGAAGACGCTGACCGTGCTCGACTTCTGGTTCGCCGCGAACAGCAGCGTCCCGTCCGGCGAGAAGGCGATCTGGCGCGGGAAGTCACCGGACACCGGCACCGTGCCGAGCAGCCGGAGCCGGGCGCCGTCCGCCTCGACCGCATAGTGCGCGAGGCTGTTGTCGCCGCGGTTGGCCAGATAGGCGTAGGAGCCGTTCGCGGTCACCACGATCTGCGCCGGGTAATTGGTGCCCGGGCCCGAGCCCGTGGACTGCGGGTCGCCGATCGTCAGACGCCCGGTGGCGGCCTCGTACGCGCAGACCGCGACCGTGTTGTCGACCTCGTTGGCCAGATACGCGTACCGCCCGCCGGGGTGGAAGGTGAGGTGGCGCGGACCGGCGCCCGGCCGGGTGTGCGCCTGCGCGACCTCGGTGAGGGTGCCCCGGCGCTCGTCGAGACGGTACGTGTAGACGGTGTCCGTGCCCAGATCCACGGCGAGCACATGGCCGCCGTCCGGGCTGGTGATGAACTGGTGGGCGTGCGGGCCCTGTTGGCCCGGTCCGGGGGCCGGAGTCGAGTGCGTCACCACGTCCGTGCGCTCGCCCGGCGCGCCGGAGCTGTCGATCGGGTGCACGGTCACACTGCCCGAGGTGTAGTTGGCGCTCAGCAGCCAGCGGCCGCTCGGATGCACGGAGAGGTGGCAGGGGCCCGCCCCGCCGGTGCTGCGGGCGCCGAGGATCTTGCGGTCGGCGAGGCGTACGGCGGTCACGGCTCCGTCGTCGTGCTCGTTCACCGTGTACAGCGTGCGGCGGTCGGGGTGGAGCGCAAGATACGACGGGTTGACGATGCCGGTGAGGGTTCCGGTGCCGGTGACACGGCCGGACGCGGTGTCGTACGTGGCGAGGCCGATGCCCGTGCCGCCGCCCTCGACCGTGGTGTAGGTGCCGAGGTAGAGCGGCTGGGGGCCGGAGGGCTTCTTGGTCGGGTGCGGTGCGGAGGGCTTGGCCGACGGCTGCTCGGCAGCGGTCGCTGCCTGCTCGGGGCGTGCGGCGGTGCGGGCGGACGCGTTCTTGGGTGGCGCGGGTGCCGGCAGTGCCGTCACCGCGGCCGCTCCCGCGAGCGCGCCGACGAAGCGGCGCCTGCTCCAGCCGCCGCCCGCCGCTCCTGCCCCACTGCCCATGTCCACACCTCAGGTGGTCGCTCGCCTCGATAGTGACAAGCCACCATGACCCGTGCCTGCCGGTGCGCGCAAGAACGGCAACAGGCGTTGCGCAGCGTGCAATGGCTGCCGGTCTACCAGTCGCCGTCCTCGACCGGCTTGCCCGGCGCGTCCTTCAGCGGCTTGACCTGCTGCGGCGCGGGATCCTGCCACGGCTCGTGATCGTCGCCGAGCCAGTCGCCGGCCGGCTTCACGCCCTCCAGCGTGTCCGTGGGTGTGAGATCCTCCGCATCCTGGTCGTAATAGTCGTACCAGGGCAGCCCGGCCCGGGTGTACTCCGCACGGTCCACGGGCGACGGCGGGGGAGCCTCGCCGGTGATACGGCGCCACTCCGGAGGCGTCACCAGGTGCACGAACACGCGCCCCGCGGGCTCCTCGGCCCAGTCCTCGAGCGGCCGGTCGTCCCGGTAGACCTCCTGCCGCATCGAACCGCCGACGCCGAGCCCCATGGCCGCGGCGCGCCGCGGACGACCCGCCGGAGCCGCCACCGGCACCGGGCCGCCCGGCGCGGGCGCCGCCATCGGCAGCGCCGCACCGTACCCCCCGGCCGACATGCTCGTCCGCTGCAGCTCCGAGCGGCGCCGCTCCTCCTCGCGCCACTCGGCCAGCCTCCGCTCGCGGAGCGGGAAGGACTGCAGCTGTACGCCGCCCCAGGTCTCCTCGCCCGTGACCTGGCCCTCGACGGTCGCACCCAGGCCCAGCGGCACCGCCACGAACTGGCGGACCGTGCCCTTCCCGGAGTTGATGCCGTCCAGCCACGGCTGGCGGGGCAGCACGACATAGTTCTGCGGCTTGCGGGACAGCCGGTCGCTCCACGGCTTCCCCGAGACCGCACACACCTTGCCGACCCCCACCTGCAGGGCGGCCGGCTCCACGGTCCCGCCGAAGCTCAGCCACATCGCCTCACGCAGATACACCGGCAGCATCACACCGCCCCGCGCCCGCCACTGCTCGGGCACGGTGTCCGGGAAGTCCGCGACCCGGCGGACCGGGAACTCGCCCAGTCCCGGCGGCAGCGGATGGGTGCCCGTCTCGGGCAGCCGCAGGGTGCGCACGAACCGCACCGCCACAGCGCCCGGCAACCGCAACGTGTTCCCGTCGATCCGCACGCTCGTGTCCGTCATTCGCCCGCCCCCTTGTCTCCGGCCCCCGAAACGTACGCAGCTCCGGTGACTCCGTCACCTAGAACGACGCTCGGCGTCGTCAGGGTTCCTGCGCAGCACCTCCGGAACCCTGAGCCGATCGGAATCGCGCAGGCTCTCGCGCAGCCTGGTCAGCCGTGGCATGCGCTCGCGCTGCTCGCGGGAGGTGCGGTCCAGCTCCTCCAGGAGGCGGCGAGAACGATGCTCGGTGTCCATCTCGTCGAGGATGCGGTTGACCTCCGTCAGCACGGCGCCGTACAGCTGCCAGGTGCGGGCGTCGCGCTGGACCTCCTCCAGGAGCAGCTGGGCCAGCTTGTCGCGGGTGGCCGCGGCCTGCCGCAACTCGGCGGCCAGCCGGGACTCCGCGGACTCGGCGCTCACACTGACGTCGCTGGTGACCAGCACCGCGAAACTGACCACGGCGTCGGCGATCTCCGACAGCAGCCGCTCCACGGCGGCCCCCGTCTCGGACGCGAACAGCGGCTCGGGATCGCGTTCCTTGGTGAGATCGGTGAAGGTGCGCGCCAGTACCCGCAGCACCACCGTGCAGATCTCCAGCGTGTCCAGCCCCGTACGCAGCACCACCCGGTGCAGCAGGCCCTCACGCACGCGTGGGTTGAGCCGCAGACTGTCCTCGGCCTGCCTCAGGGCCGCGTCGACCTCGACGATGTCGTGGTCGAGCCGACGTGCCTCGTACAACCGCTCCGTCGCCCGCTCGACGGCCGTGCGCCCGGCGGCCTCCTCGCCCATGCGCAGCATCAGCTGCCGCAGCCGGCGGGCCAGCCCCTCGATCGACTCACCCGCCTCGTCCACCCACACGGGTGGCGCGAGCAGCAGATTGCAGCCGAACCCGACGACCGCGCCGATCAGCGTCTCCACCACCCGCGCCCAGGCCGTGTCCCCGTGGGTCGTGACCCCCAGCACCAGCATCGCGCTGATCGCCACCTCGGGCACGTACTCCTCGACCCGCACCAGCCGTCCCACCGCCAGCGAGGCCACGATCAGCAGGGCCAGGCTCCACCAGGTCAGACCCACCAGGAGGCTGAAGGCGATGGCGACGAGGACGCCGGCCACGACCGAGTTCACCCGGCGGATGCCGTTGGTGAGGGTGGCGTACAGGGTGACCTGGACGACCAGCAGCGCGGTCAGTGGGGCGGTGAGCGGCGCCGGCTCGGGGCTGAGACGCAGTGCGACGACGTACGCGATCGTCGCCGCGGCAGCCGCCCGCAGCGTCTGCACGACCATCGGGTCCCGGCGCCGCTTCACAAAGCGCACGAGAGACGCCGTCCACTCACGTACATCTCGCATCCTCGGGCCGTGCCCCTTCCTGTCCCTGAGGACCATGTCATTGAGGACCGTAACTGTCCGCAAGGCAGCCTAGATTGTCCGTGTCGGTCGAAGGATGACAGGAGGGGAACAATCGTGGAGCACACCCAGGGCATCGAGGTTCTCACGCGGGCGCACGCTTATCTCGCCGAGGTGGTCGCCGGAGTGCCGGAGTCGGCGTGGTCGGCGCCGACCCCGTGCGCCGAGTGGACGGTACGGCAGGTCCTCAACCATGCGCGGATCGACCAGCAGGGCTACGGCCTCGCCATCACCGGGGGCCGGCCGGACTCCGACCCGTTCCACCCCGCCGACGCCCTCGACGGAGATCCGGCGGCCGAGCTCGCCAAGGTGCTCCGGGCGGTGGCGGACGCGTACGCCGGACTGCCCGCCGACACCGAGCAGGCACCGACGCCGCTGGGTCCCCTGCCCGTGCCGCTCGCCGCGGCGGCGGCCGCCATGGACGCGGCCGTGCACGCCTGGGACATCGCGGTCGCGACGGGCCAGGACCGGCCGCTGAGCGTGGAACTGGCCGAGGGGATCTGGCCGGTCGCGGAGCGCCTCGTCGATCATCTCCGTGACGCATACCAGGTGTTCGCGCCCGCGCGGGAGGTCGTGCCGGGCTATGACAGGGCCGAGGCGCTGCTCGCCTTCCTGGGGCGCGACCCGCACTGGTCCCCTGCGGCGTCCTGACGCGCACGGCGCAGCGCACCCGAGACGACGGCCAGCAGACAGAGCCCGATCAGCCAGTTCGTCACCGCCGAGAACTGGTTGACGACGAAGTCGAAGACCTGCCCGGCCAGCAGGTCCACCAGCAGCGAGGCCCGCAGCAGCCCCAGGCCCCGCACCCGGTCCCCGCGCAGCTGCACCATTCCGGCCACGGCCAGCCCGAGCATCACGGCCGAGCAGACGACCAGCCCCGTCACCGCACCCCACTCCGGTTCGTGCCGCAGCCGCCCGGCGGCAAGATCCCAGCCGACCCCGACGAGCAGCAGGGCGCCCTGCAGCACGGTCCACGCCAGGGCCGCCCACAGCGTCACCTGGTGCGCGAACAGCACGGAGACGGCCCTACGGCCTCGGGCCGGCGCGTCCCGCACCGCGTCCGGCAGGCGCACCCGAGGCCGCTCCGGTGCCGCCTCGACACACTCCAGCAACCGCACCAGCGCCACGTCCACGGGCCGCGTCGAGCCCTCCAACGTCCGCAGCGCGGACCTTCGTTGACCTTCCGTCAGCCCCGATACGACCCCGGTGAGCGCGGCGTCGGCGGCGCGAGCCGTCCGCGCCCGGGGCCCCGGCGTGCCGCCGCGCGGCACCAGCCACCGGCTCAGCACCACCAGCCCGGCGAAGGCCAGATAGATCAGCCCGGCGGCCGGCCGATAGAGGTAGCCGCCGCCGTCGCTGACCACCTTGCCGATCTCGTCGATGAACAGCCCGAACCCCACCCCGCCCGCCACCGCGCCCCACAGTCGCACCCGGCGGCCCAGGAACACCAGCAGCACGACGAGCCCGGCGGCCATCAGCAGCCCGCCCCACAGCATGTGCGCGATGTGCAGACCGGTGCCGTGGCCGCCGAGTTTCGGATAGCCGGTGCGGGCCAGCAGCCACCGGGTCAGGAGCACGGTGGCGATGCCCGTCAGCAGAAACAGTCTCAGGTCGGCGCCGGCCGTCGCCGTACGGAAGGGCCCGCTGTGCCGCCGATTCGTCATATCGGCATGGTCGCTGCCGCGCACCACCGTGATCCATGAGGAAAACCCCCGTCCTCGCCCCGCGGTTGTCCGCACCCCGGGAGGGAGGACTGCCGGATGGTCCACCGGCCGCCCGGCACGCAAGCCTTGGATCATGAAATGGCATCGGCCCCCCATCGTCCTGTCCCTGCTCATGGCCTTGGGCGCCGCAGCGGCTGTCACCCCGGCAACGGCGGCGCCGCAAGCGGCCACGTCCGTCGTCGACGCTCTCGACCGCGCCGCCCACCCCTTGCGGACCGTCGAACCGGACGGCGACACCACCGACCTCCGGGTCCTCGACCGGATGATCGGCGGCGCCCGGGTCGTCGGCCTGGGCGAGGCCACCCACGGCTCCCACGACTTCTTCGCCCTCAAGGATCGAGTCTTGCGCCATCTCGTCGAGGAGAAGGGCTTCCGCACCTTCGCCCTGGAGGCTCCCTGGAGCACCGGCCTGCGGCTCGACGACTACGTGGTCCACGGCAAGGGCGACCCGCGACGCATCATGAGTGAGGAGTTCCAGGGCGACTACAAGTGGTGGAACAACACCGACTACCTGCACCTCGTCGAGTGGATGCGCGCGTACAACGTCCACCACCCCGACGACCCCGTCAGGTTCCTGGGCGACGACGTCGCGTGGACCGGACCCGAGATCTACGACGAGGTCACGGGCCATGTGGCCCGCACCCACCCGGAGTTGAGCGCCCGTTTCGCCGCGCTGTACCGGGGGCTGCAGCCCACCGTGGCCACGGGGAAGTACATGGAGCAGTACATGAACAAGCCGTCCGCGGAGCGCAAGAAGATGGCCGAGCGTACGGGCGAGGCACTGGAGTTGCTGAAGCAGCAGTCCCCGGGCGCGAACCGGGCGGCGTACGACCGGGCCGTTCAGAGCGCGACCGCCATCGACCGGACCGCCCGTCAGTATGCCTTCGACTTCGACGGCCCCGCGCGGCTCGCCGAGGCGATGCGGTACCGCGACTCGGTGATGGCAGCCAACGTGGTCCGGTGGGAGAAGCACACCGGCTCCAGGGTGCTGCTGTCGGCGCACGACAACCACGTCGGCTACGTGCCGGACGACTCCGCCAACTACCCCAAGGTGCAAGGGGCGTTCCTGCGCGACAGCATGGGCTCCGGCTATGTGAGCGTCGGTCTCACCTTCGACCGGGGTTCCTTCAACGCCACCGGAACGGACGGGGCGATACATCGCTGGACGCTGGGCCCGGCCGGCCCCGGCACCAATGAGCGGATCCTGGACCGGGTCCGGTACCGGGATTTCGCGGTCGACCTGCGCACGGTCGGATCACCGGCCCGCGCATGGCTGACCCGGCCCCGCCCCACCAGGACCATCGGCACCCTCTACCCCGACGGCCCGTACGACATCGCCCTCGCCCGCACGCACGACGTCCTGATCCACCTTCACCGGGTGGTGGCGGGCCGGCTTCGGGACCGGTAGCCCGCGACCTTCGCGAGGTTGCCGCAGCGCTCCATGGAGCACCAACGGCGGCGGCGGGCCTGGGAGTCGTCCAGGAACAGCAGCGAACAGTCCGGGTTCTCGCACTTCTTGACCCGTCCGAGCAAGGGGCTGCGCACCAGGAGGACGGCATCCCGGGCCACCGTCGCCAGGGCCGCCCGGGCGGGCTGCCGGGCCGTCCAGCGCACAGGGCCCAGCTGGGGTGCGAGGTCGGGGCGGGCGGCCGCTTGGTTGATCAGCTGCACGTCGCCCGGCTCGGGCGTCTGCCCGGCCATCGCCGCTCGTACGACACGGTGGAGGGCCTCGCGCAGGGTGCGGGCGTCCGCCAGCTCCCGGGCCGTCACCCGCACCGGCTCGCCGTCCGCGGCCAGCTCAGCCTCCGCGAACCAGCGGGCCAGCGCGGCCGTGTCCGGGATCCGCTCCAGGGGAGTGTCGGTGTGCCGTCGGCCGAGCGTCGCCACGAAGTCCAGGCAGGGGCGCCCACCGATGAACGGGAACGTGAGCGCCGGGTCGACGGGGGCGGAGGTGCCGGTCATGCGTATGAGCGTACACCGGTTCATGAGGTGTCGTATCTCTGTCAAAGTCTCTTGACACCGGTTGAAGAGGTGTCGGAGAGTGACACCAGTTCAACCGGTGTCGGCCGTGTGTGCGGCTGTGACAGGAAGCAGGTGCGGTATGCGTGCGGTACGGATCGACGAGTTCGGCGGGCCCGAGGTGCTGGTGCCGGTCGAGGTGCCCGAGCCGGTGGCCGGGCCCGGTCAGGTGCTGGTGCGGATCGCGGCGGCGGGCGTGAACCGCGCCGACGCGCTCGTCCGGGCCGGTGTCTACCACCGGGCCGGGCGTCCGCCGCTGATCCCGGGCGTCGAGGCGGCGGGTGTCGTCGCGGCGGTGGGGGAGGGGGTGGCCGGCCTGGAGGTCGGGCAGTGGGTCATGGCTCTGGACGGGGTCAACGCCCCTGGTTTCTATGCCGAGTTGGCGGTGGTGCCCGCCTCGCAGGTCACTGCGCTGCCGGAAGGCGTGGGCCTCGTCGAGGCGGCCGCGCTGCCGGTCGCCTGGCTCTCCGCCTGGTACTGCCTGCGGCATCTGGCCAAGGTCGCCAAGGAGGACACGGTGGTGGTGAAAGCGGCCGCGAGCGGGGTCGGCAGCGCGGCCGTGCAGATCGCCGCAGAGACCGGCGCGCGGGTCATCGCCCTCGCCGGGTCTGCGGAAAAGGCGGCGTGGGCGGGGGAGTTCGGTGCCCAGGACATCGTCGACACCTCCGCACATCCCGACGAGGCGGAGGTCGACGAGGTGCTGCGGCTGACCGACGGACGCGGGGCCGACGTCGTCCTCGACACCGTCGGTGGCCGGGCGTTCGGGCGGAGCCTGCGCGAGGTCGGGCACGGCGGCCGGGTTGTCGCGCTCGCCAACGTCGCCCTGGAGCCCAGCACCATCGACACCCGCGACTTCTATCCCAAGAACGTGTCCGTGCTCGGCTTCCAGCTCACCAACCTCCAGATCCACGGCTACGATCCCCGCCCCGATCTGCGCGAACTGGCCGAGCGGGTGGCCGCGGGGGCGTATCGCGTGCCGGTCGAGAGCGTCGTACTGCTCGAAGAGGCACGCACCGCCCACGAGTTGCTGGAGCGGCGGGACAACCGTGGCAAGATCGTCCTGGCGGTGGCCGACCTCTGACGCATCCTCGCGGCCGCCCCTGGACGGAGCGGAGGGCAGGGAGACCGATGGATCTCGGACATGTCGAGTCGGCTCGGGCACGGCAGGCGCTGCGGCATGTCGCCGCCCGCTCCACGGGCCCGGCCCTCGCCCCCGACCTGCGGATCACGCTGAACTTCCACCCCGACCGGCTCACCGGCGGGCTGCCGATCCTCCAGGCGCTCGCCCAGGACGGCGTCTACCACTCGCAGTTCGTCACCGGCACCAGCAACGGCGGGCTCACCGCGCACCCGGGCGGTGACCGCTGGCGCTGGGAGAGCCGGATCTTCGGCTGCGCCTACGACGACGCGGACCCGCACGACCGGCCCGTGTACGGCGCGCTGAACTTCCGGCGCCAAGTGGTGGGCGCCGCACCGCGGTTCGGCTCCTCGCACTTCCGTCTCACCGCCGAGGCCCTCGCCCGCACCACCTTCTGCTACCCCGACAGCGCGGCCGAGCCGGCCGACTTCGGGGTCGCCGCCGGCATGTCGCTGATCGCGCTCGCCGAGGCCGACGAGCAGGACGCCCTCAACGACTACATCGAGGCCCAGGTCCACGGCGGTGTCCTCCTCGCCGCGCACATGGAGGCGCTCGTCCTCGACGAGAGCTACCGCGGCACACCCGTCGAGGCCGCCGCCCGCCTGCTGCCCTGCCCCGTCGAATGGCACCCCGGCTACCGGCTGAGCGTGACGCAGCTGAGGGAGCACACGGACTACCGGGGGCAGGAGTACGTGGAGTTGGGCGCCCGGATCGCCCAGGACGGCCACGTCGACCCGAGGATCATCGGCGACGCCGCCCGCACCGGCCGCCACGAACTGCAGGACCTGAAGATGGTGTGGCACACCCTCGCCCGCTTCGGCGCGCCCGAGGGAGCGGGCACCGCCTATGTGCCGGGCGGCCACACCCCGGGAGTGAGCACGCCGAGCGCATAGGCCCGGGCGACCAGTTCGGTACGGTTCGACGCGCCCCAGCGCGTCGACAGCCGCCGCAGGTGGTACGTGACGCCGTCCGTGCTGAGGCCGGTCTCCTTCGCGGCCCTGGCGGTGGTGGCGCCCCCGGCGAGCAGCGCCAGGATGCGGGCCTCCACCGGCGCGACCCGCACGGGCTCCTCGGCGAGCTGCTCGCGTTCGCCCAGCACACGCAGCATCACCAGCAGAGCGGGCGTCGCCTCCACGGTGTCGCTGACCGGATCGGCCGTCAGTTCCCCGAACCGCTCGGACCCGCCCGGCGCCTCCCAGCGCACCGACACCTGATACCGCGACCGGTGCCGCAGCCGCAGCGCCTGCGCGATCCGCTTCACCTGCGTGGTCTCCTGCGGCCGGAACAGCTCCAGCACATCACGGCCGCGCAGCCGCCCCGGGGTCGTACCGCACTCGGCCGCCATCGCCGGGTTGGCCAGCAGGACGGCGCCGTGCACATCGCACACGGCAACAGGCACGGAAACCCGGTCGAAGAGGGTCAGGGCGCGATTGCGCCACACGACGGCCTCCCGGCTGCTCTCGTCCACTCACACCTCCTGCCACCTGGCACGACGGCACCACCCGCACTGCGTGCACCACACAATCATGCAGGGCGGCAAGAGGTGGAAGCCCCCTCTACACGGCGAGCCAGGCCGCCTGGTCCGGCGCCAGCAGACCGTCCTCCACGGACCCACTGGCCAGCAGAACCGAGGCATGCCCGGGCAGCCGGTACGCCTCGGCCGAGAGGTTCACCAGGCACACGAACCCGGGTTCGCGCCCGAGGGCAAGAACACCGGCGGGGGCGTCGAGCCAGGTCAGGCTGCCGTCGCCGAGGGCCGGGTGTTCGCGGCGCAGGCGCAGGGCGGCGCGGTACAGCTCCAGCATCGAGCTCTCGTCGCCGGTCTGCGCGGCCACACCGAGGTCAGCCCAGCCGGCCGGCTGCGGCAGCCACGGCTCGTCCGTCGCGCCCTCCGGGCTGAAGCCGTACGGTGCACTCCGTCCCGACCAGGGGATCGGCACCCGGCAGCCGTCGCGCCCGCGGTCGGTGTGCCCGGAGCGCTCCCAGACCGGGTCCTGGAGGACGGACTCGGGCAGGTCCTCGACCTCCGGAAGGCCGAGCTCCTCGCCCTGGTAGATGTAGGCGCCGCCGGGCAGGGCGAGCATCAGCAGGGCGGCGGCGCGGGCCCGCCGTGTACCCAGTTCGAGGTCCAGGGGACCTTCGGGGCGGTAGGGCTCGTTGGCCGTCCACCGCCTGACCACCTCGCGGCCGTAGCGGCTGGGGTGGCGCACGACGTCGTGGTTGGACAGCACCCAGGTGGCCGGGGCGCCCACTGCGCCGAGCATGGCGAGGGAGTCGTCTATGACGGCGCGCAGGTCCTTGGCGTCCCAACTGGACATCAGGAAGTCGAAGTTGAACGCCGTGTGCAGACCGTCCCGGCGGACGTACGCGGCGAGCCGCTCCGGGGTGTCCGCCCACGCCTCGGCGACGAACGAGCGGTCACCGGGGAACTCGTCGGCCACCCGGCGCCAGGCGCGGTAGATGTCGTGCACCTCGTCCCGGTCCCAGTGCGGATGGTCGAAGTGCTGTCGTGGCCCTTCGGCCGCCGCTTCCGGTCGGGGCGGCAGGTCGGGCAGTTCGGGGTGCTTGATCAGCCCGTGCGCCACGTCGATACGGAAGCCGTCCACGCCCCGGCCGAACCAGAACCGCAGAATCGACTCGAACTCCGTCCGCACTTCCGGGTGTTCCCAGTTGAGGTCCGGCTGCTGCGGGGCGAACAGGTGCAGGTACCACTCCCCGTCGGGCAGCCGGGTCCAGGCCGGGCCGCCGAAGGAGGACACCCAGTCGTTGGGCGGTTCGGCGCCGTCGGGCCCCCGGCCGGCCCGGAAGACGTAGCGCTCCCGCTCGGGGCTGCCCGGCCTGGCGGCCAACGCGGCCTGGAACCACGCGTGTTGGTCGGAGGTGTGGTTGGGCACGATGTCGGGGATCACCCGGATCCCGTGCCCGTGCGCCTCCTCGATGAGCTGCTCCGCCTCGGCGACCGTGCCGAACAGCGGATCGATCTGCCGGAAGTCGGCGACGTCGTAACCGTGGTCGGCCATCGGCGACTTGTACCAGGGGTTGATCCAGATCGCGTCCACACCGAGCGACTTCAGATACGGCAGCCGGGAGCGGATGCCGGCGATGTCGCCGACACCGTCGCCGTTCCCGTCGGCGAAACTGCGGATGTAGACCTGGTAGATGACGGCGTCGCGCCACCAAGGGGCGGTGCTGGTGGTCATGTCGGTGCGTACTCCTCGGAGATCGGTGAGGGGAGAAGGACAGGGCTACTTCGCCGCGCCCGCCGTGAGGCCGGCCACGATCCGGCGCTGGAACAGCAGCACCACGACCACGAGCGGAACGGTGACCAGGACTCCGGCGGCCATCTGGCTGCCGAACGGCGTCTCGAACTGGGTGGCGCCCGCGAACTTGGAGATCGCGACGGGCGCGGTCTGGATCTCGGGCTTGTTGGTCATCGACAGCGCAATGAGGAACTCGTTCCAGGCCGCGATGAAGGTGATGATCGCGGTGGTGAAGATGCCGGGCGCGGCCAGCGGGATGATGACCTTGCGGAACGCCTGGCCGCGGGTGCAGCCGTCGATCATGGCCGCGTGCTCCAGCTCGTCCGGCATCTGCCGGAAGAACGCCGTGAGATTCCACACCGCGAGCGGCAGTGTGAACGACATGCTGGGCACGATCATCGCCTGATACGTGTTGATCCAGCCGAAGCCGACGAACATCTTCAGCAGCGGAACCACGATCGACACCACCGGGAACATCGATGTCGCGATGATCAGCGTCAGCACGAACCGCTTGAAGCGGAACTCCAGCCGCGCCATCGCGTACGCCGTGAACGTCGCCAGCAGCAGCGCGCAGACGGTGGTGATCCCGGCCACCACAAGGCTGTTGAGCAGCGCCCGGCCGAACTCCTGGGACGGGTCCAGCACGGCCCGGTAGTTCTCGAAGGAGATCCGGGACGGGAGGAGGGAGTTGTCGAAGATGTCCGAGGTGCGGCGCAGGCTGGAGACCAGCATCCAGTAGAAGGGCGCCAGACAGTAGGCGACGACCGCGGCGACCCCGAGCCACAGAAGCGCCTTGCGCACGGCCGGGTGCAGGGTGATGGGGGTCATGCGGTCACTTCCTTACGACGACGCGGCACAAGGTCCGTACCCAGCAAGCGGACGAACGCCAGCGCGATGAGGAAGACGTAGACGAAGAGGATCACCGCGTAGGCGGCGGCCGGCCCGAACCGCACGTTCGCCGCCTGGTCCTGGGCCAGCATGGACAGCGTTTCCACGGACGTCTTCTGCGCGCCGATCAGGATGTAGGGCAGGTCGAACATGCGCAGCGCGTCGAGCGTGCGGAACAGCACGGCCACCAGCAGCGCGGGCTTGACCAGCGGCAGCGTGATGCTCCAGAACTGGCGCAGAACGCCCGCCCCGTCCATCCTGGCCGCCTCGTACACCTCCTTCGAGATCACCTGCAGACCGGCCAGCACGAGCAGTCCGATGAAGGGAGCCGTCTTCCACACGTCGGCGATGATGACCGCGGCCTTGGCATGGAACCCCTCGGTGGTCCACAGGATCTGACGGCCGATCAGAGCGTTGGCCACTCCGTCGCTGTTGAAGATCCAGCGCCACAGCAGACCGGTGACGGCGGTGGGAATGGCCCACGGCACGAGGATGGACGCGCGGACGACCGCCCGGCCGCGCAGCGCCCGGTGCATGATCAGCGCCATCGCGATGCCGAGCACCGTCTCCAGGGTGACCGTGGTGACGGTGAGGAAGGTCGTGTTCCAGAAAGCGTTCCAGAAGCGGTCGCCCGCCGCTCCGAAGATCGCGGTGTAGTTGTCGGCGCCGACGAACGGGTCGTGGTCGCGTACGAACCCGGTCTGCGGGTCGAGGCCCGGGGTGCCGTAGAACGAGTCCTTCAGCGCCACGATCGTCGGATAGAGGACGACGATCGCCAGGACCAGCAGCGTCGGCGAGACCAGGAGGGCGGCCATCCTGCCCTCGCCGGAGGTGGCTTTGCGGCGGCGGCCCGGGAGGGCCCGACCGGTGGCGTTTTCGCGCGCCTTCGCTTCCGGCCGGTCGAGGCGGTCGGGCGGGTTGTGGGTGGTCACCATGTCGTGTCTCCTCACTTCCCGGCCGCCTGCTGCCGCAGGTCCTGCTGGAGATTGCGCAGTGCGCTCGTGCTGCTCTCGGCCCCGGTCAGCGCGGCGAACGCCTCCCGCTGGATCGCGGCGGTGACATCGCCGTAGCCGAAGACGCGCGGCCGTGGCACCGCGTGCAGGATCGACTGCTTGAGGACGGGCAGGTACGGATACTTCTTCACCAGGCGGGGGTCTGCGTACAGGGCCTGGTACGTGGGTGCGGCCGGCGCGTAGGCCAGCGCGAACCGCTGGGTGTCCTGGCTGGTGAAGAACCGGATGAAGTCCAGCGCGGTGGCCTTGTTCTTCGCCGAGGCGGACAGGGCGAGGTTGTGGCCGCCCAGGCTGGAGGCGCCGGGGCCGTCGAGGCCGGGCAGCGGTGCGACGGCGAACTTCCCGGCGACCTTGCTGGCGCCGTCCTTCTTGTTGACCAGCGGATACATGTACGGCCACTGTCGTTCGAAGACCAGCTTGCCGGACTGGAAGGCGCGGCGGGCGTCCTCCTCCTGGTAGGTGGCGGCCTCCTTCGGGATGGTGCCGTCCCGGAAGGAGCGGACCAGGAAGTCCAGGCCCTTCCTGGCCTGCGGGGTGTCGAGGTGCGGGCGCCCCTTGGCGTCGGTGACGACCCCGCCCGCGGAGTTCACCGCCTCGGCGAAGTTGACGGTCAGGCCCTCGTACTTCTGGAACTGGCCCGCGTAACAGGACACGCCCCTGGCCGCGGGCAGTTTGCGGACCTTGGCGCAGTCGGCCTTCAACTCGGCCCAGGTGGTGGGCGGTTGGTCGATGCCGGCCTGCTTCAGGAGGTCGGTGCGGTAGTAGAGCATGCCGCCGTCCGAGCTGGCCGGGACGGAGTACAGGCCACCCCGGTACATTCCGGTCGCCACGATCGGCTTCAGCATCTCGTCCAGCGGGAAGCGGTCCTCGGGCAGCCGGTCCACCCACCGGTGCGCCGCGAACTCCGAGGTCCACACCACGTCGAGGGACAGCACCGTGAAGGCGTCCGACCTCGTCGCCGCGTTCTGGATCATCTGCTGCCGCTGCGCGTCGGGGTCGGTGGGCAGCTGGACGAAGGTGACCTTCTCCTTCGGGTGCGCCTTGTTCCAGCGGTCGAGCACCGCCGCCACCGTGCCGGTGTTGTCGGCACCGGCGACGTAGGTGATGGGGCCCCGCCCCGTGCTCGACACCGAGCCGCCATTGGCGCCGCACGCGGCGAGGGCCGCCAGCCCCGCGCACAGCGCACCCGAGCGTTGCAGCGCTCTGGTCGTCCTGTTCTTCAATGTTTCTCCCGGGCAGCGATTGCAAGAATGATTACGCAGCTCAGAGCATGTGATGACTACTTTCTGAGGCCTCGTGCGCTCTCTGTGAGACAACGCTTGCAAGCTAGGAGGGTCATGGCTGGCACGTCAATGCGTTACGCGCAAGTAATTCGATGACAGCGCTGTCACCGGGCGCGGCGGATTCGTGCACGCTTGTGCTAACGTCCGCCCATGCCTGCAGCTCAACGGCACCCCACGATGGCCGATGTCGCCGAACGGGCCGGGGTCTCCGTGTCCACCGTCTCCCGCACGCTGCGGGGGCTGTCGAGCGTGTCGCCGGACGTCCGTACCCGGGTCGAGAAGGCCGCGCGCGAGCTGAACTTCGCGGTCTCACGGCAGGCCTCCAGCCTGGTGACCGGCAGGACCGGCGTCGTCGCGGTACTGGTGCCCACGCTCAACTCGTGGTTCATGGGCTCGGCCCTGTCCAGCCTGGGCCCGCTGCTGCGCGCGGCGGACATGGAGCTGACCGTCTACGTGATACCCGACCTGGCCGAACGCGCCTCGTTCTTCGAGCAGTTGCCGGCCCGGCGCAACGCCGACGCGCTGCTGGTCCACTGCTTCGACCTCACCGAGGAGGAGGGCGCACGGCTGGACGACCTCGGGATGCCCGTCATCTACGTCAGCCAGCACGCCGAAGGGCGCCCGAGTGTCTACGTCGACGACGCGGCCGGGGCCCGGCACGGCACCCGGCACCTGCTGAACCTGGGGCACCGCCGCATCGCCTTCATGCAGAGCCCGGGCGCCAGCGGCTTCTCCTTCAGCTCCCACGAGAGACTGCTCGGCTACCAGCAGGCGCTCGCCGAGGCCGGCATTCCCCTGGACGACTCCCTCGTGGTGGCCGCTCCGGCCGCGGACAAACGCGCCGTCGCGGAGGCGCTGGGGCAACTGCTCAGTCTGCGCGAGCCGCCCACCGCCGTCTTCGCCGAGCAGGACGAGCTCGCCGCCGCCCTCATCTGGACTCTGCGCAGGGCCAGGATCGAGGTGCCCGAGCAGATGTCCGTCCTCGGCTTCGACGACCAGCCGCTGGCCGAGTGGTTCGACCTGACCACGGTGGCCCAGTCGCCCTCCGAGATGGGGCGGGTGGCCGGCGAACTGGTCCTGCAGCTGATCAACGACCCCGAGGCGGACGGCAAGCGGCACATCGTCCTGCCGACCCACGTGATCCCGCGAGGCACCACCGCACGGCCGACCGGGCCGGCGACCGAGGCCGAGAACCGGTCCTGAGGACTTCCGCAAGCCCCCGAGGACGTTCTTGACTACACGATCATGTAGTCCCGTGGCGCGAACGACCGGGCCCGCTCGACCAACCTTGACCGCAGTACTCCCGTACCGCGAAAGGCAGTTGTCGCGCCATGCCCCCCACCGCCCTGCACCCCCACACCGCGGACACCCTCCCCGGCGTACCCGTCGTCGACATCACTGCCACCGGACCGGGCCGCACGCCCATCCAGCAGGTGATGGGCCTCATGCGCGAGCACGGGCCGGTGCTCGTGCGGCGGCTGCACGGGCGCGACGCGCTGTTTGTCGGCGACCTGGACCTGGTGGCCGACCTCGCCGACGAGAAGCGGTTCGCCAAGCATGTCGGGCCCGCACTGGAGAACGTCCGCGAGTTCACGGCCGACGGCCTGTTCACCGCGTACAACGACGAGCCCAACTGGGCCAGGGCGCACGACATCCTGATGCCCGCCTTCGCGCTCGGCTCGATGCGCACCTACCACCCGGTGATGCTGAAGGTGGCTCAGCGGCTCATCGCGTCCTGGGACCGCGCGGCTCGCGCGGGGGAGTCGGTAAACGTGCCCGACGACATGACCCGGATGACCCTCGACACCATCGGACTCGCCGGATTCGGCTACGACTTCGGGTCCTTCGAACGGGACGAGGCCCACCCCTTCGTCGAGTCCATGGTCCGCTGCCTGGAGTGGGCCATGACCCGCCTCGCCCGCACGCCGGGCAAGGACTACTCGGCCGCGGACGCCGCCTTCCGGGACGACTCCGCCTACCTGGCCCAGGTCGTCGACGACGTCGTCGCCTCCCGCGCCGGCGCCGACCAGACCGGTGCCGAGGACCTGCTCGGCCTCATGCTCACCTCCCGGCACCCCGCCGACGGCACCACCCTCGACGCCGCCAACATCCGCAACCAGGTCATCACCTTCCTGATCGCCGGTCATGAGACGACCTCCGGCGCGATGTCCTTCGCCCTGTACTACCTGGCCAAGCACCCGACCGCGCTGCAGCTCGTGCAGCGCGAGGCCGACGCCTTGTGGGGCGACCAGGCCGACCCGGAGCCGACCTACGACGAGGTCGGCAGGCTGACCTACACCCGCCAGGTCCTAAACGAGGCGCTGCGGCTGTGGCCGACGGCCGCCGCCTTCAGCCGGCACGCGCTCGAGGACACACTGCTCGGCGGGCGGATCCCGCTGCGCGCCGGGCAGGCCGTCAGCGTGCTCGCCCCGATGCTGCACCGCCAGCCCGTGTGGGGCGACAATCCCGAGCTGTTCGACCCGTCCCGGTTCACCGCCGAGGCGGAGGCAGCGCGGCCGGTGCACGCCTTCAAGCCGTTCGGCACCGGTGAACGCGCCTGCATCGGGCGGCAGTTCGCGCTGCACGAGGCGACCATGCTGCTGGCGATGCTCGTCCACCGCTACCGGCTGCACGACCACGCCGACTACGCGCTGAACGTGAAGGAGACCCTCACCCTCAAGCCCGAGGGCTTCACCCTGACCCTCACGCCGCGCACCCCCGCCGACCGCGAGCACGGTGCCCTGCCGGGCGTCCGGCCGGCCGAGGCCCCGCAGAGCCTCGCCCCGCATACCCTCCCCGCCCGCGTCCGCCCCGGCACCGGCGTCCTCTTCCTGCACGGCAGCAACTACGGCACCTGCCGCGAGTTCGCCTCCCAACTCGCCGACGAGGCCGCCGAGTTCGGCTGCGAGACCCAGGTCGCAGCCTTGGACGCCTACGCGGGCGGCCTGCCCACAGACCGGCCCGTCGTCATCACCGCCGCCTCCTACAACGGCCGCCCCACCGACGATGCCACCGCCTTCGCCGCCTGGCTGGAGGACACCCACGACCTGACGGACGTCACCTACGCCGTCCTCGGCGTCGGTGACCGCAACTGGGCCGCCACCTACCAGCACGTCCCGACCCGCATCGACGACCGCCTCGCCGAGCTGGGCGCCCGCCGGCTCGTGGACCGCGCGGCCGCCGACGCCTCGGGTGATCTGACGGGCGCAGTGAGGGACTTCACCGCCCGGCTGCGGACAACCCTCCTCGAGCAGTACGGCGACCCGGACGCCACCGACCCGGCCGGCGGCGAGCCCACCACGGCGTACGAGGTGCGCACCCTGACCGGCGGCCCCCTGGACGCGCTCGCCGAGCGGCATGGACTCGTCCCCATGACGGTCACCGAGGCCCACGACCTCACCGCCCCCGGATACCCGCGCCGCAAGCGCTTCGTCCGCCTCGCCCTCCCCGACTCCGCCGCCTACCGCACCGCCGACCACCTCACCGTGCTGCCCGCCAACGCCCCGGCTCTGGTCGACCGCGCCGCTGCTGCCCTCGGCGTCGACCCCGACACCGTCCTGGACATCCGGGCCGCCCGCCCCCGCCGCGACGGCCTCGCGGTGGACCGCCCCTTGACGGTACGCCAACTCCTCACGCACCACGTCGAGTTGCAGGACCGGCCGACCCCCGCCCAGCTAACCGCCCTCGCCGCCGCCAACCCCTGCCCGCCCGAGCGCACGGCCCTGGCCGCCCTCACCGGCGACGACCCGCGCACCCTCGTCGAGCTGATCGAGGACCACCCCGCCCTGCGCGGAGCCCTCGACTGGCCGCAGCTCCTGGAGATCCTCACCCCGCTGCGCCCCCGCCACTACTCCATCTCCTCCTCGCCCGCCGTCGACCCGGGCCACGCGGACCTGATGGTCTCCCTGCTGGAGGCCCCCGCACGCTCGGGCAAGGGTGTCTACCGAGGGGTCGGCTCCGGTCATCTCGCCGCCGTCGAACCCGGCGACACGGTGTACGCCCGCGTCCAGCCGTGCCGCGAGGCGTTCAGGATCAGCGGCGCGACTCCGGTGATCATGATCGCGGCCGGTACGGGCCTCGCCCCCTTCCGTGGAACCGTCGCCGACCGCACCGCCGCCCTCGCCTCGGGTGCCGAACTCGCCCCAGCCCTCTGCTACTTCGGCTGCGATGCACCCGACGCCGACTTCCTGCACGCCGAGGAGCTGCGCGCCGCCGAGACCGCCGGAGCCGTCTCGCTGCGCCCGGCCTTCAGCACCGCGGGCACCTTCGTGCAGCACCGCATCGCCGCCGAGGCCGACGAGGTGTGGGAGCTGCTGGGCGCCGGGGCCCGGGTGTACGTCTGCGGCGACGGTTCGCGGATGGCGCCGGGTGTGCGCGACGCGTTCCGTACCCTGTACCTGGACCGCACGCCGCACGCGGACGGCATGGCCGCCGAGGAGTGGCTGAACGGCCTGATCGCGGACGGGCGTTACGTCGAGGACGTGTACGCGGCCGGCTGACCGAAGGGGAGAGGTGGGCGCACGGTGGCGGACTCCTGGGAAAGAGCCCGGCGCATCCTGGAGGACGCACGGATCCCTCCCGACCGCCTCGCCCACCTGCGCCCCCTGCACGGCGGCACGTACAACACGGTCGAGGAACTCCGGCTCACCGACGGCAGCCGCTACGTGCTCAAGGTCGCACCGGACACCCCGGGACTGCGCTACGAGCGCCAACTGCTCGTCTCCGAGGCCGAGTTCTACCGCCGTGCCGCCGAGGCGGACGTACCCGCGCCGCGCCTCATATCCGTCGGCGGTGGCACCGCAGCACGTCATCTGCTGATGACGGCCTGTCCGGGCGAGGGCTGGGACGGTTCGCTCGCCGACGGCCAACAGGCGGCCCTGCGCGGGGAGTTGGGCCGCCAGGTGGCCCGTCTGCACCGGGTGACCGGACCGGGCTTCGGCTATCCGTCCGGAGCCCTCGGCCCGCTCGCCCCCGACTGGCGGACCGCCTTCACCACGATGCTCGACGCCATCCTCGACGACGCCCGCCGATACGGCGCGAGGCTGCCCCGCACCGCCGACGAGGTGGCCCGCACCGTCCGCACGGCCTGTCCCGCGCTCGACGAGGTGACGACCCCGAGCCTCGTCCACTTCGACCTGTGGCCGGGCAACATCCTCGTCGACCGCTCGGCGGGGGAGCCCCGCATCGGCGGGCTCATCGACGGGGAGCGCATGTTCTGGGGCGACCCGCTGGCCGACTTCGTCTCGCTGGCGCTGCTGGGGGACATCAAGAAGGACGAGGCGTTCCTGGACGGCTACCGGGAGGCCGGCGGGCGGGCCGAGTTCGACACCCCGGCCCTCCTCCGCCTCGCCCTCTACCGCACCTACCTCTACCTGATCATGCTCACCGAGACGGTCCCCCGGGAGGCCGGCGAGGAACAGGACCGCTGGGTCCAGGATGTCGTCGCCCCGGAACTCGTTGCGGCCCTCGACGAGATCGAGGAGCTGGCCACCTCTTAGCTCACATCGTGAACTAAGGGTTGGGGAATGTCGCGCCGGGCCCGCAACCGGAGGTATGTTGCAGGTCGAACAGGGTGCGAAGGGAGCCACATGGCTGCGGGGCGGAACGGGCGCACGGTACGCGACCTCAGGCGGGCCAACCGCACGGCGGTGCTGCAGCGGCTCTATTTCGACGGGCCCCTCAGCCGCTTCGAGCTCGGCCCGGCGACCGGGCTCAGCTCAGGATCGGTCAGCAACGTCGTCGCGGACCTGGTCGCGGACGGCCTGGTCGAGGAGGCCGGGAGCGTCGACTCCGACGGCGGCCGCCCCCGCACCCTGCTGCGCGTGGCACCCGGCAGCGGCCACATGATCGGCGTCGACGTCGGCGAGACCCGGGTGCGGATCGAGCTGTTCGACCTGACCCTCACCGAACTCGCCCGCGCCGAACGCCCCTTGGAGCAGCAGCGCTACGAGGTCGAGGTCATCGTCGGCCACATCCGCGACGGCATCGCCGAGGTGCTCGCCGGCGCAGGCATCGCACCCGAGCAGCTCCTCGGCGTCGGCATCGGCGTCCCCGGCATCGTGGAACGCACCCCGGACCGCGGGGCCGTCGTCCACGGGCAGACCATCGGCTGGGACGCGGTCCCGCTGGAGAGCCTGCTCCGCTCCACCTCCCAACTCCCGGCCACCGTCCCGTACTTCATCGACAACGGCGCCAAGACCCTCGGCCAGGCGGAGATGTGGTTCGGCGGCGGACGCGGCGCCCGCAATGCGGTCGTCGTGCTGTTCGGCTCCGGCGTCGGCGCCTGCCTCGTCACCCCCGAGGTGGAGCACGGCCGGGCGGTCGAGTGGGGGCATCTGACCGTACGGGTCAGGGGGCGGCGCTGCCGCTGCGGTGCGCTCGGCTGCCTGGAGGCGTACGCGGGCGCCGAGTCCCTGCTGGACCGCTGGCGCGAGGAGGGCGGGCGCCCGCCCGAGGGCGCCGACGAGGAGACGGCACTGACCGCGATGCTGGCCGCCGCGTATCCCTCCGGGGGCGGGGCAGCCGACCCGGTGGCGCTGGCCGTCCTGGAGGAGACCGCGGAGTACCTGGGTGCCGGGCTGTCCGACCTGATCAACCTCTTCCAGCCCGAGCGCATCCTCATCGGGGGCTGGGCGGGGCTTCAGCTCGGCGCACGGTTCCTGCCCGCCGTACGCCGGCACGCGGTCTCGTACGCTCTGCGCCACCCGGCCGAGAACGTCACCATCGACCTCGGCCGGCTCGGCCCGGACGCGGTCACCGTCGGCGCCGCGATCCTGCCCCTTGCCGACTTCTTCGCCCGCGGAGGCCGCCGCGCCGAACCCGCCCCCGAGGGCCCGGCCCCCGCCTGGCGCACGGCACTGGAGGAGCGCGCCCCGCACTGACAACCGGACACCGGAACTCGGGTTTCGCCGCGTACAGGCCAGGACGGCGAGCCCGTGCCGCGGGATCTGCCGGACCAGCAGGCCCGCGAGGGCGAGGATCCGTGGGAGGGGACCCCGACGCGGCCGACGTCGACGAGTCCGCCGAGGACGTCCCCGACACCGACGAGGCCGGCACCGGCAGGCAGGGCGCCCCGCACTCGGGAGCCGTCCGGGAGACGATCAAGCCATGGGCGAGATCATCGCGATGGCCGACGCCCGTGTTGCCGCCCTACCCGTGCAGGAGAACGGTGAGCCCCTCGCCGACACCGGCGGCCGCGAACTCGACCTGGGCACCCCCAGGAACGCCGGCCCCGACGACATCACCGACGAGACCCGAGCCAACCGCGTCGTGCTCGGGACGGCACTGAACACGGCCGGCCTGGTCAACTACCCGACCGAGTGGTGGCACTGGTCGTACGGGGACCGGTACTGGGCGCTGATGACGGGGGCGCCCGCGGCTCTTTACAGGCCCAGAGAACTCGAAAGCCGTCAGCCGGCGAAGGCGTTCACGCCCGTCAGCTGCGCCGACAGCTCCCACAGACGTGCCGCCTGCTCGGGGTCGGTCGCCCAGTCCTTGACACCCGTGGGCCCGTCCGCGAGGGCGGGCTCGGCGATGTCGCAGTCCTCCAGGTAGACGCCGCCGAGGCCGTCCAGCTGCGGGGAGGTCGCCGCCCACACCTGGGTGGCCGCGCCCTGCTCCGGGGTCTTGAAGCCCGAGGGGTTGAGCACGGTGCCGTTCTCGTCGATCCAGCCGCGCTCGATCATCTCCTCCTTGGGGATGTGCCGTTGGAGCGGGGTGATGATGCCGCCGGGGTGCAGGGAGAAGGCGCGCACGCCCGCGTCGCGGCCGAGCTTGTCGAGGTGCACGGCGAACAGGACGTTCGCGGTCTTGGCCTGCCCGTAGGCCTGCCACTTGTCGTATCCCTGCTGCCAGTGGACGTCGTCCCAGCGCATGCCGGAGAAGTGGTGGGCGCGGGAGGACACGGACACGACGCGCGCGCCGCCGGGCGCGATCGCCGGCCAGAGGCGGTTGACCAGGGCGAAGTGCCCGAGGTGGTTCGTGGCGAACTGGGCCTCCCAGCCGGGCCCCACCCGCGTCTCCGGGCACGCCATGATCCCGGCGTTGTCGATCATGATGTCGATGTTCCGCCCGGAGGCGAGGAACCGCTCGGCGAAGCCGCGCACGCTCTCCAGGTCGCCGAGGTCCAGCTCGTCCACCTCGACGCCGCCGATCCCGGCCAGCGCCTCCTCGGCGGCGGCCCGGCGACGGGCCGGAACGACGACCCGGGCGCCCGCCTTCGTGAGCGCGCGGGTGGTCTCCAGGCCGAGCCCCGAGTAGCCGCCGGTGACGATCGCCAGCGTTCCGTCCAGGTCGATGCCCCTGAGGACTTCCTCGGCGGTGCTGGTGGCGCCGAACCCGGATCCGATCTTGTGCTGTGCAGTGCTCATGCCGGAACGCTACGAATTGGAGTGCGCTCGAAGTCAAGCGGAAAAGGGTGGTCGAGCGGAGCCGTTGGTACCCGCCTGCCGCGATCACGCCGGTGTGCGCCGGTCCCGGGTCCAGGCCAGCAGGTCGTCCAGGGGCCAGGTGGTCACCACGCGCTCGGCGGGCACCCCGCACTCCTCCGCCCGGGCACAGCCGTGGATCTGCCAGTCCAGCTGGCCGGGGGCGTGCGCGTCCGTGTCGATCGAGAACAGCACGCCAGCGTCCACCGCCCGGCGCAGCAGCCGCCGCGGCGGGTCGAGCCGCTCCGGGCGGCTGTTGATCTCCAGGGCCGTGCCCGTCTCGGCACACGCAGCGAACACGGCGTCCGCGTCGAACTCCGACTCGGGCCGCCCCCGCCCGGTCACCAGTCGCCCCGTGCAGTGACCGAGGACGTCCGAGTGCTGATCGCGTACGGCGGCCACCATCCGGCGGGTCATCGAACGGGCGTCCATACGCAGCTTGGAGTGCACGGACACCACCACGACGTCGAGCCGTTCCAGCAGTTCCGGCTCCTGGTCGAGCGAGCCGTCGTCGAGGATGTCGCACTCGATGCCGGTGAGCAGCCGGAACGGCGCCCAGGTCGCGTTCAGTTCCGCCACCACCTCCAACTGCTCCCGCAGCCGCTCGGGGGAGAGGCCGCGCGCGACGGTCAGCCGCGGCGAATGGTCGGTCAGCGCCGCCCACTCGTGCCCGAGCGCTGCCGCAGCCCTGCCCATCTCGTCGATCGGGCTGCCCCCGTCCGACCAGTCGGAGTGCAGATGGCAGTCCCCGCGCAGCAGCGCCCGAAGCCCCTCACCGCCCTCGGCGTGCAGCACCCCGGCCTCGCCCTCCAGCTTCTGCAGATAGCCTGGCACCTGCCCGGCCAGCGCCTCCCGCACCACCTGTGCCGTCTTCGGGCCGATGCCCTTGAGCGACTCCAGCGACCCGTCGGCCGCCCGCTCGCGCACCTCGTCGCCGGGCAGCGAAGCCAGCAGGCGGGACGCCGTGCGGAAGGCGCGGACGCGGTAGGTCGGGGCCAGTGACCGCTCCAGCAGGAAGGCGATGCGGTCCAATGCCTCAACCGGATCCATGGTGACCTCCTGCTCCGCGGCTCCCGGCAGCGCGCGGGCTCCGTCCGACCGCGCCCGGGCGATTTGCGTCCTACGCTCTATTGCATGACTGAAATCGCGAGCCCGCGCGTCTCCCATCCGCGGATCATGGTGCTCGGGGTACAGCCGGGCACACCGCCGTTCCGGATCGTGGAGATCGACGGCATTGTGGTCGGTGAGGCGAAAGTCGTCACCGACGTGCTGGAGGCGGCCGCCGCCTTCGGCATCACGGTTCACGACATGGACGACCCGGACGTGGTGCGCTGGGTCGGCGGCGACAAGTTCACGTGGAGGCTCCGCTAGCCGGTCAGCCGACCGTCCACTTCTGGTTGGCGCCGCCCGTGCAGGTCCAGATCTGCAGCCGCGTGCCGTTGGCCTGGTTGTTCCCGGTCACGTCGAGGCATTTGTCGGCCTGCGGATTGACGATGTCGTGCGCCGCGGTGACCGTCCACTTCTGGTTGGGGCCGCCCGTGCAGTCCCACAGCTGGACGGTCGAGCCGTCCGCCGTGCCGTTGCCGGTGATGTCCAGGCACTTGCCGAGCGCGCGGAGCGTGCCGTCCGAGCCGACGGTCCACTGCTGGGCGGCGGTGCCGTTGCAGTCGTAGAGCTGGACGGGGGTGCCGTTGGCGGCGTTCGCCCCGGCGACATCCACGCACTTTCCGGCCAGCCCCTTGATGGCCGCCCCGGTGGCCGTGTCACTGGTCGTGACCGACACCGAGTCCACCACCAGCTGCTGCGGGAAGACCGTGGAGCCGTCCGGGTCGCCGGGCCAGTAGCCGCCCACCGCCAGGTTCAGGATCAGGAAGAACGGCTTGTTGAACACCCAGGTCTTCCCGCCCAGGTCGGCGGGCGTGCGCCGCTGGTAGACGTTGCCGTCCACGGACCAGGTGATCGAGTCGGGCGCCCAGTCGACGGCGAAGGTGTGGAAGGCGTCGGCGAAGGCCTGGCCGTTCGGCAGCGAGTAGGCCGCGCCTATGCCGCCCGAGCCCGAGTAGCCGGGGCCGTGGATGGTGCCGTGCACGGTGGACGGCTCGAAGCCGACGTTCTCCATGACGTCTATCTCGCCCGAGTCCGGCCAGTTGACCGGCGTGCCGAGCATCCAGAACGCCGGCCACATGCCCTGCCCGCGCGGAATCTTCATCCGCGCCTCGACGTGCCCGTACTGGGCGTTGAACTTCCCGGAGGTGTTCAGCCGCGCCGAGGTGTACTGGCAAGTGCCGTACCAGCACTGGTAGTTGGCCGGGTTCTCGCGCCGGGCCGTGATCACCAGGTGCCCCTGGCCGTCCAGGGCCGCGTTCTTGTTGCCGGACGTGTAGTACTGCCGCTCGTGGTTGTTGACGTTGTCGCCGGTCTCGGTCTGCCACTTCGAGGAGTCGACCGCGGCCCCGGCGGGCCCGTCGAAGCTGTCGGAGAACGTCACCGCGGCAGCGCTCACCTCCGGCGGATCCGCCTGTGCCGCACCGGTCGCGGCGGACGCGACCAGTACGGCGGACAGGGCGGCGAACAGACATCTGCGCAGCAGTCGTGGGGAGGCCACGGCACTTCCTTCCGTACGGCGGCCGGTCGCACGGGTGGGCCGGCCGAGGTGGGGGGTGAAGGCGTCGCCTCTTGATTTAAGGAGTGAGATAAGTGGGCGTCAATACCTTGGTATGGACCAGGGTGCGGGGCGGCCCGGCTATGCGTCCTTTGCCCGCTTCGCCGCCCGGCTGTGCAGCCGCTCCCGCGCGTGCACCGCCCGGCCCATCCGCCGCCCCAGGAGGACGTAACCGATCAGTGCGCCGGTGGTGTTGAGGATGACGTCGTCGATGTCGAAGGCGCGCCCGGTCACCAGCGCACCCTGAGCGAACTCCACCAGCAGCATGACCACGGCGGTCAGCACGAGCACCCGCAGCAGCCCGCGGGCCCGCGGGGCCAGAACCGGGACGAGAACACCGAACGGGACCCCCAGCAGTACATTGCCGCCGATCTGTTTCACGGCGTCCCGCAGCGCCGGCTGATCCAGATAGGCCCGCATGGTGCTTCCCGGATGCAAGTTCGTGTGTGCCATCGCCGCCGACGCGGGGGAGGGCTCCAGCGTCAGCCGGGCCAGCACCACGGCGAACGCCACCATGACCCCGAAGGCGCACAGCATCGCCAGCAGACGGATCGGCAAGGCCAGGACGTGTCGCTCGCGCGGGACAGGCCGCGGCTTGCCCCCGGCCTTGGCGGATTTGGCGGCCTTGGTGGACTTGCTCGACTTGGTGGGCTTGTCGGACTTGGTGGTACGCAGGCGCAACGCTGAACGTGGTCGTAAGGCTGCACGGGCCATCCGGTCCTCCAGTCTTCAACTTCCCTGCGTCGTAAGCCGGTTACCCACTCGGCGGCCGAGAATGCCGCCAGGGAGGTGCGATCACCTCCGTGCACCGGACCCCGGCAGGCGCCCTGCTCGGCCTCCTGCCGACGCTGCTCGCCGCCCCGGACTGGGCGCCGCCGCTGCGGCGCCCAGTCCGGGCACGTCGGGGACTACGTCGCATGGGTGCTGGGCGCCTGATCAGCTGCCGTAGCTGATATGCACCTCCTTGAAGCCGAGGGAACGCAGCAGACCGTCGAGCATGTCGGTGGTGTTGGTCTCGGCGCGCGTGGTCAGCCCGCTGTCCTTCGCCGCGTCACCGATGTGCCTGACCGCGAGTTTCTGCACGGCCTGTTCACTGTTGGGGTTGTCCGAGAAGAGGTCGCCGAGGCGGTCGAGGAGACCGCGCTGCTTGGAGACGGCGTAGGAGCGGTCGGGGTCGAGGGCCGGCTTGCCGAGCGCCGCGTGCGGCAGCCGGAGGGTGGCGGACGTACGGTCGCCGTTGACCGTCACGTCGTCCTTGCCGACCTTGCCGAGGTCGACGTACGCGTCGACGGTCCCCGCACCGATGTACAGCGTGCGGGAGCCGCGGATCGCGTCGGGCAGGTATTTGGTGTCCTTCTCCAGGTCGACGACGACCTGGAAGTTGCCGGAGGCGGCGTCGTAACGGCTCATGTCCTGGATGGACTGGAGCAGTGCGGGTCCCGAGCGGTCGTGCGTCTCGGTGCCGAACAGGTCCTTGAGGCCAGGGAGCACACTCAGCCGGATCCCGGCGAAGAACACCACGAGCACCAGTACTACGGCGCTCACCGCCTTCGCCCAGCCGGGCATGCGCCTGGACATGCGCCTGATGGGAGTCGTCATGGCGACGGCCCTCCTTCCTACTGTTCCGAATGCCCCCCAAACCCCTTGGCAGACCGTCCCGTTGGCCGATTGGCGCCCCTGACGGAAGCAGTGCGGGCGCACTAGCGTGGAGAACCGTCCTTACCGGCGCGCCTGGAGTCCCGGATGAGTACAGACAGCACGTCCCGGCCCCTCTGCCCCATGCACCGCATCGGCCTCCCGGAGCCCGGACCGCCCCGGCCCGGCACCCTCGCCACCGGCACCCAGGTGTGGCTGGTGACCCGCTACGCCGACGTACGTCAGGTGCTCATGGACCCCCGGTTCAACCGGAGTTCCCTGCACGCCGAGGACGCCCCGCCGCTGCTCGTCGTACCGAACCTGCTGGACGACCCGAACGGGCTCCTCAACCAGGACGGCGAGGCCCACCAGCGGCTGCGCGGCACGGTTCAGCGGGCGTTCACGCCCCGCGCGATCGCCCGCTGGCGTCCCTGGGTGGCCTCGGTGGTCGAGACACTCCTCGACGACTTCGCCGTGCAGGACCGGCCCGCGGACATCATCGAGGGATTCACCCGCCCGCTGCCCGTCTCCGTCATCTCCCGGCTCATGGGGCTCGACCACGTGGACCGCGAACGCATCCGTCACTGGGCCGACCACGCGCTCTCGGGCGGCGCGCACACGCGAGAGCAAGTCGTCGCCGCCATGCACGAGTTCGGGGCGTTCGCCGCCGATCTGGTCGCCCAGCGGCGCAAGTCTCCCGGCGACGACCTGGTGAGCGGGCTGGTGGCGGCGGGCGACAGCCTGGACATAGCCGAGCGGCAGCTGGTGACCCTGGTGTGCGGGCTGGTGGTCGCCGGGCACGAGACCACCATGACGGCGCTCGGCAACATCGTCGTCTACCTCCTCACCGACCGGCAGGAGGCCTGGCCCGGCCTCGCCGAGGACGAGGAGGCGGCGGCCGTCGCGGCCGAACAGCTGCTGCGTGCCGTCCCGCTGAGCGAGGGGCGCGTGCTGCCCGGCCTGATCCGCCGCGCCGTCGAGGACACCGAGGTCGGCGGCGTGACCATCCCGGCGGGCAGCGTGGTCGCCGTCCAGACCAACTCCGCGAGCCGCGACCCCGACGTGTTCCCGCCCGGCCCGCCCGACCTGTTCACCCCGCTGACCGCACCCAGCGTGATCTTCGGCGCCGGCCCCCATCACTGCCTCGGCGCCTGGCTCGCCCGCCTGGAAATCGGCCTCGCCCTGCACCGCCTGACGGCCCGCTTCCCCGGCCTGCGCGCCGAGTTCACACCGGGGACGATCGAGTGGCGGGAGGGCCAGATGACCCGCAGTCCGAGGCGGCTGCCGGTGTCGTGGTGAACATGGTGCGGTGGGAGCCGGGTTCACAAGCGTGCTGACATGTCACCGAGGCCGCTTGGGGCTGACGTGAGTGCGGGCGGCGGCGCATCGGAATCCGCTGCGGTTCGGCCGCGCCCCAAAGGGGCGCGGGGCGTATCGATATGCGGCTCCGCCGCGATGGGGGTCCCCCCGCTCGAGCGAAGTCGAGAGTGGGGGAGCGACCGGCCACGACGATGCCGCGGACGATCCGCGGCACCTCGCCGCCCCGCGGCGCAGCCGGCTGTATCGACATGCGGCTCCGCCGCCGGGCGGCACGGCCCGCGGAGCGCTCAGTGCGACCGCAGCTCCCGGTCGCCCGACGGACGCGACCACCACACCCCCTCGCCGTGCGTGAGCCCCGGCAGTCGCAGCTCGACCTCCCGTACCCGCCGCGCCGGCAGTTCGCCGGTGATCAGCCACGCCGTCGAGCCGCCCGTAGTGCCTGTGAACTCTGCTCCGATTGAGGCGAGTTGGGCCGTCACCAGGGCCAGTGCGTCGAGCGGGACTTCCGCTTCGAACGCGTGGTAGGGCTCGTACAGCCGGGTGCTCGCCCTTTGCAGTGCGCTGCGCAGCACGACCGGGGTGAGCGCCCGGAAGTCGGCGGCCGTGCTGATCGGCGCGCAGTAGCCGGAGCGGATCAGCGTGACCCGGTAGTCCGTCACGGCCGCACCGCACAGGCCGGTCTCCATGGTCGCGTGCACCGTGTCCTCGATGGCCTGGTGAAAGGCACGGGGGAGTGCACCGAGTTCCGTCTCGTAAGTGAACACCCCGCCCGAGCCACGAGGCCCCGGCTCGACACGCAGCCCGATCGTCGCCCAGTAGCGCGTACCGAGGTGCCACGGCATGTCCTCGCAGGCCTCGCCGAAGCCCCGCGGGCGCTCCAGGTACCGTACGCGACCCGGTTCGAAGTCGGCCTCGATGCCGAAGTCCTGGGCGAGGGTGGCCGCCAGGACCTCCATCTGGACCTCGCCGTACAGGAGGAGGGCCGTGGTGCCGGCGGAACCGGGACGGGCGTGGATCAGGGGGTCCTGGTCGGCGAGGGTGAGCAGGGCGGTGCGGAGCGGGGCGGCCTGTTCGGGGTGGCGGGCCCGCACCAGCGTCTCCAGTGTCGGTGGCGCGAACTGCGGGGCACGGTGGGATGGGGGATCACCGAGCCGGTCGCCCACCCGCACGCCTGCGAGACCGGTGAGCGCCGCAATGTTCCCGGCGGTGAGTGACGGCCCCGTCCCGCCCATCACGTCGAGGCGGTTCACCCGTCCGGAGACCTCCGTGGTGCGGCCGTCGGCCTCGCGCCGCAGCAGGGTGAGACGCTGCCGCGGCGTCACCTCACCGCCGTACAGCCGCAGATACGCCGTCCGCTCGCCGCCCGGCCCTGGCCGCACGGCGAACACCGTGCCGCGCGGGACGGTGCCCTCGGTCGCCGGGGCCGGCGGGATCAGCCCGATCACGCCCTCGACGAGCTCGGGGACGCCCTGTCCGCCGAGGGCCGAGCCGAAGAAGACGGGGTGGAACGAGCCGTCGGCGGTCCGCGCGGCGAGCACCTTGGGCAGGTCGTCGGGCGTGGGCGCGGGGCCGTCCACGACCGCTGCGAGCACGTCCTGGTCGACCTCGGCGAGGGCCTCGGCCAGCCGTGGATCCCCGGGTGGGCGTGCCGTCACGCGAGCCTCGGCGGTACCGATGCCCGACACGTCCGTGAGCGGCGCGACGTACGGCGTCAGCCTGCGCCGGATGTCGGCCAGCAGGCCCCCGGACCGGGCACCCGCGCGGTCGATCTTGTTGACGAAGACGAGCGTGGGCAGCCGCAGCCGCCGCAGCGTCCGCATCAGCACCCTCGTCTGCGCCTGCACGCCCTCCACGGCGGACAGCAGCAGCACCGCCCCGTCCAGGACCTCCAAAGCGCGCTCGACCTCGGCGATGAAGTCGGAGTGCCCGGGGGTGTCGATGAGGTTGATCCGGGTGTCGCCGACGGTGAACGAGGCGACCGCGGAGCGGATGGTGATGCCGCGCTGCCGCTCGATCTCCCCGTCGTCCGTACGGGTGTCACCGCCGTCGACGCTGCCGAGCCGGTCGATCGCTCCGTGGTCGAACAGCAGCCGCTCGGTGAGGCTGGTCTTACCGGCGTCGACGTGGGCGAGAATTCCGATGTTCAGGGTGTGCATACGGGGTCGAGTCCTCGAGAACCGTGGGCCAGTGTGGGCGCTGGTTGATTCCGAGGAGTCGGCGCATGAGGTCTCCTGAGGTGAGGGAAGCCGGTCGCCGCCATGATGCCGTGCGGCCGGTGGCGCACCGCAACCGAATTTCCGCGGTCAGTAGCATGAACCCGTCCCCCGGAATGATCACGCGAGGAGCGGATCGTGCGAGACATCTCCGTGTTCAGCGGTAGCGCCCACCCCGACCTGGCCGCGGAGGTCTGTGCGCATCTCGGTGTGCCGCTCAGCCCCACCCGGGTCAGCCGGTTCGCCAACGACTGTCTGGAGGTGCAGCTCCAGGCCAACTGCCGCGAGCGGGACGTCTTCCTGATCCAGCCACTGGTCAAGCCGGTCCAGGAACACCTCGTGGAACTGCTGCTGATGTGCGACGCGGCCCGCGGCGCGTCGGCGGCGCGGATCTCCGTCGTCATGCCGCACTACTCCTACGCCCGCTCCGACAAGAAGGACGCGCCCCGGATCTCCCTGGGCGGCCGGCTGGTGGCGGACCTGATGGTCGCGGCGGGCGCGAGCCGCGTCCTCGCCATGACGCTGCACTCGCCGCAGGTGCACGGCTTCTTCTCGGTGCCGGTCGACCATCTGCACGCCCGGCGCGAACTGGCCGCGTACTTCCGGCAGTACGACCTGTCCCGCACGACCGTCGTCTCGCCGGACCTCGGCAACGCCAAGGAGGCGGCCGCGTTCGCCCGGATGATCGGCGCCCAGGTCGCTGCCGGTGCCAAGCAGCGGTTCGCCGACGACCAGGTCAGCATCAGTACCGTGATCGGCGAGGTCGCGGGCCGGGACGTCATCGTGTTGGACGACGAGATCGCCAAGGGCAGCACGGTCCTCGAACTCCTCGAGCGGCTCAGGGAGTCGGGGCCCCGGTCGATCCGTGTCGCCTGCACGCACGGCCTGTTCGCGGACGGCGCGCTCAAGCGGATCGGCGAGCAGCCCGACGTACTGGAGATCGTGTGCACCAACACCGTGCCGGTGCCGGAGGAGGAGCGCACCGAGAAACTGCGGATCCTGTCCATCGCCCCCGCCCTCGCCGAGGCCGTACGCCGCATTCACAACGGGGAGTCGGTCAGCGCCCTGTTCGACGCGCCGCGAAGCGAATAGACATGACGTAGCGGAGCAACGCTCGGCATCAACAGGGATGCTCAGGAGGGGTTGCAGTGGCGAAGGCGAAGTTCGAGCGGACCAAGCCGCACGTGAACATCGGCACGATCGGTCACATCGACCACGGCAAGACGACGCTCACGGCGGCCATCACCAAGGTGTTGCACGACAGGTTTCCCGACCTGAACCCGTTCACGCCGTTCGACCAGATCGACAAGGCGCCCGAGGAGCGGCAGCGCGGCATCACGATCTCGATCGCCCACGTCGAGTACCAGACCGAGCGCCGGCACTACGCGCACGTCGACTGCCCCGGGCACGCGGACTACATCAAGAACATGATCACGGGCGCCGCCCAGATGGACGGCGCGATCCTGGTCGTCGCGGCCACGGACGGACCCATGCCGCAGACCAAGGAGCATGTGCTGCTGGCCCGGCAGGTGGGTGTGCCGTACATCGTGGTCGCCCTCAACAAGACCGACATGGTGGACGACGAGGAGATCCTGGAACTGGTGGAGCTGGAGGTGCGCGAGCTGCTCACCGAGTACGAGTTCCCCGGTGACGACGTCCCGGTCGTCAAGGTCTCCGCCCTCAAGGCCCTCGAGGGCGACGAGCAGTGGACCCAGTCGGTGCTCGACCTCCTCGACGCCGTCGACACGGCGGTCCCCGAACCGCAGCGTGACGTGGACAAGCCGTTCCTCATGCCGATCGAGGACGTCTTCACCATCACCGGCCGCGGCACCGTCGTCACCGGCCGGATCGAGCGCGGTGTGCTGCACGTCAACCACGAGGTCGAGATCATCGGCATCCACGAGCAGAAGACGAAGACCACCGTCACCGGCATCGAGATGTTCCGCAAACTGCTCGACGAGGGCCGGGCCGGCGAGAACGTCGGACTGCTGCTGCGCGGTGTCAAGCGCGAGGACGTGGAGCGCGGGCAGGTCGTCATCAAGCCCGGAACGGTCACCCCGCACACGGAGTTCGAGGGGCAGGCGTACATCCTGTCGAAGGACGAGGGCGGCCGGCACACGCCGTTCTTCGACAACTACCGGCCGCAGTTCTACTTCCGCACCACGGACGTCACCGGTGTGGTGACCCTGCCCAAGGGCACCGAGATGGTCATGCCGGGCGACAACACCAGCATCCATGTCGTGCTGATCCAGCCCATCGCCATGGAGGAGGGCCTGAAGTTCGCCATCCGTGAGGGCGGCCGGACGGTGGGCGCCGGCCAGGTGACGAAGATCCTCAAGTAGCGGACTCTGTCGGTCAGTTGCCGTCATAACGTCCCGGACGTGGCCTCGGGCTGGCCCAGCGCCGCGTCCAGGGTCGGATGCGGAGGCAGCAGCCGGGTCAGCCCGGTGACCCGCAGGATGCGCAGCGTCAGCGGGTGCGTGCAGACCAGCCGCAGTTCCCCGTCCTGGTCGAGGACCCGGGCTCGGGCCCGGTAGAGCAGTCGCAGCCCGGAGCAGTCGAAGAAGTCGACCGGCCGCAGGTCGATCACCAGACGGACGTCGGGGCGCGCCGTCACCCGGTCCAGAAAGGGGGCGATCTCCAGGGCCGCGGCGATGTCGATCTCGCCGCGGAACTCCAGCACCGTATGACCCCGGTCCTGGTGGACACGTAGATGCCGGGTCGGCGGCGCGGGTTCCTGCTGCACGACGACATCGCCTCCAACCTGCTCCGCCCGCTGCGGAGTTGCAGGTCACCGGGGGCCGGGGTGACATCGTGCAGCGAGCGTAACGAGCGCAGACGAGCCCCCGGGTCCCCTGTGAGCGCAAATCCGTTCTCCGCCCTGCAAGTTACCCTCGATGGAGTGAATTTGAGCATGTTCGATTGACATATGTCTTCGAATTGCGATGAAGCCTTACGACAGAGCGTGCCAGGCCCTGGAGAGTGCCTGGCGGAACTGCTCGGTCTGGTGCGCCGTGAGATCCCGGACCATCCGCTCCTCCAGCTCCCGCACGGGCGCCGCGAACTGCTCCAGCAGCTCCCGGCCGGCGCCGGTCAGCAGGATCAGCAGCTCGCGACGATTGCGCGGATTGCGCTCCCGGCGTACCAGCCCGCGGCCCTCCAGGGACCGTACGAGATCGGCGATGGACTGGGCGGTGACGAACGAGTCGCGGGCGAGCTGTGCGGCCGACAGGCCGTCGTGGCGCTCCAGGACGGTGAGTGCGGTGTACTGCAGCGCGGTGATCCCGGACGGCTTGACCAGCTCGTCCAGGTGCGAGCGCACCGCCAGCTCCACCTGCTTCACCATGTAGAGCAGTGACGGGGACGTCTTGGTCGCCTGGGTGTCGAGCATGAGTTCAGCCTAGAGCATTGACAGGAAACCTGTCTGTAATGAAACTGCGAACCAACAGGAATCCTGTTGGTTGAAATCTTGGCGATGAGGCTGAGGAGTGGTGATGACCACCTTCGAGATCGAACCCGGACGGCTGTTTGTCGGGGGACAGTGGCGCGAGGCCGCCGACGGAGCGCGCACCGAGGTGGTCGACCCGTCCCGGGGCGCGGTCGTCACCACCGTCGCGGAGGCGGGCGCCGCCGATGTGGACGCGGCCGTGCGGGCCGCCCGGGAGGCCTTCGACGGCGGCGCCTGGTCCGGGCTGAGCGGACGCGAGCGCGGCCGCATCCTGCACCGCGTCGCCGAGCTGATCCGCGAGAACGCCGACGACCTCGCCCGCCTCGAATCCCTGGACGTGGGCAAGCCCATCTCGCTGTGCCACGCCGTCGACGTGACGAACGCGGCCAACGACTACGAGCACTTCGCGGCCCTCGCCCATTCCCTGGACGGCGCCGTCCGCGACACCCCCATGAACGCCCTCGCGTACACCAAGCGCGAACCGATCGGCGTGGTCGCCGCGATCACACCCTTCAACTTCCCGCTGATCCTGGCCGGTTCGAAGATCGGCCCGGCGCTCGCTGCCGGCAACACCGTGGTGCACAAGCCGGCCGACGAGACACCGCTGAGCGCCCTCTACATGGCCCGGCTGCTGCAGCAGGCGGGCGTACCCGACGGGGTGGTCAACGTGGTCACCGGCACGGGCCCGGTGGCGGGCGAGGCGCTGCTGCGCCACCGCGGCGTCGACAAGGTCGCCTTCACCGGCTCCACCGCGATCGGCCGCCACGTGGCGAGCACCGCCGGCGAGGCCCTCAAGCCGGTCACCATGGAGCTCGGCGGCAACGCCGCCCACATCGTCTTCGAGGACGCCGACCTGGAGAAGGCCGTCGGCGCGATCATCAAGGCGTTCGTCTTCAACACCGGCCAGTTCTGCATGGGCGGCCCGCGCCTGCTGGTGGCCCGCCCGGTCTACAGCACCGTCCTCGGCATCCTCGCCGAGGCCGTCCCCGGCGTCCCGGTCGGCGACCCGCGCAACCCCGAGACCGTCGTCGGCCCGATGGCGGGGGCGAAGCACCTGAAGAAGGTCGAGGAATACGTCGACATCGCCCGCAAGGAGGGCGGGCGCATCGTCTGCGGCGGCGAACGGCTCGACCTCGACGGCGGCTACTACTACAAGCCCACCGTGATCGCCGACCTGTCCAACGACTCCCGTGTCGTCCAGGAGGAGATCTTCGGCCCGGTCCTCACCGTGCAGCCCTTCGACACCGAGGACGAGGCGGTCGAGCTCGCCAACTCCACGCCGTACGGCCTCGCTTCGGGCATCCAGACCCAGAACCTGGCCCGCGCGCACCGCATCGCCGACCGCCTCCAGGCGGGCATCGTGTGGATCAACGACTGGGCCATGCTCGACCCCGCCGTGCCCTTCGGCGGTGTGAAGGACTCCGGTTTCGGCCGCGAGTACGGGCCTGAGGCCCTCGCCGCCTACACCAAGGTCAAGTCCGTCGTCGTCTCGCTCGACTGAAGCCGCTCGATCCCGCCCGAACGCGCCCCAGAACCAAGGGAGTTCGTACGATGTCCATCACCACCCGCGCCGCGGTCGTCGAGTCCGGCGGAGCGCCCTTCACCCTCGCCGACGTCGAGCTCGACGAGCCGGGGCCCCGCGAGGCGGTCGTCCGCATGGTGGCCACCGGCCTGTGCCACACCGACCTCGGAGTCGCGAGCGGCGGCCTGCCCTTCCCCCTGCCGGGCGTGCTCGGCCACGAGGGCGCCGGCGTCGTCGAGGCCGTCGGCCCGGCCGTCACCGGCATCGCACCCGGCGACCACGTAGTGCTGTCCTTCACCTCCTGCGGGGAGTGCCGCAACTGCCACGGCGGCCACCCCGCGTACTGCGCGACCTGGCTGCCGCTGAACCTGATCGGCGGCCGCCGGGCCGACGGCACCAGCACCATCAGCCGGGACGGCACCCCGCTCGGCGGCCACTTCTTCGGCCAGTCCTCCTTCGCCGAGCGGGCGTTGGTGGACGAGCGCAGCCTCGTCAAGGTCGACGCGGACGTACCGCTGGAGTCCATCGCACCGCTCGGCTGCGGGGTGCAGACCGGAGTGGGCGCCGTCTGGAACGTGCTGAAGCCGGTGACGGGCAGCACGATCGTCGTCCTCGGCGCCGGCGCCGTCGGCCTGTCCGCCGTGATGGCCGCCGTCCTCACCCCCGCCACCCGGATCGTGGCCGTCGACAAGGTCGGCGAACGCCTTTCGCTGGCAAAGGAGTTGGGGGCCACCCACACCGTCAACGTCGGCGAGGCCGACCTCGCCGAAGCCCTCGCGGAGATCACCGGAGGCCAGGGCGCCGACGGTGTGGTCGAGACGACCGGCAGCGTCGCCGTACTGCGTCAGGGCGTCGATGCGCTCGCCGCCCGCGGCACCCTGGTCGTCGTCGGCGCCCCGCCGTTCGGCACCGAGGTCGCCCTGGACGTCAACGGGTTGCTGGGCGGCAAGCAGGTCGTCGGCCTCACCCTCGGCGACGCCGAGACACAGACCTTCATCCCGGCGCTCGTCCAGCTGGTCAAGGAAGGACGGCTCCCGCTGCACCGCCTGATCAGCACCTATCCGTTCGCGGACATCGACCAGGCGGTGCGGGACATGGGCGCGGGCAAGGCGATCAAACCCGTGCTCACCTTCTGACCGGGATCAGCCCACCAGCAGGACCAGCTTTCCCGTGGTCCGGCCGGTGTCGCCGAGCGCGTGTGCCTCGGCGGCATCGGCCAGCGGGAAGGTATTGGCGATCGCGGGGCGCAGCTTCCCCGCCTCCACCAGCTCCGCGATCGCCTTCATACCGCTGTACGAGGCGTCCACGAGTATCCGCAGCGCCCGCACACCGAGCCGCTCGGCCTCCTCATAGAAGTCATTCGAACCGACGGGCAGGATCGACACGACGATCCCGCCCGGGCGCAGTACGCGCAGCGATCGCGTCGAGGTGTCGCCGCCGATCGTGTCCAGGACGACGTCCACGTCCTTCACGGCCTCGGCGAAGTCCGTCTCGCGGTAGTCGATCGCCTCGTCCACGCCGATCCCGCGCAGGAAGTCGTGCTTGCCCGCGCTCGCGGTGCCGATCACATACGCGCCCCGGGCCTTGGCGATCTGTACGGCCACATGCCCGACCCCGCCGGCCGCCGCGTGGATCAGCACCCGCTGCCCCGCCTGCAGATCGGCGTACTCGACCAGGGCCTGCCAGGCGGTCAGGGAGACCAGCGGCAGCGCGCCCGCCTGCGCGTGGTCGATCGAGGCCGGCTTGTGCGCGAAGGCGCGGGCCGGGGCGGTGACGTACTCGGCGTGCGAGCCGTGGCCGAACGGGTACGACAGCATGCCGAAGACCTCGTCGCCGGGCTTGAACCGGGCGACGCCGATGCCGACCGCCTCGACCACGCCGGAGACGTCCCAGCCCAGGACGAAGGGCGGCTCGCCCAGCAGACCGCCGGTCGCGCGGTGCTTCCAGTCGGTCGGGTTGACGCCGGCGGCCCGGACCCGGACCAGGACCTCGTTCGTACGCGGCTCGGGCCGCTCCAGCTCCACGGCCTTCAGGACCTCGGGACCGCCGAGAACGTCCTGGCTGATGGCTCGCATCGTGTTCACAGTGCTCATGGTGAACCAGCCTGCCGGGGGTGGCCCGGCAAGAAAATGGCACGATTGCCAAGCTTCGATAGGATCGTGCCATGAGAGGTGGCAAGGGACATGTGGAACGGGTCGTGGTGCTGGCCCTGGACGGCGTCTACCCCTTCGAGCTGGGCATCCCCAGCCGGATCTTCGGGGCCGCCGACGGCCGCTACGAGGTGCTGACCTGCACCGTCGACGGCCAACCGGTGCGCACCAACGCCGACTTCACCATCGGCGTCGAACACGGCCCCGAGATCCTGGCCACGGCCGACACGGTCGTGGTCGCCTCCGTGACGCCCTCGTACATCCCCACCGAACTGCCCGCGGAGCTTGCCGCCGCGCTGGCCCGGATCCGCCCGGACGCACGGATCGTCTCCATCTGCACGGCCGCGTTCGTCCTTGCCGCCGCGGGCCTCCTCGACGGCCGCAGGGCCACCACCCACTGGCATGTGGCCGACCTGTTCCGGCGCAGGTACCCGAACGTCGACCTCGACCCGGACGTCCTGTTCGTCGACGACGGCCGCATCCTCACCTCGGCCGGCGCCGCCTCCGGCGTCGACGTCTGCCTGCACATCGTCCGCACCGACCACGGCAGCGAGCTGGCCAACACGGTGGCCCGCCGCTGCGTCGTGCCCCCCTTCCGGGACGGCGGTCAGGCCCAGTACATCGAGCAGCCGGTCCCGGAGAGCGGGGCCGCGAGCACCGCCGCCACCCGCGCCTGGGTGCTCGAACGCCTCGACGAGCCGCTCGCCCTGTCCGACCTTGCCGGCCACGCCCGGATGAGCCTGCGCACCTTCGCCCGCCGCTTCAACGAAGAGGTCGGCCTCAGCCCCGGCCGCTGGATCGTCCAGCAGCGCATCGCCCGGGCCCGGCACCTGCTGGAGTCCAGCGACCTGTCCGTCGACCAGATCGCCGGCCACGTCGGCTTCGCGACGGGCGCCTCACTGCGCCAGCATCTGCACGCGGCGATCGGGGTCTCACCGCAGGCCTATCGCCGCACGTTCCAGACGACCGCCCGCTGACCGCCCCAAAGGGGCGCGGGGCTGTGTCGATAGGCGACTGCGCAGGGGGGCGCGACAAGCCCCCACCGGCCCGCACGTTCATCAGCTCTTCCAGCGGAGCGAACCGTCACCGGCTTGCGTGCAGGGCGATCAGCAACTGCCAGACCTCGTCGGCGATTTGAGCCGCGTCGGCCTCCAGGAGGCCGTGCAGCCAGTCGGCCAGCACACCTGCGAACGTGGCGGCCACGGCCGACGCGACCAGCGGTGCGTCCGCCGCGCCCGCCCGTTCGCGCTCGCGGAGGCTGTAGGCGCGCAGGTCCCGGTGCAGCACCCGGCCGAGGGGGCCGCCGCCGCCCGGCGTCAGCAGCTCGCGGTACAGGCCGGCGTGCGGGGTGAGCGAGGCGAAGAACTCGGCGAGCGCGGGCGGCGCGTGCACCGGGTCGGGCCGGCCCGACCAGGCGTGCAGCGCCTCCACGGCCTCGCGGACGACATCCGCGCAGGCGTCGACCGCCAGCGCCTCGAGGTCGGCGTAGTGGACGTAGAACGTGGCCCGTCCCACCCCGGCCCGGCGCACCAGCGCCGCCACCCCCACCTCCGCCAGGGGCCGCTGCGCGCACTCCGCGAGCAGCGCCTCCCGCAGCCGCGCCCGGGTGCGCGCGGCCCGCGGGTCCTGCGGGGCGGGGCGGGTCACTGCGCGATCAGGACGGCGGCCAGGGCGAGCGCGCCGGGCAGTGCCTGCGCGAACAGGATGCGGCGGTTGGCCGTCACGGCGCCGTAGACGCCCGCGATCACGACGCAGCACAGGAAGAACACCTGGGCGCGGAAGCCGGTCGGGTCCGCCGCGATCAGCCCCCAGACCAGACCGGCCGCGAGAAAGCCGTTGTAGAGCCCCTGGTTGGCGGCCATCGGCGCGGTCGCCCGTGCCATCTCCCTGTCGAACCCGTGCAGCGCCCGCCCGGGCTTCTTCTGCCACAGGAACATCTCCATCACCAGGATGTAGGCGTGCAGGGCGGCCACCAGACCGACCAGTACGTTCGCGACCGTCTCCATTGCTGGGCTCCGTAATCTTGTATGAGGTTCCTGGACAGGTGTCCACTATAGCTGGACAGGTGTCCAGGAAGTTCCACTGTCAGTGGTCGCCGATAGCCTGCGCGCATGACTGATCAACAGGTGATCGTGCGACGCGCTCGTGCCGAGGACATACCTGGTCTCGTCGCCTCCAGCGCCGGGTTGTTCGCCGAGGACGGGGGCACACGGGACAGCAGCATGAACGTCGACTGGCCGCGCGAGCACGGCGCGCAGTCGTTCGCCGCGGCACTGGAGGACCCGACGCGGCTCGTCCTCGCGGTGGAGCACGGCGGGCAGGTCGTCGGACACCTGATGGGATCCGTCGCCGGACCCACGGCGAAGCGGACGGTCACCTCCGCGACCCTGGTCAGCATCTACGTCCGCCCGGGGCACCGGCGCGCGCGGGCCGGGGACCGGCTGGTGGAGGAGTTCCTGGACTGGGCCCGGCGGCAGGGAGCCGCGCACGCGGAGGTGACCGCCTACGCGGCGAACACGGACGCCATCCGGTTCTACGAGCGGGGCGGCTTCACCGCCATGACGGTCACCCTGCGGCAGCCCCTGTAGCGCCCCGGCGCAGCTCCAGGGCGCGCAGTGCCAGCTGCATCTCGAACTGGGCGGCCGGGTCGTGCAGCCGGTCGCCGAACAGTTCGTCCAGCTGGCGCATGCGGTAGCGCACCGTCTGGGGGTGGACCGCCAGCCGCACGGCCACCTCGCTGGCGTTGTGACCGCACTGCAGCCAGCTGAGCAGGGTCTCCGCGAGGCGTTCGCGCTGCGGTGGGCGCACCTGCTCCAGCGGGCGCAGCCGGTGCTCGGTCATGGCGTCGATCAGGGCGTCGTCGCGCAGGAGCAGCAGCGTGGCCAAGTGGTCCTGGCAGCGCACCATTTCGGTGTCCGCGAGGACGCCCCGCCGCGCCAGGTCCAGCGCCTCGGAGGCCCAGCGCAGCGATCGCGCACCCTCCTGCAGGGCCACGGTCGGGCCCATCGCGGACCGCCGTCCGTGCAGCGCCCCGGCCACGGCCCGCGCCCGGCCCGGGCCCTCCGGGTCCGGCACGACCAGCACGGCCGGCTGGACGTCGAAGCGGGCGAGGAACTCGGGCGCCACGATCGGCTGTGCGCCCGTCTGCGGGTGGTGGTCGATCGCCACCACCGCGAGTGCGCGCGGTAGCGGCCAGCGTGCGCTGTGCGCGAGTTCCGCGATGGCCTCGGCCGAGGCCGGCGGATCCGCGGTGAGCAGGTCGATCAGGCGGGTACGCCGCTGCTGCAGCTCGCCGGCCGCGTGCAGCCGTGCCTCCGTGTAGCCGGCCGTCGTCGCGGCCGCCATCTCGTCCAGGTGCAGGAACAGCGCCTCGCCGAAGGCCGCCAGCACATTGCGCGGCAGCAGATCGGCGTCGACGAGCGCGTTCACCCGGCGCCACGTCACCCGCGCACCCAGCCGCAGCGCCGACTGGAACGAGTCGAGGCTGCGCCCCTCCTCCGCCTCCCCGCGGCCGATGCGCTGATACGTCGCCTTCACGGGCTCCCAGTCCGTGTCGGGCTTGGCCATCCGCTCGAGGAAGCCCTGCAGCGCATGGTCCACGCCACGGTGCACACCCTGCATGTACGTGTCGTCGGCGGGACGTGCGTATTCGGGGATCTCGGTCCTGATCGCCCGTACGACCTCCTCGGTGATGTCGGCGAAGAACGGTCTGAGGTGGTGGTGCAGGCCCGTCGGCAACGCGTTGAACGGGCCGCCCGGCTCATCGACCGGCACAGCGGCTATCTTCGGCACGGCGCGACGATACCCGTCAGTAATCCGTCAGGGCTTATCAGCGGCGGACAGTCGTGGGCGTACGAATTGTCACCACATGACAAGTGCGCAGGTCCGCAAAGGGATTTGTCGATGTGTGGGCCGTTGGCTGAGAGTGACGGAACCCTCACTTCCGTCAGATGATCGAGGTTGATCCTTTCGGGTTCAAACCCGATAAGCTCCTGTGCGGCGCTGCGAGTTGACTCGATCGCGATCGGTCGTCCCGTAGTGCGTATGCATCAGTGCACTCCCCCCTTGCACACCCCCCCGTTCGATCGTGTTGCTTGTAAGGATGCAGATGGAACTCGCCACTCCGCCGCCGGCGGCGCGGGCCCCTGTCGCCTGGTACAGCTGGTGGTTGATGCCGCTGGCTTTAGGAGGCGGGACGGTTGCCGCCACGTTCATGAGCTCCGAGCGAATAGCCGCCGGTGTCGCGGGCGTCGCGGCCACCGCCGCAAGCGCCGTGTGCGTCCGGCTGCTGATCCGCACCCGTACGCAGCTGAGCCGCACCGAGGGCTCCTTCCGCACCACGCAGGCCGAGCACTCGCAGCAGTGGCAGCAGCATGTCGTGGGCCTGGAGCGGAAGTTCACCGCCGAGCGCGGCTCGCTGGAGGCCCAGCTCAACGACCAGTCCGGTGCCTACGAGGCGCAGCTGGCGGAGCAGGTCTCGACGTACGAGGCCCAACTCGCCGAACAGGCACGGGCCTTCGAGGGACGCCTCGCCGACCAGGCCAAGTCCTACGAGGCCCAGCTCGCCGACCGGGCCGAGGTCTGGCAGGAGCAGATCGCCCACCAGCAGGCCGCGGTGGCCCGGCTGGCGAATGAGCAGCTGCCCGACGCGCTGCAGCAGTTGCGTGCCGGTGAGGCCATCGACGACCTGCTGCCCGAGGCGGGCCAGTGCGCCAAGGTCAGCGCCGATCTGCAGGCCGAACTGCGCAAGGTGCTCAGGACCGCCCTGATCGGCGTCGAGGAGGAGTTCAACCGCTCGACCTCCGCGGAACAGGCCGTCGTCAGCATCGGCAGCCGTATCCACGTCCTGACCAGCAAGCTCCGCGGCCGCCTGCACGAGATGCAGGGCGAGCATGGCCGGTTGCCGTCCGTCGCCCGGGGCCTGATGGAGCTCGACCAGGAGCTCGGCCCCGCCGACTCGCTCGCCGCGAGCATCGGTGTGCTCGGCGGCTCGGACCGGCCGGGACGTCAGTGGCAGGAGCCGCAGCGTCTGCTGAGCGTGATGCGCGGCGGCATCGGCCGGATCAAGGACTTCCACCGCGTCGAGGTGCGCCATCTGCCCGAACTCGGCGTCGACGGCGGTCTGGTGGACCACCTCACGCTGATCTTCGCGCATCTGCTGGACAACGCGGCCCGCTACTCGCCGCCCACCGAGCCGGTGCTCGTGTCCGGCAAGGAGGTCCCCAACGGCGTCGGCATCGAGATCCAGGACTCCGGCAAGGGCCTGAGCGAGGAGAAGAAGCGCGAAGCCGCGGACGCCCTCGCCGGCACCGCGGCAGGGCCCGGTCTCGGCGGCATCTCCGAGGACGCCAACCTCGGTCTGCGCGTCGTCGGCGCACTCGCCCGTCGCTACGGCATCCGCGTCACCTTCGCGGACTCGCCCTGGCTCGGCACCTCGGTGGTGGTGGTGGTTCCGCACAAGTACTTCAGCCCGCTGCCCGCCGCCCCGGCCACGGCCACCGCCGCGACCCCGGCGCTTCAGGCGACGTCGCAGGCCCAGGCCGCCCCGGTGCGGGAGACGGCCGCCGCCGAACCGGTGGCCGGGCCCGCCGAGGCCGTGGACACCACGCCCGGCGGACTGCCCCGGCGCCGCAGCAGGCGCACCGGCGAGGCCCAAGCGGTGGGGCACCGGCCGGCCGAGCGCCCGGAGCGGACCGAGGAGACCGTCGTCTCCGCCGTCCCGCCGGATGCCTCGTTCGCCGGCCTGGCCGCCTTCGCCACCGCCGGCCGCGAGTCCGCCGAGGAGCCCACCACGGAGGGCACGGCGCCTGCCGGGCGCGAGTCCACCGAGCACCGCACTGAAGAGAGCGACTAGTCCACATGACGCAACAGGGAACCGACGTGAGCTGGGCGCTCCGCGATCTGGTGGAGTCCATCCCGGAGATCCGCTTCGCCCTCGTGGCCTCCAGCGACGGCAAGGCCATCACCTCCTTTGGCGCCGAAGACCCCGACGACGTGGACCGGTTCGCGGCCGTGGTGGCAGGACTGCAGGCGCTGGCCCAGCCGGTCGCCGAGCAGTTCCCCAGGTATGCGGGGCAGCTGCGGCTGGCGATGATCGAGGTCGACGGCGGGCACCTCTTCGTCGTACGGGCCGGTGTGGAGACGTATCTCGGAGTCCTTGCCCGCGAAGGCCTCGACCAGGGGCTGCTCGGACACCAGATGAGGGACCTGGCCCGGAGGATGGGCGAGCTCCTCGGCACCACTCCGCGCCTGGAGGAGCACTCTGGATGAGTGCTCCCCGCAGGCCCACGGACCCGTCCGGTCTCGAGCGCTACTACGTCCTCACCGGGGGGCGCAGCGGACCGGGCGGTTCGGCGTCGAGTCTCGACGTGGCGACCCTCATCGTCTCCCTGGCCGCTCCCGTACCGGGCATGCAGCACGAACACGAGGACATCCTCCGGCGCTGCCGCGATCCGCTGTCGGTGGCCGAACTCGGCGCCCATCTGGGACTGCCCTTCAACATTCTCGCGGTGCTGCTGGCGGATCTGCTCGAGGCAGGCCGCGTCGAAGCCCGTGACCCCATCCCGGCGCACGGCGCCGGGCGCGGGCCCGACCTCGCGCTCCTTGAGGAGGTACTCAGTGGACTTGAAAGGCTTTGACCATCCGGGCCGGCCCGGCGGGTCCGGCCCCCGCTCGGTGAAGGTGATGATCGCCGGAGGCTTCGGCACCGGGAAGACCACCATGGTCCGCTCAGTCAGCGACATCAAGCCGCTGACCACCGAGGAGACGCTCACCCAGGCCAGCGCCGACGTCGACCACCTCATCGGCGTCGCGGACAAGACGGAGACCACCGTCAGCCTGGACTTCGGCAAGATCGCCCTCAACGACAGCCTGATGCTGTACCTGTTCGGCACGCCCGGGCAGGAACGGTTCTGGTTCCTGTGGAACGGCCTGTTCAAGGGCGCGCTCGGCGCGGTTGTCCTGGTCGACACGCGCCGGCTCGCCTCCAGCTTCCGGGCCATCGAGGAGATGGAGCGGCAGAACGTCCCCTTCGTGATCGCGCTGAACGTCTTCCCCGACTCCAAGGAGCACCCCGTCGAGGAGATCCGCGACGCCCTGGACATCCCCGAACACATCCCGGTCGTGGCCTGCGACGCCCGCGACCGGGCCTCCAGCCGGGATGTGCTCGTCGCCCTGATACAGCACCTGAAGGAACGCTCTGCCGTCGCGATGGAGTCCCGATGAACGCCCAGCCCTTAAACGGTCCGGACACCCCGGGCGGGTGCCCCGTCGCGCACGGCGAGGACATCACCCGGCTGTACGGCCCCGGAGCGGCGACCGACCCGCACGGTGTCTATGCGCAACTGCGTAAGGAGTACGGTGCCGTAGCCCCCGTCCTGCTCGACGGCGACATCCCCGCGTGGCTGGTGCTCGGCTACCGCGAGAACCGCAGGGTGCTGGACAACCCCCTGCAGTTCGCCCGGGACTCGCGCATCTGGCGGGACTGGAAGGAAGGCCGGGTCGAGGACACCTCGCCGCTGATCCAGGTGCTGGGCTGGCGCCCCGACGCCGTCTCGCAGGACGGCGAGCCGCACCGCAGACTGCGGGCGGCGGTGACCGACAACCTGCAGGCCATGACCGGCCGCGGCATCCGCCGCCATGTGACCCACTACGCCAACAAGTTGATCGACGGGTTCATCGACGAGGGCCGTGCCGATCTGGTGGCCGAGTTCGCCGACGACCTGTCGATGCTGGTCCTGTGCCGGGTCTTCGGGCTCGCCGAGCGGGAGAGCCGCAGCCTCGCGGAGTCCTGCAAGCTGGTCCTCAACGGCGGCGAGGAGGCGCTCGAGCACAACGGGCGCGTCATGGCCATCCTCGGTGAACTCGCCGCCCGCAAGCGCACGGAACCGGGCTCCGACTTCACCACCGGGCTCCTCGACCACCATGCGGGCCTCGACGAGGACGAGATCGTCAGCCATCTGCGTCTGGTGCTCATCACCGCCCACAACATGACCAGCAACCTGCTGGCGCGGGTGCTGCAACTGGTGCTCACCGACGAGTCCCGGCTGTCCGGGCTGGTCAGCGGCCAGCTGAACATCTCCGCCGTGGTGGAGGAGGTGATGTGGAACACCCCGCCGCTCATCGTCCTGCCGGGCCGTTTCGCAACCGCCGACCTCGAACTCGGCGGCTGCCGGATCAAGGAGGGCGACCTGGTGGTGCTGGGCCTGGCGGCCGGCAACGCCGACCCCGAGATCCGGCCGGACGCCGGGGTCTCCGTCCAGGGCAACCAGTCCCACCTGGCCTTCAGCGCCGGACCGCACGAGTGCCCGGGGCAGAACACCGGCCACTCCATCATCGAGGTCGCGGTGGACATCCTGCTGCACCGGCTGCCCGGGCTGCGACTGGCCGTACCGCCGGAGGAGCTGACCTCGACCTCCTCCACCTGGGAGTCCCGACTCGACACCCTGCCGGTCGAGTTCCCCGTCTGACACCCCGTCCGACACCACCGCTGCCCGGCCGGACACCCGGCCGGGCAGCGCTGTCATCTCACACGGCCAGCAGGTCGTCCACCGAACCCCGCCCGGCCAGTTCGGCCGTGGCCACCGGGCCGTCCTTGGCCGCCGAATAGCGGCCCGAGACCAGCGCCCACTCGTAGTTGCCGTTGATCCAGTGCTGGATGGCCTCCACGCCCTTGCGCACCCGGGCGCGCTCGTCCTCGTCGAGGCGCAGCTCGTCGCACATGCGCGGTATCCCGGCCTCCAGCTCCAGATACTCCTCGAGGCAGTCCGTCGTCATCCGGTACGCCTCGTCGGCGGCCTCCTGCCACGACAGGCGCCGCTCCCGGTGCAGGACGGCTATCAGATTGTGGCCGTCACCCCGCCGTTTCTCCCGCTCGAAGGAGTGGATGTCATTCATGAACCCGATGGTGTCCGCGGCCAGGTCACGCATCCGCTCCATCAGCGGGTGCCCCATCGCCTGAGCCGGCACCTCGAAGCCGCGGCTGCGCTCGCCCGCGTCGATGCTGTGGTGGATGCCGACCGTGCGGCGCCGGAACAGCGCGTACTCGTCGAGGCCCAGCGTCCCGGCCAGACCCCGGGCCGCCAGGTCGACCTCCTCGCAGTGCGCCACCAGGAACCGGCCCCAGGACGCGGCGAAACGCGTCTGCCACGTCAGGGACATGCCAGCTGAGAGATGGCTCCAGACCTCCGCCCAGGCAAGCGTGATCGGGCAGACCACCCGTGGCCGGTAGCCCGCCGGGCGCAGCGGCGTGACGATCAGCTCGCGCGCGACCTCCGCTATCCGGTCCGCGCGATCCGGCTGAGCCGCGTCGAACTGGTCGTCGAAGAGGAAGGCCAGGGAGAACCAGTTCATCAGGACGACCATGTCGTCGGCGGATGCGTGAGGGTAGGTGCGGGCCGCGGCCTGCGGCAGGTCCCAGGACTTGTACTCCTCGAACCCGTCCTTGCTGCGCACCAGTCCCATGTCCCAGATCCAGCGCAGATGCCGGGCCCTGGCGTATTCGAGATGCTCGCTGACGGGGGTGTCGAACGGTAGGTCGAACCGAACGTCCTGAGGCATGTGCTTCCTTCCGGGAGACGGCAGTTGCAGAGTCCCCCCGCCCTGCCAACGGGTGGTCTTCTGGCCACCCGTGCGCTCGAACTCAGCTTCTGTGGCCGAAAGTTGAACCGAGAAGCGGTACGAGGCTGCCCAGAGCCTAAATGATCTACTCGTGACCTCACCGTGATATCCGTTACTGCTCAGACCTCAGGAGCTGCGTACACTCCCTCCCCTCCCACATAGGTCAGCGCCACACCCGTCTGCGCGATCGCCTCGGCCGGCCCGTCGAACGGGTCTCGGTCCAGAACCACCAGATCGGCCAGCGCGCCGACCTGAATCCGGCCGGTGTCGTCGAGGTGGTTCACATGGGCCGATCCCGCGGTGTACGCGGCCAACGCCTCGGCGAGATCGATGCGTTCGCCGGGCAGGAACACCGGGGCGCCGTCGCCGTCCGGCGTCACGCGGTTGACCGCGACATGGATCCCCTGGAGCGGATCGGGGCTGCTGACCGGCCAGTCGCTGCCCGCCGCGAGCCTGGCCCCGGAGCGCAGCAGTGCACCGAACGGGTACTGCCACGCGGCCCGTTCGGACCCCAGGAAGGGAATGGTCAGCTGGTCCATCTGCGGTTCGTGCGCGGCCCACAACGGCTGGATGTTCGCCGTCGCGTCGAGCCGGGCGAAGCGCGGAACGTCGTCGGGGTGGACGACCTGAAGGTGCGCCAGATGCGGCCGGGTGTCGCTCGGCCCGTTCGCGGCGCGCGCCGCCTCGACGGCGTCCAGGGCGTCGCGTACGGCCCGGTCGCCCAGCGCATGGAAGTGGCACTGGAAGCCGAGGGCGTCCAACTCGGTCACGTACTTGGGGAGTTGGCCACGGTCGATGAAACTCTTGCCGCGGTTGGCGGTGGCGCAGCCGCACTTGTCCAGATAGGGATCGAGCAGCGCGGCCGTGCCGTTCTCGGCGACCCCGTCCAGCATCAGCTTCACGGTGGCGGCGCGGAACCGGCCGTGGCTCAACGCGGCCCGCTTCTCGACGAGTTCGGGGATCTGCTCGGCCCCGCGCTCGCGGTCCCACCACAGCGCGCCGACCACCCGCGCGGTCAGCGAGCCGTCGCGCGCGGCCGCCAGATATGCACCCGAGGGGTCGTCCATGCCGAGGAAGTCCCCGACCAGCGCGTCCTGCCAGGCCGTGATGCCGAGCGCATGCAGATGGCGCTGCGCGTGCAGCAGCGCGGCCAGCCGGTCAGCCGCGGTGGCCGGCGGCGTCAGACGCCCGACCAGCTGCATCGCGCCCTCCTGCAGGGTGCCGCTCGGCTCGCCCGCCGCGTCCCGCTCGATCCGCCCGTCGGCCGGGTCCAGCGTGTCCCGGTCGATGCCCGCCAGCTCCAGGGCACGGCTGTTGACCCAGGCGCCGTGATGGTCACGGTTGGGCAGATAGACCGGCCGGTCGGGCACGACCGCGTCCAGGAGCTCCTTCGTCGGCGTACCGCCCTCGAAGGCCTCCATGGACCAGCCGCCGCCGAGGATCCATTCCCGCTCGGCGTGTGCGTCGGCGTACGCGCGCACCGCGGCGACCGTCTCGGTCGCCGTCCGTGCCCCGGTCAGATCGCACTGGCTCAGTTCCAGCCCGGCCGGGACCGGATGGACGTGCGCGTCCTGGAAGCCCGGCAGCAGCAACCGCCCGGCCAGGTCGACCACTTCGGTCCGCGGCCCGGCGAGATCGTGGACCTCGTCGTGCCCGACGGCGGTGATGCGGTCGCCGGTGACGGCCACGGCGGTGGCGGTGCGGCCCTCGGGGGTGAGGACCGGGCCGCCGGTGAAAAGGAGGTCTGCGCGCATGTTCCGGTTCCTGTTGGGGGTCAGTTGGGGGTGGCGAGCAGCTGCGGCGCGTCGGCGTCCGTGCCGTCGCCCGTGCGGAAGTACCGCGACCTGCGCACCCACTTGGCCCACGCGGCGGCCACGAAGCCCGACGCGATCATCGCCAGGGGAGTGACAAGCAGGAACCAGCCGTTGTTCGCACTGAGTTCGAAATGGTCGGCGGAGGTGTAGAAGGACCAGCCGAGATACCCGCCGAGGCCGAGCAGCGCCACGGCACTCACGGCGGGCAGCACCACCGCCCGCACGCCCTGGCGCCAGTCCTCGCGCAGCAGCGCGCGGAAGCGCACGGCCGCCGCGAGAGCCGTGAGCGCGTACGACAGGGCGACTACGATGCCCACGGCGCTCACCGTCGCCATGATCATGTCCGCGAGCCGCGGAATGACCAGAGCCAGTGCCGCGATCACCGTCGCCAGCGCGCCGATCAGCAGCGTCCCGGCGGCCGGAGTCCCGTACCGGGAGCTGACCTTGGACCACACCGGCCCGAGGGTACGGTCCCGGCTCATCGCGAACATCGCCCGGGCCGTCGGAATCACGCCGGCCTGCAGCGAGGCGACCGCCGAGAACATCAGCGCCACGAGGGGGAGTGCCGCCAGCGGCTGGGAGGCCAGCCGGTCCCCGAAGTACGCCAGCCCCTGGGCGCCGTGCCCGGCCAACTCCGGCTCGGACAGGACCCGTTGGAAGGCGACCGAGCCGATCAGGAACAGCGTCAGCATCGTGACCAGCGTGATGATCCCGGCACGGGAGGCGTCCCGCGGGTCGCGCACCTCCTCGTTGACGCTGAACGCGGCCTCGAAGCCCCAGTAGCAGAACACCGACAGCAGCAGCCCCTGGGCGAGCGCAGACGCCGACGGGATCGCGAACGGGTCGAACCAGCTCAGGCTGAAGGCGTGCGGGCCGTGGACGATGCCGTATCCGCAGAACCCGAGCAGGACGACGTACTCGAAGACCAGCAGCCCGGTCTGCAGCCGTGCCGCCGTCCGGATGCCGGTGACGGCGGTGAGCGTGACCGCGATCAGGACCACGATGCCGACCACGGTCGTCTGCGCCGTCGAACCCGGGTCCAGGGCGAGCCCGGCCACCCGGTGCAGCCCGGCCTCCCCGGCGAGCTGGATCAGCGCCGACCCGGTCACCGCGGTGGTGTACGCGAGGAACGCGAGCGTCGCCACGATGTTCACCCAGCCGACCATGAAGCCCAGCCAAGGGCTGAGCGAACGGCCCACCCAGACATAACCGTTGCCCGCGTTCGGCTCCACCCGGTTCAGCCGGGAGAAGGCGCCCGCAATGCCGAGGACCGGCAGGAACGCCAGCAGCATGATCGCCGGGAGATGCAGCCCGACGACCCCGGCCGTCACGCCGAGACCGATGCCGATGCTGGTGGTCGCGGCCGTGCTGGACGCGGCGATGGCGATGCCGTCCAGGACGCCGAGGGACTTGCGCAGCGCGGGCCGCGCCGGTGGGTCTGCGCCGAAGGGGAGGTCGGACATGGCTGGGTCTCCGCTCGCACCGGGGGGCCTGGTCGGCCCCGGTGAACGCACATGAAACTGCCCGGGCACTTAACAGGTCAACGGTGTTGTCATAAGGTGCGGGCACCGGCCCAGGGAGGCAGTCCATGAGCGAGCGCGTCGTCCCGCCCACCGCCCGGCAGCGCAGACGCCCCACCAAACAGGGCGTCGTCCTCTCCGAGGAACTGATCGTCGCCACGGCCCTCAGGCTGATCGAGGAACACGGCACAGAGGCCCTGTCCGTCCGCCGCCTGGGCCGCGCCCTCGGTGCCGACCCGAGCTCGCTGTACCGCTACTTCCGGCACACCGACGACCTGATGCTCGCCATCACCGACGAGCTCATCGGCCGTACCCTGCGCATCTGGCGCCCCACCGGCGACTGGCGCGCCGACCTGCGCGACCTCGGCCTGCGCATGCACGCGGGCGCCCTCGCCCACCCCCGGGCGGCTGTCCTGAGCTCGTACCGGGTGACCGGGCGGGCGTACGAGATCCAGGCCGTGGAGACCATCCTCGGCGTGCTGCGCGACGCCGGCTTCCCCGATGTGGAGGCGGTGCGGATCTATCACGCCTTCGTCGACCAGTCCCTTGCCTTCGGCGCCCTCGACTCGGCGAGCGCGGCGTTGCCGAAGGCCGCCCGGGAGGCGGAGACGGCCGTATGGCGGGCGACCTACGCCCGGCTGCCCGCCGGCACACACCCGCACATCGCCGCGACGGCCCGCCACCTCGTGGCCGACATGCCGCGCAGCTCCTATCCGGCCGCCCTGGACCTGCTCCTGAGCGCCGCGGCGGCACGGCTGGCGGAAATCCGCGAGGAGGCAGAGGTCTGACGGCCCCGCCCCGCCCGAAGTGGCTGCTCGCCGACTGAATCGGCCCGACCGGGATATCCGTGAGGTACAGGGCGGCGGGGCACGAAGTCCCGCGCCCGGGACCGTTCGGAGGAGACATGCCACTGGTGGAAGCGGGCTACGTGGTGCTCGACTGCCTCGAGCCCGAGAAGCTGGCCGTGTTCTACAAGGAGCTGCTGGCGGCCGAGGAGACGGACGCGACCGCCAACCGCGTGGAGATCAGAGGCGCCGACGGCACCCGGCTGGCCTTCCGCCGCGACATCAACGCGACGCCGCCGAGCTGGCCGCGCCCCGAGAACTCCCTCCAGGTCCATCTGGACTTCATGGTGCACGACCTGGACGCGGTGGAGCGCAAGGTGATCGAACTCGGCGGACGCCCCCTGGAGACGAAGGACGCGCCCGGCCCCTTCGAGGAACGCGGCTACGCCGACCCGGCGGGCCACTCCTTCACCCTGCGCCGCGTCACACCGACGGCGCCCAAGCAGGCCTGAGACATCTGGCCGACGGAAGGGCCTGTCCGGCGGATCAGCTCGGCGTCGCGGGCTCTGCCACTCTCTTGAGGGCGTGGGGGACCCCATGCCCCAGCTCGGGGCGCCCGGCAAGCACTGTTCCCTGCAGCCGACCTGAGCCGCCGGACAGACCTAGTCCCGGCCGCCCTTGTCGGCCGCCGGCCACACGCCGGTCGAGCGCTCGATGGCCTTCGCGCCCGTGCGGTCCACCGCACTGCGCACCACGGCGAACAGGGCGCCCTGGACCGCCGCGGCGAGCAGGATCTCTCCCCAGCCGCGGTCCCGGTCCAGGGCGTCGGGTGCGTCCTCCTCGTGCCGCAGCGCCGTCCACGTCTTGCGAAACGCGAACCCGGCGATCGCACCGCTGGCCCAGCCCATGGCGAACCCGAGGGGCTTGTAGGCGAGGGGCAGCTTCAGTTTCTTCTTCTTCGACTTCGCCACTTCTGTCTCCTTCGTCGGTCAGGGGCGCCCGGGCGCCGCAACCTCCTCGGCCGCCGGCACGGGCCCCGGCGGCGTCCCGTCGCCGAACGGCCGGCCACCCAGCTCCTGGCGGTGATGGGGCGTCAGCCAGCCGGACAGGTCCGGCCCGAGGGGCACGATCCGGGTCGGGTTGATGCCGGTGTGCACCTGGTAGTAGTGCCGTTCGATGTGGTCGAAGTCGACGGTGTCACCGAAGCCGGGCGTCTGGTAGAGGTCGCGGGCGTACGCCCACAGGACCGGGTTCTCCGTGAGCTTCCAGCGGTTGCACTTGAAGTGGCCGTGGTAGACGGCGTCGAAGCGGACCAGGGTGGTGAACAGCCGGATGTCCGCCTCGGTGATCGTGTCGCCGACGAGATAGCGCTGCCGCGCCAGCCGTGGTGTCAGCAGCTCCAGCCGCTGGAAGACACCGGCGCACGCGGCCTCGTACTCCTCCTGGTCCGTGGCGAAACCCGCCCGGTACACGCCGTTGTTGACGTCCTCGTAGACGTCCGCCATCACCGTGTCGATCTCGTCGCGCAGGGCGTACGGGTACAGGTCGGGCGCCCCGGAGCGGTGCAGGGCGGTCCACTCGGTGGCCAGGTCCAGGGTGAGCTGCTGGTAGTCGTTGGTGACCAGCTTCCCGCTGGGTACGTCGACGATCGCGGGTACGCTCACGCCGCCCGGGTAGCCGGTCTCCCGCCGGTCGTAGGCCTCGCTGAGGAAGCGGATGCCGAGGACCGGGTCGCGGCCGTCCGGGTCCAGGGTGAAGCGCCAGCTGCGGTCGTCCTGGATGGGGTCGGCGACGGCCAGCGACAGGGCGTCCTCGAGGCCCAGCAGACGGCGCGAGACCAGCGCCCGGCTCGCCCACGGACAGGCACGGCAGACCACCAGTCGGTAACGGCCCGCCGCCACTGGCCACCCGTCCCGGCCGTCCGCCGTGATCCGGTCCGTGAAGTGGCTCTTGGACCGCTTGAACGTCCTCTGCCCGTAAGCGCTGTTGCCCCCGCCGCCCATGATTCCTCCCTGGGTCGAGTATCCCCTGATGGCCCCATTCCCCCCCCCATTCCCTCGAGTCCCCCCAATTCCGTCTCCTGCACGGTGTGAGCCGCCAAGAGAGGGGCAGTCGGCGAGGGTGAGCGGGACACCCTCGGACGAGAAGAAGGACCGCAGGACGCACGTCACCGTGCTGGTGGCGCTCGCTGCCAACCTGGTGATCGCGGCGGCCAAGGCCGTCGGCGGCCTGGCGGCGGGATCACCGGCCCTGCTGTCGGAGGCGGCGCACTCCGTGGCCGACAGCTTCAACGAGGTCTTCCTGCTGGCCGCACTGCGCCGCAGTCGCCGCCCGGCCGACAAACGGCATCCTTTCGGCTACGGCAAGGAACGGTTCTTCTGGTCGCTGCTCGCAGCCGTCGGGATCTTCGTCATGGGCGGCTGCTTCTCCGTCTTCCAGGGCGTCGAGGCCCTCAAGAACGGTGCCGAGGAAAAACTGAGCGGCTATGTCGCGGGCCTGATCGTGCTGGGCGTCGCCTTCGTCGCCGAGGGCATTTCACTGCTGCGGGCCCTGCATCAGGTGCGCCGCCAGGGCGGCACGCAGCGCATGCGTGACCCGGCGCTGCGCACGGTGGTCGCCGAGGACGGCACGGCGGTGCTCGGCGTGACGCTGGCCGCCGCAGGCATGGGGCTGCACATGGTCACCGGGCAGGTGGTGTGGGAGGCGTCCGCCTCGCTCGCGATCGGTGTGCTGCTCGGTTTCGTCGCCTATCACCTGGGCCGCGAGGCCCGCGACCAGCTGATCGGGGAGGCTGCCGACCCGCGCACGGCGGCCCGGATCCAGGCGCTGCTGGAGGCGCAGCCCGAGATCGACAGCGTGGAGGCGCTCTTCACGATGAAGACGGGTCTCGACACGGCTCTCGTGGCCGCCCGTATCGACCTGGTGCCCGGCCTGGACTGGGGGTCCCCCCGCTCGAGCGGAGCCGAGAGTGGGGGAGAGCGGGTCGAGGAGGTCGCCGTGCGGATCAAGCGGTCCCTCGCGAACACCGTGCCCGAGGCCGACGAGATCTTCCTCGACATCACCGACCGGCCGGCCCAGGAGGCACGAGAAAGCCCCGCCGCGACGGGGGAACGCGGCGGGGCCTGACGCACGCGTGCCCGGCGGCACCCGGTTCATGCGTCCTCGAACGAAGATTTTTTCCGGCCTGGTTCGGAGGGTGGTTCGCAGGCCGATGGAGGGCCCGCTTCAGGCGCTGCCGACCCGGGCCCGGATCACTGCCCTCCGCCGGCCGGTTCCAGCACGAACACCGGGATCTGCCGGTCCGTCCTCTTCTGGTAGTCCGCATACGGCGGATACGCCGCCACGGCACGCTCCCACCACTCGGCCTTCTCCGCGCCGGTGACCTCACGCGCCGTCATGTCCTGCTTCGCCGGCCCGTCCTGGAGCTCCACACGGGGATCTCCCTTGAGGTTGTGGTACCAGACCGGGTGCTTGGGCGCGCCGCCCTGCGAGGCGACCAGGGCGTACCGCCCGTCGTGCTCGACGCGCATCAGCGGCGTCTTGCGGATCTTGCCGCTCTTCGCACCGCGGGTCGTGACCAGGATGACGGGCAGGCCGGTGTCCCGCAGCGTCGTCCCCTTCGTGCCGCCGGAGCTCTCGTACAGCTCCACCTGCTCACGCACCCACTGCGTGGGGCTGGGTTCGTACTCGCCCTCAAGAGGCATGTCATCCGTCCCATCGTCGAGTCCTGCAGCTGACTGGCACCGTGCTTCAACACCGGTGTGCGCAAGATTCATCCATACCGCACCGCCCTTGGAGTCGTGATCACGCCACTCGACAACGTGCCGTCGCCGGCCGCCCCTGCCACGGCCGCGGGCATGGCCGGACTGCGGAGGCGGCCACTGCCCGTGCCCCGGCCGAATTCAGATGCACGAGCGAGCATCCCCGGCCAGATTGCCCGCGCCACCGATCTGGCCGAACTTCACGTCGCCCCATAGATGCCCCGGGCATCTAATGAAGATCTGCACGACGCACTCTTCGTCTGCGAGGTCTTCCATGACGGAAACGGAACCCGTCGCGTTCCCCCAGGACCGGACCTGCCCCTACCACCCGCCCACCGCCTACGATCCCCTGCGCGCCACCCGCCCGCTGAGCCGGATCACGCTCTACGACGGCCGTCCGGCCTGGCTCGTCACCGGGCACGCCCTCGCCCGCGAGCTGCTCGCCGACCAGCGCCTGTCGACCGACCGCGCCCACCCCGACTTCCCGGCGCCCACCGAGCGGTTCGCCGCGGTGAAGGACCGGAGGGTCGCGCTGCTCGGCGTCGACGACCCGAAACACCGCACACAGCGGCGGATGATGGTCCCCAGCTTCACCCTCCGGCGCGCCGCCGATCTGCGGCCGCAGATCCAGCGGATCGTGGACGAGCGGCTCGACGCGATGATCGCGCAGGGGCCGCCCGCCGAGCTGGTGAACGCCTTCGCGCTGCCCGTGCCGTCGATGGTGATCTGCGCGCTGCTCGGCGTCCCGTACGCCGACCACGAGTTCTTCGAGGGGCAGTCACGCCGGCTGCTGCGCGGCCCCGGGGTCGACGACGTGCAGGACGCGCGCAACCAACTGGACGCCTACTTCGAGGAGTTGATCGACAGCAAGCTGAAGCAGCCGGAGCCCGGCGACGGCGTGCTGGACGAACTCGTCCACCAGCAGCTGCGCGAGGGGGTGCTCGACCGCCAGGAGGTCATCTCGTTCGCGACCATCCTGCTGATCGCCGGTCATGAGACGACCGCCAACATGATCTCCCTGGGCACGTTCACCCTGCTCCAGCACCCGGAGCGGCTGGCCGAGTTGCGCGGCAACACGGAGCTTCTGCCCGGTGCCGTCGAGGAGCTGATGCGCATGCTGTCGATCGCGGACGGCCTGCTGCGCAGGGCCACCGAGGACATCGAGGCCGGCGGCACGACGATCCGGGCGGGCGACGGCGTGGTCTTCGCGACCTCGGTCATCAACCGCGACGAGGACGTCTACCCCGCCCCCGACACCCTCGACTGGCGTCGCTCGGCCCGCCATCACGTCGCGTTCGGCTTCGGCATCCACCAGTGCCTCGGCCAGAACCTTGCCCGCGCCGAGATGGAGATCGCCCTGCACACCCTCTTCGACCGGCTGCCGACGCTTCGCCTCGCCGCCCCGGCGGACGAGATCCCCTTCAAACCCGGCGACACGATCCAGGGGATGCTGGAACTCCCCGTGACCTGGTAGAGGCTCAAGGCCATGCACACCGACACGCACATCGAGATCGACAAGGACGTCTGCATCGGCGCGGGCCAGTGCGCCCTGGCCGCCCCGGGCGTCTTCACCCAGGACGACGACGGATTCAGCATGCTGCTGCCGGGACGGGAGGACGGCGGCGGCGACCCGATGGTGCGGGAAGCGGCCCGGGCCTGCCCGGTCGGCGCGATCACCGTGTCCGAGAGCTGAGAGCCGGTGAACGGGCTCTGAGGCTCAGCAGGCCCGCAGCAGCAGCCGTGCCGCCTCGCGCGCCTCCCCGGCGGGCTCGGTGCTCTCGGTGATCCCGGCGGTGACCATGGCGCCCTCGGCCAGCAGGAACAGCTGCCCGGCCAGGGCGCCGGGCAGCCCCGCGTCCGCCACGAGCCCGGCGAGATACTCCCGCAACGCCCCCTTGTGCGCCCGCACTTGGGCCACCACCCGGGCCGACGAGGCGCCCAGCTCACCGTAGGAATTTATCCACGCGCACCCACGGAAACCGTCCTCGCCGAACCACACCTGAAGCCAGTCGAAGACCGCCAGGATCCGCTCCTCGGGCCCCTCCTGCCGCTCCACGAACTCGGCGAGCCGGGCGCGCCAGCGCACGTCGCGCCGTTCCAGATACGCCTCCACCAGCTGCTCCTTCGCCGGAAACAACTGGTAGAGCCGCTTGAGCGAGACCCCCGAGGCGCCGCGGATGTCGTCCATGCCGACGGACTGGATGCCCCGCCCGTAGAACAGCTCCTCCGCGGCGTCCAGCGCCTGCTCCCGGGCGACTGCACTGTCCATGACGGCCATGCGGCTCACAACCCCTCCTTGACGTGTTCTCCTTGACGCGAGAACGAGCGTTCTCCTACGGTAGCAGCCCGTCGGAGAACGCTCGTTCTCCGCGTCTGTCCGCCCATCCAGGAGGAACCATGGCCGACCGCCCGCCCCTGCCCCCCTTCACCCGCGAAACGGCCGCACAGAAGGTCCAGGCCGCCGAGGACGCCTGGAACACCCGCGACCCGCACAAGGTGGCCCTCGCCTACTCGCAGGACTCGGTGTGGCGCAACCGGGACACCTTTGTCACCGGCCGCGCCGAAATCGTCGAGTTCCTCACGGCCAAGTGGGAGCGCGAGCAGGAGTACGCCCTGCGCAAGGACCTGTGGGCGTACGACGGCAACCGCATCGCCGTCCGCTTCCAGTACGAGTCCCGGGACGCCGACGGCCAGTGGCGGCGCTCCTACGGCAACGAACTGTGGGAGTTCGACGAGCACGGCCTGATGACCCGGCGCGAGGCGAGCATCAACGACATGCCGATCGAGGAGAAGGAGCGCCGCATCCACGGCCCGCGGCCCGAGGCCGAGCGGGGACGGTCCTTCCCGCTCGAATAGCGTTGCCGGTGAGTAGGGTTCGCGGATGACCGAACAGGCCGACAAGCCCTTCCTCTACGTCGTCGTGTGCGCCGCCGGGATCGCCGCGGACGTCAGCAAGCTGATCACCGCCGCGCAGGAGCGGGACTGGGAGGTCGGCGTCATCGCCACGCCGGTCGCCATGAACGGCTTCTTCGACACCGCCGCGGTCGAGGCGCAGACCGGCCGCCCCATACGCTCCGCCTGGCGCACTCCCGGCGACCCGCGCCCCTTCCCGCCGCCGGACGCCGTCGTGGTCGCGCCCGCCACCTTCAACACCGTCAACAAGTGGGCGGCGGGGCTTGCCGACACCCTCGCCGTGGCCACCCTGTGCGAGGCGTACGGCCTGGGCGTCCCGGTCGCCGTACTCCCGTGCGTGGCCGACGCGTTGGCCGCCCACCCCGCCTATCGGGACAGCCTGGTACGGCTGCGCGGGATGGGCGTCCGGTTCGGCGAGCCGTACTCCGGCGAGCCGGAAGAAGACGGCTCGCGACCGGAGTTCGGCTGGGAGCGGGCACTGGACCTGATCGAACGGCGGTGACCGGTCAGGCACAGCCGACCGTCGGGCCCGCCAGCATGCCCCCGGTGTACAGCGCCTGTCCCTGCGGCATCCAGTAGCCCAGCTTCGAGACGACCGTCGAGCAGTCGGTGCCGACCGAGGCGCGGACCACGACCGTGGCCGGGTGGCCCGGCTGCAGGTCGGTGATGGCACAGTCGAGGGCGTACGCGTTCCTGGTCGTCGCGGGATACCGGCCGGTCAGCGGATTGACGCAGCGGGCGTCCGACGTGGACAGCCGCACCCCCGAGCTCTCCTCCCCGATCAGCCCGAACCGCGCGCTGCCGTCGCCCTGCTCGCTGTCGCGGAAGATCCGGTACGTCAGCGTGGTCGCCGCGCCGCGCCGCAGCGTGCCGTGGTCGACCTCGATGCGGTGCGTGGCCGGTGGCTTCGGCGCGGTCAGGGTCAGCGTGGCGCGGACGGTGCCGTGCAGGTCCACGCCGGCGGGCGACGACGTCACATGGACGTCGGCCGTCACGTCGTACGTCCCCGGACCGGGATACTCGCCCGAACCGGGCAGCTTCCCGGACACCGCCGTCACGCCGCCCTTCCGCGCGGTCCAGGTGCCCGAGGTCAGACAGGCGAGGCCGCCGTCCGACTCCGGTCCACTGCATGTCGCCGGGGCCGACACCGCCATCGTCGGGGTGCCGCTGCCCGCGCACAGGCTGACCGAGGCACGCTGCCCGTCCGCGCCCCGCAGGATCCCCGCGGGTGCGCACAGCGTCGACGGTTGCGGAGGCGGACTCGGACTGCTCCACGCGGGCGAGACCGGCATGAGGGGCAGAGTGAGGGGCAGTACTGCCGCTCCGATCAGGAGCTTCAGCTTCGTCGGACGTGTCGGCACCGGATTCCTCCCGCAGGGCCACGACCGGCCGGGCGCCGGTCACCTGCCCGAGGATGCGCGAGCGCGCCGACCGCCCCGCGGCTCCCACGCCGGGCGGTCACCTGCGGGCAGCAACGGCCGGCGCCCGGCGGGCGTGGTACTTGAAGTACGGGCCAAGCCGTACGCTCCCCTTCGTACCCATCCCGAAGGCAGGAGCAGCAACGATGCAGTACGTGAAGCTCGGTTCGACGGGCCTGGACGTCTCGCGGATCTGTCTGGGCTGCATGACCTACGGCCTGCCCGACCGCGGCGTGCACGAGTGGACCCTCGACGAGGAGGCCTCGCGTCCCCTGATCCGGCAGGCACTGGACGCCGGGATCAACTTCTTCGACACGGCGAACGTCTACTCCGACGGCACCAGCGAGGAGATCGTCGGCAAGGCACTGCGCGACTTCGCGAACCGCGACGAGATCGTCCTCGCGACGAAGGTGCACGGCCGGATGCGGCCCGGGCCCAACGGCGGCGGCCTGTCCCGCAAGGCGATCATGGCCGAGATCGACCACAGCCTCAGCCGCCTCGGCACCGACTACGTCGACCTGTACCAGATCCACCGCTTCGACCCCCACACGCCGGTCGAGGAGACGATGGAGGCCCTGCACGACCTGGTGAAGGCGGGCAAAGTGCGCTACATCGGGGCGAGTTCGATGTTCGCCTGGCAGTTCTCGAAGATGCAGTACACCGCCGAACGGCACGGCTGGACCAAGTTCGTGTCCATGCAGAACCACTACAACCTCCTCTACCGCGAGGAGGAGCGCGAGATGCTGCCGCTCTGCGCCGACCAGGGCGTCGGCGTCCTGCCCTGGAGCCCGCTCGCCCGCGGCCGGCTCACCCGGGACTGGGGCACCGTCACGGAGCGCAGTTCCAACGACAACTTCGGCAGCCGCCTCTACTCGGAGGGCGACCGCACCATCGTCGAGGCCGTCACCCGCATCGCGAACGACCGCGGTGTCCCGCGCGCCCAGGTCGCCCTCGCCTGGCTGCTGCACCGGGACACGGTGGCCGCACCGATCGTCGGCGCCGCCAAGCCGCAGCACATCGAGGACGCCGTGGCCGCCGTCGAACTCGAGCTCAGCGACAAGGACATCGAGGAGCTCGAGCAGCCCTACACCCCGCATGCCATCGTCGGCCACAGCTGACCGGTGCCGCTCAGTGAGGCCCGTGCGGTGCGAACTCCGTGCCGCACGGGCCCGCGCCCTCGCTCTGCGCAAGGACCACCCGCTCGCCGTCCATCGACAGCGTGCGGTAGTAGTGCCCGATACGCTCGGCCGAGCGCCCCACGTAGTGGCCGATGAACGACCGGCGGAACCGGTCGGTGGTCCCGTTGGGCTGGGAGCCGTGCACCAGGCTGCCGTTGAAGAACAGGACGTCCCCCGGCGCCATGTCGACGGGCACGGCCGCAAGGCCCGGCGGCGGAGGAACGTACTCCCGCGCGAACGACACCTCGGCGTCCGCCTCCTCGGGGCAGAACAGGTCCATCCGGTGCGTACCGGGAACGACCTCCAGACCGCCGTTGTCCCGGTCGATGACGTCGCAGGCCACCCACGCCGCCACACAAGTGCCCGGCTCCACCCGCAGATAGAAGTTGTCCTGGTGAAGGGCCTGCCCCCGCGCGCCCGGCGGCTTGAAGTAGAACATGCTCTGGGCGGCCAGGACCTCCTCGCCGAGCAGAGCCTGAAGCGCCGTGCGCAGCCGGGCGTCGAGCAGGACGCGCAGCGCCGCCTCGATGATCTCGTGCGGGTGCATCACCCTCGGGTACGCCGCCAGCGGATCCCCGGACGCGCGCGGCTCGAAGTGCCCGGGCACCGGCCCGGCCGCGTGCAGCGCCGCGAACTGCGCGCACAGCCGGTCGATCTCGTCGTACCCGAAAAGTCCGCGTACGACGGTGAACCCGTCCTCCTGGAACCGCCTCAGCCCGTCCTGGGTCAGGATGGAAGCGCCGGCGGCGCCCATTCCCATGGCTGTCATGTGTCCGCTCCCTCGGTGAGGTGTCCTCGGCACATCACGCTAGGTCGCCGTGCACTTCAGGAGGATGCCCGTGAACGCTGACGGATTGCCCGAGACTGCTGCACCCGGCGATCCCGCCCCGCCGCCCGGCCTCGTCGTGGTCGGCCGCTACGACCAGCTGCCGGGGTATGGCGTCAACCGGCCGCGCGGCGCGGACAGTTGGCTGTTCACCTGGACCACGGGCGGGCATGGCCGGCTGCGCCAGGGCGGGGCCGAGACGCGGGCCGGTGCCGGGGACCTGGTGGCACTCGCCCCGGGCGTCCGGCACGAGTACGCCGTCGGACCGGGCGCCCACGGCTGGCAGTTCTGGTGGGTGCACTGCCAGGCGCGCCCGTCCTGGTCGCCGTGGCTGCGGCCCTACGACACCGGCGACGGACTGTTCGTCGTCACGCCGACCCCGGCCGCCCTGCACGACCGGGTCGGCGCGGCCTTCCGGCGGATGCTCGCCGACGCCCGCTGGACGGGCACCGAGGCACCACCCGCCGCCGCGCCGGACGACAGGGTCGCCGTGGCGCACGGCACCGCGGCGCGGGAGCTCGCCCTGTCCTCCCTGGAGGAGATCGTCCTGCTCACCGCCGCCACCGCGCGCACCCCGTCGCCGCCGCCCGGCGTCGACGCCCGGGTGCGCCGCGCCGAGGCGCTGATCGCCGCCGACCCGGGCGCCCCGCACACGGTGCGCTCGCTCGCCGAAAGCGTCTGCCTGTCGCCCTCCCGGTTCGCCCATCTGTTCACCCGGCAACTGGGCCAGTCCCCGATGCGGGCCCTGCGCGAGGCCCGGCTGCGACATGCCGCACGGCTCCTGGAGAGCACCGACCTGTCCGTGGACCGGGTCGCCGCGGCCTCGGGATTCGCCAGCCCGTTTCACTTCAACCGGGTCTTCCGCGCACGCTACGGGGTGCCGCCCGGCGCCTACCGGACCGGCGGCTCAATGGTTGGGACATGAGCCGAAGCACCCCGGCCGACGCCTCGGATGTGCGGCGGAACGCCAGGTCAATGGTTGTTGGGGGGAGACTGTGCGCCAGCCAACTGGATCCCATTCCCAATTGCCGCCCCGACAGGTTGACGTCCGGTCAAATCCCGTCGGCGGGCAGGCAAAGCACAAAACCGCTGGATCTCTTGTTAGGCCTCCCTGACCTGTGCAAAGGTGTGCCTGTCGGCGCACGGACAATATATTTTCCCCCTGTGTGCACGAGGCACCTCTTGTTCGACCTACGCTCCAAAAGAGCTTCCCCAGGCGGGCGTTGGAGTTGCCGAATCCTGTACCCATACCTGTTGGTATGGACTTTATGACGCATGCCCCCGAGAGGAATGCAGCCGTGAAAGACGCGGGCCTGTCGAATTCCCCCACGCCCGACCGCCGGTTCTTCGTGACGGACGAACAGCTGAGCGCAGAACTGAAGAAGTGGACGGGGACGACGCCCGCGCTGCAGCCCGTCGGCGAACTCCTCGACCGGCACTGGGAAGCGGCGTTCGCCTACGCCCGGCTGTGCACCGACGGCGTCCCTTCGGCGGGCATGCTCACGACGGCCGCGTTCACGAGGCTCTTCGGCGAAACCCTGCGGCAGAACGGGCCGACCTCCGCGTGGCGGCCCCAACTCCTCGTCACCGTGCGCCGTATCGCGGCGGAGTGGGACAACGACCACAGACGGGAACACCTCCACCCCGAGCTGGGCTCCGAGGGCGGGGACCGCGTCGCGGCCCGCCTGCTTCCGCCGTCCGACCGGCGCCTGCTGTCCGGGGCCTTCCAGCGGCTGCCCCAGACGGCCCGCTGCCTGCTGTGGCACGTGGAGGTCGAGGCCGAACCGCTGGCGATACCCGCCGGCCTGCTGGGCATCGAGGAGGAGGACGCGCGCGTCGAACTGGAGCGGGCCCGCGAACGGCTGCGCGAGGAGTGCCTCCAGGTCCACCGCGAGCTCGCCCCCGAGCAGGAGTGCCGGCGCTACCTGCGGATGCTCGACGTCACCTACCGGCGCGGCGGAGTCGAGATCGACCCCGACCTGAACGTCCACCTCGCCCGCTGCAGACACTGCAGCCACACCGCCGACCAACTGGCACAGTTCAACCAGGGACTCGGCCTCGCACTGGCCGAGGCGGTGCTCGGCTGGGGCGCGCGGGCCTACGTGGAGTCCCGGGTCGTCGCGCCCGAGAGCCCCGGCGCGCTTCCCGAGGAGGTCCCGACCCCGCCCATGCCGGGCGAGCCCTTCTTCACCCCCGCCCACCCGGCTCCCGGCACAGGCCCCCGCCCCGGTGGCCGCTCCGCCGCCCGCCGTGCCGCCCACAAGGCCGCCCGGCACGCCGCCGCCCGCCGCCGCAATCTCGCCGCGGCCGTCCTGACGGTGAGCGGGCTGGTCGTCCTCCCACTGGTCCTGTGGTCCGTCCTCGGCTCCGGCGACGGAACCACCACGGCCGACGGCGACCACCCCTCCGAAACCCCCGGCAGCGGCCAGGGCACCCCGTCCGCGGGCCCGTCCTGGGTCGGCACCAGTACGGGCTCCCAGGGCACCATGCGCGGCAAGCTGCACAACGCCGACTCCGGGCTGTGCGTCGCCGTCGTCGGCAAGAAGGCCGTCAAGGGAGCCGAGACCGAACTCGCCGACTGCTCCTCGGCATCCGTCCAGCAGTGGTCGTACGAGACCGACGGCCGCCTGCGCAGTGTCGCGGACCCCGACCTGTGCCTGGACTCCCATCTCGGCTACTCGGTGCAGCTCGCCCCGTGCACGGGCGCCTCCGAGCCGGGTGCCAAGAACATCCGCTACGACTTCACCCTGCAAGGCACCCTGGTGCCGCGCTGGGACCAGGACCTGGCCCTGACTCCCGCAGCCACCGACGGCTCGGGTGCGCTGGTGGTCAAGACCCGCGACGACGGCGCCGCCCAGCACTGGGTGTTCGACACGTCCAAGGCCGACCTCCAGATGCAGGTGGTCAACTGGGACGCCGACAACAGCCCGTCGCCCTCGCCGAAGGCCACCACCAAGGCCTCGAAGACACCGAGCCCCACACCGACGCCGTCCGCGACTGCGACGACCGCACAGCCGACGCCGACGGGCGCCTACCCCACGAACCCCTACTGCTACTACAACCCCAACTACTGCGGATGGGGCGGCTACGGCTCGGGCTCCGGGTACGGCAACGGCTCCGGATACGGCGGTGGCGGCCACCGCTGACCGACAGGCTCAGCCGACCACCTGGAGCGACAGCCACAGCGCCGCCACGGCCGGGACGAGCGCGGCCGGGGTGGCGAGCAGGCCGAGCCGGGTGAACTCCCCGAGCTGCACCTCCTGATCGTGCCGGTGCAGGATGCGCCGCCACAGCAGCGTCGCCAGGGATCCCGCGTACGTCAGGTTCGGGCCGATGTTCACCCCGAGCAGCACCGCCAGCACCGCACCGGGCCCGCCGGCGGCGGTCAGCGGCAGCAGGACGAGCACCGCGGGCAGGTTGTTGATCAGGTTCGCCAGTACGGCGGCCAGCGCGGCGATGCCCAGCAGCGCGACGAGCCCCGAGCCGCCGGGCAGCACCTGGCCGAGCAGGTCGGCGAGCCCGTTGTCGACCACTGCCCGTACCACGATGCCGAGCGCGAGGACGAACGCCAGGAACGCCGGGGACGCGGCCCGCACCACCGACAGCGCGGTGGCCTTCCGCCGTACGAGCGCACGGCCGGCCAGCACCAGCGCGCCCGCGGCGGCCACCCAGGCCGGGTCGATGCCGACCGCGGAGGCCGCGACGAATCCGCCCAGCGTGCATCCCACGGTGACCAGCGCGAACAGGGGCAGCTCGGGCGTCTCGCCGGGTTCGGGGGAGTGGACGGACGCGGTCAGGTCGTCGTTGAAGAACCGCCGGAAGACCAGGTACTCGGCGCCGATCGCGACCAGCCACGGCAGTGCCATCAGCGCCGCGAACCTGGTGAAGCTCAGCCCGCTCGCCTCGAACGCCAGCAGGTTGGTGAGATTGGAGACGGGCAGCAGCAGCGAGGCCGTGTTCGACAGGTGGGCGCACGCGTAGAGATGCGGTCTGGCCCGCACGCCGGCCCGGGTGGCCGTGGCGAGCACCACCGGCGTCAGCAGCACCACCGTGGCGTCCAGGCTGAGCACGGCCGTGATCGCCGAGGCCAGCACGAAGACCGCCGCCAGCAGCCGCCCGGGAGAGCCCGCGGCCCGCCGGGCCATCCACGCCCCGCACGCCTGGAACAGCCCCTCCACGTCACAGAAGTGGGCCAGCACCAGCACGGCGGCGAGAAAGCCGACGACGGGCCCGAGACCGGCGGCCTCCTCCCGGGCGTGGGCCGGCGAGATTGCACCGGTGGCGATCACGATCCCCGCGGCCGGGACCGCCAGCACGGCCTCCGGCAGGCCCCTCGGGCGCAGCACCGCCCAGGCAAGGACTGCGACGAGCAGGGCGACGGACAGTATTTCGGCAAGCGGGGTGTTCAGGGCAGGGTCCTTCAGGGCGGATCAGTGGGGGACCCTCAATGAAAACAGGTCGCGGTGACAGACCCGCCGGGGCCCTGCCCGCTCAGGCGCCGGTGCCGGGGCTGAACACCGTCAGCCACACCGAGGAGGCGTTGCCGGACACGGGAACCTGACCGCCCTTCCACGCCACCGTGAGGTGGTCCCGCTCGTCCGGCGGCGTCACCAGCAGCGAGGCGGGGGTGGCCGTATGGGCGCCGCTGACTTCCGGGTTGGAGAACGTCAGCCCCGCCCAGGCGCTCTTGCCCGGCGCCAGTGTCACCGTCGTAGGAGTGCCCGATGAGCGCTTCGGGTCCGGGCCCAGCTGCCTGCCCGACGCGTCGACGAACGCGGCACCCGGGTAGCCCCGCACCGTGCAGGTGCGGGAGGACGCATTGGTCAGGACGATGGGGAAGTTCTCCTGCCCGGCACCGGGGTTGTTGCGCCCGACGGTCGCCCGCAGCTCGGAGGTGTGACAACGGCCCCCGGTCGTGCCGGCGGGCGTGGACTTCGCCGGGGACGCGGTCACGGTGGCTCCGCCGGGAGCGGTGCCCGACGCGGAGGCGGATGCGGACGCGCTCGCCGCGTCGGTGCTGTGGCCCCCGGTGGCGGGCGCGGCCGTGCCGGGCAGTGTCTGGGTGCTCGCCGTGCCGCCGCCGCTGCTGCCGCAGGCCGTCAGCAGCCCCAGCACCGCGACCGCACTCGCCAGCAGGGCCGCCCGGTGGACGGAGGGGGACTTCTTCGCCATGTGCCTCAACACTCCCGGTGATTCCGCGCACACGCTCTGGCGTGTACGTACGGCGCTTCTGTGCCCCGTCACACAGGTCCGATGCGTGGCGGGACGAAAAAGTTCGCGCGCGGCTCGAGTGTTCCGCGTCAGCTTCCGATGCGTACGGAGGCGAGGATGCGGTCGGTCGCCGAGGCTCGGCCACCCTGGCGGATCTGCACGTACACCCGAGTCTGCTCGCTGCGGTCCGCCGGGGCGAGTGCGGCCTCCGTGACCGAACCGCCGCCCGGGCAGCCGTCCCAGGTGCGGACCCTGCCGTGCCAGACGGTGCCGGTGTAGGCGCGGCCGCCGCCGTAGTGGCAGCCGGGGTGGGTGAGGGCGTTCACCGCGGACGGGAGGTCGCCGTGCTCGCTCAGGCCCACCAGCACGCCGTTCACCTCGGCCGTCAGGTCCTGCCACCGGGTCAGGTGGTCCGCGACGGCGAACCCCGGCTCGTGGCCGGAGGGCAGGCCGAGCGCCCGCGGATCCCACCCGGAGTCGCGTACCTGGCGGTCCCATCCGCGGGGGACCTCGGCGACGACCCGTCCGGTCGTGTCCGTGACCCGTACCTCCGTGGCCGGGGACTGCCGGTTCACCAGCGCCAACGTCACGCCGACGGCCGCGACCACGGCCACGGCACCCGTCAGAGTGAAGGCCGCCGTCCGGCGTCTTCGGGGCCGGTGACCGGACGCGGCGAGCCGCTCCAGCTCCTGAGCGAAGGACTCGGCATCGGGCCAGCGGCGCCTGCGGTCCGGTGCCAGTGCCCGCAGCAGGGCCCGCCTGACCGCGGGGGCCAGATCCGGACGCAGCCGGTCGGGCCGTACCACCCTGCCGGGCTCACCCGGAACCGTGCCGGTGACCAGGTGGTAGGCGACCGCGCCCAGGCTGTACACATCGGCCCGGGCGTCGATGCCCGCGCCGGGTTCGGCCTGCTCGGGCGGCCGGTATCCCGCCGAACCGGCGGCCTGTGTGAGCCCGGACGCCTGCGCCAGGCTCTTGGCCAGCCCGAGATCGGCGAGCAGCACCCGCGACCCGCCGTCGGGGGAGGAGCACAGCAGCACGTTGCTCGGCTTGATGTCCCGGTGCACGATTCCCGCCGTATGCAGCGCGGCCGCGCCGCGGGCGGCCAGCGCCGTCAGCCGCAGCGCCTCGGAGACCGGCAGCGGACCGGCGGCCAGCAGGTCGGCGAGGGTGCCGCCGTCGGCGTACTCCATCACGAAGTACGGCCTGCCGTCCGGGAGTTCACCGATGTCGTAGACCTGCACCACCCGGTCCGAACCCGCCCGGCGCAGCATCCGGGCCTCGGCCAGGAACCGCTCGCGGACATCGAGCCGGTGGGACCAGTTGTCGGCGAGGACCTTGACCGCCACCGGCGCGTCGAGCTCGTCGTCGTGGGCCAGCCAGACCGTGCCGAACGCGCCCGTGCCCAGACGCCGTTCGAGGCGGTAGCGCCCGATCCGCTCGACGGAATGCATACGACTATCATGCCTGGGCGTGGATCGTTCCCGAGGAGAGCCCCAGGTCGCACCGACCGAGGACCTGGCCCGCGGCGCGGCGGCGGGCGACCCGGCGGCGCTGGACGAGCTGCTCCATGCGATCCGGCCCGAGGTCGTCCGCCGCTGCGGCCGGTTCCTGCCCTGCCGCGAGGACGCGGAGGAGGCCGCGCAGGACGTCCTGCTCCAGGTCGCCCGGAAGATCTCCACCTTCCAGGGCCGCAGCCGCTTCAGCACCTGGCTCTACACGGTCGTCGCCAACTGCTGCCGCCAGAAGTACCGCGAACTCAAGCGGCGCTCGGTCGAACAGCCGGCCCCGATCGAGGCGGAACGGCACGTCGACCCGCGCACGACCAGCGTCATCGCCGGCTCCCGCCTCGACCTGCTGGAGGCGCTGGACCGGCTGGAGCGCGAGCATCCGCAGCTCGTCGAGCCCCTGGTGTACCGCGACATCTGCCAGCTCGAGTACGCCGAGGCGGCCGAGCGCGCCGGCATCCCGCTCGGCACCTTCAAGTCACGGCTGCACGAGGCACGCAAACAGGTCAGGCCGTGGCTGGCGGAAGCGCCCTGAAGGGGCGCGGGGCTGCATCGATTTGCGGCTCCGCCGCGTGGGCGCGACCAGCCACGACGATGCCGCAGACTCAAGACGACCTTTGACCGCACAGCCCGCGGAGCGCTACTCCTCCAGCAGCCCGATCTCCGCCCAGATCGTCTTGCCGTCCGCCGTGTGCCGGCTGCCCCAGCGCTGGGTGAGCTGGGCGACCAGGAGCAGACCGCGGCCGCCCTCGTCCCACGTCTTCGCGCGGCGCAGATGCGGAGCCGTGTGGCTGGTGTCCGACACCTCGCAGATCAGGGTGGCATCGTCGTGGATCAGACGCAGCCGGATGGGGTGCGCGCCGTACCGGATCGCGTTCGTGACGAGCTCGCTCACGACCAGCTCGGCGGTGAACGCGGCCTCCTGCAGTCCCCAGGTGTCCAGCTGCTCGACGACCTGCTTGCGGATCGGGGCGACGAGCGCCGGGTCGGCGGGAATGTGCCAGGTGGCGACCTGGGACGCGGGCAGCCCCAGGGTGCGGGCCAGCAGCAGGGCCACGTCGTCGGCGGCACCGCCGGGCGGCAGCAGGGCGTGCAGTACCCGGTCGCAGGTCTCGTCCAGCGAGTCGGAGTACGTCGCGAGCGCGTCGCACAGCATCCGGTGGCTGGCGTCGACGTCCCGCTCGCGTGTCTCGATCAGGCCGTCCGTGTAGAACGACAGCACGCTGCCCTCGCGCAGTTCCAGCTCGGCCGACTCGAACGGCAGCCCGCCCAGGCCCAGCGGCGGCCCGGCCGGCAGGTCGACCTGCTGCGGTTCACCCCCGGGCGGGACCACGACCGGCGGCGGATGCCCGGCCCGGGCCAGTGTGCAGCGCCGCGACACCGGGTCGTACACCGCGTACAGGCAGGTGGCGCCCACCTCGCCGGGGCTGCCGTCGCTGCCGGCCTCCGCGGACAGCCGGACCACCAGGTCGTCGAGGTGGGTCAGCAGTTCGTCGGGGGCCAGGTCGATGTCGGCGAGGGTGCGCACGGCGGTGCGCAGCCGGCCCATGGTGGCCGAGGCCTGGATGCCGTGCCCGACGACGTCCCCGACGACCATGGCCACCCGCATCCCGGACAGCGGGATCACGTCGAACCAGTCGCCGCCCACGTCCGCCCGCGCCGCCGGCAGATAGCGCGAGGCGGCGTCAACCGCGGCCGTGCGTGGCAGCGAGCGGGGCAGCAGACTGCGCTGCAGGGCGAGAGCGGTCTCCCGCTCGCGGGAAAAGCGGCGGGCGTTGTCGATGCACACGGCGGCCCGGGCGGTGATCTCCTCGGCCAGCAGGACGTCGTCCGCCGAGAACGGGTCCGGCCGCCGGAACCGGGTGAGGACCGCCACCCCGAGGGTCAGTCCGCGGGCCTGGATCGGCACGGACATCGTGGAGTGGATGCCGTACTCCTTGACCCGCTCGGCGCGCGCCTTGTGCCAGCTGAGCCACTGGTCGAGCGCGCCCGAGGAGATAGAGGCGACGATCGTACGGCCCGCCACCAGCGAGTCGGTCTGGGGCGAGCCGGCGGGGTACTGCTCCAGCTGGCCGGGCTTGAGGACGGCCTCGGGCGTGCCGGGATTGACCGAGAGGTGCGCGGCGCGGCGCAGCCCGATCGGGGCGGTCAGCCGCAGCGGGGGTTCACCGCCGTGCTCCTGCAGATCCAGCAGGTCGACACTGACGAAGTCGGCCATCGCGGGCACGAGCACGTCCGCGAGCTCCTGCGCCGTACGGGTGACGTCGAGCGTGGAGCCGATGCGCACACTCGCCTCGTTCACCAGCTGAAGCCGCTCCCGGGCGAGGTAGTTGTCGGTGAAGTCGTGCGCGGCCAGGCAGACGCCCCGCACCCGCCCCTCGGCGTCCGTGACCGGGGCCATCCGGGCCAGCCAGGCGTGCGCGCGGTCCTCGCCGCCGGTGCGCATGTACGTCTGCACGTCCTGCGGGCGCCCCGAGGTGAGCACCTGCACCATGTGTGCCTCGAGCTCCTCGCTCTGCGGCTTGCCGCCTATCTCGGACAGGCGCAGCCCCCGCACGCGCTCCTCGGGCAGTCCGATCACCTCGGCCATGGCGTCGTTGACCCGTCTCAGCCGCAGCCGCTCGTCGTACACCGCGACCGCGCAGGGCGACTGGGTGAGCACCGCCCTGGCCAGCGGGTCGTCGGGGGAGTGCGGGGCGGCGCCGTCCAGCGGGGTGAACAGGAGCCACCGGCCCGGAGCGTCGTCCCGCGACGGACGGTGGTGGGCGAGCAGCCAGACGGACACCTCGTGGCCGTCGCGGTGGCGCAGGGCGACGGTGCCGTCCCAGCGGGGCCCGGCGGGCGCGAGGAGCTCCGTGTCGACCAGCAGGTTCCGGCCGGGGTGGCCCACGACATCGGCGACCGGCCAGCCCAGCAGCCGCTCCGCGCCGGCGTTCCACTCGACAAGAGTGCCGGATTCATCGATGACAGCCCGCGCCGTCGCGGCATCGTCGAACGGATACTCCGGGCTCATCGTCGCCACTCCATCGCGAACACTCACAGTGAACCGCCGGGTCACTTGAGTTCCAGCCTAGTCCGTCGGCGAGCCGCACGGACGGGAACCCCCTCGGGCGCGCGGTGGGCCGGTCAAGGGGCAATTCCGGCCGTTGTGACCCGTGGGACAGAAGGACGCCCCCGCACCCTTGACGGCCCTGTGTGGCGCCGCGTCAGAATCTGTTTGTTCACGATCAGTTGTGAGTACTTCTGGGCCCTGATGAGGGGGAGCCGCCATGACAGTGACTCGAAGATCGGTCCTGATCGCTTCCGCCGCCGCACCCGCGGCCGGAGCGCTTCTCGGCACCCCGGTGGCGCGGGCCGCCGAGGCCGCAGCAAACGGAACCGGCCGCCGCACCGTCGCCCTGCGCGACGGCTGGCGCTTTGCGCTGGTCAACCCGGACGGGATCACCGACCCGACCGGCGCCTACGGACAGGCCGCCGACCCCGGCTACGACGACTCGGCCTGGCGCGAGGTCGCGGTCCCGCACGACTGGAGCATCGAGCAGACCCCCACCATCGAGCACGGCACCACCAGCGGCACCGGCTTCTTCCCCGGTGGCCTCGGCTGGTACCGCCTCGCCTTCACCCTGCCGCCCGCCTTCGCGGGCAAGCGGATCTCGGTGGAGTTCGACGGCGTCTACATGGACTCCTACGTCTACTGCAACGGCACCCAGGCCGGCCGGCACCCCTACGGCTACACCGGCTTCGCCTTCGACCTCACCGACCTGCTGCACACCGACGGCACCACCGAGAACGTGATCGCCGTCAAAGTGCAGAACCAACTCCCCAGCAGCCGCTGGTACTCGGGCAGCGGCATCTATCGCGAGGCCCGCCTGGTCGTCACCGAGCCGGTGCACGTCGAACGCTGGGGCACCTACGTCACCACGCCGGACATCACCGACGAGCGGGCCGTCGTCCGCGTACGGACCTCGGTGGTGAACGCGTCCGCCACCGCGAGCCAGGTCGAGATCCGCTCGACGGTCAAGGACCCGGGCGGCCGGACGGTGGCCCGCGCCGCCACCACGGTCGCCCTCACCGACAAGACGGCCGAGACCCACGAACTCACCGTCCCCAAGCCCGAGTTGTGGGACCTTGCAGCCCCGCACCGCTACACCCTGGAGACCGAACTGCGCGTCGGCGGCAAGGCCGTCGACACCTACCGCACCACCTTCGGCATCCGCACCTACCGCTTCGACCCCGACGAGGGCTTCCGGCTCAACGGCACCCACACCAAGATCAAGGGCGTCGACCTGCACCATGACCAGGGCGCCCTCGGCGCGGCGATCAGCATCGACGCCGTGCGCAGACAGATGACCATCATGAAGTCGATGGGCGTCAACGCCTTCCGCACCTCCCACAACCCGCCCTCGCCGCAGATCATCGAAGTCTGCGAGGAGCTGGGCATCGTGATGATGGTGGAGGCCTTCGACTGCTGGCGGACCGGCAAGACGAAGTACGACTACGGCCGCTTCTTCGACGAGTGGTGCGAGAAGGACGCCACCGAGATGGTCCTCGCGGCCCGCAACTCGCCCGCCGTCGTCCTGTGGTCCATCGGCAACGAGATACCCGACTCCACCTCCACCGCCGGGCTGGCCATGGCGGACCGGATCATTGCTGCCATCAAGGCGGCGGACGACACCCGGCCGGTCGTCATCGGCTCGAACAAGTACCACGGTGTGCCCGCCACCGGCTCCGCGGCCGACCTCATGCTCGCCAAGCTGGACGGCCTCGGCCTCAACTACAACACCGCCAAGTCGGTCGACGCCCTGCACGCCAAATACCCCAAGCTGTTCCTCTTCGAGTCGGAGTCGTCGTCGGAGACCTCGACCCGCGGCTCCTACCAGGAGCCCGAGCACCTCAACACCGGCGAGAACCACACGCCCGGCAGACGCGAGGTCTCCTCCTACGACAACAACCTCGCCTCCTGGACCATGAGCGGCGAGTACGGCCACAAGAAGGACCGGGACCGCAAGTGGTTCGCCGGACAGTTCCTGTGGTCCGGCATCGACTACATCGGCGAACCGACGCCGTACGACGTCTTCCCGGTCAAGGCGTCCTTCTTCGGCGCGGTCGACACGGCCGGATTCCCCAAGGACATGTACTACCTTTTTCAGAGCCAGTGGATCAGCGAGCCCACGGTCCATCTGCTGCCCATGAGCTGGAACCACGAGCAGGGCGACACAGTCGAGGTGTGGGCCTACTCCAACGTCGACACCGTCGAGCTGTTCCTCAACGGAAAGTCCCTCGGCACGCGCACCTTCGACACGAAGAAGACCACGGACGGCCGTACGTATCTGGAGACCACGGAGGCCACCGGCGACGACAAGACCTTCACCACCGGCCCCTACCCCGGCAGTTACACCAGCCCGAACGGCAGCGCGGGCAAGCTGCACCTGATATGGAAAGTGCCGTACGAACCGGGCGAGTTGAAGGCGGTGGCCCGCAGCGGCGGCAAGGCGGTCGCCACCGACGTGCTGCGCACGGCGGGCGAACCGCATGCCGTACGGCTCACGGCCGACCGCAAGTCCCTTGCCGCGGACGGGCGTTCGCTGGCCTTCGTGACCGCGGACGTCGTCGACGCCCGTGGAGTGGTGGTGCCCGACGCCGGGCACCTGATCACCTTCGAGGTGACGGGCGGATCCCTCGCCGGGCTCGACAACGGCCGGGAGGAGAGCGCCGAGCGCTACCAGGCCACCACCCGCACCGCCTTCCACGGCAAGGCCCTTGCCATCGTGCGCTCCGGCACCAAGGCCGGCACCCTGAAGGTGACCGCACGGGTGGAGGGACTGCGGGCAGGCACGGCGACCATGCGCACCACGCCCGCCCGGTCCGCCGCGACCACCCCGCCCACCGCCTTCGGACCGGACCACCCGGCGCCCCCGAACTACCCGTACGCGGACGCCAGTTACTCCGGTCGCCCGGACACCCTCCCCGCCGCGATGCTCGACGGTGACGCGGCCACCGGCTGGTCCAACGCCTTCGCCAAGTCGGCAACGGCCCTGCTGCCCGCCTTCAACGGCGCGCGGACAACGGACTGGGTGTCGGTGGACTACGGGCGGACCCGGACCTTCGACCGGGTGGAGGTCTCCTTCACCGTTGACGCGACACACAGCCTGCCCGCGTCGGTGGAGGCGGCCGTGTGGGACGGCCACCGGTATGCGCCCGTCACCGGAGTTGCGGTCGACTGGGCCACCGCCTCGGACGCGCCGACGGTCCTCACCTTCGACGCGGCGCGCGGCTCCCAGCTGCGGCTCACGCTGACCAGCGCTCACCCGGGCGAAGTCCTCGGGGCAGTACGGATCAGCAAGTTGGTGGCGCCGGGCGGCTGACCAGCCGTTGCGGTCCGGACGGGAAACCAGTCCCGTCCGGACCGTTGACGGGATGTCATGGCGCGAACAAGCATGAGCTGCGTCCGCATCTGGGAGCGCTCCCACCACGTTGTGGTTCGGCGAGCGTCACCCGTACCTCAGCCCGAGGAGCCCAGACGTGAAACGACGCAGAACCATTCTGCTGATCTTGACGGCCATGTTGGGGACGGCGCTGACCGGAGTGCCGGCCGGTCCGGCCGCCGCCGACGAGGTCGAGCAGCTCAAGAACGGGACCTTCGACACCGCGATCGACCCCTGGTGGACGACCACCAACATCAGCGCCGGCCTGTCCGGCGGCAAGCTCTGCGCGGATGTGCCGGGCGGCACCGCCAACCGCTGGGACGCCGCGGTCGGCCAGAACGACGTCACCCTGGTGAAGGGGGAGTCGTACAAGTTCAGCTTCACTGCGACCGGTTCGCCCGAGGCGCACGTGGTGCGGGCGGTCGTGGGGCTCCAAGTGGCGCCCTACGACACCTACTTCGAGGTGAGCCCGCAGCTGAGCGTCTCCGGCAACACCTACTCCTACACCTTCACCTCGCCCGTCGACACCACCCAGGGCCAGGTCGCCTTCCAGGCCGGCGGCAGCGCGGACGCCTGGCGGTTCTGCATGGACGACATATCGCTGCTCGGCGGTGTCCCGCCCGAGGTGTACCAGCCGGACACCGGACCGCGGGTACGCGTCAACCAGGTCGCCTATCTGCCCTCCGGTCCCAAGAACGCCACCCTCGTCACCGACGCGACCGCGAAACTGCCCTGGCAGCTGAAGGACGCCGGCGGTACGACCGTCGCCCAGGGCTGGACCGTGCCACGCGGCGTCGACGTCTCCTCCGGGCAGAACGTCCACTCGATCGACTTCGGTGACTATCGCAGGCAGGGCAAGGGCTTCACGCTGGTTGCGGACGGGGAGACCAGCCGCCCGTTCGACATCGGCACCAGCGCCTACGAGCAACTGCGGCTCGACTCGGTGAAGTACTACTACACGCAGCGCAGCGGCATCGCGATCCGCGACGACCTGCGCCCGGGGTACGGCAGGGCGGCCGGCCATCTCGACGTCGCGCCCAACCAGGGGGATGGCAAGGTCCCCTGCCAGCCGGGCGTGTGCGACTACACGCTCGACGTCACCGGCGGCTGGTACGACGCGGGCGACCACGGCAAGTACGTCGTCAACGGCGGCATCGCCACCTGGGAGCTGCTGAGCACGTACGAACGCGAACTCCTCGCCCGTACGGGGAAGTCGGAGAAGCTGCGGGACGGCACCCTCGCCGTCCCGGAGAGCGGGAACAAGGTGCCCGACATTCTCGACGAGGCCCGCTGGGAGCTGGAGTTCCTCCTGAAGATGCAGGTGCCCGACGGGCAGCCGCTCGCCGGAATGGCCCATCACAAGATCCACGACGAGAAGTGGACCGGCCTGCCCCTGCTGCCCAGCGCCGACCCGCAGAAGCGCGAACTGCACCCGCCGTCCACCCAGGCGACCCTCAACCTGGCGGCGACGGCTGCCCAGGCGGCCCGCCTGTACCTGCCCTACGACCGCGCCTTTGCGGCGAAGGCACTGACGGCCGCCCGCAAGGCCTGGTCGGCGGCGCTCGCGCATCCCGCGATGTACGCCTCTGCGAGCGACGGCACCGGAGGCGGCACCTATGACGACACCAACGCCACCGACGAGTTCTACTGGGCGGCGGCGGAGCTGTATCTCACCACCGGGGAGAAGCAGTTCGCGGACTACGTCCTCAACTCGCCGGTGAACACTGCCGACATCTTCGGCCCCTTGGGCTTCGACTGGGGCAGGACGGCCGCCGCAGGACGCCTGGACCTCGCCACCGTACCCAGCAAGCTGCCCGGCCGGGACAAGGTGCGCCAGTCCGTCGTCAAGGGCGCCGAGCGCTACCTCGCCACCCTGAAGTCACAGCCGTACGGCATGCCGTACGCACCCGACGGCAACGTCTACGACTGGGGCTCCAGCCACCAGATCCTCAACAACGCGGTCGTCCTGGCGACGGCGTACGACATCACGGGTGGATCGAAGTACCGGGACGGCGCGGTCCAGAGCATGGACTACATCCTCGGCCGCAACGCGCTGAACATCTCGTACGTCACCGGCTACGGCGAGGTCAACTCCCACAACCAGCACAGCCGTTGGTACGCCCACGAGCTCGACCCGAACCTGCCGAACCCGCCGCACGGAACCCTGGCGGGCGGGCCGAACTCGTCCATCCAGGATCCCTACGCGCAGAGCAAACTGCAGGGCTGCGTCGGCCAGTTCTGCTACATCGACGACATCCAGTCCTGGTCGACGAACGAGACGGCGATCAACTGGAACGCGGCCCTGGCCCGGATGGCGTCCTTCGTGGCGGATCAGGGCTGAGGTTCTCGCTCCACGAGCTCACCCGGCTGCTTGTGGGCAGTCAGGGTGTGCAGCTCGGCCTGATCGAGCGGCTGGTGCACCTCGACGTACTCGCCGTGCGGCAGCCGCTTGATCAAGCCGGTCTCCCGGCCGTGCAACACCAGGTCCCGGTCCCGGAGTTGGAGGCCCAGGCAGATGCGTCGGGTGACGATGAACACGACCGTCGGGAGGACGAACACCGCGACGCGGACCGTCCAGGTGACCGTGTTGATGGACAGGTGCAGGCGGGTCGCCACGATGTCGTTGCCGCCGCCCGCCAGCAGGATCAGGTAGAGGCTGATCCAGGCCGCGCCGATCGCGGTCCGGACGGGGCGATTGCGCGGGCGGTCGAGGAGATGGTGTTCGCGTTTGTCGCCGGTCACCCGGGCCTCCAGGAAGGGATAGACCCCGATGAAGACGAGGAGGAGCGGGAAGACCACGATCGGGATCAGCACGCCGAGCACCAGGGTGTGACCCCACAGCGTGATCTCCCAGCCCGGCATGACCCGGACCAGGCCCTCGGCGAAGCCCAGGTACCAGTCGGGCTGGGCGCCGGTGGAGACCTGGTCGGGGCGGAAGGGGCCGTAGACCCAGACCGGGTTGATCGTCGCCACGGCCGCGATCATTGTCAGCGCGCCGAAGACCAGGAAGAAGAAGCCGCCCGCCTTCGCCAGATACACCGGCATGAACGGCGTTCCTATGACGTTGCGTTCGGTCCGTCCGGGACCCGCGAACTGCGTGTGCTTGTGGTACACGACCAGGACGAGGTGCGCCACGACGAGGGCCGCCATGATGCCGGGGATCAGCAGGATGTGCAGCGAGTAGAAGCGCGCCACGATGTCGTGACCGGGGAACTCGCCGCCGAACAGGAACATCGAGAGATACGTTCCGACGATCGGCACCGACAGCAGGGCGCCGTTGACGAAGCGCAGGCCCGTGCCCGAGAGCAGGTCGTCCGGCAGTGAGTAGCCGAACAGCCCCTCGAACAGGCCGAGAAACAGCAAGGTCCAGCCGAACAGCCAGTTGATCTCACGGGGCTTGCGGAACGAACCCGTGAAGAAGTGCCGCATCATGTGCGTCAGCATCCCGGCGACGAAGACCAGCGCCGCCCAGTGGTGCAGCTGCCGGATCAGCAGCCCGCCGCGCACGTCGAAGCTGATGTGCAGCGTGGAGGCGTACGCCTCGGACATCCGGATGCCGTTGAGCGGGACATAACTGCCGTGGTACGTCACCTCGTTCATCGACGGATGGAAGAAGAGGGTGAGATACACGCCGGTCAGGATCAGCACGACGAAGCTGTACAGGCAGATCTCGCCGAGCAGGAACGACCAGTGGTCCGGGAACACCTTGCGCAGGTACTTCCTGCCCAGCGAGTGGATGCCGAGACGGCCGTCGAGCCAGTCGGCGACGCGCTCGCCCCTGCCGGATGTCTCCGTGGCGGTCACTGGTCCTCCTCGTCCTCGTCCTGGTCCTTGTGCACGTGCGTGAGCTTGTCGGGGTTGGTGACGATGTAGACGCCGTTGACCCGGTCGCCCTCGGGCGTGAGATCCATGACCATCACGGCGTACGGGGCCTCGCCCTGGAACAGCACCGCGGCGTCGTCGCCGTTGACCCGGCGGTAGCGAAGGTCGAGTTCCTGGGGGCCGCGCCGGGCCGCGTACGAGGTGATGAGGCGGACCGCCTTGTCCCGGCCGTGCACCGGGCGCAGGCCCGCCGGCTTGCGGTTGCCGCCACCGTCCGTCCACACGGTGACGTCCGGCGCCAGGATCTCCATCAGCTCGGAGATGTCCCCGCCGAGCGCGGCCCGCACGAACCGCTCGGTCGCCTCCTGCCGGACGCGCGGGTGCGCCCGGTAGCGCGGCCGGCGGGCGAGCACATGATCCCGTGCGCGATGCGCCAGCTGCCGTACGGCCGCCGGGGTGCGGTCGATGATGTCCGCGATCTCGGTGTGGGCGTACCCGAACACCTCGTTGAGGACGAACACGGCGCGTTCGAGCGGGGTCAGCGACTCCAGGACCACCAGCATCGCCAGGGACACGGACTCGCCCCGCAGGACCGGGTCGTCGGCGCTCTCGTCGTCGGCGACCAGCGGCTCGGGCAGCCACGGGCCGACGTACGTCTCGCGGCGGCGGATGATCACGGCCTGCCGCTGCAACGCCTGGTTGACGGCGATCCGGACCAGGTAGGCGCGCGGATTGGCGATCCCGTCCGCGCCCCGGCCCGACCACGCCAGCCAGGTCTCCTGCAGCACGTCCTCGGTGTCGGCGACGCTCCCCAGCATGTTGTAGACGAGGCCGAACAACAGCTCCCGATGGTTCATGAAGACATCGGTCGCCTCGTCGGTGACAGGACTTCCGGTGCTGTGCGTCATGTGTGGGCCTCCCCGCTGCCGCGCTCACCACTTCGAGGGCCGGGAGGGGGATGAATGTGACATAGAAGCGGCGAAATGTGACCTACATCTCAGCAAATTCGCGCCATGTCACACCCGCCCGCAGTCCCGCCCTCTTGAACGCGAGTCCGACACGAGTCCGGCATGAGTCCGACCGCAAGGAGACCGACATCGTGTTCAAGAAATGGCACGGCAACCCGTGGGCGATTCTCATCACCCTCTCCCTCGGGTTCTTCATGACCCTCCTCGACCTGACGATCGTGAACATCGCGATCCCGCAACTGGGCGAGGATCTGAACGCGTCCCTCGACGAGATCCTGTGGGTCGTCAACGCCTACACCCTGGCGCTGGCCGTCCTGCTGATCACCGGCGGGCGCCTCGGCGACCTGCGCGGCAAACGCAACCTGTTCGCCGCCGGAGTCGCCCTGTTCACCCTCGCGAGCCTCGCCTGCGGCCTCGCCCGGGACCCCGCCCAGCTCATCGCGTTCCGGGCGGTGCAGGGCCTGGGCGCGGCGCTGCTGATGCCGCAGACCCTGTCGATCATCGCCGAGGTGTTCCCGGCCGACCGGCGCGGAGTGGCGATGGGTGTGTGGGGCACGGTCGCGGGCGTGTCCGGCGCGCTCGGCCCGATCCTCGGCGGGGCGCTGATCACCCACCTCAGCTGGCGGTGGATCTTCTACGTCAACCTGCCGATCGGGGCCGTCGTGCTGCTGATGACCTTCGCGATCATCCCCGGTGCGAAGCGCACCGTCCGGCACCGCTTCGACACCCTCGGCGTCCTGCTCGCCTCCACTGCCCTGTTCTGCCTGGCCTTCGGGCTCACCGAGGGCCAGCGCTACGACTGGAACCGCTGGATCTGGAGCCTGTTCACCCTGGCGGCCGTCCTGTTCGCAGCCTTCCTGCTGCACGAGCGCGGCCAGCAGGCGAACGAACCCCTCGTTCCGTTCGCGCTCTTCCGGGACCGTAACTTCACCCTGGTCAACCTCGTCGGCGTCACGGTGGCCTTCGGCATCGTCGGCATGTTCCTGCCGCTGACGATCTACCTGCAGTCCGTCCTCGGCTTCAGCGCCCTCAAGTCCGGTCTGGTGCTGCTGCCCGTGGCACTCGGCTCGTTCGTGACGGCGGGGCCCGCCGGAGCAATGTCCGACAAGGTCGGCGGCAAGTACATCCTGATGAGCGGGCTGCTCGCCTGGGCCGGCGGGCTGACCTGGGTCGTGACCGTCGCCGACGTCGGCTCGGGATGGCTGACCATCGCGCTGCCGCTCTTCCTCACCGGCCTCGGGGTCGGCTGCACCTTCGCGCCCTTCGCCACCGAGGTCATGCGCGGTGTTCCGGCCCGGCTGGCCGGAGCGGCGTCCGGCGTCACCAACGCGCTGCGGCAGGTCGGCTCGGTGCTCGCGGGCGCCGTCGTCGGCGCGGTGCTGCAGAACCAGCTCGCCTCCGCGCTCACGGACCGGGCCCGTCAGAGCGCGGGCCGGCTGCCCGCCGCGTACCGGGACTCCTTCGTCGCCGCCTTCTCCAAGACCGAGTCCGACGTCAGCGCGCGGCAGCAGGGCGGCGCGCCGCACGGAGTGCCGCAGGACGTCGCCGAGCACATGCGCGCCCTCGGCGGACAGGTCTTCGGCCATGGCTTCGTCGACGCGATGGGCCCGGCCGTGTACGTGTCCGCCGCCGTGCTGCTGGCCGGAGTGCTCGCCTGTCTCGCCGTACGACGCCACCGCGGCCCGTCCGCCAACCCGCACGCCCTGCCGATCAACGAGACCGAACTGGAGGAAGCCGCCCGATGAGTATCGACTTCACCGCCATGTACGCCTCCCACGACGCCTTCCGACGCGACCTGGAGCGCCTGGCGCAGGCCGTCGCCGACGGCCGCGCGCACACCCCCGGCGTGCGCGCCGGCTGGGAGAACTTCACCCACCAGCTGCACATCCACCACACCGCCGAGGACAGCGACCTGTGGCCGCGTGTGCGCGAGCGCGTCGCGGGACGTCCGCGTGAACTCGCCCTGCTGGACGACATGGAGGCGGAACACTCCCGCATCGACCCGCTGCTCGCCGCGGTCGACACCGCACTGGACGACCAGGCACCCGAACTGCCCGATCTCGTACGGGCGTTGACGGCCACCCTCGACGACCATCTCAAGCACGAGGAGGACAGCGCGCTGCCGCTCATGCAGGACGTCCTGACGGCCGCCGACTGGGCCGCCTTCACCGGCCGCATCCGCGAGACCCAGGGCCTGCGCGGCGCCTCGGTGTTCGTCCCGTGGATCATCGACGGCGCCCCGCCCGCGGACCGCGACCGCTTCCTCGGCGCCATGCCGCCACCGGTACGAGTCCTCAACCGGCTGTTCTGGCAGGGAAGTTACCGCCGCAAGGGGCTGTGGTCCGGAGCCTGAGGCGCTGGGCGGCCTTGACGCGCCCCGCAAGGGGCGCGGGGAACTGCGCGACCAGCCACGACGGTGCCGCAGACGACAGACGGCAGATCGCGGCCCCGCGGTGGAGCCGCACATCGGCACAACCAGCGGAGCGCTCACGCATCGTGGAAGACGATGCCCAGTGCGTGCCGCCGGCCGGAGCGGACGGTGCTCACACCGTGCCGCATCGCTCCGGCCGACCAGCCGCGCTTGGTGCGCACCGGCCGGTCCCGGGTGGTGAAGACCAGCCCGTGGCCCTGCCGCAGCGCGGTCGCGGTGCCCCGTGACTGGGCCCGCGGCCGCTGCTCGACCATCAGGAACTCGCCGCCGGTGTAGTCGCTGCCGTACTCGTCGAGGCCGACGACCACCTGGAGCGGAAAGAGCATGTCGCCGAACACGTCGCGGTGCAGGGCGTTCCAGTCGCCCTCCGCGTAACGCAGCAGGATCTGCGCCGACCGGTCCTGCCCCGCCGCGTGGCAGGCCTCCAGCCACTCCCGAAGGGAATCCGGCCAGGGCGCCGGACGGCCCAGCCGAGCCGCCCAGTCCCGCGCGATCGGCAGCAGACGCGGGTACAGCGCGGCACGCAGGGCGGCCACCGGGGCCGGAAGATCGTGCGTGAAGTACCGGTACTCGCCGGATCCGAAGCGGTGGCGCGCCATGTCGACGGTGGTCCGGAACAGCTCCGGCTTCTCATAGAGCGCGGCCAGGTCACGGCACTCGGCGGGCGTCAGCAGCGGCCCCGTCGGCGCGCTGCCGTGGACGTCCAACTCGGCTGCGAGGGCCGCCCATTCGGTGCCGGCGACCCGCCTGCGGGCCTGCGTCTCGGTGAGAGTCACGACATCTCCTCCCGTCACCCCAGCATCGGCTGCAGCGCACCCTCGTGGGTGAGCAGCCGCACCTTGCGCTCGACGCCGCCCGCGTACCCGCGCATCGAACCGTCGGCACCGATCACGCGGTGGCAGGGGCGGACGATCAGCAGCGGGTTGGCGCCGACCGCGGCACCCACGGCCCGGATCTCGGCCCGCGGCACACCGAGCCGCGCGGCCAGTTCCCCGTACGTCGTCGTGGCGCCGAACGGGATCTCCTCGAGCGCCCGCCACACCCGCTGCTGGAACTCCGTCCCCTCGGGGGCCAGGTTCAGCTCGAAGCGGGTGAGCCGGCCCGCGAAGTAGGCGGAGAGCTGCCGGGCGGCTTCCCCGAACGCCTCGTCGTCACGCCGCCAGTCGGCACGGACGACGGGCGCGCCGCGCTGCCCCGGCAGGGACAGCGAGGTGAGGGCCGTACCCTCGCCCACCAGAAGCAGTTCACCCACCGGACTGTCGATCTTCGTATACGTCGTCATGGCTCCAGTCTGCTGCGCCGTGCTGCCTGGAACCGGCGGGAAACGGACATGGTCCTCAGCCGGTGCGGGCGCCTGGAGGTACCGCAGTAAAGGTGCTGTGACCAGCAACTATTTACGAGTAAGTACCCCGGCGGTACCGTGAAGGCATGCCAGCCCTGAATGTCGAGTTCAGCGACCGCGAACTTGAGGACCTGCGGCAGATCGCCAAGGAGCGCGGTACGTCCATGAAGGCGCTCGTGCGCGAGGCCGCTGCGGCGGACATAGCCCGGCACCGTGCGCTGCAGGAGGGCGCGGAGGCGTTCCGGCGCTTCTTCGCGTCCCATGCCGACGAGTTCGCCGCCGCCTTCCCCGACGACGAACCCGCCCACGCCGGCGAGGGGCGGGTCGCCTGACCGATGGCACCCGTCATCCATATCGACGTGCCCTGGCTGCTGCAGCGCCACGAAGAGGTCCTCCCGGACCAGCCCACCGTCAACGACTTCTCCGCCCTGGTCGCCGCCGTCGCCCGCCACCGTGTGGACCCGCCCCGCCTCGGCGTGGACTCGGACCCGGCCTGGCGGGCCGCCGCCCTGCTGCACACCCTCGCCCTGCTCAAGCCCCTGCCGTCGGCCAACGCCCGCTTCGCCTGCGCGACCGCCGTGGCGTACATGTTCGTCAGCGGCGTCGGCATCGACCCGCCGTACGGCGCCCTCGTCGACCTCGCCCGCGATCTGATCTCCGGCAAGGCCGACGTCTACAGCGCGGCCGACCGGCTGCGCTCCTGGCAGATCTGAGGGCCGCCCGGCCGTAGCCGATACGACCCGCCCCCGGGGCCGCCGACCGAGGGCGGGAGGAACAAGGTCGGCGGCCCGTGCGGCGCAGGAGAGCCGCCGTCCTGCGCAGGGCCTCCGAGAAGGGCCGGTACCCAGTGCACTACGGGGTGGTGCGCGCCGGGAGCGTGCGCGGTGCTCCGGCGCGGGCGCCTGTTTCACACGGGGCGCATGGAATGACGAAAGCTCATGCGGGTGAGGCGAGTTGTCGCCGTTTCTGACCAACTTTCAAAGAGGCGGATGTTGCCCAAGTGCCTTGTTGGTCATGAGTGTGTTGTGCAAGGGTGAACTACTCGTGCGGGGGGTGTAATGGCCGGGTGTCGATCGGCCAATCGGAAACCGGGCCGGACGGACATACCTGAATTCACGCCCTCCTGTGTGTTCCATGCGCGTGGGAAGGAATCCGCTCAGTGTCCACCCCCCACCCACCTCGTCCCCCTTACCCGCCGCCCGGCGGGGCTCCCGGAGAATCCGACGAGAACCTGGCCACCCGGCTCAGGGGCCGTCCCGACGGCGAGGTCGCCCAATCCGTCGCGCTGCTGATGGCACGGCACTGGCAGCCCGCCCGCGACTACGCGGCCATCTGCCTCGCCTCCCCGGCCGACCTCGCCTCCATCGTGACGGCGGCCGCCTTCCACCAGGTCCTCGACCGGCTGGCGCTGGGTGAGCCCGCGCTCGCGGTGCGCCCCCGGCTTCTGTTGGCCGTACGGGACACGGTCGGGGTGTGGTCCGCCGCGGACCGGATATCCAGTGTTCTGCCGGAGCTGCAGAAAGCCTCCGGCGGCCGCGGTATGCGTACGACGAAGTCCATGACGCCCGAAAACCGCAAGCTCGCCGAGCGTTCATTCCAGGCCCTTCCCGGACTCTCCCGGTGTCTGCTCTGGCACACCGAGGTCGAAGCGGAGTCCATATCCGTTCCCGCCGGTCTGCTCGGCATGGATACCGACACCGCGTCGGCGGCACTCGAACAGGCGCGTGAAAAATTCCGTGAAGGTTGTGTACATGCCCATCGGGAACTCGCGCCGAGCAAGGATTGCCGGTTCTACAACCGCCTCCTCGATGTTCCGATTCGCCGGGGCGGGGCCCTGCTGCCGGATGTCCAGCAGCATCTGGCGGAATGCCGCTACTGCCGTTTTGCCGCCGAGCAACTGAGCCATTTCGAGGGCGGGTTGGGGGTCCTTCTCGCCGAGGCGGTGCTCGGCTGGGGTGCCCGCCGCTACCTCGACTCCCGCCCCGGCCGTGCGGGGCAGGGCGCGCGCACGAGCGGCTCCGGGCGGCACGGCGGAGGACGCCCGCGCATCCTGCCCCGTATTCCGCTGCCTGGTCGGCGGCCGCCGGGGGCGCCCCGGAACTCGCGGGCGCTGCTGACCGGGGTGGGCGTCGCCTCCGCCGGGCTGCTCGCCACGCTGTTCGCGGGCGGCCTGTGGTCGCACGACGACGGCGTCGACCCGGCCGCCTCCACCAGCGCCGGCGGAGGCACGGCACCGGGCGTCGGCTCCCAGTCGTCACCCGGAACCGCCCAACTCCCCACGGTTCCGGGGCAGTCGAGACTGCGCAACGCCGGCGCCGACCTCTGCCTCGACATCACGGGCAAGGTGAAGGCCGGCGCCGGGACCCAGCTGGCGGCGTGCTCGGACGCAGACACCCAGCAGTGGTCGTTCGCCAAGGACGGCCTGCTGCGCAGCGCGGCGGACCCCGACCTGTGCCTGGACTCGCACGTGGACGCGGGCGTGGCCGTCCTCGGCACGTGCGCCGCCGAGAAGGACAAGCGGGGCGACGACGTGCGCTACGACCTCACCGTGCAGGGGGAGTTGCTGCCCCGCTGGGACGAGCAGCTGGCCCTGGCCGCCACCGCCGAGGAGCCGGGCGCGGACATCGTCGTCAAGGTCCGCGACGGCTCCCGGGCGCAACGCTGGCTGGCCGACCCGACGTCGACGGCGACCCCGGGCTCGCTGTCGATCACCGGGACGGAGACGCCTGCGTCTCGGCCGGCGGAGTTGTCCGAGAAGAGCGCCTAGTCGCTCGGGGGTGCGGGATCGTGGCGGCTGTCGGTTCTCTGGGGTGACCGCTAGCCGACAACGTCCCGCGCTTCCCCGCCCGTCAGGAAGTCGGCCACGTTCTGCACGGCGGCCAGCGCGATGCGGACCAGGGTTTCGCGGGTCACCCCGCCGACGTGCGGCGAGAGCACCACGTTCGGCGACTTGAGCAGGCGCAGGGCCGGGGTGGGCGGTTCGGGGTCGAAGACGTCGATGCCCGCCCCGGCCAGGGCGCCCTTCTCCAGCGCGTCCGCGAGGGCGTCCTGGTCGATGAGGGCGCCCCGCGCCGTGTTGATCACGAACGCCGTCGGCTTGAGCAGGGCGAGCCGCTCGGCGTCGAGCAGATGCCGGGTCCGGTCGGTGAGCGGCGCGTGCAGGGAGACGTAGTCGGCCGTGCGCAGCAGCTCGTCGAGCGGGACGTGGCGGGCCCCGCCGAGCCGGGCCTCCGTCTCCTGAGGCAGCCTGCGGCGACCGGCATACACGATGGTCATGTCGAACGCGACCGCACGGCGGGCGACTTCCTGCCCGATGCCACCGAGTCCGACGATGCCGAGCGTCTTGCCGCAGAGTTCGGTGAGGGAGCGCTGCAGGCGGGGCAGCGCCCAGTCCGCCTCGACGAGCGCCGTGTGCGCGGGGATCAGCTGCTTGGCCAGCGCGAGCATGAGAGCGAAGGTCTGCTCGGCCACGTTCTGCGACTCGGCGCCGCTGGAGCCGATGTTGCACACGAGTACGTCCCGGGCGCGCGCCGCGTCCACGTCGACGTACTCGAAGCCGTGGCTCGCACACTGCACCAGCTCCAAGTCCGGTGCGGCGGCGAGATGTTCGGCGGTCACGGGGGAGAGCGCTGTGATGATCACGTGTGCTGCGCGGAGGGCGGCCGGGTCCTCGTCGGTCGCCTCGACGACCGTGACGTTCGCCTCGCCGGGAAAGAGCGTGGCGAGTCCGGCGCCGGCGGCGCGGCCCCCGACGTGCGGGGCGACGACGGCGAGAACGTTTTTCGGAGCGGTGGTCATACGGATTCCTCGATGAGGTCGGCGGAGCCGATCGTGGCGGGCGTGGCGTGTCCGGACAGGGCGAGAGTGAGGTCGAACTCGGCGAGCAGACAGCGGATCACATGCTCGACGCCCGCCTGTCCGTCGAGCCCGAGCCCGTACACGTACGGCCGCCCCAGCAGCACCGCCTGAGCGCCGAGCGCGAGTGCCTTGAAGACGTCGTCTCCGGTGCGGACGCCGCTGTCGAACAGGACGGTCAGCCGGTCGCCGACCGCCTCGGCGACCCGGGGCAGCGCGTCGGCGGCGGCCACGGAGCCGGCCACCTGGCGGCCGCCGTGGTTGGAGACGACCACGCCGTCCATCCCGGCGTCGGCGGCGAGCCGGGCGTCGTCCGGGTGCAGGATGCCCTTGAGGACGATCGGGCCGTCCCAGTTCTCCCGCAGGAACGCCAGGTCCGGCCACGTCTTGCCGGGGTCCGCGAACATGCCCACGAAGTGCAGCACGGCAGCGTTCGGGTCCTCGAGCACCGGTTTCGCCAGGCCCGCCTGGAAAGCCGGGTCGGAGAAGTAGTTGGCGGTGCCGACGCCGTGCAGGAACGGGAGATAGGCCTGGTCGAGGTCGCGCGGGCGCCAGGCCAGCAGCGGCGTGTCGAGGGTGACGACCAGCGCGGTGAACCCGGCCGCCTTCGCCCGGTTCAGGAAACTCCGTGTCACCTCGGGGTCCTTGGCCCAGTACAGCTGGAACCAGCGCTCCGCGTCGCCCATCGCGTCGGCGACCTGCTCCATCGGCGTGCTGGAGGCCGAGGACAGGATGTACGGCACGCCCTGCGCGGCGGCGGCCCGGGCGGCCGCGGACTCGGCGTCCGGGTGCATGATCGACAGCACGCCGACCGGCGCCAGCGCCAGCGGGGCGGGCAGGGCGCGGCCCAACACCTCGACGGACAGATCGCGTTCGTGGACGTCCCGCAGCATGCGCGGGACGATCCGCCGGCGCTGGAGAGCCGCCCGGTTCGCCCGCGCCGTACTGCCGTCGCCCGCACTGCCGGCGACATAGCCGACGGGCCCGGGGCCGAGCCGCTGCTCGGTCAGCTCCTCCAGGCGGGTCAGATCGGTGGGCAGCCTCGGTACGGCGCCCGACATCCCGTTGAGATAGATCTCGTACTGGAAGTCCGCCCAGTGCTTGGCCATGGGGTGGTCCCGCCTCTCGTCGCTGAGAACGCGCTGCACGCTGACGATACCGGCGGGTAGGTTGGCTGGAGACTCAGGGGGCGACGGCCGATTCGCGCAGGATGCGGGCCAGTTCGCGTGGCTGCGAGAACATCGGCCAGTGACCGGTGTCCAACTCGACCAGGTTCCACGTTTCGCTCTTGAGGAGCTCGGCCACCTCGTCGCTCGGCTCGGGCCAGTCCAGCAGGCACTTGACGTAGGTCGCCGGCAGTTCGGCAGGGGAGCGGGTCAGCACGGCCGGTTCGGTGAGCGAGGCGCCCGGATGGGCGGTCGCGCCGCGCACGATGCGGTCGATCTGCTCCTCCGTGAGGCCCTGCCCCTGAAGGTCCTCCGCCGAGAAGGCCTGCCAGAAGCCGCCGTTCTCCGCGATCGCCGCCCGCACCCCGTCGCTGTCCCAGCCCCACAGGAACGACTTGCCGTCCGCGGGGACACTCGCGTCGACGTACACCACCCGCGCCAGCCGGTCGCCGATCCGCTCAGCCGCCTGCCCCACGGGTATTCCCGAGTAGCTGTGCCCGACCAGCACCACGTCCCGCAGATCGAGCTGCTCCACCGCGTCGACGATGTCCTGCACATGCGTCTGCTGCCCGGCCGGCATGCCCCGCTTCTCGGCGAGCCCGGACAGCGTCAGCGCATGGGCCCCGTGCCCGGCCGCCCGCAGCTCGGCCACCACCTCGTCCCAAGCCCACGCCCCCAGCTTGGCACCCGCCACCAGAACGAATTCAGTCATGGCAGCAACGTAGCCGAAGGCACTGACGACGCCTGCGGCCCCGTGATCGACGGCACCGGCACCTCGACCATGCGGGCAAACCGCGCCCCCTCCGGCCCGTACGCCGCTCGCGGCTCGGGGAACAGCCGCAGCAGCGCCAGGTACAGCACCGCGGCCACGACCAGCGACAGCGGCAGACTGATGTCGATGCCGTTCGCGAGGTCGCCCAGCGGGCCGACGAACTGCCCCGGGATGTTGGTGAACAGGACGCCGATGAGCGCGGACACCCACCACGCGGTCATGCCCCGCCAGTTCCAGCCGTGCGCGAACCAGTAACGGCCGCCGCGCTGACGGCGGTTGAAGACCTGGAGGGCGTCCGGGTCGTACCAGCCGCGGCGGGTGAAGAAGCCCAGCATCATGACGACCATCCACGGCGTGGTGCACGTGATGATCATCGTGGCGAAGGTGGAGATGGACTGGACGAGATCGAGCCCGAAGCGGCCGATGAAGATGAACGCGATCGACAGCACACCCACCAGCACCGTCGCCTGCACCCGCGACAGCCGCGGGAACACGGAGGAGAAGTCGAGCCCGGTGCCGTAGAGCGAGGTCGTGCCCGTCGACATGCCGCCGATCAGGGCGAGCAGGCACACCGGCAGGAAGTACCAGGTCGGTGAGATGGCGAGCAGCCCGCCGACGAAGTCGGGGGCCGCCGGGTCGACGTACTTCGGGGCCTTCGCCGCGATGATGCTCGCGGTCGCCAGGCCGAAGACGAACGGCAGCAGCGTCGCGATCTGCGACAGGAACGCGGCACCGATCACCCGGCGGCGCGGGGTGCTCGCCGGGATGTAGCGCGACCAGTCGCCGAGGAACGCCCCGAACGACACGGGGTTGGACAGCACGATCAGCGCCGCACCGATGAACGACGGCCAGAACAGGGACTTGGTCGCCGCGTCCGCCGAGTCCGTGAAGACACCGGCGTATGACGGGTCGAAGTCGCCGGCGAAGGCGATGGCGCCGAGCAGGAACAGCACGGTCGCCGAGGCCACGGCGACCTTGTTGACGAACAGCATGAACCGGAAGCCGTACACGCAGACCGCGAGGACCAGAGCGGCGAACAGCGCATACGCGACGACGTACGACAGGTTGCTGCGCTGCAGGCCGAAGAGCCGGTGCGCGCCGCCGACCAGGGCATCCCCGGAGCTCCACACCGAGATCGAGAAGAACGCGATCGCGGTCAGCAGCGACAGGAACGAGCCGACCACGCGGCCGTGCACGCCCAGGTGCGCGGAGGAGGAGACAGCGTTGTTGGTGCCGTTGACCGGGCCGAACACGGCCATCGGGCAAAGGATCAGCGCGCCCGCGAGGACGCCGAGGAGCGTGGCCGCGAGGCCCTGCCAGAAGGAGAGGCCGAAAAGGATCGGGAAGGCGCCCAGGACACAGGTGGAGAAGGTGTTGGCGCCGCCGAAGGCGAGCCGGAACAGGTCGAGCGGGGTCGCGGTGCGGTCCGCGTCGGGGATGCGCTCGACGCCGTGCGCCTCGACCTCGGTGAGGGACGGCGGCGTGCCGGGGGAGTCGGACGATTGCGGGGACAAGGGGGCTCCAGCGGGGGCGGGTCGGTGGAGCGCGTGGTGGCGCGGCGGGATGGACGGCCGGTCGCCGGCGCAGGGGTGTGCGGCGGGCATGGCGGCCGTCCTCTCGGCGGTCTGCCGACCGTACGGCGGTGGGCGGAACCCGTGCCAGAGGACGGTTCATCCATCTTTCGGGCTGGGAGTGTACGGATCCTCCATCACTCGTCGTCCGCCGCCGGGGCGTCGGCCGGGGTGTCCGTCGGCGCGTCCTCCGGCTCCGTGTCCGGGCCCTGTGCCCGCACCCGCTGGACGTGTTCGAGGGATTCCCGCAGCTCGGTGAGCCAGTCGTCGGTGTGGCGCTGGACCAGGCGCACGCACCAGGCGAGGGCGTCGCTGCGGCTGCGGGCGACCCCGCCGGCGATCAGGGTGTCGAGGACCTGGCGCTCGGGCTGGCGCAGCCGGGTCATCACGGGCGCGGCCACGTGTGTGAACAGGGCGCGCTCGCCGCCGCACTCCACACCCCAGGAGACCTTCCGGCGGAAGCGGTGCTCGGCCTCGCGGGCCACCTCGATCCGGGCCTCCCGGGTGCGCTCCCGGAACTCCTGGATCCGGCTCTCGGTCGCGGCCTCCCGCTCGGCGGCCGAGGCGCCCTCGGCGAGCCGGGGTTCGGGGATGCGGCCGATCACGGTGATCTCCTCGCGGTCGACCGTGATCTCGGCCAGCTCCTCGAAGAGGTCGTCGGGCAGACGGCCGGCGAACCAGCCGCGCAGCTTCTCTCGTTGCTCTGTCGTAATCATGTAATCACGATTACTCGATGCGTCCATGAATGCAAGGGACCGCGGGGGGAGTCCGCGGACGGCTCAACCGGAATGTTTCAGGCCTATTAACGAAGCGCAGGAAACCAGCCACTTGGCTGCTTCGGGCGATCAAGAACCGCTCAGTTCCGGGGTTTGAACGTTCGAATTCCGTGACTTCACGCCACTGATTCAACACGCAAGGTTACTGAAACGCGTGGGGTCGAGGTGTGTTTCCGCCGCGGACTCGGCAGACTCGCGCTCGCCGGTCCGGCACCAACCCAGAACGGGCCGGCACACCCTCGAATCCTGCGGAAGGATGCACACAATGCGGAACACCGCGCGCTGGGCAGCCACCCTCGCCCTTACGGCCACCGCCGTCTGCGGACCCCTGACCGGGGCCGCCCTCGCCACCCCGGCCGCCGCCCCCGCCTCGCTCTACGCCCCCTCGGCCCTGGTGCTCACCGTCGGCCACGGCAACAGCGCGGCCGAAGCGACCCCGCTGCGGGCCGTCACCCTGACCTGCGCCCCGACGGCCTCCGGCACCCACCCGGCCGCAGCCGTCGCCTGCGCCGAACTACGCGGCGCCGGCGGCGACTTCGACGCCCTGGGGGTGAGAGGCGACGTCATGTGCACGAAGCTGTACGACCCGGTCGTTGTCACGGTCGACGGCGTCTGGCAGGGCAAGCGCGTCTCCTACGAACGGACCTTCGCCAACGAGTGCGTGAAGAACTCCTACGGGACCAGCGTCTTCACGTTCTGAGAGACCGGGATCGCGGAGTCCTCGCGCACATCTGAAGAGGCGCGCTTGTGGGGAGTGCGAGTCCCTTGTCGCGGGGTACCCGTTGATCTCGCACCAGGGGTCGGCCGGGCGGAGTGGGGCCGCCCGCCGACTCCTGGCATCAGTTCCGCCCCTCCCCGGGGATCGCGGGGAGGGGCGGAAAGCGTCCCAGCAGTCCCGCACCGCTCAGCAGCCGGCGGATGCCGGGTGTGTCGGAGACGATGCGCAGCCGGCCACCGCGCTCCCGGGCCCGCGACTCGGCCCGGCACAGCACGCGCAGGCCCGAGCAGTCGAAGAACTCGACCTGCCGCAGGTCGACCAGCACATCCGGGACCGGCCATGCGGTCGCGGCGTCCAGGTGTTCCAGGAGGAACCCCGCGGTCGCCAGATCGATCTCACCCGCGACCTCCACCACGGTGAACCGACTGCCGGCCCGAGTGCGGGCATGTGGGTTCGCCGCGGGCGGTTCGGAAGCGCGGTCGTCCGCATGCGGCGTCATGTCCGCTCCACCTAGGCGTAGGGCGCATTCGATCTCGGTAGTTTCCCCGGCGTGCGGGAGAACATCCCTGACACGCCGAGCGCAAGATCTGGTTCACTCGACCTGGTGAATTGGAATGGAAGCACTTGACATTTCGCGCGTGCAACGGCTGACGGCGGGCTTCTTCCCTCAGTGTGTCGCGGCCGCGATGCGCAGGGGCACCGGATCCGGGGGAGGGGGCGCCTCGTCGAGACGGTTCATCTTCGCCCACCAGGACGAGCCGTCCTCGATCTGGCGCAGCAGGACTCCCTCGCGGATCGCCCAGGGACAGATCGTGACCACTCTGAGGCCGGTCAGCTTCATCGCGGTGTGGGCGACCACCGCGCCGGCCAGGCTCTGCTCGGCGCGCGGCGCGGAGATGCCGGGAAGCCGGGCGCGTTCGGCGGCGGGCAGGGCGGCCAGGCGGTCGACGGCACGACGTAGGTCCGAGCGCTCCAACTGCCGTTCCACGAACGGGCCGTGGCGCCCGGGCGGCGCTCCGCACAGCCGTCCCAGCTGCTGGAACGTGCGCGAGGTGACCACCGCCGTGCGCGGTCCCTCCCAGCGGATCCGCGCGGCGACGTCCCGCAGCTGGTGCCGGACCTTGCGGCGCAGCGCCCGCACCTGCTCCTGCGGCGGTGGATCCTGCCCCTGGAGGAACTCATGGGTCAGCCGTCCCGCGCCCAGCGGCAGCGAGGCCACGAAGTCCGGCAACCGGCCGCGCCCGAAGGCCACTTCGAGCGAACCGCCGCCGATGTCCAGCAGCGCGAGGGGTCCCGACCGCCAGCCCATCCAGCGCCGCGCCCCGAGGAATGTCAGCTCGGCCTCGACCTCGCCGGGCAGCGTGCACAGACCGACCCCGGTCCGCGTGCGGACGGTGCGCAGTACCTCCCGGCGGTTCGGAGCGGCACGTACCACGGCCGTCGCGAAGGCCGCGGGGCCGGTCGCACCCCACCGGGTCGCGGTCCGGCTCGCCTCGGCGACCGCCCCGGCGATCCGGTCGATGTCCGCCTCGGGAATGCTGCTCCCCGGCGTCACGTGTTCGGACAGCCTCAGGCGCCACTTGGCGGTGTGGACCGGCAGCGGCACCCCGCCCTCCGCATCCGCCACAACCAGTCGGACGGTGTTCGACCCCACATCCACCACGCTGATTCGCATGAGCCCGTGGGTACCCAATTACGGTCGGTTCAACGCCCGTCACTCGCCGCGCCAGGGCGTCAGCCGCGGCCACCAGCCGGGCACCGCCCGCCGGTAACGGGTGTAGTCGGCGCCGAACCGGCGGGCCAGCGCGGGCTCCTCGTACCACTTTGCGAACGCCCACATCGCCGCGCCGGCGCAGGCGCCGTATCCGAACAGGACCGGCCGGGCGAGCAGCAGGCCCTGGCCGCCGATCGCCGCGACCACCGCGACGTACATCGGATTGCGCACATACCGGTACAGCCCGCCCACCACCAGATGCGCGGGCGGCGCGACCGGCGCCGGTGTGCCCAACCCCTCGGCCACGAAGCGGATGTAGGCCGACAGCAGGACGACCGACCCCGCGGCCAGCGGGAGCAGGCCGAGCCCGCGCACGGGCGGCCACCAGTCGCCCGCCCGCCAGCCGGTCAGCCACCACGGCAGCAGGACGACCACGGTGCCGGGCGCGAGGAACAGGAAGACCGTGGTCCCGAGTGCCGCCGCCGTTTTCCGCATACGGCCACCATGGCAGCGAAGAGGGGCCACCGTCTCCCTGCGGACGGCAGCCCCCGGACCCATACGGCTCAGGTCGGATCGATCACATGTGGACGACCGGTGCGGCGTCCGCGTCCTGCTCCGGCACCCCGCGGCGGAAGAGCAGGAAGGCGATCACCGCGCCGGCGGCGAACAGGCCCGCCGACCACCAGAAGGCGGTGGTGTAGCTCTCGATCGTCGCCTGGGCCTGCACCAGCTTGCTGGTCGCGTCCTTGCCCGCCAGGTAGTCGGTGGCGGCGCTCGCGGCAAGGGTGTTCAGCAGGGCCGTGCCGATCGAACCGCCCACCTGCTGCATCGCGTTGACGGTGGCGGAGGCGACGCCCGCGTCCTCGGCCGCCACCCCGCCGGTGGCCAGCTGCATGGCCGCCGGCATCACGAGGCCGAGGCCGGCACCGGTCACGATCAGCTGCGGCAGCACCGCGCTGACGTAGCTCGAACCGACGCCGATCCCGGTCAGCCAGGCCATACCGGCCGCGGCGACCGCGAAGCCCAGGGGGACGGCCACCTTCGGTCCGACCCGCGGCACCAGGACCGTGGTGCCGAGCTGGGCCGCCACCATCAGGGCACCGACCATCGGAAGGAAGGCCATGCCGGTCTTCGTCGGGCTGAAGCCCAGGTTCAGCTGCAGGTAGTAGGTGAGGAAGAGGAACACGCCGAACATGCCGCCGCCGGAGATCAGCACGGCCAGGAACGAGGCCGCCCGGTTGCGGTCCAGCAGGATGCGCAGCGGCAGCAGCGGATGCGCGGCCTTGGTCTGCCACCAGGCGAAGGCCGCCAGCAGCACACCGCCGGCGATCAGGAAGCCCCAGGTCAGGGCCGAACCCCAGTCGTGCGTCTCGGCGTTGGAGAAGCCGTAGACCAGAGAGAACAGGCCGGCCGCGACCAGCACCGTGCCCGGCACGTCCAGCTTGGAGTTCCCGGCGTCGCGGTGGTTGGTCAGCAGCAGCCAGCCGCCCACGAAGGCGACGACGGCGATCGCGACGTTCACATACAGCGTCCAGCGCCAGTCGAACGCGTCGGTCAGCACGCCGCCGAGCAGCAGGCCCACCGCACCGCCGGCACCGGCGATGGCGCCGTAGACGCTGAACGCCCTGGCGCGCTCCCGGGCGTCGGTGAAGGTCGTGTTGAGCAGGGAGAGCGCGGCCGGTGCGAGCAGTGCGCCGAAGGCACCCTGCAGGGCACGTGCGGTGACCAGCATGCCGAAGCCGTTCGCGGCACCGCCGAGCGCGGAGACGCCGGCGAAGCCGACGACGCCTATGAGGAAGGCCGTCTTGCGGCCGAAGAGGTCGGCGATACGGCCGCCGAGCAGGAGCAGGGAGGCGAAGGCCAGCGCGTAGGCGGTGACGATCCACTGCCGGTTGCCGTCGGAGAACCCGAGGTCGGCCTGGGCCGACGGCAGCGCGATGTTCACGATGGTGGCGTCGAGGACCACCATCAGCTGCGCGACGGCGACGACCGCGAGGATCCACCACCGTTTCGCGGAGGCGGCGGGCGCCGCCTCGACTGCACCCTGCTGGGCGCTGTCGGTCAAGGTCTTCTGGGGCATGGAGAACCACTCCAGGGAAGTCGTTCGGAAAACCGGGAACGAAACGGTTTCGTACAGCGGTAGCCTAGACCCTCCGTGAGCGAAACGGCAACGTTTCGCTAGGTGTGGTCTCGGTCTCATATTCCTTGACCGGAATATAACTGTGGGGGCATATTGGAACCATGTCCGACGCCGCGCTCTGGACCGCCCTCGCCGATCCCCACCGGCGGGCCATCGTCGCGCTGCTCCTGGAGCGGCCGCGGCCCGTGGGAGAGATCGTGGAGGCGTGCGGTCTGAGTCAGCCGAGCACCTCCAAGCATCTGAAGGTGCTGCGGGAAGCGGGCCTGGTACGGGTACGGCAGGACGCGCAGCGTCGCGTCTACGCGCTCGACCCGGCGCCGATCGCCGAGCTCGACGCGTGGCTCGCCCCGTACCGCAGGCTGTGGAACCGCAGCCTGGACGCGCTCGGCCGCCGCCTCGACGAGACGGCGTCGGACGATCCCGAGGAACCCGCCCCGAAGGACTGATCCACCATGGCCGCTGATCTCACCGGCACCTACCTGACCCTGGACGACGGCCGCCCGGCCGTCCGCTTCAGCCGTACCTACGACCATCCCGTCGAGCGCGTCTGGCAGTTCGTGACCGACGCCGATGAACTCGCCCAGTGGTTCCCGTCCCGCGCCGACATCGACCTGCGCCCCGGCGGCACGATCGCCTTCAGCGGCGACCCGAACATGCCCAAGTCGACGGGCCGGGTGATCGCCGTCGACGAGCCCCGGCACCTGTCCTTCGAGTGGGGCGGCGACGAGCTGCACTTCGACTTGGAGGAGTTGGACGACAAGCGCACCCGCTTCACGCTCACCAACGTCCTGCAGGCCGCCGACACCGCTGCCCGCAACGGCGCCGGTTGGGAGGTGTGCCTGGCCGCCCTCGACGCGAAGGCCCGAGGCGAGCGCTCCGAGGGGCCGCACGCCGGGGCCGAGGCGCCCTGGAAGGAGATCTACCAGGCGTACATCGACGCCGGGATCCCCTCCGGAGCGCCGGTACCGGGGATGGACTGACCCGTCACGCCATCTGCCGCCGCACCAGCTCGTGCAGTCGCCCGCCCGTGTCCGCGAGCAGCTGCGCGGGCGGGCCCTGCTGGGCGACCTTGCCGTCCTCCATCACGATCACGCGGTCCGCGTCCAGGACCGTGGACAGACGGTGCGCGATGACGATGCGGGTGGCGTTGAGGGCCTTGGTGGACTCAATGACCGTGCGCTGCGTCTCGTTGTCGAGGGCGCTGGTCGCCTCGTCGAAGAAGAGGATGCGCGGCCGGCGGATCAACGCCTGCGCGATCATGAGGCGTTGACGCTGGCCGCCGGAGACGGCACCGCTGCCCTGGACGATCGTGTGCAGGCCCATCGGCATCCGCTTGATGTCCTCGGCGAGACCGGCCATCTCGGCGGCCGCCATCGCCTCCTCCGGCGTGTACGGCTCGGTGCCGCAGATGACGTCCAGGATGGAACCGGTGAACGGCTGCGCGTGCTGCAGCACGACACCGCACTGCCGGCGCACGGCCGACTGGTCGAGCGCGCCCAGGTCCTGGCCGTCGTACAGGACACTGCCCGAGACCGGCTTGTCGAAGCCGATCAGCAGCCTGAGCAGCGTCGACTTGCCGCAGCCGCTGGGGCCGACGATCGCCACGAACTCGCCCGGGCGAATGTCGAACGACACGTCGTCCAGGACCAGGGGACCGTCGTCCGTGTACCGGAAGGAGAGCCGCCGCGTCTCGATCGCACCGGACAGCGGGCCCGGCCGGGTGCTCGCCGTGCGCACCTCCGGCGTGGCCTCCAGCACCGGCTTGATCTCCTCGAACAGCGGCAGCGCGGCCACCGCCGAGACGAACGCACTGGTCAGCGAGGTGACCGAGGTCAGCACCATCGTCACCGAGGTGTTGAAGGTCAGGAACGCGGCCGCCGACATCACCCCGCGCGCCGGGCCTGCCAGCAGCATGAACATCAGCAGGGTGCACAGCGGCAGATAGACCGCGCCCAGCACCGTGGTGAGGTTCTTGATACGGCCGACCTTCTGCTGCAGTTCACGGCTGTGCGCGAACTCCGAGGCCCAGGCCGCGTAGGCGTAGTTCTCGGCCGCCGCCACCCGCAGCTTCGGCAGCCCGCGCAGGGTCTGGAAGGCCTGGTTGTTCAGCTTGTTGCTCAGCACGACCAGTTTGCGCTGCCAGCGCACCTGCCACAGGCCGAGCCCGAGGAACACGGCCGCGATGACGACGAGCATGCCGATCGCCGCCAGCGCCATCGACGGGCTGTACCAGAACAGCAGCCCCAGGTTCATCGCGCCGACGGTCACCGACTGGGCGACGACAGGCCCGACTCCGGCCATCAGGCGGCGGATCGAGCTGATGCCCATGGCCGCGCTGGCCAGCTCGCCGGTGGAGCGCTCGGTGAAGAACTTGGTCGGGAGCCTGAGCAGCCGGTCCCAGACGGCCGGCTGGAGCGTGGCCTCGATCCGGCCCTCCAGACGGAGGATGGTGAGGTTCTCCAGCAGCATGAAGGCCGCCGCCACGACGCTGGTGAGCATCACGGCCAGACAGACCTGCACGATCAGGCCCGTCTGCGCCTTCGGGACGAACTCGCCCAGCACCTTGCCGGTGGCGATCGGCACGAGCGCGCCGATCGCCACCGTCACCAGACCGCTGAGCAGCAGGCCGGACAGGTCGCTTCCGGTGCCGCGCATGCTGAACCGCAGCAGCCGCAGCGGGCTCAGCGTCCGTTCGGGCAGCGGACGGTAGAACATCACCGCGCGCGGCTCGAACTCCTCCGCGTTGGCCTTCTCGATCGGTGTCTCGCGTCCGGTCGACGGATGTACGGCGACGTAGCCGCCGCGCCGCCACAGCAGCGCGACCGGCGCACCCGACAGGGCCCGGTGGCCGATCAGCGGGCCGACGTTGTCCCGCCACCAGCTGCCGTCCAGGCGTACGGCCCGGGTGCGGACGCGGGAGGCGATGGCCACCAGCTCCACCGGGTCGAGGCGGTCGCTCTCCGTTCCGCTCTGCGCGGGTTCGGCAAGCTGGATCCCGGCCGCCTCGGCGACCAGCTTGCACGCCGCGTACGAGGCGTCCGCGTCGGCGGCGGTGGTGCGTTTGCCGGAGGACTTGCCGATGGAGGCGAGCAGCGTGCGGTCGGCCTGGGCACGGACGGCCTCACCGGCCTTGATGCCGGCCGCTGTCCGGTTCTCGTGGGTGCGCTCCAGCTGCTCGATCCAGCGGTCCAGCGTGGTCAGCAGCCGGTACTGCTGGTCGACCATGCTCTGCCAGACCGCGGGGTCCATCAGCAGGTCGGCGGCGGCCTCGGCGCCGTACAGCGAGCCGTACTGGACGCTGCCCGGCGGCACCTGCATCCAGAAGACATCGTCGTCGTTCACCTCGGCAGCCCGCTCGGTGGCCATCGGTGCCTGGAAGAGGACGGTCAGGCTGCGGCCGACGCCGAGGGCGAGGGCGTATTCGAGCGGGCTGGTCGTCGGCGGGACGTACTGGGCGTTGCCGTACTCGTCGTAGGACCAGGTCTGGGTGTCGGCCGTCTGGTACAGCTCGCGCAGGGCGATGCGGTGCACCACGCAGTCGCGCAAGGGGCGGGCGACCAGGGTGTGCTGGGGGCCGGGGACCGGGCCCAGGATCAGCGAGCCCGCCTCCAGACGGCCGAGGTGGTGCCAGTGGCCCTGCTGCACGGCGTCCACCGCGAACAGGTCCAGGCTGCCGGCCGCGACCAGCCACAGCACCTGCGGGCCTTCCAGGTCGAGCCGGGTCAGGCCCGAGCAGTCGACCAGTGTGCCCATGGCGCCGAGGGCGCCGAGAACCACGTCGCCTTCGTGTTGTGCGGTCGTCATCTCATCGCTCCCTGACCAGCGCCGCGTACGCGCCGCCGCGTGTCACCAGGTCCTCGTGCCGCCCGCGTTCCACGATCGTGCCGTGCTGGAGTACGACGATCTCGTCGCTGTCGCGCACCGTGCTGAGCCGGTGTGCGATCACCACACAGGCGCAGCCGCGCCGGCGCAGGTTGTCCATCACGACCTGCTCGGTCTCCGCGTCCAGGGCGCTCGTCACCTCGTCCAGCACCAGAATGCTGGGCCTGCGCACCAGCGCCCGGGCGATCTCCAGGCGCTGGCGCTGCCCGCCCGAGAAGTTGCGGCCGTCCTGCTCGACCTTGCTGTGGATGCCGCCGGGGCGGCGCGTCACGACGTCGTAGAGCGCGGCGTCCCGCAGTGCGTCGACGACCGCTTCGTCCGGGATCGACGGATCCCACAGGGCCACGTTGTCGCGTACCGAGCCCTCGAAGAGGAAGACCTCCTGGTCGACGAAGGAGACCGAGGCGGCCAGGGCGCCGCGCGGGATGTCGTCCAGGCGCTGTCCGTCGATGCGGATCACGCCCTCCCAGGGGGTGTACAGGCCCGAGATCAGGCGGGAGACCGTGGACTTGCCGCTGCCCGAGCCGCCGACCAGGGCGACCTGCTGGCCGGGACCGACCGTCAGGTCGAAGCCGGTGAGCAGGGGCTTGTCGAGCGGGTTGTAGCCGAAGGTGATGTTCTGCAGCTCGACGTGGCCGTGCAGCCGGCGCGTGGAGTCGCCGGCACCGGGGCGGCCGTAGAGCGGGTCGGCCTGGAAGTTCTCGACGTCCTTGAGGCGGGCCACGTCGGCGGCGAAGTCCTGGATGCGGCCCGCGACGCCGTTCAGGCGGGTGATCGGAGCGGTGAAGCGGGTGACCAGTGCCTGGAAGGCGACCAGCAGGCCGACCGAGATGCCGCCCTCGACCGCGCGCAGGCCGCCGATCCACAGGATCAGCGCGCTGTTCAGGGAGGCCAGCGTCGGCGCGACCACACCCAGCCAGGCGCTCGGCACGCCGAGCCGCTGCTGCTCCTCCAGCGTGGTGGCGTGCTGCCCGGCCCACTTGCGGAAGTAGCCGTCCTCGCCGCCGGTCGCCTTCATCGTCTCGATCAGCTGCAGACCGGTGTAGGCGGTGTTGGTGAGCCGGGCGCTGTCGGCGCGCAGCTTCGCCGTGCGGGTGGCGCGCAGGCGGATGACGACCCGCATGGCGACGATGTTCAGCACTGCGACGCCGATGCCGAGGAATGTCAGCTGCGGGTCGTAGGTGTAGAGCAGGACGGCGTAGAGCACGACGACCACGGCGTCCACGCCCGCCGCCGCGAGGTCGCGGGCCAGGGTCTCGGCCACCTGGTCGTTGGACTGCAGCCGCTGCACCAGGTCGGCCGGGCTGCGCTGGGCGAAGAACGTCACCGGCAGCCGCAGCAGATGCCTGAGGAAGCGGGCGCTGGACAGGGTGGAGGAGATGATGCGGCCGCGCAGCAGGTTCGCCTGCTGCAGCCAGGTCAGCACGACCGTGAGCAGCACGGACGCGCCCATCGACGCGAACAGCACGCCCAGCAGCGAGGTCTTCTGGCCGATCAGGAACTCGTCGATGTACGTCCGGCTGAGCGCGGGCACCGCCGCGCCGACCGCGACCAGCAGCAGGCTCGCCAGCACCGCGGCGGGCATGGTGCCCGCGGTGCCGCGCAGCCGGGCCGGCATCGCGCCCAGAATGCCGGGCTTGCGACCGCCCTTGGTGAAGCCCTCGCCGGGCTCCATGACCAGCACGACACCGGTGAAGCTGCCGTCGAAGTCCTCCATCGGCACAAAGCGGCGGCCCTTGCCGGGGTCGTTGATGTACACGCCGCGGCGGCCGAAGCGGCGCCCCATGCCGTCGTAGACGACGTAGTGGTTGAACTCCCAGAACAGGACGGCCGGCGTCTTCACCTCGGCGAGGGCGGCCGTGTCCATCTGCATGCCCTTGGCCGTGAGGCCGTAACTGCGCGCCGCCTTCAGCAGGTTGCTGGCGCGTGAGCCGTCGCGGGAGACACCGCACGCGATGCGCAGCTCCTCCAGCGGGACGTGCTTGCCGTAGTGGCCCAGCACCATCGCGAGGGAGGCGGCGCCGCACTCCACGGCCTCCATCTGGAGGACTGTGGGCGTGCGGACCGTCTTCGCCCTGCCCTTGGGGACGGGTCGCTTGGGCGGAGCGGCTCGGCGCCTGCTCCGCGTCTCCTGTGCGGTGCTCACGGCAGCAGCCAATCGACGGGACGCTGATCGGCCAGCCGGATCGAACCCGAGGCCAGGGTCATGGAGGTGAGGCTGAAGGGCGGCCCGTCCGCGGACGACCACTTGTAGCCGCTCTTCGTGCCCGACGACTTGTCGAGCTTGACCAGTACGGCCACCGGGCGGCCCTTCTTGGTGAACTGCTCGCCCAGCTGGCTGTCCCCGAGGAACGCGGCGATCTCCTGGGACGACTGCGCCGAGCGGTCCACCGACTTCACATGACCGCGCAGCACGCCGTACGTCTGGGTCGGCACCGACGAGACGGTCAGGTCCACGGCGGCGTTCGCGGGGATGGAGGCCGCGTTCTCGGCGGGGACGTACACCGTGGCGTACAGCGGATCGCCGGCGTGGGCGACCTTCTCCACGGCGGCGACGTTCGCGCCGGTTTGGATGATCTGGCCGATGGTCGCGGCGAGTCCGGTGATCCGGCCTGCGGCGACGGTACGGACGACGGTGTCGCCCTGAGCCGTGCGGACCTTCAGCACCGGGGAGCCGGCCGGCAGCCGCTCGCCCTGCTTGGCGAGCACCGCCGTGACCTGGCCCGCGACGGGGCTCTGCAGGATGTAACTGCCCTCACCGTGCGTGAGGATGGCGGGCGCGCCCACTGTGGAGGTCACCGAGCCGGTCACCGCCCACACGGAGGCGGCCGCCATCGCGACCACCGTCACCGACAGGACGAGCCAGCCCTGAGGGCGGGCGAAACGCACCGGAAGATCGAGCTCCTCCGGCGACTGGAGCTTGGCGAGGGCCTGCTGGCGGAACTGCACGGAACTTTCCCTCACCTGAAAACGAGAGAGGACCGGCTGGCACGAGCCGGCTGGTTTGAGGCAACCGAAGGCCCCGGAGCCAGGACGCGGCTCCGGGACTCAACGATCACAAAAGGCGCGATCAGAGACCGGCAACCAGGCCCGTGATCGGGGCGGTGTTCAGGCCGGTGACACCCTCGACGGTGCCGACGACCGTGTCGACCGTGCTGGAAACGGGAGCAATGCCGTCCAGCGCACCGGTGACGGAGTTGACAGCGTTGATCGACAGGCCGCCGGAGACGTTGTCGAGCTCGGCGTCCGAGATCTCAACGGTCTCAACACGGGGGGTGGAGTTCATGATGGAACTTCCCTTCGTATGGGTATTTCATAAGGGGGAGCGGCTTCCCCTCTGGGGACAGAGCGACGGCCGCGACCGCAGGCACCAGGCGCCCGTTTCCAGGAACCCTTCGTGGCTCCTGCGGTGCGATGGATCAAAGCACGCTGCGGGCACGCGCTTCCAATCAACCAAGGGCCTCACCAGGCAACTTGAGCCCCAGGGGTACCCATCCGTGCAGGCTTGCGCACGGCTCGATGGCGACTTCTTCACATGCGTCACGGCATCGGTTCGTCCACGGGCTTGCGGCCTCCGCGACGAATCCGACACTCCCGTCCCAATGGCGTGGTGGGCCCTGCCGTCGTGTGCAGATCCCCCGCGCCCGGTGACTTGGTTGGGTATTGGATGTGCAGATTCGCTGAAGCTTGTTTTCCGATCAACGTTCTGAACAGACCGTTGTCGATCGACTGCGGACCGTGTCAGCCCGGAAGTGCTCAGCCGAGCAGTGCATAGACGGTGCTCGCACGCGCCGCGAGTTCACCCGACGCCTCGGCGGTCATCGTGATGTCCGCGAACGCCATACGGCGGCCCAGTTTGGTGAGCACCGCTTCGATCAAGACATCCGAACCCGTCACCGCGCGCTGGAACGACGTCGACTGCTGAACCGTCGTCATGGGCCCATAGGCCCCGCGGGCGGCCGAGACCGCGATCACGGTGGCGGTGTCGGCCGCGGCCATCAGCGCCTGCCCCGACAGCCCGCCGCCCTCCCGTGACAGCTGGTCCGACCAGGGAAGTCGCAGTGTCGCCCGGTCGTCGGCCAACGCCTCGACCGTCAGGCCCAGCTCGAGGACCCAAGGGGCGAAGTTGGCGGAGAGGATCTTGTCGGCTTCGGCGGTGGTCATCGTCATATTGGCGATTGTTCCCCGCGCCGGTTCGTCGGACTCGGGTCATGGCCGATTCGCCATTGTGCAAAGCGAGTTGGCAAACGGAATTGAACGCACCGTGCGACCCGTGCGTACCAACAGCCATCCAGGCGCCCCGAACAGAACAGCTGCCGAACGGCGGCACAGACTCCGGTCCCCCAGGAGGTCGAGAAGTTTGAGTCACAAGCGAATTCCGAAGCGCAAGGCCGCGATCGCGGCAGGCAGCGTCGCGGCGCTCGGCGCAGCCGCCATTCTGCTGCCGAACGCCAACGCGTCGCAGGACGGCTCGTCGACGACTGCCGCCCCCAAGACCCTGAAGGCGACCGACGCCTCGAATCTCGCCTCGCAACTCCAGAACCTGCTCGGCGACGCCTTCGCCGGTTCGTACTACGACTCCGGCACACAGCAGCTCGTCGTCAACGTCATACCGGGCGACAAGAACAATGTGGTCGTCCAGGCGGAGAAGGCCGGTGCGAAGGTCCGCGAGGTCAAGAACAGCCTCGCCGCGCTGAAGGCGGGCGCGCAGACCCTGAAGGCCGATGCGACCATCCCGGGCACGGCCTGGGCGATCGACCCGAAGACCAACAAGCTCGCCGTCACCGCCGACTCCACGGTCACCGGCGCCAAGTGGGACAGACTGACGTCGACGGTCAAGAGCCTCGGCGCGGACATGGCCACCGTGAAGAAGTCCTCCGGCACCTTCAAGACGAAGGTGTCGGGCGGTGACGCCATCTTCGCCCAGGCGGAGGGCGGCACCGTGCGCTGCTCCCTCGGCTTCAACGTCAAGGCCAGCGACGGCTCTCCGGCCTTCCTGACCGCCGGCCACTGCGGTGTGGCGGCCAAGCAGTGGTCCGACTCCGAGACCGGGCAGCCCATCGCCACCGTCGACCAGGCCACCTTCCCCGGCAACGGCGACTTCTCCCTGGTCAAGTACGACGACCCGAACACCCAGGCGGCGAGCGAGGTCAACACCGGCGACGGAAAGACCGTCCAGATCACCCAGGCCGCGGACGCCACCGTCGGCGAGACGGTCTTCCGGATGGGCAGCACCACCGGCCTGCACGACGGCCAGGTCACCGGCCTCGACGCCACGGTCAACTTCCAGAGCGAGACCGACCCGAACGGCGTCGACACCGTCACCGGCCTCATCCAGACCAACGTCTGCGCCGAGGCCGGCGACAGCGGCGGCTCCTTGTTCACTCAGGACGGCAGCGCGGTCGGCATGACCTCCGGAGGCAGCGGCGACTGCACCGCCGGCGGCGAGACCTTCTTCCAGCCGGTGACCGCGGCCCTGCAGGCCACGGGCGCCACGCTGGGCGACGGCGGCGCGGGTGCGGGCGCGGGTGCGGGCGCGGGTGACCAGGCAGGCACTGCTGACCCCTCGGCCTCGGCCTCGGCCGGCGACCAGGCGGGCGGCGGCGACGCGGTCGGCGGCGGCGACCAGGCCGGCACCGCAGACCCGTCCGCGACGGCCAGTGACGGCGCCGGGACCGGCGACCAGTCCGGCACTGGCGTAGGCGACCAGTCCGGGGCGGGCGCAGGCGACCAGTCCGGCACCGGTACGGGCGATCAGAGCGGCACCGGCGCGGACGACGGTTCGTCATCCCTCACCGGTTCCCAGTGATCGAGCCCCACTCACTGATCGAGCGCACTGTTCGAGCGCCGATCCGCTGATGGAGACCCACTGCTCGGCCTCCAGCAACGGTTCCGGTCGACGGTGGACGGTCCGGCCCTCCGGCGGGAGGGCCGGACCGCGTCGTGTCAGCGCCTTCCCCTTCACACTCCTTCAGGCCTGTTCACGGGCCCGGAGCAGCAACAACGCCACGTCGTCCAGCCGTTCCCGCGCGGCCGGGCTGTGTCGTACGAGATGGTCGGCGAGCTCGTCCAGGGGCAGCTCGCCCGCTTCGGTGAGGCGCTCACCGAGGCCGGCGAGAGCGTCCTCGATGTCGACGCCGGGGGACTCGATCAACCCGTCCGTGTAGAGGGCCAGTACGGAGCCGGGAGCGAGGTCGACCTCGGTCGTCGGGTAGACGGCACGGCCGTCGATGCCGAGCAGCGGGCCACCGGCGAGGTCGAGTACCCGTACCCGCCCGTCGGGGCGGCGCAGCAGCGGCGGCGGATGGCCCGCCCGGGCCATCACGGCCTGTCCGCGCGCGGGATCGAGCCGCAGATACAGGCAGCTGGCGAACAGGTCGGCGCCGAGGTCGATCAGCAGCCGGTTGGTGCTGCCCATGACCTCCTCGGGGGCCTGCCCGACGGTCGTGTAGGCGCGGACCGCGGTGCGGATCTGCCCCATCAGCCCGGCCGCGGTCACATTGTGGCCCTGCACGTCCCCGATCACCGCCGCCGCCCCGCCCCGCGTCGGCACCAGGTCGTAGAAGTCGCCACCGATCTCCATGCCGTGCGTGGCGGGCAGATAGCGGGAGGCCGCGTCGAAGCCGGGCAGCCGCGGCAGCGAGTGCGGCAGCAGGGCCGCCTGCAGGCCGTGCGCCAGCTGGTGCTTGGCGTCGTAGAGCAGGGCGCGCTCCAGGGCCTGCGCGATCAGTCCGCCCAGGCTCGTCAGCACCGCCCGCTCGTCCGCGGGGAACGGATGGGGTTCGGCGTAGGCGAGCACACAGGTGCCCACCGGGCGTCCCGAGGCGATCAACGGCAGATAGGCCCAGGCCGCGAAGCCGTCCGGGGTGGCGTGCCGCGACGGATAGAGGCGCTCCAGCTGCTCCCGGGACTCGAAGAACGCCGGAACCCCGGTGTTGAGGGCATGCGTGCCCGGCGTCGGCTCCGCCAGCGGCAGCCCGTCGAACCGCTCCACGACGTGTGCGTCCGGATACCCGCGGTGCCCCAGCACATGCAGCCGGCCCGCCCGGGAACCGAGGACCACCAGTGCCTGGCTGCCCACGGCCGGTGCGATCTCGTCCGCGACCAGCTGCACCACGTCCTGCACCCCCACCGCCTCGGTCAGCGCACCGGCCAGCGTGAGCACCTGGGAGATGGTGACCAGCCGGGACGGGGCGTCGCCGGGCTGCGGCCCTGCCCGGTTCATCTCCGCCACCGCCCGCGCCCGGGTGACGCGGACACTGAGCCCGGTCGTACTGGGATACATCCGGAACGACAGCCAGTCCCCGGGCGGGCGCAGCGCCACGAACGAGGTGGTGTGCTGGCTCATCAGCGCGGCCCGGTAGCGGTCCTCGTACACGGGGTCGTTGAGCCAGGGCACCGACGCCCACAGCTGGGTGCCCAGCAGCCTGCTGACCGGAAGCCCGATCAGCTCGGCCGCCGCCGCGTTCGCGAAGGCGATCCGGCCGTGCAGATCCAGCGAGCACAGGCCGTACGGCAGCCGTGCCACCATCCGCGCCGCCTCCACCGTGCCGAGCGTGCCGGCCGCGCCGCCCACCGGAGGAACGCCGAGCAGATCGGGCTCGGGCAGCAGCGGACGGCTCTCCTCGTGGGCACGCTCCAGCCGCTTCGCGAGCCGGTCGCAGGCCGCGGTCAGATGGTCCCGCTCCCGGTCCGACAGCTCAGGCGGATGCGAGCCGGGCCAGGTCACGAAGACCGCGCCGTACGCCGTCGAGCCGGTCGCCACCGGTACCGCCGCCAGCGCGAAGGGATAGGGCAGCACCACGGCGATGCGCGGATAGCGGGCCGCCATCTCCTCCTCGCCGCCCACCCAGACCAGCCGCCGCTCACGCACCGCCTCGGCGACCGGGATCGGCGCGCTCAGCCCCACCCGCTCCCAGGGCGCGGCGAAGGCCCGGGGCAGGCCTGCCATCACGGCCATCTCCAGCACGGGCTCGGCGGGCGACAGCAGATACACCGCGCCCGAGTGCGCGTGGACCTCGTCCATCATCGACGCCAGTGCCAGGGACAGCAGCGGCCGGCCCACCCGCGTCCTCGCGGCCGCCGGCGCCTGTGCGGACGTCTGCCCGTCGGACACGCCGACCACCTCCTCGCACGGCCGGGCGACGGGTCCCAGGGACTAAATCTGCCCCTTGGCGGCCGGTCGCGCACGGCGAGCGGCGGCCGGGACGGCGCCGCCCGCCCCACGTACGGGCACACGACGGCCCCCGGCAAGGTGAAGAATCCCCGCGTACCCCATCGCCCCCGGAGCATGCCCCCTCAGTTGATGCGCGAGGCAGCGTGCGGGCGCCATCCGTGCGCCCCCGCGCCCCCTGTTGGCCGGTTCTTCGCGCCCATGAACGGTCACAGGCGCCAACAATGGGCACGCGGTTCAACACCAATGCGACCGCAGACGGAAAACTGAGGGGCGGCAGTGATCCGGGTACTTCTGGTGCATGACGAATGTCTGGTGCGATCGGTGCTGGCGGACTGGCTGCGCCGGGAACCCGACCTCGCAGTGGAGGACACGCCGTGGCGCGGCGCACCCGGCCGGGTGAGGTCCCTGCGGCCCGATGTCTGCGCGGCGGACCTGGAGTGCGCGGACGCGTACGGCATCCCGCCGCTCGGCGAGCTGTGCCCCAGGGGCCCGGGCGTGGCACCGCCGAGACTTCTCGTGCTTGCCAGTGCGAACAGGCCCGGCCTGCTGAAACGGGCGCTCGAGGCGGGGGCGCTCGGCTACGTCGACAAGGAGGCCTCGCCGGACCATCTCGTGCGCGGGATCCGACGGGTCGCGGAGGGGGAACGTTTCGTCAACGATTCGCTGGGCTTCGGCTTCCTCAAGGCCGCCGAGATGCCGCTGACCCGGCGGGAGCTGAGCGTGTTATCCCTGGCCGCCGAGGGCGCCTCCGTCGCGGAGATCGCCGGGAGCCTCCACCTGTCCCACGGGACCGTGCGCAACTACATGGCGGCCATCACCCGCAAGACCGGGGCCCGCAACCGCATCGACGCGATCCGTATCTCGCAGGGGGAGGGCTGGCTGTGACGGCACGGGCGTCCAGCCGCCGACGAGCTCCCGGTACAGCGGCGAGGTCTCCAGCAGCTCGTGGTGGGTCCCGCACGCCGTGCCCCGCCCGTCCATGACCAGCACACGATCGGCGCGCCTGGCCGAGCTGATGCGGTGCGCGACGACGACGAGGGTGCCGCCCGGCCGCTGTGCGAAGGCACGCTCGGCGCGTTCCTCGGCCCGCGGATCGAGATGACAGGTCGCCTCGTCGAGCAGGGCGAGCGGGGCGTGCGACAGATAGGCCCGGGCCAGCGCGATCAGCTGCCGTTCGCCCGCGGAGAGCGCCGCGGGGTCGATCCGGGCGCCGGGCCCGCCGAGCGCGTCGACCAGCGGACCGAGCCCGACGGCGGCGGCCGCCGCGAGCAGTTCCGCCTCGGGCACGGGGTCCCGCCGGAAGTGGGTGAGGTTGTCGGCGACGGTGCCGGTGAAGACGTACGCCTCCTGGGGAATGAGCACACGCTGCCGAGCGGCTGCGGCCGAGGGCACCGATTCCCCACCCACCCGGATCGCCCCGCGACGCGGCTCCAACAGTCCCGCGACGAGCGCGGTGAGCGTGGACTTCCCGATGCCGCTGGGGCCGACGACGGCCAGGTGGGAGCCGGGCGCAAGCGTCAGGTCGAGGTCCTCGATGACGGGGGTGGCGGTGGGGCTGTAGGCGAAGGTGACGGAGGTGAGGGAGAGGACCGGGGTGTTGGGAGTGTCGGCAGGCGCCGACTGCCTTGGGACCGCTGGGGAATTGAGGGTGTCGTCGGGTGTCAGCCGCGGCTGGGGCAGTGCCGGGTGTCCGCCTCGACTGCATGCCGCGGTCGGTTTCGGCCGTGGTCGGTCGCTGGTGGGCCTGTGGGGCCGGGTCAGCCGCCGCAGAACCACCCTCAGGCGTGAGCCGCTCGTGCCCAGGCCGTGGACCAGGTTGCGGAGGGCCGGAAGGAGGGACTGGGTGATGTAGGAGAGGGCGCCGACGAGGGAGCCCGTGGTGACGCCCCGGGACAGCAGCCAGGGAGCGGCGGCGAGCAGCAGCACGACCGGGAGCTGGCCGCCGATCACCAGCGACGCGACGCGGAGGACGCCCCAGCGGGCGAGGGAGCGGGCGGCCCGAAGTTCGGCGTCGACGAGTTCCCCCGTGTCGGCGGCGATCCGCTCCTCGGCTCCGGTGGCCGTGATGTCCCGCAGCCCCGGGCAGACGGCACCCAGGCGCTCGGCCAGGGCCTCGTCGGCGACGAGGAACGCCTCCTGCCGGCGGGCCAACGGCCGCAGCGACGCCGCGAACAGGGCCACCCCGGCCACCAGCGGCGGCCCCACGACCAGCAGGAGCAGCGGGGCGAGCGAGAACAGCCCGAAAAACGCTCCCACCGCGGTGAACACGAACGACCGCGACACCATCACGAGCCCGGCGAAGGTGTCCCGTGCGATCTCCACCTGCTGGGTGAGCCCCGACAGCGCCCCGCCGTCGGCCTCCCGCACCCCGCGCCCGACCACGCCCTCGACGAGCCGGTCCCGGAGGGGTTCGACCAGCGCGGCGACGGCCGCGTAGACCCGCCCGGTCCCGTACGCGCCCACGACGACTCCGAGCCCGGCCACACCGAGCCAGGCGAGCCCGACCTCGGCCCGCCCGGCCAGGAACCCCGCGTCGAGCGCCCGCGCCGGGGCGTACCCGGTGACGAAGGTCTGACCCGTCTCCAGCACGGACCACCCCCCGAGCCGAACCACGACCCGCCAACGGTCCCGCAGGAAACGCAGGCCACGGACAGGGATCCCCCCGGCCGTGACCGGGCCTCGGCTCACGCCGACCGGGCCGTTCACGCCTGCCCCCCATCCCCGAACACGGCCCGATACCCGGGCATCCGCCACAACTCCGCATGCGTCCCCACCGCCCGCACCCGCCCCCCGTCCAGCCACGCCACCGCATCCGCCCGGGCCGCCGTGGCCGCCCGGTGGGCGATGAGGACTCGGGTGGTGTCAGAGCCGTGGGCCAGCAGGGACTCTGTGATCTGTGCTTCCGTCACCGTGTCGAGGCTGGAGAGGGCGTCGTCGAGGATGAGCAGACGGCCGTCGTGGGCGAAGGCCCTGGCCAGGCCCAGGCGTTGGGACTCTCCGCCGGAGCGGGGCGCCTCGGCGCAAGGGGTGGCGTAGCCCTTCGGCAGGCGGCGTACGAAGTCGTCGGCACGCGCCAGGCGGGTCGCCTCGCGGATACGTGCGGGGGAGGGGGGCTGCAGGCCGAGCATCAGCGCGTCCTCGATCGTGGTGCCCAGGAGGGCGGGGCGTTCGAAGGCGTAGCCGACGGATCGGCGCAGGGCGCTGTGGGTCAGGCCGCGGAGGGGGACGCCGTCGAGCAGGATTTCTCCGGCGTCCGGGTCGGCCAGGCGCCCGGCGAGTGCGGCGAGCAGCGACTTGCCCGTGCCGGAACGGCCGACCACGGCGAGCGTCGAGCCGCCGGGGACGACGAGGTCGACGCCGTCGAGGACGGTGCGTTCGCCGCGCCGGGCCGTCACACCGCGCAGCTCCAAGTGGCCGGGGCCGGGCGGCAGTTGGCGATCGCCGTAGCCAGCGGCCGGTTCTGTCAGGACCTCGTCGAGGCGCCCGGCCGCAGCCTTGGCCCGGGCCAGGCTCGCGAACTGGCCGACCAGCACGCCGACGCCGGTCGCGAGGACCGCGTACCGGGAGGCCGCGAGCACCTCGCCGACCGACAGCCGGTGCCGGGTGAGAAGAAGTCCGGCCACGGCGACGACGCCCAGCTGCAGCAGCGGCGCCACGGCACTCGCCTGCGCCGCAGCCCGCCCCTGCACCCGCCACATGCGGTGGCCCGCGCGGGAGAGTTCGGGCAGGGGCCGCAGGATCCGCGCCGCCTCCTTGTCCGCCGTACCCGCCGCGTCGATGGTGCGACGGCCCGCCACCGCCTCCGCCAGCGCGCCCGCGATCCGCCCCTGCACCTTCTGGTAGTCCGCCACACAGCGTGTCGTGTGACGGGCGAAGGCGCGCAACAGGAGTGTCAGAAGGGGGCCTCCGGCCAGGAACACGGCGGCCAGCCACGGGTCGATCAGGCCGAGCGCCACGATGCCCCCGACGGGACCGGCCAGCGCGGCGAGCAGTGCGGCGCGGGCGGCCGGAGCCGTGCCCGCCTGGGCCGCGTTGCCGACGACGCGGGCGACGAGATCGCCGGGCCCGAAGCGGGCGGCGGCACGCGGGCCGACGGCCAGCACATGCCCCGTCAGCCGCCGCCGCAGCCACGCCGTCGTCCGGGCGTCGACGGTGCCGCCCAGCACGGTCTCGCAGGCCTCGAGCAGGGCGAGCAGCAGCACGATTCCCGCGCAGTACAGCACCCAGCGGGTCGCAGGGGAGTGGGCCAGGAGGAGGTCGAGGGTGCGGCCGAGCGCGGCCGGCAGGAGGAGCCCGGCACCGGTGGACGCCGTGCTCATCAGGCAGAGGGCGATGCAGCGCGCTCCGCTGTGCCGGGTGGCGGAGTTCAGCAACGCAGCGGGGTGTGCGGCGTCGGCACGAGTCGTCATACGGCTGCGGCCTCGCATCCGGGGTCGGGGGGCGCAGGACCCCGGGCGGCCCCTCCCTCGCGGGAGCGGACCGCCCGGAGCCGTGGGTGCACGGTGCCGTCAGAGACAGAGCAGAATGCTCGCCGCGCTGATGCAGGAGAGCAGGCTCACGGTGCTTGCGCCACCGCCGCCGTCGGTGTGTTCCTCGGACTCCATCGTCTGCAGGTCGAGCAGTGCCATCTCGTGTCCTTTCATCGATGTCCACCCGTGGGGACGGGGTTTGGTCACGACTCCGTCAGGTCGCGGAGCCGCGTCTTCAGGGCCGCCGCAGCGGCGGGAGGAACGGCAGGTGAGCGCTGCCACCGGTGGCCGCCGCGAGCGCGAGCAGACACCCTGCCGTTCCGGTGGCGAGGTCCATGGACAGCCGCATCATCTGGTGCCCGGGGAAGGCCAGTTGGCCCTCGTACGCCATCGCATACCAGCCGAGCCCGGCGATCTGCTCGGCCAGGTGACGGTCCGTCGCGCCCGGCTCCGTGGTGCGGCCGAGGTGCAGGATCATCCCGGCGCGGCCCTGGAAGAGGCCGGGCTGCGCGTAGAAACGGGAGGTGGCGGCGGTGAGGATGCCGGAGCGCGCCTTGTCGAACTCCGCGTCGGCGGCATGCGCGAGATAGTCGTCGAGGACCATGCCCAGGCCCGCACTGCCGTCGCCCAGGTAGGGCAGGGTCCGCCAGCCCTCGTCGACCTCCAGGCTGCCGCCGCTCTTCTGGACGACGCAGCACTCCAGGTCCCGGCGCAGCGCCACCGCGGCCGCCTCCAACAGCCCCGCGTCGCCGGTCCACTCGTACTGCCGCAGCAGGAACAGCGCGGGCCCGCTCGCACCCCGCAGCAGCCCGGCCCGCCGCCGGGGCGTGTCGGGGCGCGGCTCGGCGAGTCGTCGTACGAGGATGTCCGCGGCCTCGGCGGCCCGCTCGCGCAGCTCCGACTCGCCGGTGGCGCTTGCCAGTTGGCCGAGGACCAGGCCGAGACCGGCCAGGCCGCCGTGCAGGGTGGAGGAGAGGTTCTGCCACTTCTCGGCGAGGATGCCCTCGACCAGGTCCAGGGCCCGCTGCCGGTGGCCGAGCCGGTCCAGGACGTGGGCGACGCCCGCGAGTCCGTCGTAGAGGCCGAGCGGTGTGCCGGCGGGCGGCGGGGTCGTACGGTCGAGGAGCCAGCGTTCGCCCTCCTCGTACCGTTCGGCGCCGGTCTCGGCCAGCGCGTACAGCACGCCGGCCGCGCCGTGGGCGAGCCCGAGCCCGCCGCCGTCGGAGAACTGGGCGATGTCGCCGGGGAAGAGCCTGTCGTCCCGCTCCGGGGTGGCCGAGGCGAGGATCGCCTTGACCATCGAGTCACGGCTGTGCGGCCAGTCGCCGGGCCGCACCAGGGCCGGGGCGCCCAGACCGGAATCCCGCGTGATCTCCGCGACCGCCTCGTCCAGGAACTCCCGCGGTACTTCCGGGAATTGCTCGGCGATCACCTCGGCCAGATGCGCCGCCTTGCCCCGGTCGACGACGAACATCGTGGTCACGGGCAGGAACAGGGCGAGTCTGAGGCACGCCAGCGCATAGCGGTCCACATCGGTGCCCCTGCGGTCGGGCGGGGCGAAGAAGCCGGGGTGCGCGACGACCTGACGGCCGCTCGTAGCCACCGGTGCCGCCGCCTCGAAGTCGAGAAGGAACACCGACTCCTCGTCAGGCGCGACCATGATGTTGAAGACGTGCAGGTCGTTGAAGACGATCCCGCGCGTGTGAACCGCCCGAACCGCACGCTCCACTGCCCCGTGGATGCGCACCGCCCACGCCGTGTAGCGCGCGACGGCCTCCGGATCCGGGTCCGGGGTGAGCAGCGGATGCCGTTCGGCGAAGAAGGAGTTGAGCGGGCGCCCCTCCAGGAAGTCCATGACCAGGAACCGGTGGTCGCCCAGCGTGAACCAGTCCCGCACCTCCGGCACCACACCGGTCCCCGCCACCTGCTCCAGCGCCTGCTTCTCGCGCTCCAGCCGGGCGATCGCGTCCGCACCGTCGGAAGCCAGGCCCGCGTGCGGCCGCCCCTCCTTGAGGACGACCTTGCGCCCGTTGCGGGTGTCGGTGCCCGCGTACACCCCGCCGCCGTTGGAGAAGTGCAGCGCCTTCTCGATGCGATACGGCAACTCGCCCACCGTCGTGGTGTTACGGGCCGCCAGATGCGGCTCCAGGAACGCGGGCAGCGGCACCCACTCCGGCACCTGGAAGGACGGCGCACGCCGGTCCGGCACCAGCGTCCCCGCGCCGTCCCGCACCGCCGGCACGAGCGAGCCTCGCTCGTCGACGACGAACATGCGCGCGAAAGCGCCGTAGCGGACGTAGAGCGGACCGTCGTGCCAGCGCAGATCGGTGAGGATGTACGGCCCCTCGAAACCCTCCAGCAACCGGCCCAGTTCGCGCAGCACCTGGTGGAGCTGCTCCTCGTCGGCCGGGTAGACGGTGACGAACTTGCCGCTGGTGTCGCGGGCCGCGTACTTGGTGTTGCGCAGGTGCAGCAGATGCGGTCCCGGCACGAACTTGAACGGGATCCGGCGCGGTACGCAGTAGTCCCACACGATCGCCGCGATCCGTTCCGCGTTCGCCCGGATGGCCGAGGCGTGGACCTTCCAGCCCTGTGCCGGGCCCGGTAACGCGCTGCCGTCCGCGTCGAGCGGCGTCAGCGTCAGCCAGTCGCCGATCCGCGCCGCATCCCAGCCCTCGGGCACCTCACGACGGGCGGTCTCGAAGAGCGGCGCCGTCTGCTGTCCGGCAGCGGAGAGCCGGTCGGGCGTCTCGTAGAAGTGTCTGTCCGCCAGTGCGTACACCTCGTACCGCTTGTCCATGGATCCCCCTCCGTGGCCCGGCACCGACACTTCCAGCCGGCCGAGGGGCCCGGACAGTCACGCCTGTCACGAGATCACCGTGCGATACGCACGCGTTAAGACATGTTCGGCGAGTTTCGACTTGGCACCCGCGATGACCTCCACGGAATGCTCACAGGGGCTGCGCGGGCGACCGATACGCGCTGTAATTGCGGACGTGGTCAGTGAGGGCGCCGAGGCACGCAGAACGAGAACTCTGCGCGCCGAAGGTGCCCTGAAAGCGCTCACGTCCGGTCCGGCCTCACCGGAACGGGTGCGTCGGGTCCTGGAGCAGGCGCTCGTTTTCGCCGGGGCGGCCTTCGTCGCTGTGTACACGCCGGAGGAGGACGGGGACCTGCTGTGCCTGGTCGAGTCGGCGGGTGTACCGAGGACGCTGTTCGGACTGCGCGACAGCTATCCGCGCTCCGGCAGCTCGCCCGTGGCCGACAGCCACCGCTCCGGGAGCCCCGTGTGGCTCGGGCCCGAGGAGCTGTCAGCGAACGCCGAGGCGCGGCGGACGCCTCCGCGGGACTTCCACCTGGCTGTGCTCCCCGCGCGCGGGGACGGCGGCGGGAGTCTGCTGGCCGTCAGCGAGCGGCCCGACGGCTTCGGCACCGAGGACCGCAAGTGCCTGGAGCTGATCGCCGACGCCGTCGGCTGCCCGGCCCCCGCCCGCTCCACCGAGGGCCGCGAGCTGCCGGCCAACGCGTTCAGCCTCGCCATGGACAGCGGCCGCGTCGAGGTCGGCGACGACATCCTGAAGCTGTTCGCCCTCACCCGCGCCGAGTTCGACGGCAAGGTCGAGACCCTGCTGGGCCTGACGGTGCCGGAGGACCTGCCCTCGCTGATGTCCGTGGTCGAGGCCGACCACATGTCCATCGGCGACCGCGAGCTGGAGTTCCGGGTCCTGCAGCCCTCCGGCCCGCCCAAGTGGCTCCGGCTGCGCGGGCGTCTGCTGTCCGGCGGCGAGGGCCGGCCCGCCACGCTCGTCGGCACGGTCGGCGACGCCTCCAAGCTGCGCTCCGAGGTCACCGACGTGGCGCGCGTCCAGCGCCTCGCCGCCATGCTCGCCACCGCCGGCACCGTCCGCGACGTCAGCCAGGCCGTGGTCTCCGCCCTGCGCAAGCCGCTGCAGGCCGACCGGATCGCGCTCGCCGAACTGGAGGGCGACCGGCTCGTCGTCACGGTCCTCGACCCGCCCGAACCGGAGTCCTGGCCCGAGCTGTGGCGCCTGGAGTGGCGCAGCGAGTGGCCCGACGCCCCGGTGCGCGCCATGCCCACCCTGGCCGCCGCCCTGCGCGAGGGCCGCGCGCACATCTGGCCCGCCGGCACCCCCCTGGAACCTGCCCTCGCCGAGGTCGGCCCCGGCGGACTCGCCGTCCTGCCGCTGCCCGCCGGCAACCGCATGGCCGGCGCCTGCCTGATCGGCTGGGACACCCCGCACGACTTCGGCCCCGACGAACGTGCCCTGCTCACCGCCTCCGCAGGACTCGCGGGCCAGGCCCTGATGCGCGCCCACGCCTTCGACGCCGAACACGAACTCGTCGGCATGCTCCAGCGCCAGCTGCTGCCGCGCCGCCTGCCCAAACTGCCCGGCGCGGTCGCCGTCGCCCGCTACCTGCCCACCACGGCCGGCCTGGAGGTCGGCGGCGACTGGTACGACGTGATCCCGCTGCCCGACAACCACGTCGCCCTCGTCATCGGCGACGTCCAGGGCCACAACGCGAGCGCCGCCACCCTCATGGGCCAGATGCGCACCGCCCTGCGCGCCTACGCCGTCGAGGGTCACCCGCCGGACGTGGTCGTCTCCCACGCCAACCGGCTCCTGGTGGACATGGAGAGCGACCTCTTCGCCACCTGCTGCTACGTCGACGTCGACATGGAGGAGGGCTCCGCCTGGTACGTCCGCGCCGGACACCTGCCACCGGTGCTGCGCCGGCCGGACGGCAGCACGGAGGTGCCGGACACGGACGGCGGACCGCCGCTCGGCGTGGTCGCGCAGGCCGACTTCCCGATGAGCGCGCTCCGCCTGCAGCCCGGCACGGTCGTCGCACTCACCACGGACGGCCTGGTGGAGTCCGCCGAGGCCGACATCGACGACGGCATGCAGCGGTTCGCCGACGAACTGTCCCTCGCCGACCCCGCCCACCTCGGCCAGGTCGCCGACGCCCTCCTCGGCAACGCCCGGCGCAGCGACGACGTCGCCCTGCTCCTGCTGCGCTACGACGGCATGGCGCTGCGTCCGCTGCGCGAGAGCTGGACGGTCTGGCGGGTCCCCGAGGCCGTCGGACACACCCGCCGCTTCACCCGGCGCACCCTGCGCTCGTGGGGCGTGCCCCGGGACGACACGGACGCCGTACTCCTCGTCGTCTCCGAACTCGTCACCAACGCCCTGGTGCACACCGACGGCCGGGTCCGCCTCGACCTCACCCTCCTGGACAACCGGCTGCGTGTCTCGGTCGCCGACTCCTCGCCCCGCACTCCCGTGAAGCCGACCAGCATCGGCTGGGAGGCGACCGGCGGCCGCGGCATCCTCCTCGTGGAGGCCATGTCGGAGGCGTGGGGGACCGTGCCGGTCAGCGGCGGCAAACAGGTGTGGGCGGAGCTGGTGCTCAGTCTCAGTCCGTGACGTTGGCCGTGATCAGGCGGAGGAGCTGTTTGGCCAGGGCGTCCTGCTCGGGGGTCAGGCCCATGGCGTCGCCGATGGCGAGGGGCACCCGGCCCGCCCGTTCCCGGAGTTGGGCGCCGGTCTCGGTGAGGCGGAGGGCGACCGACCGCTCGTCCTCGACGCGGCGTTCGCGGCGCAGCAGCCCGTTCGCCTCCAGCCGCTTCAGCAGCGGAGACAGGGTGCTGGACTCCAGTTGGAGCGCGGTCCCCAGGTCCCGTACGGAGATCGAGTCCTGCTCCCAGAGCACGAGCATGACCAGGTACTGCGGGTAGGTCAGGCCGAGTTCGTCCAGCAGCGGGCGGTAGCGCGCGGTGACGGCGCGGGAGGCGGCGTACAGGGCGAAGCAGAGCTGGTCGTCGAGGAGAAGCGACCCCTCGCTCGGTTCCGCTGCGGCTGGGCTCACGGTGTGGCTCCCGGTTGCTGTCCTGTTCACGACCATCACCAGCCTATCGTTCGGGTCCGTTCGATTCTATCGAGCTCCAATAAATACTGCACGCATTAGTTGTGCACGACTTAATAGCGCGCTACTGTCCATGGTGTGCCGCACTCGGCGGCACCCGATCCGAGGAGGCCGTCATGACCGGCAGCACCGCACCCCGCCCCGTCCTCGAACCCGCCGCCCAGGCCTTCGCCGAGGCCACCGCCAACCCGCCCTACCTGTTCGACCTCGGCCCGGCCGAGGGCCGCAAGGCCGTCGACGAGGTGCAGTCCGGCGGGATCACGGGGCCCGCGGTCGACGAGGAGTGGATCACCGTGCCCGGCGGCCCCACCGGCCAGGTCCGCGCCCGCATCGTCCGCCCGGCCGGTGCCACCGGCACGCTCCCGGTGATCGTCTACATCCACGGCGCGGGCTGGGTCTTCGGCAACGCCCACACCCACGACCGGCTGGTGCGCGAACTGGCCGTCGGCACCGGCGCCGCCGTCGTCTTCCCCGAGTACGACCTCTCGCCCGAGGCCCGCTACCCGGTCGCCATCGAGCAGAACTTCACGGTGGCGAAGTGGGTCGTCGAGCAGGGCGCGGCCAAGGACCTGGACGGCTCCCGCATCGCGGTGGCGGGCGACTCCGTCGGCGGCAACATGACCGCCGCCCTGACCCTGATGGCCAAGCAGCGCGGCGGCATCCCGCTCGCGGCGCAGGTGCTCTTCTACCCGGTCACCGACGCCGCCTTCGACACCGGCTCCTACCACCAGTTCGCCGAAGGGTACTTCCTGCGCCGGGACGCCATGCAGTGGTTCTGGGACCAGTACACGACCGACGAGGCCGAGCGCGCCCAGATCACCGCGTCCCCGCTGCGAGCCTCCACCGAGCAGCTCGCCGGTCTGCCGCCGGCCCTCGTCATCACCGGCGAGGCCGACGTCCTGCGCGACGAGGGCGAGGCCTACGCGAACAAGCTGCGCGAGGCGGGCGTCCCGGTCACCGCGGTCCGCTACCAGGGCATCATCCACGACTTCGTGATGCTCAACGCCCTGCGCGAGACCCATGCCGCGGAGGCCGCCATCAGCCAGGCGATCCGCACTCTTCGCGGGGCGCTGGGCACCGCCTGACAGCCGCCTCCCCGACCCGCCCCGGCGTACGAACTGCCGCCCGAGGCGGGTCAGTTCAACCGGCACAACTCCGTGAGCAGCTACGGCGTCCGATCACCTGATGGTCGGACGTCGTCTTTCGGCGCGGCAGCACCCGCATGCCGGTCGTCCTGGACGGGAGGATCACCCATGCGGAGCAGCGCGCCTGGAGCGGAACACCGCGCGGGGCGAGGACCTCCAGGCCGCTCGGCCGACCCCAAGAGGCAGTACGGTCGTAACCAAGAAGCCACCATGCCAACGGTCGCTTTACGGTGATCGACGCTAGGGTGAAGCAGATGAAGGCTCTCGTGCTGTCCGGCGGCGCCGGTACCCGACTGAGGCCGATCACGCACACATCGGCCAAACAGCTCGTTCCCGTGGCCAACAAGCCGGTCCTCTTCTACGGGTTGGAATCCATTGCAGCGGCCGGCATCACCGAGGTCGGCGTCATCGTCGGAGACACCGCTCCCGAAATCCAGGAAGCGGTCGGCGACGGATCCAAGTTCGGTCTGGAGATCACCTATATTCCCCAGGAGCGGCCCCTCGGGCTGGCCCACGCGGTGCTGATCGCGCGGGACTGGCTCGGCGACGACGACTTCGTGATGTACCTGGGCGACAACTTCATCGTCGGGGGCATCAGCACCCTCGTCGACGAGTTCCGCACCCACCGCCCCGACGCCCAGATCCTGCTCACCAAGGTGGCGGACCCCCGCGCCTTCGGCGTCGCCGAACTCGACGCCTCCGGCCAGGTCGTGGGCCTGGAGGAGAAACCGGAGAACCCCAAGAGCGACCTCGCCCTGGTGGGTGTCTACCTGTTCACGCCCCTGATCCACGAGGCGGTGCGCGCGATCCGGCCGTCCTGGCGCGGCGAACTGGAGATCACCCACGCCATCCAGCACCTGATCGACAGCCGCGCCGACGTGCGCTGCACCGTCATCAAGGGCTACTGGAAGGACACCGGGAACGTCGTCGACATGCTGGAGGTCAACCGGACCGTCCTGGAGGTCCTCGACCGCCGGATCGACGGCGAGGTGGACGAGGGCTCCGAGACGATCGGGCGCGTGGTCGTGGAGGAGGGCGCGCGCGTCGTGAACTCGCGCATCGTCGGCCCCGTCGTGATCGGCGCCGGCACCGTCGTCGAGGACTCCTACGTGGGCCCGTTCACCTCCGTCGCGGAGAACTGCCGGATCATCGACAGCGAACTCGAGTTCTCCATCGTGCTGCGCGACTCCTCGATCCTCGGGGTGGGCCGGATCGAGAGCTCCCTGATCGGCCGGCACGTCGAGGTGACGCCGGCCCCGAATGTCCCCAGCGCCCACCGCCTCGTCCTCGGAGACCACAGCAAGGTGCAGATCCATACATGAACCTTCTTGTCACCGGCGCCGCCGGATTCATCGGCTCCTGCTACGTCCGCACCCTGCTGGCCTCCGACGCGTCCGACGCGCTCCGGGTCACCGTGCTGGACAAGCTCACCTACGCCGGCAATCTCGACAACCTCGATCTCGACCATCCCCGGCTGGAGTTCGTCCAGGGCGACATCCGTGACGTCGAGCTCGTCGACAAGCTCATGACCGAGGCGGACCAGGTGCTGCACTTCGCCGCCGAGTCCCACGTGGACCGTTCGATCACGGGGGCGTCGGACTTCGTCCTGACCAATGTGGTGGGCACCCAGACCCTCCTCGACGCCGCCCTGCGCTTCCGGGTGGAGCCCTTCGTGCACGTCTCCACCGACGAGGTCTACGGCTCCATCGAGTCCGGCTCCTGGCCCGAGGACCACCCGCTGCAGCCCAACTCGCCGTACTCCGCCTCCAAGGCCTCCTCCGACCTGCTCGCCCTCGCCTACCACCGCACCCACGGCCTGGACGTCCGCGTCACCCGCTGCTCCAACAACTACGGCCCGCACCAGTACCCCGAGAAGGTCATCCCGCTGTTCGTCACCAACCTCCTGGACGGCAAGAAGGTCCCGCTCTACGGCGAGGGCCTCAACGTCCGCGACTGGTTGCACGTCGAGGACCACTGCCAGGGCATCGACCTCGTACGCACCCAGGGCCGCCCGGGGGAGGTGTACAACATCGGCGGCGGCACCGAGCTGAGCAACAAGGATCTCACCGGCCTGCTGCTTCAGGCCTGCGGGGCCGACTGGGACAGGGTCGAGTACGTCGAGGACCGCAAGGGCCACGACCTGCGCTACTCGGTCGACTGGAGCAAGGCTCGCGACGAGCTCGGCTACCGGCCGCGCCACGACTTCACCACCGGCCTCGCCGACACCGTCGCCTGGTATCGGGACAACCGCGCCTGGTGGGAGCCCCTCAAGCGGCGGTCGGCATGAGGTGGCTGATCACAGGGGCCGGAGGCATGCTCGGCCGGGACACCGTCGATGAACTGGCGCGGCGCGGCGCGGACGTGGTGGGGCTGGACCACACGTCCCTCGACATCACCCAACAGGAAGCCGTCCAGGGGGCGTTGGCGGACCACCGCCCCGACCTGGTCGTGAACTGTGCCGCGTACACAGCCGTCGACGACGCCGAGACCGACGAGGAGCGGGCCCTGCGGATCAACGGCGACGGGCCCCGCCACCTCGCCCGCGCCTGCGCGACACACGGCGCACGCCTGATCCACCTCTCCACCGACTACGTCTTCGCAGGCGACACCCGTACCCCGTATCCGGAGGACCATCCCCCCGCCCCGCACACCGCCTACGGCCGCACCAAGCTCGCGGGCGAGCGTGCCGTGGCGCGGGAGCTTCCCACATCGAGCGCAATCGTGCGAACGGCTTGGCTCTACGGCGTCCACGGGCGTAGTTTCGTCCGCACGATGATCGACCTGGAGTCCCGCCGCGACACACTCGACGTCGTCGACGACCAGCGCGGGCAGCCCACGTGGAGCGCGGACGTCGCCGCACGTCTCGCCGACCTCGGCCCGCACCTGGTCCGGGGCGCGAGCGGTGTCTTCCATGCCACCAGCTCCGGCGAGGCCTCCTGGTACGAGCTGGCCCGAGAGGTCTTCACCGGCCTCGGCGCGGACCCCGACCGGGTGCGGCCCGTCGGCAGCGAGGCCTTCCCGCGGCCCGCGCCCCGCCCCGCGTACAGTGCCCTCGCCCACGGTCGTTGGCAGGAGCTGGATCTGCCGCCGCTGCGCGACTGGCGATCCGCCCTGCACGAAGCACTTCCCCTGATCCGCAAGGAGTCCCCTTCGTGAAACGCCATGAGTTCCTGCGGGGTCTGCACAAGGCCACCGCCAACCGCAACTACCTGGAGATCGGAGTCAACGACGGCCGCAGTCTCAAGCTGTCCCGCGTCCCCAGCATCGCGGTCGACCCCGCGTTCAAGGTGGTCACGGAGATCCGGTGCGACGTCCACCTGGTGAAGGCCACCAGCGACGACTTCTTCGCCCGCGACAACCCCCTCGCCCACCTCAAGGGCGGCCGCCACCCCCTGCGCAACCTGCGCCGGGGCCGCGCGCCGTTCGGCTACTGGCGGCGCACCACCCTCGACCTGGCGTTCATCGACGGCATGCACCTGTTCGAGTACGCGCTGCGGGACTTCATCAACATCGAGAAGCACTCCGACTGGTCGAGCGTGATCGTCTTCGACGACATGCTGCCGCGCAGCATCGACGAGGCGGCCCGCGACCGGCACACCAACGCCTGGACCGGCGACGTCTACAAGATCATCGAGATCCTGGGCCGCTACCGGCCCGATCTCGTGACCGTCCTCGTCGACACCCAGCCCACCGGCCAGCTCGTCGTCTTCGGCGCCGACCACAAGAACACCGTGCTGAAGGACAAGTACGACGAGATCATCGCCGAGTTCAAGGTGCCCGACCCGCAGAAGGTGCCCGAGGCGGTCCTGGAGCGGGTGAAGGCGGTCAAGCCGGAGACCCTGCTGGAAGCCGACTTCTGGCGCCCGCTGGTCCGCGCGCGGGGCCGCAGCCTCAGCCGCTCCCGCGGCTGGGAACCGCTGCGCTCGGCCCTGGAAGGCCTCGCGGTCAGCCGCTGAACGGCCGGCCGCGCAACTCCTCGTAACGGGCGGTGCAGGCTTCGTACGACGGCAGCAGCCCGGTCCGCCGGGCCTCTGCCAGCGACGGCGCCTGCGCGTCCTTCGGTGACAGCACCGGAGTGATGCCTTCGGGCCAGGCGATGCCCAGATCCGGGTCCAGGGGGTGCACGCCGTGCTCACGCCCGGGCGCGTACCCCGTCGAGCACAGGTAGACCACGGTGGCGTCGTCGGTCAGTGCCATGAAGGCGTGCCCGAGGCCCTCCGAGAGGAACACGGCGTGCCGGGTGTCCTCGTCGAGGCGCACCGCCTCCCACTCCGCGAAGGTGGGCGAGCCGACGCGCAGATCGACCACCACGTCGAGGATCGCGCCGCGCACACAGGTGATGTACTTGGCCTGCCCGGGCGGCACATCCGCGAAGTGCACGCCGCGCAGCACACCCCAGCGGGAGACCGAGCAGTTGGCCTGCGCGAGCGACAGGTCGTACCCGGTGGCCTCGCGGAACTCCTCGCCGCGGTACCACTCGTGGAAGCTGCCCCGCTCGTCGGGGAAGATCTTCGGTTCCAGCGCCCACGCGCCCGCTATGCCCAGAGATCGCACGCTTTCACACCTTTCCGGCCTTGGCCGCCCGGGATGCCGTACGGCGTTTGAGGACCGCGGCGAGCGCACGCTTCGCCCTGCGGGCCAGCCGCCGTGCCGCCGAGGGCCTCGGAGTCCGTACCACCTTGATCGAGTTCGGGTCCGCGCGCAGCGTGAACGGCAGCGGGAGGAAGCGCGGCTCCTTGGCGTCGGGGGCCGCGCACAGGGCCGTCCGCCAGGTCGCGCCGCTGAGGTCGGCGACGGCGAGGGCGGCCTCCAGGAGAGCTCCGTCCCCGGCCGGGGACAGCGTGCCGGGCACTTCCACCGACCTGTCGGACGAGGTCAGCCGCAGCAGTACGGCAGTCTCGGCCGGGACGTGCAGCGGCAGGGGCGCGCGCAGCCGGTTCCCGGAGACGCTCACGGCCTGGGGGTCGAGGCGGTCGAGGCCCAGGCGCTTGCTCGCCCGGTCGACGTCCAGGGAGAGATTGCCGTGCTGGTCGGTCCAGTACGGCAGGACCACCCGCCCGCCCACGACGCCCGCCGACGTGGCGGCGCGCGCCTTGCGCGGGCCCGGGCCGATGCGGGACTCCTTGCTCCAGCCGCCCAGCCTGATGCGGGCGTATGTGTCCCACAGCCCGGCGCGCAGCGGTGTGCCGTCCACCGCGCCGGCGGGGTCGACGGCGGCCGTCGCACGCAGCACCAGCCGTACCTGTCCGCTGTCCTCGACCGGCACGATCTCCCGGGTGACCTCGACGGGCTGGAAGTACTGGGCGGCGCTGGAGCGTTCGCGTACCAGCAGGTCCAGGGTGGCCTGTCCGAACCGGGCGACGGTGTCGGCGCCCACCCAGGCGACCGCCTCGGCGATGTCCCCGGGCGGGCCGTCCAGCGGGGTGCGGACCCCGCCGCCGGGGAACGTCAGCGGCGTGCCGCCCGCCATGAACTCGGCGACGATGTCGACCCGCACCCTGCCGTCCCGCCACTCGACGGCTTCCGGCCGGGCCGACAGGGCGAGCCCGGCCTCCCACTCGGCGAAGGCCACCACGTCGTCGTACCGGTCGGCGGTGACCAGTGCGGCCACGACCTGCTGCGTCGGCTGCAGCCCGGCGGCGACACCGGGGCCGAAGCGTTCGGCGACGACCTGGTGGATCTCCTCGAACTGCTTGCGCCGGTAGTCGTCCGGTTTGGCGAGGAAGCGCCGACCGCGCAGCCGCTCCACCATCTCCACGCGCAGCCAGCGGCGGTGGAGGCTGTCGCGGACTTCGCCCGGCTCGGTGTACTGCTCGACTACGTCCAGCGCCTCCCGCAGGTTCTTGTAGTACCCGACCGGGTCGAAGCGTTGGAAGCCCGCGTTGGAGGCGTCGTCCCGCCGGAGGTGGTAGTAGCAGACGTAGTCGCCGATCACCGACACGTTGGCCGCGCGCAGATACGCCTCCGTCACGAAGACATGGTCCTCCAGCCGCCGTCTGCCCTCGGGGAAGCGGAGGCCGGTCTCGTCCAGGAAGGCCCGGCGGAACATCTTGTGCGGGGTGAGGCTGTCGATGAGCGGGGCATCCCGCACGCTGGCCCGCGGCCGGTTGCGGCGGAACAGCTCCACCGGCACCGAGCGGCCCTGGCCGGCCATCTTGCCGACGACGACGTCGGCGCCGTTGGCCACGCCGTAGCCGTACATCCGCTCCAGGGCCTCGTCGCCCAGGTAGTCGTCGTTGTCGACGAACATGACGTACTCGCCCTGGGAGGCGGCGATGCCGACGTTGCGGGGCTTGCCCGACCAGCCGGAGTTCTCCTGGTGGATCACCCGGACCCGGGGCTCCTCGGCGGCGAGCGCGTCGAGCCGGGCCGGGGTGTCGTCGGTGGAGCCGTCGTCGACGAAGATCACTTCGTACTCGTCGGGCGGCAGGGACTGCTTCAGCAGCGAGGTGATGCAGTCCTCGATGTAGGGCCCCGGGTTGTAGACGGGGACGATGACACTGACCTTGACCGGCATCGGGCTCCGAGCCCCCTCGGGTCGCTCGCCGTATGTATGTGTGCGGGTGGCCAGATGCTATCTCTGCCGGAGAGTTCGTCCCACTCCGGACCCCCCGTCAGATCGTCCCCGTCGGCCGGGTCAGTCGTGCGCCTTGGCCAGCAGCTCCAGAATCTCGGCCGTGCTGCCCCGCTCGCCCAGCCGCGGGAAGACCCGTTCGAGGCTGCTGCGATGGGCCTCCGCGTCCAGGTCGCTCATGGCGTCGGTGGCGAGTGTGACGTGGTAGCCGTGCTCGTGCGCGGCGCGGGCGGTGGACTCCACGCCGATGCTGGTGGCGATGCCCGTCAGCACGATCTGGGTGACACCGCGGCGGCGCAGCTGGACGTCGAGATCGGTGCCGTGGAAGGCACCCCAGTTGCGCTTGGTGACGGTGATGTCCCCGGGGTGACCGGCCAGTTCACCGACCACGACGTCCCAGCCCTCCGGGAGGGTGCCGCCCGGGCGGGAGGCCTCGGTGCGGCCGGGGACCGTGTCCGCCCCGTCGGCGGCGAAGGAGACCCGGACCAGCACCACGGGCAGATCACGGGCACGGAAGGCGTCGGCGAGTTCCGCCGTACGGGTGACGACCTCGGCACCGGTGTGCGGCTGGGTGGGCGCGGCCACGATGCCGGCCTGGAGGTCGATCACGACGAGGGCGGTGCGCGGGTCGAGGGCGGTGACGGTCATGGATCAGGCCTTTCCGGAGGGGGTGAGTGCGCTCAGTGAGCGGTCGGGCAGAACGGTCGCCAGGAGCAGTGCGGACCCGGCGAGCATGAACAGGGCCAGGTCGTGCAGACCTGGTGTGTCGGCGCGGTGGGTGAAGAAGGCCGCGTTGGCGGCGGATGCGGCCAGGGCGCCGAGGTATCCGAAGGTGCGCAGCAGTCCGGCGGCCGAGGCGGTGCGGGCGGGCTCGGCCTGCCGGTACAGCGCGGTCTGGGTGGCGAGCCCGATGACCCCCTGCGGTACGCCCATCACCGCTGCCAGGGCCGGCAGCACCCACACCGGGGTCCCGGAGCCGACCAGGAGCAGCGCCGCACAAACGGCCATCTGTACGAGGCTGCCGGCCAGGAGCTTGCCGCGGACGGCCTCGCGGCGTCCGGTGAGCGCGGAGACGGCGAGCGCGGCGCCCGACAGCGGCAGCAGCACCAGCCCGGCGGTGGCCGCGTGCAGTCCCCGGCTCTCCTCCAGCCACTGGGGGAAGCCGTACATGAAGGCGTACGCCGTCGTGTAGCCGAGCAGCTGACGCACATACGTGACGATCAGCGGGACGTTGCCGCCGAGCACCCGCAGGTCGACGAACGGATCCGGCACGCGCAGCTCCCGGACCGCGAAGCCGGCCCCGGCCACGGCGGAGAGCACCGGGAGATACCAGTGGCCGGGCCGGGGCGCTGTCAGGAACAGCATCAGCGAGACCAGCATGACCGCGAACAGGGCCATCCCGGGCAGGTCGACACCGCGCCCACGGCTCTCGGCGGCCCGTGCCGTCCTCGGCAGCCGCAGCGCGCCGAGGACCAGACAGGCCGCGGACAGCGGCACGTTGACGGTGAAGACGGCCCGCCAGCCGCCGACGCCGATCAGCAGCCCGCCGAGGGCGGGACCGATCACGGCCACCGTCTGGTTGGCCACCGCGAGCGCGGTCAGCACCCCGGCCGGGCTGTCCCGGCCCGTGCGTTCGGCCTCGCTCCGCGTCAGCCGCATGGCCGCCGGATACGCCGCCGAGGTCCCGAAACCGAGCAGCACGCGCGCGCCGGTCAGTGCGCCGAGCGAGGGAGCGAGCGCGCCGAGGAACCCGGCGATCCCCACCAGCCCCGTACCGATCAGATACAGGCGACGCGGCCCGTACATGTCGACGAGCCGCCCGACGACCGGCTGCCCCACCGCCGTGGCCAGGTACAGGGCCGAGACCAGCCACACCGTCTCGGCCGGCGGTGCACCGAAGGCGACGCCGATCGGCACCAAGGCCACCGCGATCATCGAGGAGTTGATCGGGTTGAGTACCGAACCGAGCAGCATCGGCGCGATCAGCCGCCGGTCGAACCCGGCGGGGGAGGGGCGGGCGGTCCGCGCGGCGCGCCCGATGCCGGTGAGCCGAGGTATCACGGCTGTGTGAGCCGTTCCAGCAGGGCCAGTCCCTCGAGGACCGTCCGCCGTTCGTCCTCGGTGAAGCGGTCCTGCAGCGCCCGGGCCAGCCACTCCTCACGCGCCTGCCGGTCGCCCTCGACCCGCAGTCGGCCCGCGTCGGTCAGGGTGACCAGCTGGCGGCGGCCGTCGTCCGGGTCGGGACTGCGCCGGATCAGCCCCTGCCGGTCCAGCGCGGCGAGCGTGGTCGCCATCGACTGCGGCCGCACACCCTCCGCCGTGGCCAGCGCGCTGGCCGTGGCGGCCCCGTGCTTGGCCACCAGCGTGAGCGCGGAGACCTGGGGCGGCGTGAGCTCGTCGTCCTCCGCGACCTCCCTGATACGGCGCCGCAGTCGACTGAACATGACCCGCAGATCGCGCGCCGCACGGGCGGCGGAGTCGCCGATGCCTTCGGGAGGGTCGAGGGCCTGTGCATCCATGCCCCCACAGTAAAACCGTAAGTTGAAACTGTCCAGTCCAGACTGAACAGTTTCAGCTGTATATCTCGTGCGAAGACCGTCAACTCGGCTTGTTCCTGAGCCCGTTGGATTACCGTGTGCGGCGACAGGGGAACGGCGGCGAGGGGAGCGGATCCGTATGCACGAGCACCCGACAGGCGGGATCGCACCGGTCGACTCCTCCGTGGCGCACCCCGCACGGGTCTACAACGCCTGGCTGGGCGGCCGGGACAACTACCTCGCCGACCAGGAGGCGGCCGAGCTGGCCGCCGCCGCCAATCCGCAGATCGTCCCGGCCGTCCGGGCCAACCGGGCCTTCCTCGGACGTGCCGTGCGCGAGCTGGCCGCGCAGGCCGGGAGCCGGCAGTTCCTCGACATCGGCACGGGAATCCCCACCGCGGACAACACCCACGAGGTGGCGCAGCGGCTCGACCCCGGCGCCCGGGTGGTCTACGTCGACAACGACCCGGTCGTCCTGGCCCACGCCCGGGCGCTGCTCGTCGGCACCCCGGAAGGGGCGACGGACTACCTGGAGGCCGACCTGCGCGACGTCGACCGCATCCTCACCGCGGCGCAGGAGACGCTCGACCTGTCGCAGCCGGTGGCGCTGATGCTGGTCGCGATCCTGCAGTACGTCCCCGACGCGGACGGCCCCCACGCCATCACCCGGCGCCTCCTCGACGCCCTGGCCCCCGGCAGTCACCTCGTCCTCTCGCACCCCGCCGCGGACATCGGGGCCGAGGCGGTCGCCGCGTCGATGCGCGTGTACAACGAACGGGCCGCCGAGCACGCCGGCGCGACACCCCGCACCCATGCCGAAGTCACCCGCTTCTTCGCCGGAACGGACCTTCTCGACCCGGGCGTCGTCGAACTCCCCGACTGGCACCCGGGCCCCGGGGACGGCCCGGCACCCGGCCTGCCCATGTGGTGCGGCGTCGGCCGCAAGCCCTGACCGACGCACCGGGCGGACCGTGCGCCCCGTGGCGCCGACGCCCTCTCTAGGCTGCCTGCGTGCGCCTTCTGCTGACGACCGACACCCACCTCCCCAAACGCGCCAAGGAGCTGCCCGCCCGGCTCCTCGCCGAACTCCCGCGCGCCGACGTCGTGTTCCACGCCGGAGACTGGGTCGACACGGACACCCTCGACCTGCTGGAGGCCCGCTGCCGCAGGCTCGTCGGCGTGTACGGCAACAACGACGGACCGGCGCTGCGTGCCCGGCTGCCCGAGGTGGCGTATGCCGAGATCGGCGGGCTGCGCTTCGGGGTCGTGCACGAGACGGGCCCGGCGCAGGGCAGGGAGACACGCTGTGCCGCCCGGTTCCCGGACCTCGACGTACTGGTCTTCGGGCACAGCCACATCCCGTGGGACACGACCGCCCCCGGCGGCCTGCGCCTGCTCAATCCCGGTTCCCCGACCGACCGGCGCCGTCAGCCCCACTGCACCTATATGACCGCTTCCGTGGCCGACGGCCTGCTCACCGACGTACAGCTGCACCGCCTGCCTCCGAGGTAGCCGCCGTTTTCCGGGCAGCGGGGCGGCGCACCCGGCAGCAGCGGCCGTACACGCGCACCGGGTACTTCCCGGTGCTGCTCGCGGTGACCTCACAAGATCCGGGCCGCTCCATGCAGCTGCGAGCGGCCCGGGCGCTGCGAGTGTGCGCTGTCACGGACCTCGTTCCCGCAGAGGTGCTGTGTCGCGGGGGCGTGCATGGCCCCGTAGTGGCGTGGCTACCCCTCACAGCCGGTCTCACACCCCCTAAATTCGATGGACGTCCGGCCGTCGCCCCGCTGAGATGGACGGCGTGCTGATCGACGCAACTCTCGTACGCCGTCTGCTTGTTGCCCAGTTCCCGCAATGGGCCCATCTGCCCGTCACCCCGGTGCCGCAGTCCGGCATGGACAACGCCACCTTCCGGCTCGGCGACGAGTTGTCCGTACGCCTGCCGCGCTACGCCCACTGGGTCGGTCAGGTGGAGCGCGAGCACCGCTGGCTGCCCCGCCTGGCCCCGTACCTCCCGCTGGCCGTCTCCGAGCCGCTTGCGATGGGCGAGCCCGGCGAGGGCTACCCCTACCCGTGGTCCGTCTACCGGTGGCTGGACGGCGAGACGGCGACCGCCGAGGCCCTGGCCGACCCGGTCCAGGCCGCCCTCGACCTCGCCGAATTCATCACCGCCCTGCGGGCCGTAGACCCCACCGGCGGCCCCGGCCCCGAGCAGAGCAACGCCTTCCGCGGTGTGCCGTTGGGCGACACGCGTGACTCCCTGGCCGCTGAGGCCCGCGTCCGGCCCAAGCTCGAGGCCCTGAAGAAGGCGGGCCTCGTCGATGTCGACGCGGTGACGGAGGTGTGGGAGGCGGCTCTCGCCGCGCCCGCCTGGGAGAAGCCGCCGGTGTGGATCCACGGCGACCTGGACACGGGCAACCTCCTGGCCCAGGGCGGGCGGCTGAGCGCGGTCATCGACTTCGGCACGCTGGCCGTGGCCGACCCCGCCGTGGACCTGGTGCCCGCCTGGAAGTTCCTGCCCGCACGGGCCCGGGACGTCTTCCGCGAGGCGGTCGGCGCCGACGACGCGACCTGGGCGCGGGGCCGCGGCTGGGCCCTCGCGGGATCGCTCCCGGTCCCCGACGACCCCTTCTTCCGGGACCATCCGGCCCGGGTCACGGCAGCCCTGAAGCACCTGGCGGCGATCCTCGCGGACTACCGGAGCAACGGAGCCTGAGGCAGAGCAGCCCCGGAGGCGACCCGGAGGAGATCGATCCCGTGGGAGATCACCCCCGCCGCCACCGCCGTACCCGCGCGAACGCGACCGCCACCACGACCACCGCCGCGACTGCCACCGCCGCCCGTTTGGCCACCGGCACCCCGGCCGTACGGAACAGGTCGAGGGGCTCGGACTCCTCCGGCGGCTCAGCCACCGCCCCGGCAGGCTCGACGATCCGCTCCGACAGGCACTGGGCGAACTGGCCGACGAGCCGGTCGCCCACCTCCGCCATCACACCGCGCCCGAACTGCGCCGGACGCCCGGTCACCGTCAGATCGGTCCGCACCGACACCGCCGTACCGCCCTCACGCTCGGTCAGGCTCCCGGTCACGGTGGCGCGGGCGGTGCCCTGGCCGCGGGTCTCCCGGCCGCTGGCGATCAGCACCATGCGGTGCGCCGCCTCGTCCTGCTCCTCGAAGACGGCGGTGCCCTTGTACGTCACGGTGATCGGACCCACCTTGACCTTCACCGAGCCGGTGACGGTCTTTCCGTCGTACTCCTCGACGGTCGCCCCGGGCATGCACGGGGCGATCCGCTCGATGTCGAGGAGCGTCTGCCAGGCGTCGTCGACCGGGACCGGCACGGTGAACTCGTGGTGCAGCTCCATGACTTCCTCCAACGGGCGTTACGTCGACGGGTGGATGGCCCCACCGGTGGCCGTCAGCGGGGCGCCGCTGCCGCCCCAGCGCAGCGCGACGATCTCGGCGGCCACGGACACGGCGACCTCCTCGGGCGTACGGGCGCCGAGGTCGAGCCCGACCGGTGAGCGCAGCCGGGCGAGTTCGGGTCCGGTGAGTCCGGCTTCGACCAGGCGTTTCCTGCGGTCGTCGTGGGTGCGGCGGCTGCCCATCGCCCCGATGTAGGCGGCCGGGCGGCGCAGTGCTTCCTCCAGCAGCGGCACGTCGAACTTGGGGTCGTGGGTGAGGACGCAGATGACCGTGCGCTCATCGGTTTCGGCGCCCCTGAGGTAGCGGTGCGGCCAGTCCACGACCACCTCGACGGCGTCCGGGAAGCGTTTGGGGGTGGCGAACACCGGGCGCGCGTCGCACACGGTGACCCGATAGCCGAGGAAGCTGCCGATGCGGGCGACCGCGGCCGCGTAGTCGATGGCGCCGAAGACCAGCATGCGCGGCGGCGGGGCGAAGGAGTGCAGGAAGACGGTGACCGTGTCCTCGCGGCGCTCTCCGTGCGGACCGTAGTGCCGCAACCCGGTGGCGCCCAGGGCGAGTTCGCCGCGCGCGTCGGCGGTGACGGCGACGTCCAGGCCGGTCGAGCCCAGCGTGCCGGACACCTCCTCCGGCCAGACGGCGAGGGCGGCCCCGAGCCTCGCCGGCCCCTGCGTCACCGTCGCCACGGTCACCGGACGGCCCGCGGCGACGGACTCCGCGACCGCGGCGAAGCCCGGGTCGGTCTCTGCCGTGACGGGCCGTACCAGCAAGGTGATCTCGCCACCGCAGGTGAGCCCCACCGCGAACGCGTCCTCGTCGCTGTAACCGAAGGTCTCCAGACGTGCCTCGCCGCTCTCGATGACCTCCTTGGCGAGCTCGAACACCGCACCCTCGACGCAACCGCCGGACACACTCCCCACGGCCTCGTCGCCGGGGCCCACCGCCATGGCCGCACCGGGATCACGCGGCGCGCTGCGGCTCACGGCGACGACGGTCGCAAGTCCGAACGGGACCCGGGCCGCGTACCACTCGCTCAGCGTCGGGAGAATCTCACGCACGATCCGCTCCTTCCACGGGGGCCGACTCGACGCCGCGCACCACCGCCGCCAGACGCTCCAGCGCCGCCAGGCTGTGCCCCTCGACGAACGCGTCCACGCTCGGCAGCGCCGCCGCCATCCCGGCGGCGAGGGGCGCGTAACCCGGGCGTGCCTTGCGCGGATTGGCCCAGATCACCCGGTGCGCCAGCCGGTGCAGGCGGCGCATCTGGGCGCCGAGCAGCTCCGGATCCCCACGCTCCCACCCGTCGGACAGCACCACCACGACCGCCCCGCGCGCCATGCCCCGCTGCCCCCAGCGGTCCAGGAACTCGCGCAGCAGCTCCCCGAGACGGGTGCCGCCGCGCCAGTCCGGCACGGCCGCCGCGAGCGCGGCCATCGCCAAGTCCGGGTCGCGGTGCGACAGTTCGACGGTCACCCGGGTCAGCCGGGTGCCGATGGTGAACACCTCCGTACGGCCCCCACGGCCGGCAGCAGGTGCGAAGCGCACCAGCGCAGCAGCATGTGCGAAACGCAGCAGCGCATCCGCGTAGGGCGCCATCGAACCGCTGACGTCCACGAGCAGCACGACCCGCCGCGGCCGGTCGGCCCGCCCGTGCCGCAGCAGCCGCGCCGGCTCGCCGCCGCGCCGCAGCAACTCCCGCACCGTCCGGTGCGGATCGACCTCCCCGCGCCGCGCCGGCCTCCGTCGCGCGGTCCGCCGCACCTCGCCGCGCAGCGCGAACGCGGCCAGCAGACGGCGCAGTTGCGCACGCTCGGCGGAGTCCAGCTCGGCGACGTCACGGTGGCGCAGGACCTCGGCGGAGCTCGCGAGGGCGGCCGTCGGCGGTGCCTGGTGGTCCTCGTCGCGAGCGGCCGTACGGGGCACCGGTCCCTCCCGTGCGGCCAGCCGCAACCGGGGCGGGGGAGGGACGGTCACCGTCCGCCCGGCGGGCGGAGCGCCACCGAAGTAGGCGGCGAACACGCGCTCGTAGCGCTCCAGGTCGTCCCGCCCGCCGCACAGCGTCAGCCGCCCCGCCCAGTACACGTCCGCCCGCATCCCGGTCCGCAGCTCGTCCACCGCCCGCAGAAAGGCGTGCACCCGCTCGGCACTCGCGTCGACCCCGGCCGCCCGCAGGGCACGGGCGAAGCCGAGGAGGGCGGCGTCGGCACGGGCGCCGACGGCGATCCGGCCGAGCGGGTCCGCAGGCCCGTCGGGCGACACGCCCACGTGGCGGGCTGCGCCGTCCGGCCCCGCCGTGCCGGCGCGCCCGCCGTCCGGCTCGCGCCCGTCGGTCTCCCACCGGCTCCCGTTCTCCGCCCGCCCTGCACCGTCCACGGCGCTCAAGCCCCCCGCTCCGCAAGCACCGCCGCCAGATCGAGCCCCCGCGCCCGTTCCGCGTCCTCCCGGTACTTCAGAACCGATCCCAGGGTCGCCACGGCCAGCTCCGCGTCCACCTCGTTCGCGCCCAGCGCGTCCAGGGCCTGGGCCCAGTCGATCGTCTCGGCGACACCCGGCGGCTTCAGCAGGTCCTGGGAGCGCAGCGCCTGCACCAGTGCGGTCACCTGCTCCGCCAGCCGTGCCGAGACGGCCGGCAACCGCCGCCGCACGATGGCCAGTTCGCGGGCGAAGCCCGGATGGTCGAACCAGTGGTACAGGCACCTCCGCTTCAGCGCGTCATGCACCTCGCGGGTGCGGTTGGAGGTCAGGACCACCACGGGCGGCACCTCGGCCCGCAGCGTGCCCAGCTCCGGAATCGTGACCGAGAACTCCGACAGCAGCTCCAGCAGGAACGCCTCGAACTCGTCGTCGGCGCGGTCGATCTCGTCCACCAGCAGCACCGACGGCTGCGTCTGAAGGGCCTTGAGCAGCGGCCGGGCGACCAGGAAGCGACGGTCGTACAGCTCGCTCTCGAGCCGGTCGGCGTCCTTGACGCCGGCCGCCTCGGCGGCCCGCAGATGCAGCAGCTGACGCGGGAAGTCCCAGTCGTACAGCGCCTGCGAGGCATCGATGCCCTCGTGGCACTGCAACCGGATCAGCGGTGCGTCCAGCGCCTCGGCGAGAGCGGACGCGAGTGCCGTCTTGCCGACGCCCGCGTCGCCCTCGCAGAAGATCGGCCGGTGCAGCCGCAGGGCCAGGAAGCAGGCGGTGGCCAGCCCGTCGTCGACGAGGTACCCCGTCTCCTCCAGACGGGCCCGCACCTGCTCCGGGCCGGAGATGTCCGCGATCGGGTCGCGCCTGTCCGCGATCGGGTCCTGCTTGTGCGTGATCGGTCCTCACCCCATTCCGGCGGCGGCCAGGACCGCCCGCCTGGTGAGCACCCGCGCCAGGTGCTCGCGGTACTCGGGCGAGGCCGAGATGTCCTGCGACGGCCTGGTCCCCTCGGCAGCGGACTCGGCGGCCCGCGCCACGGCCTCCGCATCCCCGGCCCCGGACAGGGCGTCCTCGGTCGCCGAGGCGCGCAGCGGCGTCGAGCCCATGTTGGTCAGGCCGACCCGCGCCTCGGCGATGTGCCCGTCGTCGCGCCGCACCAGCGCGGCCACGCCCACCGTCGCCCAGGCCTGCGCCACCCGGTGGAACTTCTCGTAGTGAAAGCCCCAGCCGTCCGCCTTCGGCACCCGCACCTCCACCAGGAGCTCGTCGGGTTCGAGCGCCGACTGCAGATAGTCGACGAAGAAGTCACGGGCGGGCAGCGTGCGCCGCCCCCGCGGCCCCTGCGCCACGAGTTCGCCGTTCAGCGCCAGTACCACCGCGGGCAGATCGCCGGCCGGATCGGCGTGCGCGAGGGAGCCTCCCAGGGTGCCCCGGTGCCGTACAGCGGGATCCGCGACCGTCGCCGTGGCGGACGCCAGCAGGCCCGCGTGCCGGCGGACCAGCGGATCGTGGATGACGTCGTGGTGCGTGGTCATCGCGCCGATGACGAGCGTGCCGCCGTCCTCGCGCACCCCGCGCAGCTCGGGGATGCGGCCGACGTCCACGACCAGCTCGGGAAAGGCCAGCCGCAGCCTCAGCAGCGGCAGCAGGCTCTGCCCGCCGGCCAGCACCTTCGCCTCCTCGCCGGCGTCGGCGAGCGCGCGTACCGCCTCGTCGACGCTGGTCGGCCGGGCATAGTCGAATGCCGGAGGAATCATGACCTGGCCTCCTTCCCGGACCGAACCGCTTGCCAGACCCGCTCGGGTGTGCAGGGCATGCGGACGTCCTGAACGCCCAGGGGCCGCAGCGCATCCACGATCGCGTTGACGACGGCGGGCGTGGACGCGATCGTGCCCGCCTCGCCGACTCCCTTGACGCCCAAGGGATTCGAGGTGGCCGGCGTCTCCGTCCGCTCGGTCGTGAAGTCCGGCAGGTCCGCAGCCGACGGTACGAGGTAGTCGGCCATGGTGCCGGAGACCAGGTTGCCCTCGTCGTCGTACACGGCCTCCTCGTACAGCGCCTGCGCGATGCCCTGCGCGAGACCGCCGTGCACCTGCCCCTCGACGATCATCGGGTTGACGACCTTGCCGACGTCGTCGACGCAGACGTAGGAGCGGATGTGCGTCTGCCCGGTCTCGGTGTCGACCTCGACCGCGCACAGGTGGGTGCCGTGCGGGTAGGAGAAGTTGTCCGGCTCGATCAGGTGCTCGGCGTTGATGCTGGGCTCCATGCCGTCGGGCAGGTCGTGCGAGGTGAACGTCTCGAAGGCGACCTCCTGGATGGTCTTGCGGGCGTCCGGGGAGCCCTTCACGGAGAACACGCCGTTGGTGAACTCCAGGTCGTTCTCGCTCGCCTCCAGCAGATGCGCGGCCACCTTCCGCGCCTTGTCGACCACCTTCTGCGCGGCGAGGTGGACGGCCGTCCCGCCCACGACGAGGGAGCGCGACCCGTAGGTGTCCATGCCCTGCGGCGCCGCCTTGGTGTCGCCGTGCACCACTTCGACGTCCTCGAACGGCACGCCCAGCACATCGGCGGCGATCTGGCTCCAGCAGGTCGCATGGCCCTGTCCGTGCGGGCTGGTGCCCGTGACCACCTCGACCTTGCCGGTCGGCAGCATCCGGATCGTCGCCGCCTCCCAGCCGCCGGCCGCATACCGCAGATCCCGCAGCACCCGGCTCGGCGCGAGCCCGCACATCTCGGTGTACGTCGACACGCCGATGCCGAGCCGTACCGCGTCACCTCGGTGGTTGCGGTCCGCCTGCTCGGCGCGCAGCTTGTCGTAGTCGAAGAGTGCGAGCGCCTTCTCGGTCGCGGCCTCGTAGTTGCCGCTGTCGTAGGTCAGGCCCGCGATCGACGTGTACGGGAACTCCTCGTGCCCGATCCAGTTCCGGCGCCGCAACTCCACCGGATCCAGGCCGAGTTCGACGGCCAGCTCGTCCATGATCCGTTCGATGGCGAACGTCGCCTCCGGGCGCCCGGCGCCGCGGTAGGCGTCGGTGGGCGTCCTGGTCGTGAAGACGCCGGTGCACGTGAAGTCGTAGGAGTCCATCTTGTAGATCGCCGGATACATGAAGGCGCCCAGGACCGGGATGCCCGGGGTGACGAGCATCAGGTAGGCGCCCATGTCGGCCAGCAGGTCGACCTTGAGGCCGAGCAGCTTGCCGTCCCGGTTCGCGGCGATCTCGACGTCCTGGATCATGCCGCGTCCGTGGTGGGTGGCCAGGTAGCCCTCGGAGCGGGACTCGGTCCACTTCACCGGGCGGCCGATCCGCCGGGCGACCGCGAGCGCGAGGGCCTCCTCGCCGTACACCTGGAGCTTGGAGCCGAAGCCGCCGCCCACGTCGGGGGCGATCACCCGGAGCTTGTGCTCGGGGATGCCGGTGACCACGGCCATCATGATCCGCAGGATGTGCGGGATCTGCGTGGCCGAGTACAGCGTGTACTCGCCGGACGCGGCGAGCGGGGTGACGACGACCCCGCGCGGCTCCATCGCGTTCGGGATGAGCCGCTGCTGGTGGTAGCGGCGCTTGACGGTCACCTCGGCGCGCTGCCGTACGGAGTCGAAGTCCTCGCCCGTCTTCAGGGGCCAGACGTAGCAGCGGTTGGTGCCCTTGTCGGAGTGGACGAGGGGGGAGTCGTCGGCGAGCGCGGCCTCCAGGTCCAGGACCGGGGGCAGCGGCTCGTAGTCGACCTCGATCGCCTCCAGGGCGTCCGCGGCCGCGTACCGGTCGCGGGCCACCACCACCGCCACCGGGTCGCCCGCGTACCGCACCTCGTCGACGGCGATCGGCGGGTGGTCGGGCAGCACGATGTCCTCGGTCACCGGCCAGGCACAGGGGAGGGAGCCCAGTCCGTCCGCGAGGTCGCTGCCGCTGAACGCCGCGATGACACCGGGGCGTTCCAGGGCCGGTGAGACGTCGATGCGCTCGATGCGGGCGTGGGCCATCGGGCTGCGCAGGATCGCCAGATGGAGCAGCCCGCCCACGTTGATGTTGTCGGTCCAGTTGGTCTGCCCGGTGATCAGGCGGGCGTCCTCCTTGCGGAGCCGGGCGCGCCCGACCTCGCTCTCCACGGCCTGGTCGGTCATGCCGGGACCTCCTGTTCGGAGGCGGCCTGTACGGCCCGCACGATGTTCTGGTAGCCGGTGCAGCGGCAGAGGTTGCCCTCGAGGGCGTGGCGGATCTCCTCCGAGGTGGGGTGCGGGTGCTCGCGCAGCAGATCTCGCGCGGCCATCAGCTTCCCCGGCGTGCAGTAGCCGCACTGCAGGGCGTGCTTCTCGTGGAAGGCGCGCTGGAGGGCGGTCAGCTCCCCGTCCTGGGCCAGCCCCTCGACCGTCGTCACCTCACCTCCGTCCGCCTGGACGGCGAGCACGGAGCAGCTCTTGACGCTCACGCCGTCCAGCTCGACCGTGCAGGCCCCGCAGTTCGAGGTGTCGCAGCCGATGGGGGTGCCGGTCAGACCAAGGCGGTCGCGCAGGTAGTGGACCAGGAGGAGACGGGGTTCCACGTCGTCCTCGTACGTGGTGCCGTCCACCTTCACCGAGATGTGGGTCATGTGCCCTCCCAGGATCACGGGACGTGATGTACGTCACTCTATGACCGGTTCCCGGAGGGGGCGAGGGCAGCGGAGTCATTGGTTGAGCGTTAATCCGTTGCCGCTGTGGTGCCGGTACTGGTGCACTTCACGGGTCTTGCCACCACACCCTCCAGGAGAAGCAATGCGCGCACCGTTCATGTCCGCCCAGGAAGGAATGACCCACTCTTCGAAGGACATGACGCTTCGTGCACTTGCTCAACCTAGGCATCCTCGCGCACGTCGACGCAGGTAAGACCAGCCTGACCGAGCGGCTGCTGCACTCGGTCGGCGTGATCGACGAGCCCGGCCGGGTCGACGACGGGAACACCCGGACCGACACCCTCGCGCTGGAACGGCAGCGCGGCATCACCATCAAGTCCGCCGTCGTCTCGTTCGCGATCGACGACGTGACGGTCAACCTCATCGACACCCCCGGCCACCCGGACTTCATCGCCGAGGTGGAGCGGGTGCTCGGGGTGCTCGACGGCGCCGTACTTGTCGTCTCGGCCGTGGAGGGCGTCCAGGCGCAGACCCGCGTCCTGATGCGGACGCTGCAGCGGCTGCACATCCCGACCCTCCTGTTCGTGAACAAGATCGACCGCCGTGGGGCGCGCTACGACGGCGTACTGCGCGAGATCTCCGAGCGGCTCACGCCGGCGGCCGTGCCGATGGGGACGGTACGCGGGCTGGGCACGCCCGATGCCCGCTTCGTGCCGGGGCTCGCTCCGACGGCGCTCGACGTGCTCGCCGACCATGACGACGACCTGCTCGCCGCCTATGTCGAGGGCGGTGATATGTCACATGGCACTCATGCCACCTCCAGTGCCATGTCACATACCACCCTCCGTGCGGCCCTCGCCGCCCAGACCCGCCAGGCCCTCGTCCACCCCGTCCACTTCGGCTCAGCCATCACCGGCGCGGGCGTGAAGGCTCTGGTCGCCGGCGTCAGAGAACTTCTGCCGCCGGCCGACGGCGACCCCGACGGGCCCCTCTCGGGCACCGTCTTCAAGGTCGAGCGGGGCCCGGCGGGGGAGAAGGTGGCGTACGCGCGCCTGTTCTCCGGCACCCTGCGCATCCGCGACCGGATCCCCTTCGGCGAGGTCCGCACGGAGGGACGCAAGGAGGGAAGAGTCACCGCAATCAGCGTCTTCGACCACGGCACCGACGTCCGGGCGGACGCCGTCCCCGCCGGCCGGATCGCCAGGCTGTGGGGCCTGACCGACATCAGGATCGGCGACGCGCTGGGCGAGCCCCGCAAGGCCTACGAGCACTTCTTCGCCCCGCCCACGCTGGAGACGGTGGTCGTCCCGGGCCCGGGCGTGGACACGCGGAAGCTGCATCTCGCGCTCACCCGGCTCGCCGAACAGGACCCGCTGATCGACCTGCGCCACGACGAGGTACGCCAGGAGACCGCCGTGTCCCTGTACGGCGAGGTGCAGAAGGAGGTCGTCCAGGCCACCCTTGCAGGCGAGTTCGGGCTCGAGGTCACCTTCCGGGAGACCACGGTCATCTGCATCGAGCGGCCGTCCGGGACAGGAGCAGCGGTCGAGTTCAACAAGAAGGACCCGAACCCGTTCCTGGCCACCGTCGGCCTGCGCGTCGACCCCGCGCCGACCGGCTCGGGCGTGGAATTCCGGCTCGAGGTGGAGCTCGGCGCCATGCCGTACGCCTTCTTCAAGGCCGTCGAGGACACCGTCCGCGAAACCCTCGGCCAGGGCCTGCACGGCTGGCAGGTCACCGACTGCACGGTCACCATGACCCACTCCGGCTACTCGCCCCGGCAGAGCCACGCCCACCAGGGCTTCGACAAGAGCATGTCCAGCACCGGCGCCGACTTCCGCGGCCTGGCCCCGCTCGTGCTGATCGAGGCGCTGCGCCGGGCGGGCACCCGGGTGCACGAGCCCATGCACCGCTTCCGCCTCGAAGCCCCGGCCGACACCCTCGGTGCCCTGCTGCCGGTGCTGTCCGCGCTGCGGGCCGTACCGCAGACGACCGAGACGCAGGGCGCCGTCTGCGTCCTGGAGGGTGCGGTCCCGGCCGGCCGGGTGCACGAACTCGAGCAGCGGCTGCCCGGACTCACGCGGGGCGAAGGCGAGTTGGAGAGCGCCTTCGACCACTACGCACCGATCACTCACGGAACGGTTCCCGAACGTCCGCGCACCGACCACAACCCCCTCAACCGCAAGGAGTACCTGTTGAACGTGACGCGTCGAGTGGGCAGTTGAGGTGGCTGAGAAAGAACGGCATCGGAAAACCTGATACTTACTCAGGAGTCAGAAGTATTGACGGTGTCCGGACATCACCGGACTGTAGTGAACATGCCGAATATCCGGACACGTCTGCTCCTCGTGCTGGTTGTCCTCTTCGGATCTCTGACGGTGGCGGGCGCGCCGTCCGCCACCGCCGCGACCCTTCCCGACTCCCTCTGGTTCGACGAATCACCCCTGACCGTGCAGAACGGCAGATTCGTCGACGGCAACGGCCGCGAGGTCGTGCTGCGTGGCTACAACGTCTCCGGCGAGTCCAAGCTGGCCGAGAACAGCGGCCTGCCCTTCGCCTCGGTCGCCGACGCCAGGAAGTCGGCGACCGCGCTGCGCGCCCTCGGCGGCGGCAACTCGGTCCGCTTCCTGCTCTCCTGGGCCCATGCCGAACCCACCCGCGGCACGGTGGACACCGCCTACCTGGCCGCCGCCACCGACCAGATGCGTGCGTTCCTCGACGCAGGCATCCGCGTCTACCCCGACTTCCACCAGGACCTCTACTCCCGCCACCTCTTCAACACCGGCAGCTGGTACACGGGCGACGGAGCACCCAAGTGGGCAGTGGCACTGGGGAGTTACCCGACGGAGTCCTGCGGGATCTGCCTCTTCTGGGGCCAGAACATCACCCAGAACCAGGCCGTGACCAAGGCGCAGTACGACTTCTGGCACAACACCTACGGCCTGCAGGACGCCTTCCTCGACACCGCCCAGAAGGCCATGGCATACGTCGAACAGCACCTCAGCGACGCGGAGTTCGCGGGCGTCGTCGGCTTCGACCCCTACAACGAGCCGTACGCGGGCAGCTACGACTCGGGCCAGACCAGCCGCAGTTGGGAGCAGAACCTGCTGTGGCCCTTTTACCAGAAGTTCCGGGCCCGGATGGACGCGGCCGGGTGGCAGGACAAGCCGGCCTTCGTCGAGCCGAACCTCTTCTGGAACGCCAACATCGACTCCCAGAAGCAGGAGGGCGGGCTGCTGGACGCCGGCACACTCGGCCCGCGCTACGTCTTCAACACCCACTTCTACGACCAGAAGGCAATCTCCGGGATCCTGATGTGGGGCAACGCGTCCGACGGGCAGTACGCGACGGACTTCGGGACGATCCGCGACCGGGCATCGGCCGCCGGGACGGCCGCCGTGGTCAGCGAATTCGGCCATCCGCTGTCCGGGACGGTGTCGGGCAAGGCCCCGACGGTCGACAAGGCGATGTACCAGGCCCTGGACTCCCGTCTGCCGGGCTCCGGTTGGTGGGCGAACCCGGCCTCCTCCGGAGCGGTCCTCTCCGGCAACCAGTGGCAGTGGGACATCTACAACGGCCGCCACCACGAGCTGATGAACGACAACCCCGACAAGGTCCAGACCTCCGGCGACGCCTGGAACGACGAGGATCTCTCCGCCGTAAGACTCGACGACTCGGGCGTGGCGACGCTCCGTCAGGACAACCGGCTCCTCGACCGCGTCTACCCGAGTGCGACGGCCGGTAAGACGCTCGCCTTCACCTACGAGGACCGCTCCCGCGACGGCTCGACGACCCTGACCTGGAACCCGGTGTCCAGTTCACTGCCGAACGTGTCCCAGCTGGTCGGGTCCGGCCAGTACGGGCTGCTCGTCTGGCGGTCGGGCAACGGGACGGCGCCCACCGAACTGCATCTGCCCGCGTCCTTCCCGACCTCGACGACCACCGTGGTCTCCGACCTCGGCACGGTGTACGGCCCGCCGGCCTACGCGACGTCGACGCCGATCGCGGCGGCCCCCGAACCCGGCGGCACGGGCAGTCGGCGCCTCCTGCTCACCGACTCGGACTCCGGCGTCCTGCACTATGCGCTGGTGACGAACGGGGCGACAGCACCGTCGGCGAGCCTGCTCAGCGCGGCCAGGTCCGAGCTGGCGGCCTGGGCGGCGGCGCACTTCTGAGAACGGGACTCGGGCGGGCCCGGCGGGGGAACTTCTCCCGCGCGCCCGCCCGAGGCTCTCCGACGGCCGTGCGACCCGCCTCGCGCATACGGCCGTACGCCGCATCTCGGTGCCGGTGCCTGCCGCGCCCCGCAGCAAGGTGGGGCGGCCGTGTTCTCGTGCCGCCCCAGCTCGCCGCCGACGGGAGTCAGTTGCCGGACGTACCCGACCAGTTCGCCTCCACATGGCCCAGTCGCACGCGCTGTGGATGGTCCCCGACCGGCACGGACGTGACCTTCTGCCCGGTCGCGAAGTCGATCGCCGTGACCTGGTCGGCGCCGCTCTCGGAGATGATGCAGTCCTTGCCGTCGCCGCTGACCGTGGCCCAGTAGGGCTTGGAGGCGGTCACCAGCGGCCCCTCCTGGAGGGTGGCGCGGTCGACGACCGTCGCGTAGTCGTCCATCGTGCCCGCGACGCACAGCTTGGTGCCGTCCGGGTTCATCGAAATGCCGTGGTGGCGCGAGTCGTTGACCCAGGTGGTGCGGTCCTCGCTGGTCGCCGGGTTCTTCGGCAGCGTCTTCACCCGGGTGATCTTGTCGGCGGCGACGTCGTACTCGAGGAAGCCGTTGAAGAAGGACACCTGGAAGTAGAGCTTGGACTCGTCCGGCGAGAAGACGGCGGGCCGGACGGCGTCGGAGAAGTCCTTGAGACCGATCGCGTCGAGCCGGGTCCGCATGTCGATGATCTTGACCTGTTTGTAGGTCGTCGCGTCGACGACCGTGATGTGCCGGTCGCCCTTCGTCCAGTCCCAGGCCGGGTCGTCGAGGGAGGTGTTGACGTCCCCGATGGCCATGTTCCAGATGTACTTGCCGTCCTTGGTGAAGATGTTCTCGTGCGGCTTGTCGCCCGTCGCGAACGAGCCGAGCTGCTTGCCGGTGTTGATGTCCAGCACGTGCACCGTGTTCGCGGTCGAGGCGGACACCGCCACCCGGGTTCCGTCGGGGGAGACCGCCATGTGGTCGGAGCGGTAACCCGCCACGGGGAAACGCCAGTTGATGCTGCCGGAGGCCAGGTCGATCGAGACGACGTCGGCGAAGCTCGGCCGGGAGACGACGACCGACTTGCCGTCCGGCGTGGAGTACATGTCGTCCACGAACTGGTCGTGGCCCTCGCCGACACCGTTGCGGATCGCCATGAAGTAGATCCACTTGATCGGGTCGGCGTTGATCTCCGCCATCCGCTGGTCCTTGTCCGGGATGACATTGATACGGCCGACCTTCGCGAAGTCGCCCGTGGACTTGATGACGTCGGCGGTGCCGTCCCAGTTGTTGCCGACGAACATCACCTCGCGCAGGGCGGCGGCGGTGGCGGAGCCGGTGGCTGCGGAGGCGGCGGTCGCGGGAGCGGTGACGGTCAGGACGAGGGCGGCGGCTACGGAGCAAAGGTGCCTGGTTCTGAAGGCAGGCATGAGTGCTCTCTCCTCTGGGTGGGGGCGCGGGAAGGGGGCGGTCGAATCTGAAAAGAAGCGCGTTCAGATTCATACTTACTGGAAAGTAAGGAAGAGGTGCCCTTCTCCACAAGACTGCGTACACGACAAAATTGGCGGATCAGGCGACAAGGGAGGTTCAGTGGCGGGCAGGCTCAGGGCGCCGACCGGACGCTACGGCGGCAAGACCGCCGCGGAACGGCAGGCCGAGCGGCGCAGCAGATTCCTCGACGCCGCGCTCGAACTCTTCGGCGGCGATCCCGGCTACCGTGCGACCACGGTCGCGGCACTGAGCGAGGCCGCGGGCCTGTCGACGCGGCAGTTCTACGAGGAGTTCCGCACCCTCGAGGACGTACTGGCCGCGCTGCATCTCCAGGTCAACGACTGGGCCGAGGAGGCTGTCCTGGCCGCGTTCGCCGAGGCGCAGGGTCTCCCGCTCGCGGAGCGCGTCACCGCGATCTTCCGGGCCTACGCCGCGAACGTCACCGGCGATCCACGCCGGATCAGGATCACCTTCGTCGAGATCATCGGCGTGAGCCCGCGCCTCGAGGAACAGCGCCTGGCCCGCCGCTCCCGCTGGGTGGACCTCATCTGCGCCGAGGCGGATACGGCTGCCGCCCACGGAGAGGCGGCCCCCCGCGACTACCGCATTGCCGCGACGGCCTTCATCGGCAGCGTCAACGGGCTGCTCCACGACTGGAGTGCCGGATGGGTGAACGCGACGCTCGACGAAGTGGTGGACGAACTGGTCCAGCAGCTGCTGGCGATTCTGCGCCCACCGGGGTGGGGCGGGCCGACCGACTGAGCGGGGTGCGCCGCTGCCGGGCGCTGAGCGCGTGTTCAGCCGGTCCCGTTCACCGCGGCCAGCACCGGAGCCACCCCGTCCTCTTCCCGGATCCGCGCCCCCAGCTTCGCCGCGCGCCGCGCGAACGCAGGGTCTCCGGTGGCCCGCATCAGTGCTGTGGCCAGCGTGCCGGGGGTGAGATGGCGCAGCGGCAGGGTGCGTGGGGCGACGCCCAGGGAAACCAGGCGGGCAGACCAGAAGCCCTCGTCGAACTGGATCGGTACCGGCACGGCCGGCACCCCGGCGCGCAGACCCGCCGCCGTCGTGCCCGCGCCTCCGTGGTGGACCACTGCGGCCATACGGGGGAACAGCGCGGAGTGCGGGACCTCGCTGATGGTCAGCATGTCGTCGCCGGAGACCGCAAGGCCGGCCCAGCCGCGTTGGATCACTCCACGCAGCCCGGCCCGGCGCAGGGCGCGCACGATGGCGGTGCTGAACCGCTCGGGGTCGGGCACGGTCGCGCTGCCCAGGCCGACGTACACGGGTGCTGGTCCCGCGTCGAGGAAGTCCTGTACGTGGGAGGGGAGTTGGGCCGCTCCGTCGTATGGCCACCAGTATCCGGTCACGGACAGGCCCGGCCGCCAGTCCTCCGGCCGCGGCACCACCAGCGGGCTGAATCCGTGCAGTACCGGCCGCCCCTGCTGCTCCCGCGCCCGCCGTGCCGCGGCGGCGCTCGCACGGGGCAGCCCCAGCCGCTCCCGCACCGCAGGCAGTGCCCCGGCGAAGACCTGCTCCACGGCCAGGCTCACCCCGTGCCCGGCGATCCGGTTGCCCACCGCTCCCAGTGAGCGGACGCCCAGCATCGGAGGCCCGAACTCCCGTGTGGGGGCGAGGGGTTGGAGGGGAACGTCCAGGTACGGCAGGGACAGACCCTCCGCGATGGTGTGCCCCAGTGGCCCCACCGAACCGGACAGCAGCAGTATGTCGCTCGACCGGGCGGCCGCGACGAGATCGTCCGTCATCCGCCCGACCAGCGCCCGCGCCATCGCGACCACCCGCACCAGCTTCCCCACACCGGTCGCACTGCGATGCAGCCCGCGTCCCCGCGAGGACTCCAGCTCGGCCTGGGGATCCACCGGCAGCGAATGGAAACGGACCCCGGACCCGGCCACGAGCGGTTCGAAACGGGCATGCGTCACCAGAGTGACCTCGTGACCGGCACGGGAGAGAGCGTGTCCGAGTCCGGTGTACGGGGCGACATCGCCCCGGGATCCCGCCGTCATGATCGCTACGCGCACGACGGCCAGTATGGCGCCGCCGCAGGCCTTTCAGCGAGAACGCCCCATCGAGAAAGGCCACTTCACGCTTGTCACTTCCGTTGACTTGGCGCTCTTTGTGGCTCTACTTTCAGCGCGCAATACGTTCGGTGCACCGATCTGTGTTCGAAATGCCGGATGACCTGCTCGAATGCCCTTCCCCCAAGGAAGCCGGGGTCCCTCCCCCCTCATCACCTACGGAGCCGCATGTACTCCCCTCCGCGCTCGACCCGCAGAGGTCTCGTACGCCGCTGCAGAGCCGCCGCCGTACGCCTCCTCGCCCTTGCTCTCACCGCGGTCGCCGCGCTCCTGTTCGCGGCGCCCGGCCCCGCGCAGGCGGCGACGACCCGTCAGATATCCGTGCCCACCGCCCCCATGGGCTGGGCCTCCTGGAACAGCTTCGCCGCCAAGATCGACTACAACGTCATCAAGCAGCAGGTCGACGCGTTCGTCGCGGCGGGGCTGCCGGCGGCCGGCTACAAGTACATCAACATCGACGAGGGCTGGTGGCAGGGCACCCGCGACAGCGCCGGCAACATCACCGTCGACACCAGTGAGTGGCCCGGCGGCATGAGCGCCATCGCCGACTACATCCACAGCAAGGGCCTCAAGGCCGGCATCTACACCGACGCCGGCAAGAACGGCTGCGGCTACTACTTCCCGACCGGCCGCCCCGCCGCCCCGAACACCGGCAGCGAGGGCCACTACGACCAGGACATGCTCCAGTTCTCCAAGTGGGGCTTCGACTTCGTCAAGGTCGACTGGTGCGGCGGAGACGCCGAGGAGCTCGACGCGGCGACCACGTACCAGTCGATCAGCGACGCGGTCGCGAAGGCGACGGCCACCACCGGCCGCCCCCTCACCCTGTCGATCTGCAACTGGGGCAAGCAGAACCCCTGGAACTGGGCGCCGGGCCAGGCCCCGATGTGGCGGACCAGCACCGACATCATCTACTACGGCGACAAGCCGTCGATGACGAACCTGCTCTCCAACTTCGACCAGACCCTGCACCCCACCGCCCAGCACACCGGCTACTACAACGACCCGGACATGCTCATGGTCGGCATGGACGGCTTCACCGCCGCCCAGAACCGCACCCACATGAACCTGTGGGCCATCTCCGGCGCACCGCTCCTGGCCGGCAACAACCTGGCCACCATGACCTCCGAGACCGCCGGGATCCTGAAGAATCCCGAGGTCATCGGGGTCGACCAGGACCCGCGCGGTCTCCAGGGCGTCAAGGTCGCCGAGGACACCACCGGGCTGCAGGTGTACGGCAAGGTCCTCGCCGGCACCGGCAACCGTGCCGTCGTTCTCCTCAACCGCACCTCCACCGCCCAGAACATCACCGTCCGCTGGTCCGACCTCGGTCTGACGAATGCGTCCGCAACCGTGCGTGACCTGTGGGCGCGCGCGAACGTCGGTACCTACGGCACGAGTTACACCACGAGCGTTCCTGCAGGGGGCTCGGTCATGCTGTCGGTCACCGGGGGGACGGAGGCGTCGAGCAGCACGTACACCGGTACCTCCGGCTTCTCCGGTGTCGTCGCCGGGAGCACCGGCGTCAAGGTCGTCGACGTGTCGTACACGAACAACACGTCCGCGGCACGCACCGGCACCCTCAAGGTCAACGGCCAGGGCGCCACCGCGGTCTCCTTCCCGCCGACCGGCTCCAGCCCGGGCACGATCTCCGTCGAGGTCGGCCTGTCCAAGGGCTCCGCCAACTCGCTCACCTTCTCGGGCGCCCCGACCCTCGACTCGATCACCGTCAGACCCCTGCCGGGGGCGGGCGGCTCCCAGGTCGTCGGCAAACAGTCCGGGCGCTGCCTGGACATCTACAACAACACGATCACCAACGGCACCCAGGCCGAGCTGTGGGACTGCAACGGCGGCCAGAACCAGGCCTGGACGTACACCTCCCGCAAGGAGCTCGTGGTGTACGGCAACAAGTGCCTGGACGCCTACAACCTCGGCACGACCAACGGCACCAAGGTCGTCATCTGGGACTGCAACGGCCAGAACAACCAGAAGTGGAACGTCAACAGCGACGGCACCATCACCAACGTCAACGCGGGCCTCTGCCTCGACGCCTACAACGCCGCCACGGCCAACGGCACCTCCATGGTGCTGTGGTCCTGCGGGACGGGCGACAACCAGAAGTGGACGCTCAACTAGGGCCGGTCCAGGCGAGCGGCAACAGCAGGATGCCGACGGCCGTGACCGCGGTGCACGCCAGCAGCCAGCCGGCCAGCAGGCGGCGCCGCAGGCCGCGGTAGGTCTCCTCGTACTCGCCCCGCAACTCGCGGGCACGCTCCGCGGAGCGTTGCCACGAGGCGCGGGCGAGTACGAGGTACTCCGTCTCGAACCGGCGCTCCACGTCCTCCCGCTGAGCCTGCGTCAGCCAGTCGAACGAGGCGCTGAAACGCGCGGCGGCCGTACGTCCCTCCTCGCGGGCGGCGGCGATCAGCAGGTGTCCCTCGATCTCGCTGAGGAGCATCTGCGCGTCCTCATTGCTCATGGCGCAGTCAACTCCCTTTCCGGGGCATGGGATCCGGGATGGTGCAGGTCGAACGCAGGGGATTCGCTCCGGATCTGGGGGAGGGCCACGAAATTGTGCCGCGGCGGCGGGCAGGAGGTCGCCCACTCCAGGGAACGGCCGTAGCCCCACGGGTCGTCGACCTCGACCTTCTCGCCGTATTGCGCGGTCTTCCAGACGTTGTAGAAGAAGGGCAGGAAGGACATTCCGAGGAGGAACGAGAAGATCGTCGACACCGTGTTGAGCGTCGTCAGGCCCTCCACCGCCAGATAGTCGGGAATCCGGCGCTGCATTCCGTTCACCCCCAGCCAGTGCTGGACCAGGAAGGTGCCGTGGAAGCCGATGAACAGCGTCCAGAAAGTGATCTTGCCGAGGCGCTCGTCGAGCATCTTGCCGGTGAACTTGGGCCACCAGAAATGGAATCCGGAGAACATCGCGAACACGACGGTGCCGAAGATGACGTAATGGAAGTGGGCGACGACGAAGTAGGTGTCGGAGGTCGGGAAGTCCAGCGGTGGTGAGGCGAGCATCACGCCGGTCAGGCCGCCGAAGACGAACGTGATCAGGAAGCCGGTCGCCCAGAGCATCGGGGTCTCGAAACTCAACGACCCTTTCCACATCGTTCCGATCCAGTTGAAGAACTTCACGCCGGTCGGTACGGCGATGAGGAACGTCATGAAGGAGAAGAACGGGAGCAGTACACCGCCGGTGACGTACATGTGGTGGGCCCACACCGTCACCGACAGACCCGCGATGGCGATCGTCGCACCGATCAGGCCCATGTAGCCGAACATCGGCTTGCGGGAGAAGACCGGGATGACCTCGGAGATGATGCCGAAGAACGGCAGCGCGATGATGTACACCTCTGGATGGCCGAAGAACCAGAAGAGGTGTTGCCACAGCAGGGCGCCGCCATTGGCCGCATCGAAGACGTGCGCACCGAATTTACGGTCCGCCTCCAACGCGAACAGGGCCGCGGCCAGTACCGGGAAGGCCAGGAGTACGAGAACACCGGTCAGCAGCACGTTCCACACGAAGATCGGCATGCGGAACATGGTCATGCCCGGCGCGCGCATGCAGATGATGGTGGTGATGAAGTTGACCGCACCGAGGATCGTGCCGAAGCCGGAGAAGGCCAGACCCATGATCCACAGGTCGGCGCCGACGCCCGGCGAGCGGACCGCGTCCGACAGCGGGCTGTAGGCGAACCAGCCGAAGTCGGCCGCACCGGACGGGGTGAGGAAGCCGCCGACCGCGATCGTCGAGCCGAAGAGATAGAGCCAGTAGGCGAGCATGTTCAGCCGGGGGAAGGCCACATCTGGCGCGCCGATCTGCAGCGGCATGATCCAGTTGGCGAAACCGGCGAACAGCGGCGTCGCGAACATCAGCAGCATGATCGTGCCGTGCATCGTGAACGCCTGGTTGAACTGCTCGTTCGACATGATCTGCAGACCAGGCCGGGCGAGCTCGGCGCGCATCAGCAGCGCCATCACGCCGCCGATCAGGAAGAACGCGAACGACGTGACCAGGTACAGCGTCCCGATCGTCTTGTGATCAGTGGTCGTCAGCCACTTGAGGTGCCTCATGCCCCGCCTGTGTCCGCTCCGGGCACGCCGGTCACACTCGAGTGACGCGTCGAGAATCACGGAAATGGGTGTGACGATCCGGCTGGTGCCGGACACGAACGGAACATGAGCAACGACGAGATCTTCGCCGCTGCCTATCGCGAGCACTACTGGGCGGTCAGCCGCTATGTCGCGCGGCGACTGGACGGGCGGACCAGCGAGGTGGAGGAAGTGGTGGCGGAGGTGTTCACGGTCGCCTGGCGACGCCGGGCCGACCTGCCGGGATCCCCGCTGCCCTGGCTGTACGGCGTGGCACGCAACTGCCTGGCGAACGCGGTACGCGGCTACGGGCGGCGCCGCCGGCTGGTCGACCGGCTGGGCAACGACGAGAGCGCGCACGGCCGGCAGATCGTGGCGAGCCCCGACGCGGAGGCCCCGGGCGCCTGGGTGCACGACGCACTGGCCCGCCTGTCCGAGGCCGACCAGGAGGTGCTGCGCCTGACGGCGTGGGAGGAACTGGCCATCGACGAGGTCGCCGTCGCCCTCGGCTGCGGCAGACGGGCCGCATCGATGCGGCTGCACCGCGCCCGGCGCCGGCTGAGAGCCGAGATAGACCGCATGCACCCCACACAGAAGACCGGTCCGACAGCCGCGAAGGAGTACGACCATGGCTGACGAACTCGAACTCCTGCGCCGCGCCAATCCGGTGCCGGTCGACGGCCCCCACTACGGCGACGGCCCCCTCGACCATGCCGCCGAACGCCGCCTCAACCGGCTGCTGCACGAACCCCCCACCGGCCGCCGCCGCACCCGGCTCATCTGGAGCCTCGCGGCCACTGCCCTCGTCGCCGCGACCGCGCTGACGCTGACGCTCGGCGGCCCGAGCCCCACCACCGCGGTCGCGGCTCCCCGCCCGCTGGTCGTCCAGGCCAACTCCACCCCCGTACCCCTGAAAGAGCTGGCCGACCGGGCGCAGCGGCAGGCCACGGCGGAGGATGCGCCGAAGCTGCGCAAGGGCACGCATGTGCAGTCCTGGAGCATGGGCATGAGCGACGACAAGCCCCCGGTGACGCTCCCGGAGGAGCGCGTCGTGCGCTGGAAGGCCGACGGCAGCCACACCGAGCTTGTCGTGGCGACCGACCCGCGGCACCCGGGCCGGCCGGTCCTCCGCGACGACGGCGGCGATCCGCACCTGGTCGAGGACGGCCATGTCATCAGCAGGCAGACCTATCCGCCGAGCTGGAGCGACGCGCCGCCCGAGTCACCGCCGCCGAACGATACGGCGCGGCTGCGGGCCTACCTGCAGGAGGCCACGTACACCCACACCAGGCTGACGACCCCGGGACTCCTCGACGGTGTGGCGGAGCTGCTCGATCACTGGACCCTCGGCGCCCGCGAGTCCGCGACGCTCGCCCGCCTCCTCGCGGGCGCCGAGGGGCTGCGGCCGGTCGGCCAGGTCACGGACCGGCTCGGGCGGCGCGGCCAGGCATACGAGTACGAGGGCGCCGGCTACCGCCGGATGCTGATCATGCAGCCGTCCACCGGTGTCGTCCTCGGCCTGGAGACCGTCGTCACCAAGGCGGAGCCGGAGTACGGCGTCAAGGCCGGAGACGTCATGGACTACAGCGCCTGGATGCGCTGATCACACCCCGGGGTGCCGGGCGGCGGCAGCAGCCGCTTCAACGGTCTGCTCCAGCAGCGTGGCGATCGTCATCGGGCCGACACCGCCCGGCACCGGAGTGATCAGACCAGCCCGCTCCACCGCGGAGTCGAAGTCGACGTCACCGACGTTGCCCGGGTTGTAGCCGGCGTCGATCACGACGGCCCCGGGCTTGATGTCCTCGCCCCGGATCAGCCGCGGCCGCCCGACGGCGGCGACCACGATGTCCGCCTCCCGCACGACCGAGGACAGGTCCCGGGTACGGGAGTGGCAGTACGTGACCGTCGCGTCGCAGGCGAGCAGCAGCATGCCGACCGGCTTGCCGAGGATGGCGCTGCGGCCCACGACCACGGCCCGCTTCCCGGAAGGGTCCACGTCGTACTCGTCGAGCAGCCGCATGATTCCGCCGGGTGTGCAGGACACGAACCCGGGCAGGCCGAAACTCATCGTCGCGAAGGAAGCGAAGGTGACGCCGTCGACGTCCTTCTCGGGCGGGATCGCCTCGAACGCGGCCCGCTCGTCGATGTGCTCGCTCATCGGGTGCTGCAGCAGGATGCCGTGCACACCGGGGTCGCTCGACAGGGAGCGCAGCGTGCCGACGAGTTCCTCGGTGGTCGTGGCGGCGGGAAGTTCCACATGGCGCGACTCGATGCCGGCCTTGCGGCAGCGGTTCCGCTTCATCCGGACGTATGTGACGGAAGCGGGGTCCTCGCCGACCAGAACGGTCGCCAGACAGGGCGCCGTTCCGGTGCGGTCGGTGAGGTCGGCCGCCCGCTTGGTGGTGTCCTCGACGATGCGCCGTGCGAGGGCGGTGCCCTCCATGAGTCGTGCCTGAGACATGATCCACTCCTGGGCTGGTGTGACCGGATCGCCCAGGCGCGCGGCATCGACTCTGCGTGGCCGCTCCCCGGTGGTGCTCCACCTCAGCGCCAGTCACGGCCCGCCCTCAGGCTAGCCGAGCCGCTAGGGCGGTCAGGAGCGGCAGTCACCGGTGCAGGACCCGCCGCCTTCGAGCAGCAGGAAGTGGGCGGGACCGTGCCCTTCTCAGCACCGACCGCAGCAGAGCGACGGACGCCAGCCGTCGTGCCGTGCCGGTCCGAGGCCGGGACGGACGTGCTCGCCCGAGGGCCGTACGAGCCGAGAAGGTCCAGGTCAAGCGGGAAGTGACCTGGACCCTCCCGGTTCTGCCTCCTACTCGTCCCATGCCTGGATCAGGACCTCTTCGGCGATCTTCCCGTTGCGCAGCGTGATCATCGACTCGGCCAGGACGCGCGTCCCGTCCGAGTACTGGCAGGACTGGCTGTAGGCGGCGTGGTCGCCCTGGATGATGCACTGGTCCACTTTGTGCGTCATGTCACGGCTGTAGATGTCATCGAACAGCGCGCCTATTTCGCCGCGTCCGTGCAGGACACGGGGCTTGCTGGGTTGCGTGTTGCGGTCCACGATCCGTACTTGCGCGTCGTCCGCGTAGAGCGACAGAAGGTCTGCCGCAGTGTGTGCCTCGACGCCCCGACGCAGGGTGTCGGCGTTGAAGGCAGGAGTTGCCGCGGTGCCCATGATGAACCTCCTTCGAGGGCCGCGACCCGACGAGGAGCGGGCCGCGAAGGGCCTCTCATCCGAGACTCCTCCGCCGCGGCAGCCTCGGCAAGCGCAGCCGGACCACTGCCCCTGATGGGTGAGTGGCGTGGCGCAGCCGTGACCGCCGGAGGTCCGGTGCCGTTGTGGGGAGCATGATCTCAACACGACGTATCGTCGCCGCCGTTGGTCTCGCCGCAGGAATCACCGCCCTTGCCGCGCCCCTTGCCTGTGCGTCCGACGCGACCATCCAGAACAAGGACGCGAGCGAGCTCAACCCGATCTCCACGCTCGACTCGCTCGCCCAGAGCGGCATCCCGGCGGAGCGCAGGGCCGAGGTGCCGCGCCCCTCCGAGCAGCTGCGGCAGCTGAACCGCCTCAACAACCTCGAGCAGCTGGACCGGGTCGCCCGCATGGGAGCCGCCAGCGGGCTGCCGCGGGCCTTGTAACAGGCCGACGCCGCATCGTCCGTTCCGGCACAGCCGAAGGGCCGCCCGATTTCCGGGCGGCCCTTCGGCTGTGCCTGTGACCGTGCCGGGATGTGATCACAGCCCTCCGGTTGAAAGGTGAAGGAAGTGGAAGCCGGGCCGGGGGTGCATCAGGAAGTCGTGGTGGGAGATGTTCCACGCGTAGGCGCCGGCCAGCGAGAACACCACCCGGTCGCCGGCCCTGAGCCCGGGCGCGGGCACCCGGCGGGCCAGGACGTCCTTCGGTGTGCACAGTTGCCCGGCCAGGGTGACCAGCTCGCCCTCGGCGGCCGGCCGCGGCCACGAGTGCGGCCAGGCGTCCACCGGCAGGATGGAGCAGGGCTGGTCGTGTCCCTTCGTCGCCGGGGTCCGAAGGTGATGGGTGCCGCCGCGGACGACGGCGAACTCCTCGCCGTGGCTGTGCTTCACGTCCAGCACCTCGGTGGCGTACCAGCCGCAGTACGCGGTCAGCGCCCGCCCCGGCTCGATGCGCAGGGTCAGTCCGGGGTGCGCCTCGGTCAGACGGGCGAGCCCGTTGCCGTATTCGGTCCAGTCGAAGCGGCGGTCGGGGTCCGTGTAGTCGACGGTCATGCCGCCGCCGACGTTCACCTCGGCGAGCGGAACACCGAGATTCATGGCCCAGGACACGACGGACTCGGCCACCGCCAGCTGCTCAGCCCCCTGCAGGCCACTGGCCAAGTGCGCGTGAATGCCCCGTAGTTCGAGGTGCGGATACGTCCCGTCGGCAAGGGCTCGGACGACCTCGACGGCCTGCGCCGGATCCAGGCCGAACGGTGTGGGACGGCCCCCCATGGCCAGGGAACTTCCGGCCAGTGACCCGTCCGCGACCGGCAGGTTGACCCGAGGCAGCACCGCCACCCGCCGCCCCGGAGCGCACGTCCGGGCCAGCTCGGCCAGCATGCGCAGCTCGTACGCACTCTCCACATGGAACCGGTCGACGCCGAGCTCCAGCGCGGCCCGCACCTCGTCCGGCGTCTTGCCGGGACCGCCGAAGGCCAGCGGTCGGCCCGGCATCGCCTTGGCCACATGGGCGAGTTCACCGCCCGAGGAGACCTCGTAGCCGTCGACGTACGGGCCGAGTGAGCCGAGGATCTCCGGCTCCGGGTTGGCCTTGGCGGCGTAGTACACCTCGACCCGCTCGGGCAGGGCGGCCCGGACGGCGGCGGCGTGCGTGCGCAGCGCGGCCAAGTCGTAGACGTACGCGGGCAGTTCGGTGGCGGGCAGGGACAGGACGCGGTCGTGGACCGCGGGCGTCGGGTCGGTCATCGGGTGCTCCCGGCCGGGTCGCGCAGGATGTCCTCGGCGAGCGGGGACGGCAGCCGGACGTAGCCGGCCTCCCGGTCCGCCTTGCGCTCCCAGCGGGTCAGCAGGTTGGCCTTGGCGGGCAGTGGCACCCCGGCGAGCAGGGCGGCAAGCCTCGGCGGGCAGCCGTAGCGGTCGGAGTACGTCTGGAGCGTGGCGCGCACCCGGGCCCACAGGGCGGCCTCCGCCTGCGGGTGCAGGTCGGCGAGGGCGGCGAGCAGCTCGGCGACATGGTTGACCAGCAGGCAGTACACGACCCGGTCCCAGCCGCGCTGCGCGTCGTACGTCATCGGGCCCGCGACCTCGGGCGGCAGCGCGGCCAGCGTGTCGGCGTGGTGTTCGGGGACCAGCTTGGTGCCCTCCAGGTCGCGGAAGAGGACCTGCGCGGGCATCCCGTCGGCGCCGACGCAGACCAGGACGTTCTGGAGGTGGGGTTCCAGGACCAGACCGTGGTCGAAGTAGGCGGCCAGGACGGGCGGGACGAGCAGGTCGAGATACGACGACCACCAGCCGAGGGTCGTCCGCACGTCCGCTCCGGCGAGGAGCCGGGAGATGTGGGCGGCGCCGGTCGGGTACTCGTCGGCGACGGCCGCCGCGAGCAGGGGGACCGTACCCGGGGCGAGGCGGCGCGGCAGGCCCTCGCGGACGATGACGCCGAAGCCCTCGAACAGTTCGCGGTCGGGGGTGCCGTCCGAGCCGGGGAGGGCCAGTGTGCGGTAGGCCGGCTCGCGCAGCACGGCGCTGCCGGGGAAGCGGTCGGCCAGGTCGGCGAGGGCCGGGGCCAGGGCACGGGTCAGGGCGACGGCGCCGGACAGCTCGTAACTGCTGTTCTTGCGCAGGCAGTTGGTGATCCGGACGTTCAGGCTGAACTTGAGGAAGGTCTCCCCGTCGTACAGGGTGCGCACCGAGGCGGTGGCGGCGAAGGGGCGTCCGCCCGGGCCGAGGTCGAGGATGTCACCGCGGTCGAGTGCGGCGCGCAGGGCGGGGTGGGTGCGGAGCGTCTCGTACTGCCAGGGGTGGGCGGGCAGCAGCCGGTAGCCCCGCGGTACGTCGGTGCGCAGTCCGTCCAGCGGGGCGGTCGCCGACGGGTCCGCGGACTCCTCGGCGATGAGCTCGGCGCGGACGGCGAGGTGCCGCAGCGGGAAGGAGGCGCCGACCTCAGGGGCGTACGCGGACCAGGCGCGGGGGTCGCCGGTGCGGGCCTTGGGCGTGGGGTGGAAGCGGTGCCCGAACAGCAGGGACTGCTCGGAGGCCAGGTAGGCCGAGAGCCGGTCGTCGGGGAAGGGGGCGGGGCGTGCGGCGGCGAGCGCTGTGGCGATGGCGCCGTGGCTGGAGGCGATCTGCTCCAGGAACTCCTCGTTGCGCACGCCGGTGCGCAACGACAGCTCGTCGTGCGTGTACTCGGCCAGGCGCCGCCAGTCCACCTCCGACCAACCGCCGTCGCCCTGTTCGCTCACCGGGCCGGTGAACCGGTGCGCACCGAGCAGCGAGGTGCGGCGCAGCGCGACCCGCAGCAGCACTCCGCGGCGCGGCAGCCGCAGCAGCAGGCGGCCGTCGGCGACGACCGACTGGCGCTCGGGTCCCGACACCTCGCGCAGCAGGCAGTTGAGGAGCGTGTGGGCCACCGCGTCGTCGGCGGAGGGGAGGCGGGCGGGTGCGGCGCCCCCGGCCGAAGGCTGGGGGCGGGTCAGCGAGGGCATCAGCGGCTCCTGCGGGTGCGGGGGGTCAGCGGGGGGAGGAGGGTGGCCAGTACGGTGACGGCGGCGGCCGCGCTGCCGGTCAGCACGGGTGCGGTCGGGCCGAAGCGGGCGCTGCCCGCCGCCGCGGCCAGGCCGGCGGCGACCGCGCCGGCCTTGGAGAAGAACTCCAGTGAGCCGAACATCCCCCCCGGCGCCCGGCCCTTGGCGCAGTCGGCGGCCAGCACCGACAGGCACACCAGGCCGAGGGTGAGGCCCGCGCCCAGCAGCAGCCGCACGGCGATCAGCACGGGCAGGGAACCGGCGACCCCGTGCCCGGCGAGCCCGAGGGCGATGCAGGCGAAGCCGAGCGCGATCCCGGTCCGGGGGCGGCTGTGGAAGGCGGAGTGCACGGCCAGCGCCGACACCAGGTAGCACAGGTGGGGGAGGGCGAACAGCACGCCGGAGAGGGTGGGCGAGGTGCCCGGGAGGCGGTCGTCGACGAGGGCGATCAAGTAGGGGAAGGAGATGACGGTGGAGAACACGAAGGCGAACTCCAAGGCGTACAGGGCCTTGAGGGAGATCATCGGCGGCTCGGCCGCGGTGGTCGTCTCGGGGGCGCTCTCCGACTCCCGTGCGGCAGGCTCCGGTTCGGGCAGCGCCGCCAGCAACAGGGCTGCCGTCAGCGGCAGTACGGCGAGCAGGGCGTACTGGCGGTGCGGTGACAGCCAGCCCGACAGCGAGCCCACCACGATCGGCGCCACGACCAGCGCGGCCCGCGCGCTGCCCTGCATCAGGGTGAGCGCCTTGGACAGGGCGGGCCCCTCCAGAGCGGCGCCCAGGTACCCGTTGGAGGCCGCGAACGTGCCGCCGAGGATGCCCTGCAGCACCAGCGCCACGGTGAACGTGGCCAGGGAGTCCGCCCAGCCCGCGAGCAGGAAGGCCACGGCAAGCCCCAACTGGGCGCGCAGCAGCAGCCGTTTACGGCCGTGGCGGTCGGCGAGCCGCCCCCACAACGGGGCGCCCAGCGCACCGAACACGGTGGGGACGACGTACAGCACCCCCGCCCAGCGGGCCCCGCGGTCACCCAATTCCGGGAGGATCTCGGTGAGATACGGCGGCAGCCCGAGCGCGGCGAAGGATGCCACGAAGTAGCAGCCCGCCACCGCGTGCACATGCCCGCGGCTGAACGCCGTGCCCGGCATCCGCAGAGTCTCGGTGCTCATGCCGAACCCCCGCCGGACAGCAGGTAGTTGGGGCCGCTCGTGTAGTGCTTGTTGACGTCCGCGGCACCCGAGCGCTCCTTGCTGAGCAGCGTGCCGGCCGTGACCATGGCCTTGACCGGCAGCCGCGGCGCCTCGAGGACATGTGCCCGCAGGACCGCGCCCGCTTCACCGCCGAGCCGGCCGACGGCCTGCGCGAGCCGTTCGCGTACGAGATCGAGCAGCGCTTCCCGGTGCCCTGCGAGCCCGAATGCGTAGGCCCCCGCGCACAGATGGACCGTGATGGTGGCGAACACGTCGGCGACCGGCCCGTCCCCGGCGGTGAACGTCCGCGGATCGTCGAAACCCCATGGTCCGGGCAGTACGGCCGCCAGCCGCGAGGCGTTGATGCGAGGCCCGTCGTTGTCCTTGAACAGCAGCCGCAGACTGCCCGGCGCCAGCACCAGCGAGACGTTCTGCTGGTGCGACTCCAGCGCGATGCCATGGCCGAACAGCGTGGTCTGCCAGTCGAACAGCAGAGTCAGACAGGCGTCCAGCAGGGCCGCCGGATCGCCGCCGTAGAAGCGGTCGGCCAGATGGTCGAGGACCAGCCGCCCGCCCGGCGCCTCGGCGAGGAGCGCGGCCAGCGGCACGACGACGGAGTCCTCGAGACCGGCCGGGAAGCGGCGGCACAGGACGGCCAGGAGTTCGTGCCCGGCGTGTGCGTACGTCGTCTCGTCGGCATGCAGGATCGTGTCCCGGAAACGGGGTTCGCGCGCGATCACCGCCTCCACCAGCCGTTGCCCCGCCGCGCCGTCGACGAGCGTGCCGGGCTTGATGGAGCGCTTGTTGCGCAGGCCCAACGTGGCGGTGGCCAGGGGTAGTTTGAGGTGCAGGGACGGATCCGCGGCCACCGCCACCGTGCGCATCGAGAGCGTCGGCACGACTTCGAGGTGGGCGTGCTCGGCGAGCAGCGCGCGGCCTTCGAGGCCGGTGGTGCGCAGGGCCTCGTCGAGCGGCGCGCCCACGGTCAACGGGTGGACGGGCAGCGTCACATGGGTCTGCTCCACCTCGGGCAGACCGAGCCGCGCGGGAGTGGGCCACAGCTGAGGCAGCGGGCCGCTGACGGTCACCGCGTCACGCGGCACGGCAAGCCAGCGCAGGGCGAAGCGGGGATGGAACTCCGGTGCGTACGACCGCAGTTGCTCCTCCGCCAGGCCGGAGCGGCCGCGCGCGGTCGGGTAGATGGGGTGGTCGAGGCGGGCTGCAAGGGTGTCGTACGCCGGACCCGTCCACCGGGCCGGATCGTCCCCGTACCGGTCGGCGAGCCGCCGGCCCACCTCGTCCCGGGTCTGCTCGTGCAACCGCATCGTGTCCAACGTCTGGCGGCACTCCTCGGCGAACGCGTCGAAGCCGTCGCGGTCCACGGGCTCGGCGAGTTCGCGCAGCGCGTCGAGCACGGTCTGGCACGAGGTCAGCTCGGAGCCGTCCGACTCGCGTACGAGCAGGGGCAGCCGGGCCCGGTGCTCGCACTGGTATCCGTCCTCGGTGACGGGCAGCAGCAGGGCGTCGTCGGCGGCGGGCAGCCGCAGCCAGTCACCGTCCGGCCGGTGCTCGAGCGTGCCGCGGCTGCGCAACCCGACCACGTCCTCGCGCAGCAGGGCGCTGAGCACGCGGGTGAGCAGCTCCGCCTCGCAGGTGTCCGTCACGGTCGGCGCGGTCACGGCTGGATCTCCCAGCGCTGTGCGGCCAGGAAGCCGGCCGACACCCGGTCCACCGTCGCCTGGTCGGTGCCGACGGCCCGCAGGACGCCGAGGTAGTCGCGGTTGGTGCGATACAACTCGTGCCGCTCGCCCACGGACCGCAGCGGACGGTACGTCAGATGGATGCCGTCGACGGTCAGTTCCGCGGCGGAGGGAGCTTCCGCCAGGGTTCCGGCGCGCCCGGCGCACGGGTACTCCAGGCGCGCGGCGCCGTCGCGGCGGGCTCCCAGGTCGGCGGGGAGACGCTCGCCCAGATGGGCACGGAGGATCAGCTCGAAGAGGGGTATCTCCAGCAGCCGGGCCAGCAGCAGATCGCACTGGTCGCCGATGGCACGGTAGTTGACCTCGATGATCCTGGCCCGGCCCGCGTGCACCACGAACTCGGTGTGACAGGCGCCGAACCCGACGCCCAGCGCGTCCAGTTGGGCGAGCACCTGGGCGACGACCGCCTCGGGGTGGGCGGGGACGAAGGTGAGGCGCTCCTCGATGAAGTACGGCGGGGGCGACAGCTCGGTGTGGAAGCCGCCCAGCACATGGCGGAGGTGGCCGTCGCCGAGCGTCTCCAGGGTGTACAGCTCGCCGGGGAGGTACTCCTCGACGAGCAGGACGGCACCGGGACGGCGCTGAAGGATTTCCTTGGCGTGCGTGGTCAGCTGCTCGGCGTCGTCGACCAGGACGACGTCCTCGCTGGCCACGCCCTCGCGGGGCTTGAGGACGCAGGGGTACGGCGCGTCGTCCGGCGCGATCGGCTCCGTGAGCTCGGCCGACCACACCGTGTCCACGCCGGCGGCGGCGAGCCTGCGCCGCATCTCCGCCTTGTCCTTGGTGCGCAGCGCGGCCCGCCAGTCCTTGGCGGGCAGGCCGAAGTAGGCGGCGGCCAGGGCGGCCTGGGCCTGGAGGTGGTCGCTGTTGGTGAAGACGGCGTCGGGACGGTGGTGCGTCGAGATCCGGGTGATGACCGCCCGGTGGTCGCGCACGTCGCACTCCAGGACCTCGATCTCCGGGTGGGCGCGGCGATGGGCGCCGGGCTGGTCGGTGAGGACGGTGACGTCCAGGCCCAGCCGGGCGGCGGCGGGCAGAAAGCCCTCGGAGACGGAGTCGGTCGGATTGAGGGCAAGCAGGTACAGGCGCATGGCTGATGAACAACTTCCGCTGGCGGGTGGGGGGTTGGGGGCGGGCGGCGACGGTGCCGCGGCCCGCCCCGAAAGAGCGGGAGTTACTTCTTCGGGAGCTCCACGCCGGTGGCCTTCGCCACGTCCTTGAGCATCTGCTCCGCCGCCTGGACGCCGATGCCGGACATCCAGGTCTCGTCCGGGACCGTGTGGACCTTGCCGTTCTTCACAGCCGGGAGAGACTTCCAGACCGGGTTGGAGGTGACCTGCTTCTGCTGGGTCTTGTCCGGGGTGTCGGCGGTGGTGACGAAGATCAGGTCGGCATCGGCCTGGTCGATCTCCTCCGGGCTGACGTCCTTCATGGTGACGTCGGGGTCGTTGGAGACCTGGGACTTGGGCCGCCTGAAGCCGATGTCGTTCAGGACGACACCGCTGTAGGAGTTGGACTGGTACAGGCGGGTCGGACCGGCGATGAAGCGGACCACGGACGCGGTCGGCATGGTGCCGCCGTCCTTCTTCCTGATGGCCTCACCCAGCGCCTTGGCCTGCGTCTCGTACTCCTTGAGCTTCGCGGCGGCCTCCTTCTCCAGGCCGAGCGCCTCGGCGTGCACCTTCAGGTTCTGCTTCCAGACGCCGCCGGTGGTCTCGGTGAAGACGGTCGGGGCGATGGCGCTGAGCTTGTCGTAGACCTTCTCGTGCCGGACCTTCGACGACAGGATCAGATCGGGCTTCAGCGAGGCGATCTTCTCCAGGTTGGGCTCCAGGAGCGGGCCGACGTCGGCGGTGCCGCTCAACTCGCCCTTCAGATACGTCGGGAAGCCGCCCTCGGTCTTGAAGTGCGGGGCGACCGCGCCGACCGGGTCGATGCCGAGCAGGGTGACGTCGTCCAGCTCACCGGTGTCGAGGACCACGACCCGCTTCGGCTGCGACGGGATCTTGACGTCGCCCATCACGGTCTTGAGGGTCCGCGGGAAGCCGGCCGACGCCGAGCCGGAGGCCTTCGCGGTGTCGGCGTCGCTGGACTTCTCACTGCCGCAGGCGGCCAGTACGGCCGTACCGAGCACGACGGAGAGCAGCACGGCGATCAGCCGGCCGATTCCGCGCAGGGGAGAGCGCTTGAACATGGGGGGTCGGTCTTTCCGGTAGGGGGTTTCGGGTCAGGCGGGCGCGGCGGAGTGCCGCACCGCGCTGCTTTTCGGGACGACCAGCGGGGTGCCGGTCTCCGGATCGGGGATCACCCGGCAGTCCACGTCGAACACGGATCTGACCAGGTCCGCGTCGAGGACGTCGGCCGGGGCGCCGGCGGCGGCGAGGCGGCCCTCCTTGAGGACCACCATGTGGTCCGCGTAGCGGGCGGCCTGTCCGAGGTCGTGCAGCACCATCACCATGGTGCGGCCCGCCTCGGCGTGCAGGGCGGCGACCAGGTCGAGGACGTCGAGCTGGTGCCGCAGGTCGAGGAAGGTGGTCGGTTCGTCGAGCAGCAGCAGCTCGGTGTCCTGGGCCAACGCCAGGGCGATCCAGGCGCGTTGGCGCTGACCGCCGGAGAGCCGGTCGACGGGCTGGTCGCGCAGCGACGTGGTGCCGGTGCGCTCCAGGGCCTCGTCCACCGCCCGCTGGTCCGCCGCCGACCAGGGGCTCAGCAGCCGCTGGTGCGGATAGCGGCCCAGCCGTACGAGCGCCTCGACGGTGATCGCTTCCGGTGTGACCGGCTGCTGGGGCAGCAGTCCCAGCCGGCGGGCGAGCGTCCGCGCGGACATACGGTGGATGTCCGCGCCGTCCAGCGTGACGGTCCCGGCGGACGGGGCGAGCAGCCGGCTCAGCCCGCGCAACAGGGTCGACTTGCCACAGGCGTTGGGCCCCACGATGGCGGTGACGGCGCCGCCCGGCAGGGTGAGATCGAGCCCGCCGACGACGAGCCGGTCGCCGTAGCGCAGATCGAGGCCCTGGGTCTGCATCTGGTTGGTCATGCGTGGCTCCTGTGGACGGGTGAGCTCTGCCGGAACATGAGCACCAGCAGCCAGGGCGCGCCCAGCGTGGCGGTGACCGCCCCGACCGGCAGCCCCTCGATCGGCAGCAGGTGCTGCACGACCAGGTCGGAGGCGAGCAGCAGCACCGCTCCCGTGAGACCGGCCAGCCCCAGGGACGCGGCCGTCGGCGGGCCGGTGACGAAGCGCACGACGTGCGGCACCGCTAGCGCCACGAAGGTCACCGGACCGGCGAGCGCGGCGGCCAGCGACGCCAAGGCCACGGCGACGAAGAGAAGTTGGAGGCGAGCGGCGGACGTTCGCAGGCCCAGGGCCCCGGCCGATTCGTCCCCGAGGTCGAGCAGGGCCAGCCGACGGTGCAGTACGAGCGCGACGGCGAGCGCGAACACCATGGCGCCGCCCGCCCCCCACACCTCCGTCCAGGTCCGCCCGTACACCGAGCCGGTGGTCCACTGCAGGGCCGACCCGGCGAGCTCGGCCGGGAAGCGCACGATCATCAGGTTCACGGCGGCGGCAAGGCCGGCCTGCACGGCGAGCCCGGTGAGCACCAGCCGGGTGACGGCGAGCCCGGACCGCCAGGCGAACACGCCCAGCAGCAGCGCCGAGAGCAGGCCCCCGCCCAGCGCGCCGACCGGGATCAGCGCCTGCGAGGCACCGGCGGCGATCAGCGCGACCGCACCCAGCGACGCCCCGCCTGTCACGCCCATGACATCGGGAGACGCCAGGGGATTGCGGAACAGCCGCTGCAGCACGCAGCCCGCCGCCCCCAGACCGGCACCGGCGACGATCGCCGCCACCGCCCTGGGCGCCCGGAACTGCTGCACCACCAGCACGTCCCCCGAATCCCCGAGCCCGACCAGCGCCCGCAGCGCCGTGCCCGCGGGCAGGGGCATCTCACCCGTCGTCAGGTCCACGGTGAGCAGCACGAACAGGGCGACGAGACCGGTCGCGGCGAACACCAGGACACGGCGGCGCACCCGGATGCGGGACGTGGACCTCGTACGGGCGGACACAGCGACGGTGGCAGTCATCGGGCCACCTTCCGGGCCAGCAGCGCCAGCAGGGGCGCGCCCAGGAACGCCGTCACGATGCCGACCTCCAGCTCCGAGGGGCGGATCACCATCCGGCCGAGGACGTCGGACGCAAGCAGCAGCAGTGGTCCGGCGATCAGACAGCCGGGCACCAGCAGCCGGTGGTCGGCGCCGAGCAGGGGACGTACGAGATGGGGCGCGGCGAGGCCGATGAAGGCGACCGGACCGGCCACGGCGACCGCCGACCCGGAGAGCAGGACGACCGCGATGCCTCCGGCCAGCCGGATCCGGGCCACCGGCACACCGAGCGCCTGGGCCGAATCGTCACCCAGGGCAAGGGCGTTGAGGGCGGGGGAGACGGCGAGGGCGAGCACAAGGCCGAGCAGCAGGGTGGGCAGCACCGGCCACAGCACGTCGAGGGGCCTGCCGGACAGGGATCCGGCCAGCCAGAAGCGGGCCTCGTCGAGCGTGCGCTGGTTCAGCAGCATCACCGCCGACGTCCAGGACAGCAGCACCAGTTGGAGCACGGTGCCGCCGAGAGCGAGCCGTACCGGATCGATGTCTCCGGCACGGCGGGCCAGCGCCTGCGCGAACAGGGCGGCACCCGCCGCACCGGCGAACGCGAACCACACGTACTGCGCAGGGTCGTTGAGCCTCAGCGCGAAGATCGCGACGACGACGGCGAAACCGGCGCCCGCGTTGATGCCCAAGGTGGTCGGCGACGCGAGCGGGTTACGGGTGATGCCCTGGGCCACGGCCCCGGCGACCCCGAGCGCAGCCCCCACCGCGAGACCGATGACGGTACGCGGCAGCCGCAGCCCGGTCACCACCAGCGCCTCCCGGCCATGGGCGTGGCCGAACAGCGCGTCGGCCACCGTGGACAGGGGTACCGACCGGGCGCCGAGAGCGAGACTCAGGGCAGTGCAGAGCACAAGCGCACCCAGTCCGGCGAGGAACACGGGGAGGTGTCTGAGGGCATGGAAGGGCACACCGGTAGGTGCGCCCCGTTGGGTCGCAGTCACAAGCCGTGAGCTTAGGCTAGCCTTCCTTTACTTTTCAATTGGCTGTGAGATGACCCTGACGTGGGGGTTCCATGATCAGGTGCTGCTGATGCCTTGTGGATCACCCTATCCGGAGTGAAGTAAGGTAAGCCTTGCCTTCTTGATCTTCTGTGAACCTCCTGTGCTGGAGCGCCCATGCCCGTGGCCCTGAAGACCCCGCCCGCCGGTGCCGTCACGCATGCCCTCGGCGATGCCTACCGCAGACTCGCCGACGTCTGCGAAGCGCTGGACGTACGGGTCATGGAGCCGGGCGACGAAACCCAAGCCGACGTCACAGCGGCCGAGTTGGTGTCGGACCGCGGCGCGCTCGACGCCTTCGTCGACGCCGAGGCGACCCGCATCCATGCCCGTTACGCGGTCGCCGCCCGCCGTGACGTCGCCGCCTCGCGGGCCCTGCACGACTACGCCTGGACCCTCGGCGTGCTGATGGGCGGGACCTGGTACCTCGAGCGGCGAGTGCCCCGGATCCGGCCCGAGGACCTGCGGCTGGACCTCGCCACGGGTGCGTACGAGATCACACCCGGGACCGAGCTCGCCTGTCTGGCCGGCGACCCCGTCGCTGCGCTGCCCGGAGTGCTGACGCTCTCTCAGGAAGAGCAGCTGCGGGCCGAGTTGCGCATGGCGGTCGCCGACCACATCCGTCCGCTGCTGGCCGCGATCGGCCCTGTCGCACGACGCGGGGCGCGTTCCCTGTGGGGCATGGTCGCCGACGATCTCGTGTCCGGCATCTGGTACCTCGGCCGGATGCTCGGTCAGGAGGACGAGGCCGTACGGGCCGCCACCGAAGTGCTGCCGATCGGCGTACCCCCCTACCCGGGCGGCGCCGACTTCCGCTACCTGGCGGGCGACGACGGCCGACGGCATGTCACCCGTACCCGTACCGGCTGCTGCATGTTCTACGCGATCCGGCCCGCCGAGGCCTGCGTGACCTGCCCCCGCACCGGCGACGCGGAGCGCCTGCGCAGACTCCAGAACTGAGAACGTGACGGCCAGGGGAGCGCCCCTCAAGGGGCGCGGGACTGTGTTTGATTTGCGGCTCCGCCGCGTGGGCGCGACCAGCCACGACGAAGCCGCAGACGAACGAATAAGCCTTCAGCCGGCGGTGGCAAGAAACTGCGTGGCCGCAAGCTCCGCATACAGCGGATCTCCGGCAACCAACTCCCGGTGGGTCCCCACGGCCCGCACCCGCCCCGCGTCCATGACCACGATCCGGTCGGCCATCGTCACGGTCGACAGCCGGTGCGCGACGACAAGAACCGTAGTAGTACGGGCGACATCGGCGACCGTATCCCGCAGTGCCGCCTCGTTGACCGCGTCGAGCTGCGAGGTGGCCTCGTCGAGCAGCAGCAGCCGTGGCCGGCGCAGCAGCGCGCGGGCGATGGCGACCCGCTGCCGCTCGCCGCCCGACAGCTTGGTGCCGCGGTGTCCCACCAGCGTGTCGAGGCCGCCGGGCAGCCGCGCGACCAGGCCGTCCAGCCGGGTCGTCTTCAGTACGCGCGTCACGGCGGCCTCGTCCGCATCCGGGTTGCCCAGCAGCAGATTGTCCCGCAGCGAACCCGACAGCACCGGGGCGTCCTGCTCCACATAGCCGATCGCCGACCGGAGCCTGGGCAACTCCCAGTCCTGCAAGGCGAGTCCGTCCAGGGTGATGGTGCCGGACTCGGGATCGTAGAACCGCTCGATGAGGGAGAACACCGTGGTCTTGCCCGCGCCGGACGGGCCCACGAACGCCGTCATCCCGCGGGCCGGCACCGCGAACGTCACCCCGTGATGGACGTACGGCAGGTCCCCGGCGTACCGGAAGCGGACCTCGTCGAAGGCGACCGCGGCCGGTTCCGCGCCGGGGGTGGGCAACGGGGCGGGGCGGGCCGCCGGTTCGGAGGGCAGGCTCAGCGCCTCCTGGATGCGGGCGAGGGCGGCGGCCCCCGTCTGGTACTGCGTGATCGCGCCGACCACCTGCTGGATGGGCGACATGAGGTAGAAGACGTACAGCAGGAACGCGACCAGCGTGCCCACCTGGATGGCACCGGTCGCCACCCGCGCCCCGCCCACCGCGAGCACCGTGATGAACGCGATCTGCATCGCGAGACCGGCCGTGTTGCCCGCCGCCGCCGACCACTTGGCGGCCCGCACGCTCTGCCGCCACGACTCCTCGGCGGCTTCGTGCAGCGTCCGCTCCTCCCGGTGCTCGGCGCCGGACGCCTTCACGGTGCGCAGCGCGCCGAGGATCCGCTCCAGCGAGGCGCCCATCACACCGACCGCGTCCTGTGCCTGCCGGCTCGCCCGGTTGATGCGCGGCACGATCACACCGAGCACCGTGCCCGCCCCGAGGATCACGCACAGGGTGACCCCGAGCAGCACCGGATCCACCAGCCCCATCATCACCACCGTCGCGACGAGTGTGAGCCCGCCCGTGCCCAGCCCGACCAGTGAGTCGGTGGTGACCTCGCGCAGCAGCGTGGTGTCGGAGGTGATGCGGGCCATCAGGTCGCCCGGCTCGCTGCGGTCCACCGCCGGGATCCGCAGCCGCAGCAGATACGACGACAGGGCGCGCCGCGCACCGAGCACCACCGACTCCGCGGTCCGGCGCAGCACATACGAACCGAGCGCGCCCACCGCGGCGTTGGTGACCACGAGAGCCGACATGGCGAGCAGCGCGCCGGTGATGGCCCGGTCGTGCGACAGGTCGTCGATCAGCCCCTTGGCCACCAGCGGCAGCAGCAGCCCGGTGGCCCCGGTGACCAGCGACAGCAGCGCGCCCGTCAGCAGGGCCCAGCGGTGCGGTCGCACGTACGCGAGGAGCAGCCGCCAGGCGGGCGGTCGGGGCTCGGTCTCTGCGATGCTCACGGCGCTCCTCGAGAGTCGTGCGGAGCATTCAGGCTACGTCGGCGCCCGCCCCGAGGCGCGGCCGGTCCCGGGCGGTGGACCGCCGACTCCGTTACTGATCAGTCACCCGTAGGGTCGCAGGGAGGGACATCCGCTGACGAAAGGGTTCAACGCCATGGCGCAGGAAGTACGCGGCGTGATCGCACCGGGCAAGGGCGAGCCGGTACGGGTGGAGACGATCGTCGTGCCCGACCCCGGACCCGGGGAAGCGGTCGTACAGATCCAGGCCTGCGGGGTGTGTCACACCGATCTGCACTACAAACAGGGCGGCATCAGCGACGACTTCCCCTTCCTGCTCGGTCATGAGGCCGCCGGTGTGGTGGAGTCGGTCGGCGCGGGCGTCACGGACGTCGCACCCGGCGACTTCGTGATCCTCAACTGGCGTGCCGTGTGCGGAAATTGCCGGGCCTGTCTGCGGGGACGGCCCTGGTACTGCTTCAACACCCACAACGCCGAGCAGAAGATGACCCTCACCGACGGCACCGAGCTGTCCCCGGCGCTGGGCATCGGCGCGTTCGCGGAGAAGACACTGGTCGCGGCCGGGCAGTGCACGAAGGTGGATGCGAGTGTCTCGCCGCAGGTGGCCGGGCTGCTGGGCTGCGGGGTGATGGCCGGGATCGGAGCGGCGATCAACACCGGGAACGTCGGCCGCGGCGACACGGTCGCCGTCATCGGCTGTGGCGGCGTGGGGGACGCGGCGATCGCGGGAGCGAACCTGGCCGGCGCAGGGAAGATCATCGCGGTGGACCTCGACGACCGGAAACTGGCCAAGGCACGGGAGATGGGTGCCACGCACACGGTGAACTCCAAGGAGAGCGACCCGGTGGAGGCGATCCGGGAGCTGACCGGCGGCTTCGGCGCCGACGTCGTCATCGAGGCGGTCGGCCGCCCGGAGACGTACAAGCAGGCCTTCTACGCGCGTGACCTCGCCGGCACGGTCGTCCTTGTCGGTGTGCCCACCCCGGAGATGAAGCTCGAACTTCCCCTCCTGGACGTGTTCGGGCGCGGCGGGTCGCTGAAGTCGTCCTGGTACGGCGACTGCCTGCCCTCCCGCGACTTCCCGATGCTCATCGACCTGCACCTGCAAGGCCGCCTGCCGCTGGACAAGTTCGTCACGGAGACCATCCAACTCACCGACGTGGAGAAGGCGTTCGAGCGGATGCACCACGGCGACGTGCTGCGCTCGGTGGTGGTGCTGTGATGGCCGCACGCATCGAACGCCTCGTCACCTCCGGCACCTTCAGCCTGGACGGCGGCACCTGGGAGGTGGAGAACAACGTGTGGCTCGTCGGCGACGACCACGAGGTCATCGTCATTGACGCGGCTCACGACGCCGACGCCATCGCCGAAGCCGTGGGCGACCGCCGCCTCGTGGCCATCGTGTGCACCCACGCCCACAACGACCACATCGACGCCGCCCCCGCGCTCGCCGACCGGACCGGCGCGACCATCTGGCTGCACCCCGACGACCTGCCCCTGTGGAAGCTGACCCACCCCGACCGGGACCCGGACGCCCACCTGGTCGACGGCCAGGTCATCGAGGCGGCAGGCGCCGACCTGACGGTCCTCCACACCCCCGGCCATGCGCCGGGCGCCGTCTGCCTCTACGACCCCGCCCTGGCCACGGTCTTCACCGGCGACACCCTCTTCCAGGGCGGACCCGGCGCCACGGGACGGTCGTACTCGCACTTCCCGACCATCATCGACTCGATCCGCAACCGGCTGCTCATCCTCCCGCCCGACACCAAAGTCCTTACCGGACACGGGGATTCCACCAGCATCGGCGCCGAGGCCCCGCACCTGGAGGAGTGGATCGCCCGCGGTCACTGAGGCCGGACCTCCGGCGCCTGGCTTCCGACGGCCCGACACCCGAGGCGAAGCTGCCCGCAGCCGCATGAGTACGCGTACTCATGCTCCGCGGCCTCCGCCGACGCAGACTGACGGCTCCGTAACCGATCATCAGGGAGTAGGCATGAGACGTACCCAACTGGCTCTGACGGCGCTGGCGGCCTTAGGGGCGGTCGCGGCCGGAACCGGATCCGCCTCGGCGGACGACGTGCTACTGCCGCACCCCGGGGAGGACGGCCTGCTGTGGGTGCCGGAGCAGACGGGCGACGGTGGCGCCGTGTCGGCCGGCGCGAGCCCGTATCGGCGGACCGTGCTCACCGTGGCGTGCGAAGGCGGCGGCAGCGTGCAGGTGACGATGCAGTCGCAGGACACGCAGGTGGCAGAGTTCTCCGTCGACTGCCCGGCCGGGACCGCCGGCGTCGGCTCGGTGACCTTGGACCCGGGCGTCGTCCAGTGGGGATCCTTCGGCGTGGGCGTCGACGCCTCGGCGCAGACGATCCGGTGGGCACTGACGGTCACGCAGCCGAGGTGACTCGCGTGCCGAGGACGACGCAACACTCGGCATAAAGACGACAGAAGATGTCCGGCTTACCCGGCAGTGTGAAGGCGACAAACGCGTTCAACGGGAGGCCGGACATGTCACAGCCGCTGAAGGGTAAGGTCGCGCTGGTCGCAGGGGCGACGCGGGGCGCGGGCCGCGGGATCGCGTTGGAGCTCGGTGCGGCCGGAGCCACGGTCTACGTCACCGGACGCACCACCCGCACCCAGCGCTCCGAGTACGACCGCCCCGAGACCATCGAGGACACCGCCGACCTCGTCACCGAGGCGGGCGGCCAGGGCATCGCCGTACCCACCGACCACCTCGAACCCGCACAGGTCCGCACCCTCGTGGACCGCATCGCGGACGAACAGGGCCGCCTCGACGTCCTCGTCAACGACATCTGGGGCGGCGAGAACCTCTTCCAATGGGAGAGCCCGGTCTGGGAGCACGACCTCGACAAGGGACTCAGGCTGCTCCGGCTCGCCGTCGAGACACACGCGATCACCAGCCACCACGCCCTGCCCCTGCTCCTGCGCCACCCCGGCGGCCTGGTCGTCGAGGTCACCGACGGAACCGCCGAGTACAACCGCGACACCTACCGCGTCTCCTTCTTCTACGACCTCGCCAAGTCATCCGTGCTGCGCATGGCCTTCGCCCTGGGCCATGAACTCGGACCGCGCGGGGCCACCGCCGTCGCCCTCACCCCGGGCTGGCTGCGCTCGGAGATCATGCTCGAGCAGTTCGGCGTACGCGAGGACAACTGGCGCGACGCCCTCGAACGCGTCCCTCACTTCGCCATCTCCGAGACCCCGCGCTACGTGGGCCGCGCCGTCGCCGCCCTCGCCGCCGACCCCGACGTGGCCCGGTGGAACGGCGAGTCCCTCTCCAGTGGGGGACTGGCCAAGGCGTACGGCTTCACGGACCTGGACGGCAGCCGCCCGGACGCCTGGCGCTATCTCGTGGAGGTGCAGGACGCGGGCAAATCCGCCGACACGACCGGGTACAGGTGAGATCAGGTGCGCAGCATTGGCGGGGCCCAACGTGCCGAGTGGCCCGGCGGCAGTGCCAGATCGTCGCGCACGGCCGTGTAGTAGCCGTCGCGCCTGTCGCGCTGCTGCTCCAACAGGGCATGCCAGGCCGCGGGATCGCGGGTGTCCTGGCGAACGTACTGCTCCATGTCGATGAGCGTCAGTACCCACGCCCTGGCCTTTTCCACCACGTCGGGGCTGCCCAGGAGCAGCAGCGCTTCCCAGGCCGGATCCCGGGCGGTCATCGCCTCGGCGAGCTGCGGTTCCGCCTCCTGCAGGGGCAGCGGATGCGGGTGCGGGTCGTCGCCGAGGTGCGAGGCGACCTGGTACGTCAGCGTTACGGATCTCTTGAGCGCGCGCGCATAGTCGACGTACGCCGCCAGCCGCCGCTCCTCCCACCGCACCGCCTGCTCCCGGCGGAACCGCGCCTGGTCGCCCCGTACGACCGCCAGATAGGAACCCAGTGCGCCGATCACGACGCCTATGAGCGCGGGAAGTTGCTGCATGAACGCGGACATGTGCGCACGCTATCTGCCCCGTTGATCGTCCGGGGAGTAGCTTCGGCCCATGGCTGATACAAAGCGCTTCGAGGGATACGGAGTTCTCGTCACCGGCGCCGCCCGCGGCATCGGAGCCGCCGTCGCCCGACGGCTCGCCGAAGAAGGTGCGCGGGTCCTGGTGACCGACGTCGATCCGCCCGAGGCGGAGAAGACCGCGGCCGCGCTGCGTGAACAGGGCCTGGCCACCGAGGCGTTGGCGTGCGACGTGGCCGACCGGGGATCCGTGGAGGCGGCCGTCGCGCACGCCGTCGACGCCTTCGGCTCGCTCGACGTCCTGGTCAACAGCGCCGCGAGCTGCACACCCGACACGCCGCTCTTCGAGGACGGGCCGGACGACGCGTGGGCCCGCGACCTCGACATCACCCTGACCGGCACCTACCACTGCTGCCGCGCCGCCCTCCCGCACCTGGCCTCCTCGGGCCGCGGCGCCGTCGTCAACATCGGCTCCGTCAACGCCCTGCAGGACTTCGGCAACCACGCCTACAGCGCCGCCAAGGCCGGCCTGGGCTCCCTCACCCGCACCATGGCCGCGCACGTTGCCGCACGCGGCGTCCGCGTCAACCTGGTGGTGCCGGGCACGGTGCGCACCTCGGCCTGGGAGGGCCGTGACGACGAGCTCGAGACCATGCGCGGGCTGTATCCCCTCGGCCGGGTCGGTGAGCCGGACGACATCGCCTCCGCCGTCGCCTTCCTCGCCTCCCGCGAGGCGTCCTGGATCACCGGCACCGCGCTCACGGTCGACGGCGGCGTCACCGCCGTGAACACGGGATTCCTCCGGGCGACGCGGCAGGACAGGAACGCTTAGCGGTGCGAAGCATCACGCTGTGACCTGCGGCACTGCGAATGTCACCGTTTCGTCGCATCGTGAGGGATTCCTGCAACCGATCGCGCCGGACGCCGGTCTAGCTGGCAGACATCGCAGATCAGACGACCCATCCGCACGAAAGGCAAGGCAGGCCATGGGGGACATACGCAGACGGGGAGCCGTCGCACTCGGGATCACCGGACTGGTGGCGCCGCTCACACTCGCCCTGGGCAGCGCGCCCGCGCAGGCGGCCACCAGCTGCACCACACAGACCGGGCCCTACCAGAAGCAGGTGGAGAAGTTCCTCGGCCTGACGGTCGACGGCAAGCAGTCCGCCGCCGACTGCAAGGCCATCAAGGCCTTCCAGACCAAGCACGGCATCACCCCGAACATCGGGTACGCGGGTTCTGTCACCTGGGGCGTGATGGACCTCATGAACAAGCAGAAGGCCGTCGGGAACAACCCCAACCGGGACGGCGCCTGCCCCGTCAACAAGGGCCGCATCGCCTGCGTGAACCTGACACTCCAGCTCAGCTGGATCCAGGACGGCAGCAGGCTCGTCTACGGCCCCGTCCCGGTCCGCACCGGCCGCGACGGCTACGAGACCCGCACCGGCCTGAAGAAGATCTACTGGCGGGACAAGAACCACGTCTCGAACATCTACAACGTGCCCATGCCCTACAGCCAGTTCTTCGACGGCGGCCAGGCCTTCCACTCGGTCAACCTCAGCATGTGGAACCCGCCGGGCTCACACGGCTGCGTCAACATGACCTCCGCCACGGCCCAGAAGTACTGGTCGCTGCTGAAGACCGGCGACGACGTCTTCGTCTACGGCCGCAAGCCGGGCACCTGACGCGAAAGGCAGGCACCCGGCTCGCAAAGGCGTCACGCCTCGGGCGCGTCCCCGAAGTCCGGGATCTCCAGCCTGGCCCCGCCCTGCCGCGCCGACTGGTGCGCGACGATGCCCGGCAGGGTGTAGCGGGCGGCCACCCACGCGTTCACCGACGGCAGCGACCGCGTGTTCACGGCGGTCACGAAGTCGTCGACCAGGAAGTGGTGGCTGCCCTCGTGCCCGTTGTGCAGGTTGTCGAACTCCCGCGGCAGCCGCGCGCGGTCGTGCACCGGCGCCGAACCCGAGGTGAAGGCGGCCCGCAGATCGGGCGCGATGTGCTGCAGTGACGGGTCGTCAGGGGACAGTGTGGGCTTGGGCTCCAGCAGCTCGCTGATGTCCTGCACCCCCTTCTTGTCCTGCCACAGCGCCACCGTGGCGAGCTGCTCCATGCTCGCGTCGGTGCCGAAGAACCGGAAACGCGACTCCCGGATGTGCGAGGGATAGCCGACCCGCCGGAACTCGTTCGTACGGAACGAACCGCCGCCCGCCACCTCGAACAGCGCGGTCGCGTTGGAGATGTCGTTGCCGAACTGGCTGACGTCCTTGTCGAAGACGCCGTCGCCCCGCTCGTCGACCACACCGATCGCCGACACGCTCACCGCATGCGTCTGCCAGGCGCCGAGCACCCCGCCCACCGAGTGCGTGGGGTAGAGCAGCGGGGGATAGCTGGCGGTCTGCTTCCAGTTCTCGCCGCCGCTGTACTGGTACGCCTCGTAGAACCCCAGGTCCATGTCGTGGACGTAGTCGCCCTCGGCGTAGAAGATCCGTCCGAAGGCGCCCTCGGCGATCTGGTTGCGGGCGTGCACGGTCGCCGGGTTGTACTGGCTGGTCTCGCCCATCATGTACGTCAGCCCGGTCGCCCTGACCGCGTCGATGATCGCCGCTATCTCCTCCGTGGCGATCGCCATGGGGACGGCGGAGTACACGTGCTTGCCGGCATTCAGGCCCTGCAGCACGAGCGGGCCGTGCGTCCAGCGCTGCGTGAAGATGGCGACCGCGTCGACGGCCGGGGACTCCAGCATGGCCTCGTACGAGGGGAAGGTGCCCGCCAACTGCTGTGCTGCGGCGAGTTGTTCGGCCCGTTCGGGCAGGAGGTCGGTGACATAGACGTCGCTGACGCCGGGATGGGCCTGGAACAGCGTGGCGAACTGGCCCGAGAACTGGCCGGCACCGACGATGCCGAGGGAGAACGTCATGTAAGGCATGCCCTTCATGGGTCGAGTGACAGGTCGACTCACTGGTCGAGAATCAGGTTGATCTGGCTGTTGGTCTGGTCGAGGCTGCTCACGGACTTGCCGTTGCCGTAGATGTCCTGCATGGCCGGGTGCATGAGCGCGAACACGTCGGCCGCATAGTTGGTGATCGGATAGGAGAAGGTCGTGAAGTCCTTCTTGTCGGCGACCGGCCTGGTGAAGGCCGTGACGTCGATGCCCTTCTTCTTGTACGCCGCCACCGCGGCCTTCGTGCCATCAGGTGTGGCCGGGAAGACGATGCCGTAACTGCCCACGGTCTTCTGGCACTCGTCCGACGCCAGGTACTGCACCCACTTCTTCGCGCCCGCCTTGTTGGCGGCGTTCTTGGTGATGGAGTCGGCGAGGCCGTTCATCATCGTGGCGCGCCTGCCGGTGGGGCCCTCGGGGGTGAGCGCGGTGGCGATCTTCATGCCCTTGAACCCGGCGTACGTCGAGATCATCCACGCGCCGTCGAACGTGGCCGCCGCCTTGCCCGCGGCCACCTGCGCGTTGCCCGGACTGGACTGGGAGTTGTAGGCGGTGAAGGGCGCCATGTAGCCCTTCTTCGCCAGCCCGAAGTACCACTTGACGACCGACTGGAAGGTCTTGGAGTCGTACCCGTACTTGGTGCCCCACCGCTTCTTGTCGGTGTAGGTCCAGCCCGCGGAGGCGGCGAAATTGCTCCACTGGGTCTGGCCGTCTCCGTCCCCGGCGCCGTTGCTGGCCAGGCCGTACACCTTGACGTTGTTCTTGTCGAAGCCCGGTTCGTCGCCGCGCTTGCCGTTCCTGTCGACGGTGAGGTGCGCGACGGCCTTCTCGAAGCTGCTGCCGTCCTTCGGGTTCCAGGACAGGTTGTTCAGCTGCCCGGCGCTGAGACCGGCCGCCTTCGCCGCCTTCTCGTTGTAGAAGAGGGCGACGGTGTCCCAGTCCTTCGGGGCGCCGTAGCGGTGGCCGTCCTGGCCCATCCAGTTGTCGGCGAGGCCTTTCTGGTAGGCGGCCGGGTCGATGCCCAGGTCGTCCAGCGGCTCGAGCACCTTCAGGTCGGCGAACTGGCCGAACTTCTGGATGTGGTCGGTGAACACGTCCGGCTCGGTGCCGGCGATGAAGCTCGCGGTCAGCTTGGTCCAGTAGTCGTCCCAGCCGAGCTGGGTGATCTTCACATGCAGGCCCGGGTTCTGCTGCTCGAAGCCCTTGGCGCAGGCCTGGTAGGCGGGCAGCTGGTTGGAGTCCCACAGCCAGTACGTCACCGTGTCCGACGCCGACCCGGCACCGCCGCCCTTGGCGCATCCGCTCACCAGGGACAGCGCCAGCGCTCCGGTCACAGCCGTGACCGTACGCATACGAATTCGCATGTCCGTCCCCTTACTTGATGCCGGTGAAGCTGATGGAGCCGACGATGCGGCGCGCGAAGAACCCGAACAGCACGAGCATCGGGAGAGCCGCGATGAGGGTGGCTGCCATCAGGCCCGACCAGTCGGTGCCGGTCTGCGGCGTCTGCGCCCGGAAGATCGCCAGGGCCACCGTGAGGACGCGCGAGCTGTCGCTGTAGGAGACCATCAGCGGCCAGAAGTAGTCGTTCCAAGCCGTGATGTACGTCAGCACCGCGAGCGTCATGATCGGCGTGGACGCCATCGGCAGCAGCACCCGGAAGAAGATCCGCACCTTTCCGGCGCCGTCGAGCAGCGCCGCCTCCTCGACCTCGCTCGGGATGTTCATGAAGAACTGCCGCAGGAAGAACACCGCGAACGGCGTCATGAACATCGTCGGCAGGGCGATCCCCAACAGGGTGTCCACCAGGCCGAGTTGCTTGATCAGCACGAAGTTCGGCAGGAGCGTGAAGATGGCCGGCACCATCAGCCCGGCGAGGAACAGTCCGAACACCTTGTCCCGGCCGCGCCAGCGCAGCCGGGCGAAGGCGTACGCGGCCATCGCGGAGAAGAAGATCTGGCAGACGGTGATCAGCGTCGAGACGATCACCGAGTTGAGCAGATAACGCCAGAACTTCAGCCCGCCGCCCGCACCGCCCTGGGCGATCGCCTCCTTGGCCGACTGCAGGCCCAGCGCCCGCTCGAAACCACCGGTGGTCAGGCCGACCGGCAGCGGGTCGGAGGGGTGGGCGGCGAGGCCGCTGTTGGTGGACAGCGCGGTGCGCAGGATCCAGTAGAACGGCAGCAGGGTGACGAGCACGATCGCGGCCATCACCGCCCAGGCCGCGATGCGGCCGAGGGAGAGCCGGCGCCCGAGGGGCCGTATGCGTGTGGTTGTCGTAGTGGTCACGGCAGCCATGTCTGTCTCCTCTCCCGTCAGCCGAGGTCGCTCTGGCCGGCCCGGGTGATCCGGTACTGCAGGATGGTGATCGCGCTCAAGACGACGAGCAGGGCCACGGACATCGCCGAGGCGTAGCCGAACTGGAAGCGGCCGAAGGCGGCACCGTAGATGTAGAACTGGAGCACGTTGGTGGCGTTCGCCGGACCGCCCGCGGTCGTCACGGCGACCGTGTCGAACACCTGGAACGAACCGATCACCGTCATGATCAGGACGACCGCCAGGACCGGCCGCAGCAGCGGCATGGTGATCCGCCAGAACATCCGCCACTCACTCGCGCCGTCCACCTTGGCGGCCTCGTACACGTCGTTCGGAATGGCCTGCAGACCGGCGAACAGCAGCAGCGCGGTGTAGCCGACGTGCCGCCACACGTTGATCAGCGCGATCGTCGGGATCGCCCAGGTCTCGTCCGCCAGGAACGGGATGCGGTCGAAGCCCAGCGCAGAGATGATCTCGTTGCCGATGCCGAGCTGGTTGTCCAGGATCCACAGCCAGACCAGGCCCGCGACCACGTTCGACATCAGATACGGCGTCAGCACGATCCCGCGCAGCACGGCCGACTGGGTCAGCCGCTGCAGCAGCACGGCGATGGCGAGCGCGGACACCGTCTGGATACCGATGTTGATCAGCACGTACTCGACGGTGACCTTCAGCGAGTCCCAGAAGATCGGGTCGTGGACCATCCGCACGTAGTTGTCCAGGCCCACCCACTCGGCCGGGGTGAGCAGGTTGAAGCGGGTGAAGCTCAGATAGATGCCCCGCAGCGTCGGCCAGAGCAGGAAGACGGAGAAGCCCAGCAGTGCCGGCGCGATGAACACCGCGGCCAGTCGTCCGTCGCCCCCGTTCTCACGGGCCTTGGCCCGTCGCGTCCTCTGCTCGGTCCCTGCCCCCTCCGCGCCGCGCAGCGGCAGGCGCGACGGAGGGCTGCTGGAGGCGATGGTCATCGGGAGACTCCCTCGTCTGCGGCGGCTCGTCCTCGGCCACTTACTTTTGGTGCGAAAGAATCCATGCGTCAAGGGGCCTGCAGACTTCTTTTTCTGGAGATGTCGAGCGCGCTATCCTGACCTGGTTGCTTTCATTACAAAAGAAATCATGTGGGAGTCTGACCTTCATGACCACAGTTGCCGACAGCTGGCTTCCGCTGAGCCCGGGTGAGCGCTCGGTGGCGATCGAGGTGCTCGTCAACGGCCCGCTGTCGCGCACCGAACTCGCCCGGCGGCTCGACCTCTCCGCGGGCAGCCTCACCCGGCTGACCAAACCGCTGATCGAGTCGGGTCTGCTGATCGAGGTGGCCGAGGCCGGAGCCCCGGCGGAGGTGCGCCAGGGGCGCCCCTCGCAGCCGCTGGCCGTCGTCGCCGAGTCCCGCTCCTTCATCGGCTTCAAGATCACCGAGGAGATGGTCTACGGCGTCGTCACCACCCTCCGCAGCGACATCGTCGCCCGCCACGACCGACCGCTGACCACCCACGACCCGGCCGAAGTCGCGGACCTGCTGGCCGAGATGACGGAGGAGCTCGCCCGCGCCCACCCGCGGCTCGCCGGCATCGGCATCGGTGTGGGCGGTCTGGTCGAGGACCGTGCCGTGGTGGGGGAGTCGCCGTTCCTGCGGTGGCGGGACGTCCCGCTGGCCGGGCTCGTCGAGGAGCGCACCGGGCTGCCCGTCGTCGTCGAGAACGACGTCGCCGCCCTCGTCGAGGCCGAGACCTGGTTCGGAGCCGGCCGGGGCCTGGACCGCTTCGTCGTCCTCACCATCGGCGCCGGCATCGGCTACGGGCTGGTCCTGGGCGGCAAACGGGTCCCCTGCGCGGAGGAGGACCGCGGGTTCGGCCGGCACTGGATCATCAACCCCAACGGGCCGCTCACTCCCGACGGCGAACGCGGCAGCGCCGTCTCACTGCTGACCATCTCCAGCATCCGCTACCAGGTCCGGGCCGCCACCGGCCGCGACCGGACGTACGAGGAGATCCTCGGCCTCGCCGCCGCTGGTGAACCCATGGCCGCCCGGGTCATCGACGAGGCGGCGCGCGCTCTCGGCACCCTCGTCGCCCAGATCGCCAACTTCGCGATGCCGCAGAAGATCCTTCTTGCGGGCGAGGGCGTCGGCCTGATGGATGTGGCCGGGGACACAGTGAGGGAGACGATCACCGCCCACCGGCATCCGATGGCCCGCCCGGTCCCCCTGGAGACCAAGGTGTCCGACTTCCACGACTGGGCCCGCGGCGCGGCCGTTCTGGCGATCCAGGTGCTGGTGCTGGGGGCGGCGGAAGCGTGAACTCGGTGATCGGCGTTGCCAGATGACGTGATCAGCAACACGGTCCCATATGCCCGTTTCCTGTTGCCTTACTCACAGCGCCTTCACCTCTGGAGCCGTATGCTTCACAGCATGTCCACCACTGTTGAACCCGTCTCCGATCGCTCGGCAGCCGAGGTCAACGAGGAGATCCGGGCCCTGTGGCGCCGGTCGGGCGGGACACTGAGCGGCGAGCAGCGCGAGGAGTACCAGCGTCTCGTCCTGGAGTGGGCCGCCGCGGCCCCCCAGCCGGCCCGGGCGGCCTGAGCGCCCCCTTCTCGTATTGGCCCCGGCCGTCCGCTGCTTCCCGTACTCCCTGTAGTTCCTTTACTTCCTGTACTTCCCGTACTTCCTGCGTGAACAGGCCACTTGCCGGCCGACGCATCAGCCCCACGTGGCCGAGTAGTAGCGCCGGTACGCCTTGCGGTCCTGTTCGGCGCGGATCCAGCGGGTGGCCACCAGGGCGAGCAGGCTGCCTCCGATCACCAGCATTCCGGGACCGATGTTCTGGGGGTTCGTGAGCCGGGCCAGCAGCGTCGAACCGTCCGCGATGCCCGTCACGGGAGTCGAGGAGCCGGGTGAGGTCGTGCCGGGTGCGATCGCGCTGTGCGTGGCCGAGGAAGACGGCGCCGAGCTCGGCGAACCGCTCTGCCCAGCGGCGGCCTGCTTCGACACGATCATCTGGACGCCGAGCGCCTGCATCGCCTTCGTCACGGGCTGGAAGAACGTCGTACCGCCCGAGGTGCAGTCGCCGCTGCCGCCCGAGGTCACGCCCAGCGCGATGCCCTCGGAGAACAACGGGCCGCCGCTGTCCCCGGGTTCGGCGCACACGTTCGTCTCGATGAGGCCGGTGACGGTGCCCTCCGGGTAGTTGACCGTGGCGTCCAGGCCCTTGACCTCGCCGTCGTGCAGTCCGCTGGTGCTGCCGCTGCGGAACACCCGCTCCCCGACGGCCGGATCAGCGACACCCGTGATGCGCACCCCGTTGCCGTTGCCGATGGCCACGATGTCGGCCCCGGCACCCGCCGCGCCGTTCGCGTACTGGACCAGGGAGAAGTCGCTGCCGGGGAAGTTCTGCTGCACCGTCTTGCCCAGCTGCTGGTTGCCCTGGTTGTCCGCGAACCAGATGGACCCGGTCGGCCCGCAGTGCCCGGCGGTGAGGATGAAGTCGCTCTGCCCGTTCGTCACGTTGAAGCCCGCCGAGCAGCGCCCGCCGGTGGACAGGATCGGCGACGCCCCGTTGAGACGGGTGGTGAAAGTGCCCTGGGTGCGTTCCATGCGGACGTAACTGCCGATGCCGCTCGCGACCTTGGACATGCTCGACCAGTCGGTCGCCGAGACGGTGCTGTCGGCCTGCACCACGACCTGGTTCGTCCGGTAGTCCATGACCCATGCCGTGCCCGCGACCCGGGGCGCCGCACGCAGCGTCGACGCCGCCGCCTTGAGCTCGTTCATGCTGTGCGACACCATCTTCGCCTCGGCACCCGCACGCTTGACCTCGGCCGCTGCCTCGTCGTCGGTCACCGCGACGACCGGACGCCCGTCCGCGCCGATCCAGGTGCCCGCCGTACGGGAGGTGCCGAGCCGGGAGACGAGCGCGGTGCCCGGGTTGTCCGAGGTTCCCGAGGCACTGAGCGGGAGGGCGGAGGTACCGGGAGTCTCACTGGCCATGGCGGCCTGCGTCACCATCGCTCCTCCCAGGAGGAGTCCGCCGACGGCCGCCAGCCGCGTCACTCGCCGGACGATCCGTCGTCGTGCGTGCCTCATGCATGGCTCCCGAACCCGAACGCGCGGTGTGAACACCGCGGGGCCCTCCGGTCGTTGAGTGCCCTCTCTCCATACGTGGCCGGGGACGGCCGCGTTCAGCGCGCGGGCGATCTTCTCACCGCTTGCGGCCCACCCCGCCGTACATGGCCACTTCCTGCGGCTCGCCCCCGTCCGCCGGCTCGGGCCGCCAGCGCGAGCACGAGACCACGCCCGGCTCCAGAAGCTCCAGACCGTCGAAGAACCGGGCCACGGCCTCGGGGGTGCGCTGGGTCAACGGCGGGATGCCGTGCTCGTTCCAGAACCGGACCGCCTCGTCCACCTCGGACAGTGCGGGGCTGGTGATGGTGTGGGACAGGACGAGGTGGCTGCCGGAGGGCAGCGCGTCCATCAGCCGTCGCACCATGCCGTACGGGTCCTCGTCGTCGCCGATGAAGATGACCACCCCGAGCAGCATCAGGGCGACCGGCTGCGTGAGGTCCAGGGTGTCGGCGGCGCGTTCCAGGATCGAGTCGACATTGCGCAGGTCCTCGTCCAGGTGGTCCGTGCGGCCCTCGGGTGAACTGATGAGCAGGGCGCGGGCGTGCGCCAGCACGAGTGGATCGTTGTCGACGTAGACGATCCGCGCGTCCGGGGCGAGACGCTGGGCGACCTCGTGCGTGTTGTCCGCGGTGGGCAGGCCGGTGCCTATGTCGAGGAACTGCCGGATCCCCGCGTCCGCCACGAGATGACGCACGGCGCGGCCCAGGAAGAGGCGGTCGGCGCGGGCGTACTCACCGATCGCCGGATGCAGTGCGCGGATCCGGTCGCCTGCGATGCGGTCGACCTCGTAGTAGTCGCTGCCGCCGAGCCAGTAGTTCCAGATCCGGGCCGTGTGCGGGCGCAGCGTCTCGATGCGGCTGCGCAGCGCCGCGGCGGGATCTTCGGTGGCTGCCGGGTTCTCCGTCACGGGGTCTGCTCCTGGAGTGCCTGATGGTGTGGTGCGTACGACGTCAACCGGCAATCTAGACGGCGGAGTTGATGTATGCCGAGGGTGCGGTACGGGCGTTTTTGCAGCACGCATCTCCAGGTCGTGCCAGGTCACACCACAGCCGCCTATCTTGTGCCTCATGACCAGCATCCCGCATGGCACGTCCGGTGAACCGAACCCCCTGCGCGCACTCTCCCCCGAGAGCCTCCGATGTCGTACGAGCATGAAATGGCGCACCTACCCCGCCGACGTGCTGCCGCTGTGGGTGGCCGAGATGGACGTGCCCCTCGCCGAACCCGTCGTCCGCGCGGTCACCGAGGCGCTTGCGCTCGGGGACACCGGCTACCCGGCGGGCACCGCCTACGCCGAGGCGCTCGCCGGGTTCGCCGAGAAGCGGTGGGGGTGGGACGGGCTCGCCGTGGAGCGCACCGCGATCGTGCCCGACGTCATGCTCGGTGTCGTCGAAATGCTCAAGCTGGTCACCGGGCACGGGGATCCGGTGGTCGTCAACTCGCCCGTGTATCCGCCGTTCTTCCAGTTCATCGAGCACATGGACCGGCAGGTCCTGGAGGCTCCGCTCGGGGCGGACCTGCGTATCGACTTCGACACCCTGGAGGAGACCTTCCGGAGGGCGGTCGCCGGGGGGCGCCGGGCCGCCCATCTGCTGTGCAGCCCGCACAACCCGACCGGAACCGTGCACACCGCCGGGGAACTGGCCGCCGTGGCCGCCCTCGCCGACCGGTACGGCGTCCGCGTGGTCGCCGACGAGATCCACGCCCCGCTGACCGCATCGGGCGCCGACTTCGTGCCGTATCTGAGCGTCACCGGCGCGGAGAGCGGCCTGTCCCTCATGTCCGCGTCGAAGGCGTGGAACCTGGCGGGGCTGAAAGCCGCACTCGCCATCGCAGGCCCCGCGGCAGCCGCCGACCTCGCCCGTCTGCCCGAGGAGGTCGGCCACGGCCCCAGCCACGTCGGCGTCATCGCCCACACGGCCGCCCTGAGCGACGGCACCGCCTGGCTGGACGCGCTGCTCACCGGCCTCGACGACAACCGGCGCCTGCTCGCCGGCCTGCTCGCCGAACACCTCCCCGCCCTCGCCTACCGTCCGGGCGAGGCCACCTACCTGGCCTGGCTCGACTGCCGCGCACTGGGCCTCGGAGACGATCCGGCGGAGGTGTTCCTGGAGCGGGGGAGGGTCGCGCTGAACTCCGGAATCCCCTTCGGCACCGGTGGGAGGGGGCACGTACGCCTGAACCTGGCGACCTCGCCCGAGCTGATCACGGAAGGCGTCCGGCGGATGACAGCAGCACTCGTCTGAACCAATCCCCAGGTGGCGGTGTCATGGACACGTGACAGCGTTGCATGATGGCCCGCATGCGCGTGCTGATCCCGCTCCCCGACCACGACTTCGACGTCACCGAGGTCGCCGTGCCCTGGCGGCTGCTCACCGACGCCGGGCACGAGGTCGTCTTCGCCACCGAGCGCGCCCGGACCCGGCCCGCGGCCGATCCACGGCTGCTGACCGGCGTGCTCTTCGGGCAGCTCGGCGCGGAGGACGAACCCAAGCGCTACTACGAACAGCTCGCCGCGGCACCGGAGTTCACCGCCACGGCCGCTTGGGCCGACGTGGACGTCACGGCGTACGACGGACTGCTGCTGCCCGGCGGACACGCGCCCGGCATGCGGCAGTACCTCGGCTCGGACCGGCTGCGACAGCAGGTCGCCCGGTTCTGGGCGCTCGACCGGCCGGTCGGTGCGATCTGCCACGGAGTGCTGGTCCTGGCCCGCACCAGGGACCCCGGCACGGGACGCAGCATCCTCGCCGACCGCAGGACGACCTGCCTGCCCAAGTACATGGAACGCACCGCCTACCTGAGCACCGCCTGGCGCCTCGGCCGCTACTACCGCACCTACCCGGCGTACGTGGAGGACGAGGTGCGCTCCGCCCTCACCGACCCGGCCGTCCAGTTCGAGCGCGGGCCCCGGGTACTGACCCGGCGCGGCACGGCGGACGACGACTCGCCCGCCTTCGTCGTTCAGGACGGCACCTATCTGTCGGCGCGCTGGCCGGGGGACGCGTACCTTTTCGCTCGCCGCTATCTCGAACTCCTGGGGTCGTCCTTCGGTACATAGGCGCTCCGCTGTCAGCCCGGTGAGTTGTCTGCGGGTACGTCGCGGCTGGTCGCGCCGTTCCCCGCGCCCCTGTCGGGGCGCTGCCGAACCGGGAGCCGACTTCGGGCACCCCTGCTTAGACTTTGAGGTATGGACGACACGTCGCTGGAGCGGCTCGGTGCGGGCAAATACGTGCTGATCACCAGCTACCGCAAGAACGGCACCCCGGTCGCCACCCCGGTGTGGGTGGTGCGCGACGGCGGCACGCTCGGTGTGTGGACGGCGGCCGACTCCTGGAAGGTGAAGCGGATCCGGGCCCGCGGCGACATCCTCGTCGGCCCCTGCGACCTGCGCGGCAACCCCACCGGCGCGCAGCTCCCGGCCACCGCCCAGATCGGCGACGAGGCGACCGTCGCCCGCTATCGCGAGCTGATCGCCCGCAAGTACGGCATCGTCGGCCGCCTCACCCTGCTCGGCAGCCGGCTGCGCCGCGGCCTGAAGGGCACCGTCGGCATCCGCGTGTCGCTGCAGACCTGAGACGCGTACGGCCGCGCGGTCCTCCCGGGAGAACCGCGCGGCCGTCACCACGGCGAACGCCGGCCTACGACGCGTCCAGCACCGTGCCGCTCAGCACCGGCCCGCCGGGCTGCGGATCACCGTTGTCGTTCGTCAGCTGGAAGCGCACCGACTCGGCCGACTCCGTCACCCGGTCCCTGACCGTCGGCAGGGACACCTCCGCACTCAGCTTTCCCTTCGGTACGTCCGCCCCCAAGTAGAGGTACCTGACCTGCGACAGGGGGCGTTCCGGATCCGGTGACTCGCCCGAGGCGTTGGCGAGCCACGCCGGGTCGACGTCCTTGGTGGACAGCTCCGGACCGCCGGTGACCGGCGCAACGACGAACATCGGGCTCAGGTCCACGTCCGCGGCCTCGGACAGCGACACCTTCCACTTCAGCGGCTTCCCCTCGGTCACCCGGTCCGCCTCCGGCGTCACGGTGATCGTGGGTACGGGGTCGTCGTTCTGCACCGTGACGCCACCGCGGTACGAGCCGATGACAGCGCCCTGCACGGCCTTCACGATCACCGTGTTGTCCACGTCGTACGAGTAGCGCGTGTTGCCCTTCACCTCCACCGGTACGTCGATGTCGTGACCGCCCGGATGCACCGTCACCAGGCGGGCCTGGGTCCTGCCGGTGACCGGGTCGGCGACGTACACCCGCACCTGCCCGCTGCCCTGCCCGGACACCTGCACCGGCACCCGGTACGTACGGACGCCCGAGTCGCCCTCCTTGACGGTCGTACGGCCGATGTCGACGCGCGGCAGCGCGGGCTCTTGTACCGCAGGGGTGCCCGGGCGCCAGCCCCAGGCGTCCATCAGCCAGGCCTTGCCCGAGCGCGAACGCGGCGTCAGTTCAAGGGACTTGACGTGCTTCAGGTCGAGACCGGCCCGGGACGCGGCCGACAGCGGGACGCGCACCTCGCGCGCCCAGTACGAAGCGGTCCGTTCCGTGCCCGGCAGGCCGTCGACGGCGATGCGGCCGACGGCGGCCCGCCTGCCATGGGTGTCGGTGAGGGACACGTCGAGCTTGGTGCCCTTCGAGTTGGGCGGCACGATCACCCGCAGGGCCAGGTCCTTGGCGCCGGAGAGTTCGGCCGGCGTTTCGGGACGCACCTTCACCGCCGATCCGGCCGACGACCACTGCAGTGCGACCGCACGACGACCGACCTCACGATCCGTCTCCCACTGTGCGAAGTGCGGCGACGCGCCCTTCGTGTTGGGGCCCAGGCAGGCCACGTGCGCGTCCGGATCCACCGCGGAGCACAGTCGTCCGCCGGTCACCGTGACCTTGCCGTCCGGCAGGAACCCGCCGGCGCGGTTCGCCCCGACCGCGTGCGTGAGCACCCGCGCGGGATCGGCCGAGGGGGCCCGCCGGCCCGACCCGTCGAGCAGGGGCCGTACGCGGTCGTCCCCGGCGACGAACAGCCGGGCCGCCGCCGCGATGTAGGTGCTGCCGGCCTTGTGCTGCTGGTTCGCGGTCAGCCGGGTCGAGGTGCCCGGGGAGCAGACCGGGTCCCGGTGCCCGGGCTCGTTGTAGAAGTCGTCCTCGGCGGGCGCCTGCGCCTGCCCCGGAGTCCACTCGGTGTTGAAGAAGTTGTGGTCGGCGCCCACCACATACACCGCACTGTGCAGCGCGGAACCCTTGCTGACCCCGCGGGTGCCGTCTACGTAAACCTCGCCCTGCAGGTCGGAGACGTCACCGTCGCAGCCCGGCAGGATCGTCGCCGACGGCACGTCCGCGACCGGATTCTGGCCGAAGATCGTCGGTCCGATGAGCACGGTGCCGCGGATGTGCCAGCGCACCGGGCCGTGATAGCCGTCCTGCGCGGCGGGCGGCGGATAGAGGCTGTCCATCGCCGCCCGGTTCACGCCCTCGCCGCCGCGTGAATGGCCGACGAGCAGGACGCGGGAGAGGTCGGCCGGCGGCGCGTTGCGTACGGCCGCGGGGGCCGAGCCCGGGTGGGCGGCCCAGTCGGCCCAGCGGGCCAGGTGCTGGCGGACCAGTGAGGAGCGGGCCTGTGCGCCGCCGTCCTCGGCCGCGTCGTCCTGGGCGTTGATGCCGTTGGCCGAGATCGACACCGTCACATAGCCCTGCGAGGCCAGGAGCCGCTGGTCGCGCAGGTAGCCCCGGTAGCTCGGGATCGGCTTGGTGCCCTGCGGGCAGGGCCAGTCGCCGGTCACGTCGGTGCGGGTGTAGCAGGTGGAGTGGCGGCCGTGCAGGAACAGGGCGAGCGGCCGGTGGCCGGTGGCGCCCTTCGGCGCGACCACCACGGCACGCATCTCGACCGGCTGGGGGAAGCCGGGCAGCTTCACGGGGTCGAGGTCGTACTCGCCGGTGGTGGTGCCGTACTGGCCCGGTTTCCCGGGGTCCACGGAGTTCGCGGGAAGCCGGGCGGGCGGCGCAGCCGCCGCGGAGCGCCGCCCGCCCGGGGTCTCGGTACGACCGGCGGCGTCCAACTCCCGCCCGCCGGCCTGCACATGAAGGCCTTTCAGCCCGGTCGTCGCCGCGCCTCGCCCGAGGCCGAGACGGAAGGTGCGGCCGTCCTTGTCCGGCCGGGGGACGCCCAGCATCCGGCCCCCGGAGTAGAACTCGACGCGCGCGTCTCCCATCGGCACCGGAGCGGTCGAGCGCCAGACCAGCTGCCGCTCGGCCCCCTCACCGGCGATCCTCCAGCCGGGCGGCAGGCCACCCTCCTTGTCGGCAGCTGTGTTTGACGGTCTGACGTCCGACGGCACTGCCGCCTGCGCCAGCCCTGGCGATCCCCCCGCCACCGCGAGCACCGCCGCAGCGGTCACCCATATTCGCCGGGCACGGAACAAGGTCCCCTCCTCAAGTACCAAGCAAAAGCACCCCGTTGGTCAGCCGGGGGCCTCACGCGTTTCAGAGGACGACAGGAGGGAGTCGTGGGTTGCCTGTGCCTGCCGATTCGGCCGGTGTCCGGCGATGCGATCAGGCCGACCGCGACGACGAGGCATGGGCGCCGGGCCTGCGGGACAGGACCCCCCAATGAGCCGAACTCCGTTGCGCGCCGCCGTCGTCGGCACCGGTCACCGTGCCCAGACCTTCGTCCGGGGCCTCGCCGCCCGCCCCGCCCACCGGGTGGCAGCCCTGTGCGACCCGAGCCCGACACGGATGGCCTTCCACAACCGGGCGCTGGCCGCCGCCGGGGAACCCGCCGCCACCGAGTGGGAACCGGACCGCTTCACCGACATGCTCGCCAAGGAGGACATCGACGAGGTCGTCGTCACCACCGTCGACGCCGCACACGACCGCTACATCGTGCCGGCGCTGCAGGCGGGCTGCCGCGTCGTCACCGAGAAACCCATGACCGTCGACGCGGAGCGCTGCGAGCGCATCCTCGACACGGTGCGGGCGACCGGCAACCCCCTCACCGTGGCCTTCAACTACCGCTTCAACCCGGTGCACGAGACTGTGCGCGCCCTGCTCGCCGACGGTGCGATCGGCGAGACCCTGTCCGTCCACTTCGAGTGGGTCCTCGACATACGGCACGGCGCCGACTACTTCCGCCGCTGGCACCGCGAGAAACAGAGCAGCGGCGGCCTGATGGTGCACAAGTCGAGCCACCACTTCGACCTGGTCAACTGGTGGCTCGCCGACGAGCCGCACGAGGTCTTCGGCTACGGACGGCTCGGTTTCTACGGCCCCGAGGCGGGCGAACGCCACGGACTGCGCCGGGACTACGACCGCGCCCACGGGGCAGCCCCGGCCGCCGACGACCCCTTCGCGCTGGACCTGGCCGGCAACGACACCCTGCGCGCCCTGTATCTGGACGCCGAGCCGGACGACGGATACATCCGCGACCGCAACGTCTTCGGCGGCCCGGTCACCATCGAGGACGACATGGCGGTCCTCGTGCGCTACGCGCGGGGGGCGACGATGACGTACCACCTCACCGCCTACGCCCCGTGGGAGGGCTACCGCGTCATGTTCAACGGCAGCGCCGGCCGCCTGGAGCTGGAGGTGGAGGAGAGCCGGTGGGCGCAGCCCCGGACCCCGGTCGCCTCGGACAGGGGCGCGCTGCACGGGGACACGGCCGCCGAGCACGCGGTCGGTGCACGACTCACCCTGCGTCCGCTGTGGCGGCCGCCGGTCGAGGTGCCGCTCGACGTCGCGCACGAGGCCCACGGCGGGGGAGACCCCCGCATGCTCGACGCGCTGTTCGGATCCGTGGACTTCGGTGAGCCGGCTCAGGGTGCGGCGGCGCATCCCACGGCCACCCAACGCGACGGCGCCCTCGCCCTGGCCGTCGGGCTTGCCGCCAACCGGTGCTTCGAGACGGGGCGGCCGGTGGCCGTGCGGGACCTGGTCCCCGGGGTGTGGAAGGGCTGAGGGAGCGTCAGGACCAGGCGCGGTAGGGCTCGTCGACCAGTTGGAAGACCGGCTCGCCGCGGACCGGGTCCTTGGCCGTCGACAGCCGGACCCGGTCACCGCTGTGGATGCCGATCAGCGGGCCCATGACCCTGCCCCGCACGACGAATCCCTCGGCCATCTCCACGAGCGACACATTGCGCGCGGCGGGAGTGTTGCGGTGCACGATCGTCGCGTGGCGGACCGTGCCCACGCCCTCGCTGCGCTCCGTCCGCAGGTCGCCGCCCTGGCAGACCGGGCACAGCAGCCGGTGGTACATGGCGGTGCCGCACCAGGTGCAGCGCTGGAAGAGGATGGTGTCCGCGTCGGGCGCCTGGGGATCGAGCACGCCTGCCGCGGAGCCGGCTGCCTGACGAGCAACGTTTCCTGAGTGGTGGTACACGCTGGTCAACTCCCTGCGCTCGGCCGGAATCCCACGTGCGCGGGTCAACCGTGCACGCACGTGCGCGGTTCACCGTGCCACCGTGCACGCGACCAATGTATGGCACTCAGTGCCACGCGTAAAGGCACTCGGTACCCTCAATTTTGGCCGCCGTGATCCGCCCGGTCAGCTCCGTCCGAACGCGGACTCGATCTCCTGGACGACCCGCCACAGGGGTGCGTCGCGCCGGGAGACGACGACCACCACGTCCTCGGGCTCCTCGCCGCCGCGGTGCACGGGGGTAGCCGTACCGAAGGCGGACTGGACATACCCCAGCGCGTGGTCCACCGCGGCGTCGGAGTCGCCCTTTCCGTCCGAACGCAGCCAGGACCGAAGCGCGTTGTTGTGCGCCGCGACCACGGCGGCCGCGATCACGTCCGCCTGCAGAGTCCCGTCGCGCCGGCCGGCGAAACGGGCGCGCAGGTACTCCGCGAGGGCGCGTTCGTAGCGCCACACCACGGACAGCTCGTACGCCCGCAGCCCCGGCACCTTCTTGGTGAGGCGGTAGCGCTGCACGGAGAAGGTCGGGTTCTCGGCGTACATGCGCAGCACGAGGCGGGCCGCGTCACAGACCCGCCGCACGGGCTCGTCCTCGTCGCCGCTGTCGGCGAGGAAGGCCGTCATGTCGGCCAGGCACCGCTCGTGGTCGGGGAAGACCACGTCCTCCTTGGAGGGGAAGTAACGGAAGAACGACCGCCGTCCGACACCGGCGAGCGCCACGATGTCGTCGACCGTCGTCTGCTCGTAACCCCGCTCCAGGAACAGCTGGAACGCCGCCGCCACCAGGGCGTCCCGCATCGGTGGCTTCACGGCCGCCGCCTCCGTCTTCATGGACTGGAACGTAGCATCGCGGCGCCACCGATGGCACTCAGTGCACTGGTGTCGGGGAACTGAGTGCTTTCGCGGCCCGCCGGCCATTCGTATGCCGCCCGATGAACTCCCGGCGCCGCGGCCGCGTATCACTCCTCGGCAGACGGCGGACGCCCCAGCCTGGGGACGGAAGGAGAGCACTGTGCCCACACCGCCCGCATCCGGGTCGCCGCAGGACCGCCCGCCGCTGGAACCGATCGTGGTCCTGCGCCCGCGCCGCACCGACGCCCTGGCGGAGTTGTTCAGGGAAATGGAGCAGGGCACCGGCGACCTCGAGTCCGTCGCCGTGCCGGACCCGCGGTCCTGGGACGAGGGCGAGACACAGGAACTCCCGCCCGTGCGTACCGACGACCCGGGCTCACCGCGCCGCGGCGACCGCTTCGGGTTCGGGCCGGGACTGCGCCGCGCCGCCGTCACGATCGCCGTCGCCGCGGCCGCCCTCGTCGGCTTCGGCGGCGCCCTCCTGCTGCACGGCAGGAGCGGCGAAGCCGCCGCCGAGGTACCCCGCCCCAGCGCGTCCGCCGAGCCGACCGCGTCCGCCGCCGCCGCATCGGACCCCGACGGCTCGGGCACCCTCCGCGAGGGCGACAGCGGCCCCGCCGTGACCGACCTGCAGGAACGCCTGCTGCGCATCCCGAACGTCTACGACAACGGCTCCACCGGCGGCTCCTACGACGCCACCCTCAAGGCCGCGGTGGCCCGCTTCCAGCTCTGGTACGGCATCAGGGGCGACGAGACGGGCGTCTACGGCAACGACACCCGGGTCGCACTGGAGTCCCGGACGGCCTCCGGCACCGGCTGAGGCGGCGGGGCGCCCCGCGAACACCATGCAACGGGTTGAAAAAAGACCCGGTGGACGGTGTGGACAATCGGCTGTCGCGGGTCACCATGGGCACCGGGCCGCCGTACGTGGCGTCCCGCCCGCCCGACCCGAAAGCCACGCCCATGAACGGCTCCCGCATCCCGGGGCTGGTCCTGCCCACCGTCTTCCTGCTGGCCCTGATCGTGGGCGTGCTCTGGTACTGGCGGCACCGCGGCGACGAGTGAAAGGCGGCCGGCCACCGGCCCGCGCGGCCGCCTACTGCGGATCCACCGGAAACCCAGGGGTCGGGCACACAGTCGTCGTCCCGCCGCTCGCCCTCCAGCATCGTGGCGAGCAGCGGCACCCCGGGAGCCGGGCTCGGCGGTGTGATGATGGCTCAGGGCGGCCTCGGAGAGCCGCTTCAAGCCCCCGTCGAGGCCCTCCGCGGGCCGCTCGACCAGCCGTTCGTGTAGAGGAAGACGCGGTCGCCCGGTATGAGAGGGCACTGCGCCTCCGCGAAGGACGGGGTCGCACTCGCACCGAGCAGCATGCCGCCGAGACGGTCGAGACAGCGCGCCTGGCCGCCGCGCAGCAGCACGGGCGGCGGATGGCCCGCCTGCGCCCGGACCAGGCGGCGCTCGGCGGGGGCGTAGCGGGCGAGGACCCGGTGATGACCATGCCCTTGGCGGTGAATCGGAGCTGGGTCATCGTGGCGACCGCGTCGATGCCGTGTCCGGCGACGTCACCGACCACGAAGAGGGCGTCCCCGTCGGGCAGTTCGACGGCGCTGAACCAGTGACCGCCGACGTGGGTGCCCGACTGGGCGGGCAGATAGGCGACTTCGACACGCAGCCCCGCCAGGCGCACGGGGCGGGTGGGCAGGTGGAGCAGAGCGTGCTGCGGCCGGCCGGCGCCCGCTCCGGGGGTGCCGGGCCGCCGAGCGTGATCCAGCACTCCTCGTGCAGCGAACCGGTCCCGGCCTCCATACGCCGCTGCAGCTCCTCCTCGGCGGCGTCCGGGGAGCAGCCGGTCCATCTCTGCGCGCTGCCTGGCGACCACCTTGGTCAGTGCGACGGTGTCCTGCGCGGGGCGGGACTCCGCCGGCCCGCCCGTCACGCGTCGAGCATCGCGCACCGTGCGGCCTTCGACCGTGGCCTTGCCCGCCCCGGTCCACCCGAAAGCGGATGCGGTCAGCGCCCGGAGTCGACCAGGGCCTGGGAGACCGCTCGGACGCTGCGCGCAATGTGCTGGAGCTGCAGCACCTCCGCCGCGTACAGCTTGATCGTGTGTTCGATGACCGACTCGGGCAGTCCGAGCGCGGGCAGGTCGGCGCGGGCGGTCTGCAGAGCGGTACGCGCGACCCGGATCTCGTGCTGCACCTGTATCTGCGCATGGCGGGCCAGCAGCACGGGGTGGCGGATCAGGGCCGGATAGCTGCCGTAGCGGGCCGGCACCAGCTCGCGCAGCCACCTGGCCGCCGAGCGCTCCCAGTCGTAGGAGCCGGGCGTCTTGACCTGGCACGGCCAGTCCGGGCTGATGCGCGTGGTCGTCAGTTGCATGATCATCGCTTCCGGGTGTGCGGCGTCGCGTGGGGTGGTCCGACGAGGGCGGGCGGCCCCGGTCTAGGGGATGACCGGGGCCGCCAAGGGCGCTCGCAGAGGCGAGGCCCGACCGAACACCCTGGGCGCCGACGCGGGTAGGAGACGGCGGCTTCGGGTGTCCGTGCAGGGGCCCGGGAGAGCAGACGGTGCCGGCGCGGCGGATGGTGCAGGCGCATGGGCGGACCGTCGGCTTTCTCCGGGCGATGCGGGGTGGGGACGGGGGTACGGAACGTGTCCCGGAGTGTGCCGGTGCGCGATCCGTGAGAAGTATTTATATATGCCGTCCGGTTTGCAAGAAGCATGAAAACATTCATGCGCAGTATGTTGTGAAAGGTCCCTTTGTAATTCCGCTGTAACACCGGATCGGTCGCGGGCGCCGGATCGGTCGCGGGCGCCGGATCAGTCGCGCAGGAAGAACTGGTGCTGGTCGGAGATCTGCTCGTACTCCTCGAGCCGCGCCTGGGTGCGCTCGGGATCGGCGTCGGTCATGGCCTGCAGCAGTGCGGAGGCGATCACGCCGGGCGCAGCGTAGGAGTCGAAGACCAGACGGGAGCCGGTGCCGGTGGCGAGGACCACGTCCGCCTCGTCGGCCACGAGCCCCAGCGCCAGGTCCGTGACCAGGGCGACCTTCAACCCGGCGCTGCGCGCGACCCGTACGGCCGTGAGGGTCTCCTGGGCGTGCCGGGGCATCGAGAACGCCAGCACCCACGTACCGCCCGCCTCACGCGACTGCAACAACGCGTCGTAGGCGACACTGCCGCCCCGCGTCACCAGCCGCACGTCCGGGTGGATACGGCGCGCGGCGTAGGCGAAGTACTCGGCCAGCGAGGCCGAGATACGCAGCCCCAGGACCGTCAGAGGTGTCGACGCCGACAGTTTGCGGCCGAGCTCGATCAACTGGTCGGGGTCGGCGAAGTCGCGCCGCAGGTTCTCCAGGTTCTCGATCTCCGCGTCGACCGCCGCCTGCAGTTCGTTGCTGCCGTTCTCCTCGGTCGCGGCGGGGCCGCCGGCCAGGGTGCCGAGGGCGATCGACTGGAGCTTCTCGCGCAGCGCGGGGTAGCCGCTGAAGCCGACCGCCGCGGCGAAACGCGTGACCGAGGGCTGGCTCACACCGACGCGTTCGGCGAGGTCGGTGATCGAAAGGAACGCCGCCTCGGTGATGTGCTCGATCAGGTACTGGGCGATGCGCCGCTGGCCGGGGGAGAGCCGGGGCCGGTCGAAGAGCGTCCTGAGCTGGGAGGCCGGGGCGGCCTCGGCCTCCGGAGTCGACTTGCCCGAGGTGATCGCGGACGCCTGTGCGCGGGCCTGCTGCGGCGATGACACCGGTGCGCCTCCTTTGTCTCCCACAGTGCTTCAACATAGCCCACACACCGTCGTGACCAGGGTTTGTACGAGGGCATCCGGCGCCGGCAGCCGGATCCTCAGCTTGCGCGCCGGTACCTTGTGCCACCTCTCACCGGCGATAGATCGTGATCGAATGACCGACGTCGTCCACCGGACGACTGCTGCGGATCAACGCGGCCAGCCGGCCTCGCGCCTTGGCCGCCGCCGAGTCCGACACGACCAGCAGCCCGCGCACCTGACGCGAGGGCACCTTGCGCGGATCGGACGCGTCGATGCCGTAGTACGACGGCACGCCGCTGCCTTTGTACACCAGCCAGATCCGCTCGCCCCGGTACCGCTCGTGCAGCCGGTCGGCGAGCCGGCCCAGATCCTGGCCCCAGTCCACATTGGAGTCGTGCAGCCGCAGATGCGTTTTGGCAGGACCGCCGAACGCCTCGATGGAGTACGGCAGATAGTAGGGGTACGTCAGCAGCGAGCTGACCGCGACGAACAGCACCAGCGCTCCCGTCACGAGCGGCGCCCACCGCCACCGCACGGCGAGCACACAGCCCGCGGCCACCGCCAGGAACATCGGCACGAAGATCGCGTACCGGGTCCCGAAGTCCCGTGAACCGGTCATGGCCGCGGCCAGCAGCACACCGGCGGGCACCAGCACGTACGGCGCCGCGGGCCGCAGCCGCCGCACCGCCACCAGCACCACGGCACCGGCGGCCCACAGGGCGAGCATGCCGAGCGGCGTCTTCACCAGCAGCGCGGCCGGCAGGTAGTACCAGCGGGACCCGGTGTACAGATGCCCGAACAGGAAGCCCTGCCACGGGTAGTTCTCGAGACCGAACTGGATGCGCATCCCGTCCCGGTAGGACGCCGGGAACGGCAGCAGCCGCACCAGCAGCCCCTTCAGCCCGTGGACCGCGGGTACGGGCTGATCGGGTGTCCACCGCAGCCGCGGATCGACCACCAGATACGACGCCCATACGACCGCGACGGCCACCACCGCCGCGACGGCTGCCCCCGCGGCCGCCCGCAGCAGTGCTCTGCGCCGGTCCTCCGCCCCTGCCCGCCACACCGACCAGGCGGCCAGTGCCAGCAGCACCGGAACCACCGGGAGCACACTCATCTTGGTCGCCAGCCCCGCCCCCAGCGCCAGACCGCCCAGCGGGACGTACAGCCGGGGCCGTCGGCGGGCTCGCCACAGCAGCCAGGCTGACGTCAGCACGAACCCGGCGGCCGGCACGTCCAGAGTGGCCAGCGAGCCGTGCGCGATGATGTCGGGGGAGAAGGCGTACAGGGCCAGGGCCGCCAACCCGGCCTTCGTGCCCGCGAGTTCACGGGTGAAGGCGAACACCACGAGCCCGAAGAGCAGCGTCAGCACGATCATCGGCAGCCGGGCCCAGAACATCAGCCGCCAGGGGTCGTTGCCCGAGGTGTACAGCAGATGCGCCCCGAATCGGCTCTGGTCGCCCTTGTACGACGTGTCGACGTGCGGATCGGCGATCGCCACCCCGACCGCGATCACCAGCTTGCCGAGCGGCGGGTGCTCGGGGTTGAAGCGGACGCGGTGCTCGTGAAGATAGTCGGCGGCCGTGGCGACGTAGATCGGCTCGTCGATCGTCGGCGTCTGCTGCACGGCGGTGGTCACCATGGCCGCGGCCATCTGGGCGAGCAGCACGAACACCAGCAGCGGCACCAGCCACCGCCTGCGCGGGCGGGGCGACCCCTCGGGGGCCGTCGCCCGCGGCGGCGGGTGTTCCTCGTCGTCGTGTGTGCCCGGCTCGAGGACCGAGTGCTGTTCGTGCGCCATCATCCGCCCCGCGGTGACACGGACCGCGAGGGGGCGGGAGTGATCCGGACCCATCCCATGGGCCCTACTTTCGCATCAGCTCCCGCCTCCCGTGCGTTACCGCTTCAGGAGTCGTACCGACAGACCTTCCGTCGTGTAGACGGGTACGGCCCGCAGCTGGTCGGAGTTCAGCTCGACGCGGTCGAACTGGCCGCGAAGCCCCGCAGCGGACAGGACCCGCACCGTGCTGCCCGCGGCCGGCGGCCGGTCGGCGTCGAGCTGCAGCGTCAGGATGCTGCCCATGCCCAGCACCGCCCGGCGCGTGACCTCCAGGGCGGGCTCGTGGCCCGAGCGGAGCGTCAGGTCCAGCGCACTGGACTCCTGCGCGTATACGCCGTGCACCTGCACGGGCCGCTGCAGCCGCAGCGTGCCGCCCGAGACGCGCACATAGCCGTGGCCCAGCGCATGCGACGAGGCGGCGACCAGCACGCCGTCCTTCACCACGGTGCCGCCGGTGTACTTGTTGTGGCCGGCCAGGGTGAGCGTGCCGCTGCCCAGCTTGGTGAGGCCGCCGTCGCCGCAGATGTCGTTGCGCCAGCTGTCGGCGGCACCGAAGCCGCCCGCGGCCGCGTCGAGAGTGACGGTCACGTCGGTGTCGAAGGCGCCGTAGCCGTCCGCCGCGGCGAACAGGTTGAGCCGCCCCCACTGCTCGAAGCCGTCCAGCAGCACATACCCGGAGGGCAGCGCGGTGGTGCGCAGCACCTCGCGCCGCTGGTCCGCGTCCAGGTACGGCAGCCGCGTCTCCAGCAGCACCTCCGCGCCCTTCGGCACGGTCAGCGGCTCGCTGCGGCAGTGGCGGGTCAGCACGTACGTCAGGCGGGGCCGGACCGCACGGGCGTTGGCGTCCCGGTCCGCGTAGGGGTCGGTGCCGTCCGAGTGTGCGTAGTCGTACAGCGTGTCGGCCGTGGTGCCGGTCTGCGCCTCGAAGTAGGCCAGGGCCTGCGCGCGGGCCGCGGCCTTGAGGCCGGCGTTCGCCGGGTCGGCCAGGGTGGCGGCGGCGAGGGCGGTGGCCATGATGCGGCCGCCCATGACGTCGACCGTGGAGTGCATGCCCGCCATGATCCGGGTGTGGCTGAGCTCGAAGGCCCGGGTCACCAGCTCCTGGAAACGCTCCGGCACGGCGTACGCGTAGGCCAGGCCCGCCAGGTGGAAGGCGTTGGTGTGGCCGCTGGGGAAGCCGCCGTCGTCCGTCGGGGACGTGTTGCGCTGGCGCAGCAGCTGCGGCGCGACGACCACCTTCGAGTCGTACACGGGGTAGCCGAGCGCGTCCTTCGCGCCCGTGTCGACGACCTCGCTGTCCTCGTTCATGCGCCACGGACGCGGGTACTGGAAGGCGTACTTGGACGGGTTGCCCGAGGCGTACGGGCCGCGCACCGTGTCGACCAGTTCGGCCACCTTGCCGAGCACGGAGTCGTGCGAGCCGGCGCCGAGCGCGGAGCCGGCAGGGGCGTCCGCGGGCACCGCGTCGTCGATCTTGGCGGGCGGCGTGCCGTCCGGGGCGCTGGTGATCGACGTGACCGCCTTGGCGCCCGCCTTGTACAGGCCGGCCAGCGGACCCAGGCCCGCGATCATCGCGTAACTCTGGTGCTGGCGGTCGTAGAGGAACGCATCCTTCGCCTGCGCGTCCGTGCGCGCGCCGGTGATCTCGGCGCAATAGTCCATGTTCGCGCGCAGTACGTCGGGCTGCAGGGGCGTGCCGGTGTTCCAGGCGCCGCCCGTCTTCCATATCTGCGCGAACCCGCCGAGCGCGCGGACGACCGCGTTGGTCTCGGGCGTGAGGTTCGTCGGGACGTTGGTCTTGTAGTCGTCGACGAATGCCGCGGGCGTCGTGGCGGCCTTGGCGTCGGCGGCGGTCAGCCAGGTCACGAAGGTGGGCGCGGCCAGCACACCGGCCGAGGCGCCCAGGGAGGTCTTGAGGAACCCCCGCCTGTTGACGGCGAGTCGACCGGCCTTCGAGGAGGAGCGGTGCCCGGCAGGTGACGGCATGCGTGTGCCTCTCTTCAGTTCTTCGGCCGTGCGGCCGGGAAGGAGATCGTGCGATCAGAGGTGTCCCGTGGGACGCGGGCGATGTGCGAATCCGGTGCGTCCCGTGAAGCTTTGAGCGAAGATCTACGGCCGGGTCCTGTCCCGTCGGCGAGGGCCCGGCGACCGTGACGTGTCGTGTGCGTGAACGCGGGCCGACCGGTTCACAGGATCGAACGGGCCAGCGCCACCGCACCCTCCACCGGCGGTGCGCGCAGCGGCTGCGGACGTGCTCCGGGCACGGACCGGGCAAGCGCCGTCGCGAACGCGCCGTACAGCGAACCCTGAGCGAGGACGGTGCTGCCCGCGATCACCACGTCGTCGACGACCACCCCGCGCGCGGCGAGCCGTTCCACGAGCGCGGCCAGCGAACGGCCGGCCTCGGCGATCACCGCACGGGCGAGCGGCGAGCCCGCCTCGGCGGCCGCGAACACGACCGGCGCATGCCGGCCCCACTGCGCGGAGACATCCGTGGCGCTCTCCAACGCGGCGCCGAGCGCCGGTACTTCGGAGACGCCGAAGGAGGCGAGGAGACCCCGGGCGAGCTCATCGGGTTCCTCCCCGCGGTCGTGCGCCGCCCAGGCGGCCCGTGCGGCCTCGCGGACGAGACCGGCCGCACCGCCCTCGTCGCCGAGCACCGCACCCCAGCCGCCGACCTGGAGGGAGCTGCCGTCGGCGAGCCGGCCCACCGCGACGGAACCGGTGCCGGCGACCAGGCCGACCCCCTTGTCCAGGCCCGCGGCGGGCACGAGCAGTTCGGCGTCGCCCACGACCAGCGCGGGTGCGTCGAAGTGCAGTTGCAGGGCGGTACGGATCTGGGCGCACTGGCGCGGAGTCTCGCAGGCGTGGCCGCCCACGGCGACAGCCGCCGGGCGTGCGCCCTGGGGCAGCGCGTCGGCGACCAGCGCGGCCAGCCAGCCGGTGGCGGCCACGGGGTCGTGCGGCCGCCAGCCGCTGCTCGTCCGGACGTGATCGGCGACAAGCTCCGTGCCGACGTAGGCACGCAGATGTGTCTTGGTGCCACCCACGTCGATACCGACCACGAGGGGCGTGAAGTCCTGCACGGAACCTCTTTTTCGTCGATGCGCTGGGCCGCGACGGCGGGCGAACCGTGCTGGTGGGAACGGGAGTTGGTGAACTAGGGAAGCCCCGGGACGGGCTTCTGACGGACACGGCAGGCGAGTACCGTGAAGTTCGTTAGGAAGTTAACTAACGAAGTACAGTGCGTCAAGAGGCATCGCGCACTCGACCACTGAGCGGCCCGTGACCCGTGGGAGAACTGTGATACACGACGTGGCGGAAGCCCCCCGCCTGACCGAGAGCGCAAGCGCGGTATTCGCCGTGCTCGCCGAGGCGGGCAGCGCGACCCGGCCCCAGCTCGCAAGCCTGGCGGGCCTGTCCAAGCCCACCGTGTCCTCCGCCGTCGCGGAGCTGGAGGGCGCCCGGCTCGCCGCCCACTCCGGCACCGCCTCGGGCGGCACGGGCCGCTCCGCCGCCGTCTACGGCCTGGGGCCGGCCGCCGGGGCCGTGCTCGCCGTCGACCTCGGCCCCGCCCTCACCCGGGTGCGCGGCTGTGCCCTGGACGGCACCCTGCTGGCCCAGGCCACCGGGGCCCGGGAGGAGGCCGCCGACGTGGTGCGCGAGGCGCTCGTCGCGCTGCCTGCCGGCGCCCCGCTGCGCACCGTCGTCGTCGCCGTCGGCGACGTCACCGCACGGGAGAAGGAGGGCGCCCGCATGCGCCCCGCCACGGCCAAGGCCGGCCCCGTCTTCGACGCCATGGCCGTCGCGCTGCCGCCGGGCGTTCCCGTCCACCTCGAGAACAACGTCAACTGCGCCGCGCTCGCCGAACTGCACGAGGGCGCCGCGCGCGGCAGGCGCACCTTCGGCTATCTGCGGATCGGCGTGGGTATCGGCCTCGGCATCGTGGTCGGCGGTCAGGTGCTGCGCGGGGCCAACGGCGCCGCCGGTGAGCTGGCCCGGCTGCCCTACCCCTGGGACGACGGCCGCGAGCCGCGCCACGAGGCCCTGGAGGAGTACATCGGCGCCCGCTCGCTCCTGCGGCGCGCGGCCGAGGGCTGGCCGGACGAGGACGGGCCGTGCCCGCGCACCGCCGAGCAGCTCTTCGCCCTGGCCGGGGACGGCCGGGTGGCGGCCCGCGCCGTGATCGGCCGCCACGCCGCCGACGTCGGCCGTCTTGCCGCCGCCGTGACCGCCGTACTGGACCCGGGACTGATCGTCCTGGGCGGCAGCACCGGCGCGGACCCGCAGATCCTGCCCGGTGTGCGCGCCGAGCTCGCCCGGCTGAGCTGGCCCACCGAAGTCGTCAGCAGCACGGTCGGCGATCTCGGCACCGTCGTGGGCGCCGCCCGGCTCGCGGTTTCCCGAGGAGTCCAAACCGTGACCGAGGCCGCGGGGGCGAAGGATTGACGGCCTCCGACTCGATCTGCCAATGTCCGGACAAGCGCTTTCTAAGTCGGCCGGGACGCCGACTCCGGGTGAGCCTCCCGCCCGTACGCGAAGTACGGCAGTCGCACGAGGGCGTGCTTGTGCGACGACGGCCCTCATGGCCGGGGACACCATCCGTCAGGGCGACGCGGCCGGGCGAGGCCGTGCCCCGGAAAGCGAAATTCGAAATTTCCTGCAAAATGCACCCGTGCCGCCTCGGCTGGCGCCGTGCTCCGTCCAGTACGACGAAAAGGGATCGAAAATGACCAGTGTGGGTGTGCGGCGCTCCCGCCGTCTCGGCCGCGGCGGCATACGCCGTGTGGTTCCCCTCGCTGCCGTGGCCACGGCAGGTGCCCTTCTGCTCACCGCCTGTGGCGGGTCGGGGTCCGGCTCGGGCGGGAACTCCAAGTCGCTGACGTTCTGGATCTCCACTGTTCCGGGGCAGGACGCGGGCTGGAAGAAGCTGGTGGCGCAGTACAAGAAGGAAGCCGGCGTCTCCGTCAAGCTCGTCAACATCCCCTACGACGGCTACACGACGAAGCTGCACAACGCCGCGCAGGCGAACTCCCTGCCCGACGTGGCGGCCGTGCCGGCGCTGGACCCGATCTGGTCGAAGAATCTGATTGACCTCAGCTCCATCGCCAACAACAAGAGCAACAACATCAACGCCAACTTCCTCGCCAAGGACTCGTCCGGGAAGGTGCTGTCCATCCCCTCGGACGTCACCGCGTCCGGCATGTTCATCAACAAGACGCTGTTCAAGAAGGCCGGCGTCTCCTTCCCGACCTCGCCCGACAAGACCTGGACCTGGACCGACTTCATCAAGGCGGCGAACAAGGTCCGCGAGAAGACCGGCGCCAAGTACTCCCTGACATTCGACCAGTCGCCGTCCCGGCTCCGCGCCATGGTGTACGAGCTCGGCGGGAAGTACGTCCACGCGGACGCCTCCGGCAAGTTCTCGGTGGACGCGGCGACCAAGAAGGCCGTGAAGACCTTCGTCGGATGGAACGACGACAAGACCATGCCGAAGTCGGTGTGGACCAGCGGCGCCGACCCGTCGGCCATGTTCCAGAGCGGTGACGTGGTCGCCTACTGGTCCGGCGTGTGGCAGGTCGCCGCCTTCTCGGAGAGCATCAAGAAGTTCGACTGGGCGAGCGTCCCGACTCCCGCCGAGCCGGTGCAGGCGAGTGACGTCAACAGCGGCGGCATGATGGTCGGGTTCAACAACAACGGCGACGCGGCCACGGCCGCGAAGAAGTTCATGTCCTGGCTGTACGAGCCGTCCCACTACACCGAGCTGTGTGCGGCGTCCGGGTTCCTGCCCGTCGAGAGCGGTCTGACCCCGAAGTACCCCTTCAAGTCCGAGGCGGCACAGGCGGCGTTCAAGCTGTACAACGAGGAGATCCCGCTGTACGCCCCGATCTCCGGCTACTTCAACGGCGCGCAGACGGACTGGGTGCTGAAGGGCAAGAGTCTCACCGAGGACCCGACCAAGACGGAGCTCGGCAAGGCGGTCAACGGCCAGCAGTCGTCCGACAAGGCGTTGGAGAACATCGTGGCCGGCTACAACCAGCAGGTCGGCGGCGGATCGTAAGCCACAGGGCCGGGGGCGGTGTCTCGACAGCGCCCCCGGCCCTTTACGCCCACACGATGCCGGGCTCATGGCGTGAACCCACCGCAATCCATTCCACCAGCACGGAGTCAGGAAGATGACAAAAGGCGCCTCGGACGTGTCCGCGAGCCCGCCCAGGAGACGCAGCAAGTACACCCTTGCGCCGCTCGTCCTCATCGCGGCCAATGTCGTGCTCTTCGCGCTGTTCTTCGTCTGGCCGGCGGTGATCGGGCTCGTCTACTCCTTCACGAACTACACCGGTGTGGGGGCGTTCCAGTACATCGGCCTGGACAACTACCACAACCTGTTCGGGGACTCCACCTTCTACGACGCCCTGATCCGGACGTTGCTGTACGTCGTCCTCTTCGTACCGCTGAATTTCGCGCTCTCACTGCTCGCCGCCAACCTGGTGGTGAGCAAGCACGCCAAGGGCGCGTCCGTCGCCCGCGTCATCTTCTTCATCCCGTGGCTGCTGTCGCCCATCGTCGTGGGTGTGCTGTGGCGGTGGCTGTTCGGTGAGAACTTCGGACTGGTCAACTACGTCATCGGGAAGCTCGGCGGAAGCGCCGTCCCGTGGCAGTCGAACGCGGACCTGTCGCTGCTGGTGGTGGTGATGGCGGCATCCTGGATGTGGACGGGTTTCACGATGCTGCTGTTCATCGCGGCGATCAAGAACGTACCGGTGTCGTACTACGAGGCGGCCTCGCTCGACGGCGCCGGCCCATGGCGCCAGTTCTTCAGCATCACGCTGCCGAGCATCGCGCCCACCTCGTTCATCGTCATCCTGCTCAACACGATCAACGCGATGAAGGAATACCCGGTGTTCGTCGCGCTCAACAACGGCGGACCCGGAACGTCGAACAACCTGATGGTCCAGTACATCTATGAGACCGGCTTCAAACGGGGCCAGATCGGCTACGCGAGCGCCGCGTCATTCGTGCTCATGCTCATCCTGATGGCCGTCGCGATCATCCAGCTGATCGTCAACCGGCGGGTGGAGAACCGATGACAACCACAGACATGCCTCGCAAGGTCGACGCCGATCCAGGACGGGTCATCTCCAAGAAGCGGCCCGGCGGCGCGGCACGCGGTGGGATCCGGCAGGCGGTGTCCGCGACGACACTGCTGTGGATCCTCGCGTGCCTCTACGGGTTGCCGGTGCTGTGGTTCATCCTCAGCTCCCTCAAGCCGGCCAGCGACCTGTTCTCCTATCCGCTGACGCTGGTTCCGCACAACCCCACCCTGTCGGGTTACCTGACGGCGTGGCGCAGTGCCAACTTTTCCCAGTACTTCATCAACACGACCATCGTGTGCGTGATCACGACGATCCTCACGGTCGGGGTCAGCTGCTGCACCGGGTACGCGCTGGCCAAGTACGACAACAAATGGCTCAAGGCGTTCTTCCTCTGCATCCTGGCCACCACGATGCTGCCGGGCGAGGTCATGCTCGCCCCGGAGTTCCTGGTGGTCCGCAACCTCGGCCTCTACAACTCGTTCGCCGGCATCATCTTCCCGGCGGTTCTCACCGCGACCGGATGCTTCATGTTCCGTCAGTTCTTCCTGACGGTCCCGGACGAACTCGTGGAAGCCGCACGCATCGACGGCGCGCGCGAACTGTCGATCTTCCTCCGGATCATGGTGCCGCTGTCCCGGCCGATCATGCTGACCCTCGCCATCCTGTCCTTCCAGTGGCGGTGGAACGACTACATCTGGCCGCTGCTGATGCTCAACGACCCCAACAAGTTCACCGTGCAGATCGGCATCCAGAGCATCGTCGGCGCGCAGAACATCAACTGGTCGGTCCTGCTCGGCGCATCGGTCATCTCCATGATCCCGCTGATCGTGATCTTCCTGGTCTTCCAGCGCTACGTCATGGGCGCCGACATCAATGCCGGACTGAAGGACTGACCTTGACCGCCCTGCTCGACCACGAGTTCGTCCGCGCAGCGGCGCTCGCCGCCGACGGGTCGGCCGCCCTGCTCGCGGCCGACCCGTCGGCGGAATTCATCGGGCCGCACCGCGCCCTGGCCCGGCGGGTGAAGACCTTGGTCGCGGCGTACCGTTCGCCGGAGTCGGCCCTGCACGGCAGCGAGCGGGCCGTCGCCGCCGCGCTGACCCACCTCCGTGCCCTGCGGTCCCTGCAGACGGCCTCCGGCCTCTTCGCGGGCGGCGACAACGTGCAGTCGCCGCCGGACTCCGCGTTCACCGTCAACGACGTGTGCGACGCGCACGTCCTCGCCGCGGGCGCGGGGCCGGAACTGGCTGACGTCACGGCGGCGCTCGCCGACATCGCGGGCGCCGCCACCGGCCCTCTCCTGACCGGCGGGGTGCACACCCCGAACCACCGCTGGGAGCTGTCTGCGGCGCTGGCCCGGCTGCACCGCTCGTTCCCGGACGCCCGGCTGCTCGCCCGCGCCGAGGAGTGGCTCGCTGAGGGCGTCGACATCGACGCGGACGGCCTGTACTCGGAACGCAGCGCCGTCTACGCGTCCATTGTGACCAACCCGTCGCTGCTGTTGCTGGCCGAGGTGCTCGGGCGTACCGACCTGCTGGACGCCGTCGAACGCAACCTCGCCACGACCCTGGACCTGATCAGGCCGGACGGCACGGTGGAGACCGTCCACTCGCGCCGCCAGGACCAGAGGCTCTCGTTCGCGCTCTGGCCCTACCTGCCGCACTACCGGCTGCTCGCGATCCGCACCGGCCGGGGCGACTTCGCCCGCGCGGCCCGCCTGGCGGCTGCCGACGGCATCAACGACCCCGACCTGCTCGCCCAGACCCTCCTCACCCCGGATCTGTGCCGCGCCCTGCCGGCCCCGGACGCGGAGAAGCTCCCGCGCGACCGGTACCTCCCTACCGCACGCCTCGCCGCACACGTCTCGGCCACCGCGCACACCGTGGTGTACGGCGGCTCCGACGTGCCCGAGCACCGGCGCATCCGCTCGGGCCTCGCCTGCAACCCCACCTTCCTGCGCCTGTTCGCCGGTGCCGCCGTCCTCGACGCGGTCCGCCTCTCGCGGGTGTTCTTCGACCTGGGCCCGTTCCGCGCCGCCGACATGGAACAGCTCGCCGACAACCGGTACCGGCTCACCCAAACCCTCACCACCGCCTACTACCAGCCGCTCCCGAAGGACCTCAGGCGCGACGACGGCGCCTACCGTCTGGTGGACGAGGGCCGCTTCTCCGCGGCGATGGCCTTCCCCGACCGCCCTCAGGACGAGGTCTCCCACACGACCCGAGTCGAGGTCGACCTGCGGGAGGACGGGGCCGACCTGCGGATCGACATCAGCGGCCCATCGGTGCCCTGGGCCCTCGAACTGACCTTCCGGCCGGGCGGCGAGCCGCAGGGCGCCGTACCGCTCGGCGACGGACGCTGGTGCCTGACGACCGAGCCGTTGACCTACCGCGTCGGCGACGACGAGATCCGGGTCGAGGCCGCCGTCGAGACGGGCGAACCGCTCGCCGGGCCGGACCGCAGCGACGTGCTGCGCTACGACCCGGGTCAGGACTACACCGTGGTGGGCGGCACCGATGGCACGACCGGTAACCGCGTCTACCTCGGTGGACAGGGCCCGCAGACCCTGACCGTCGCACTGCGCGCCCGCCGGTCCGAACCTGTCGTGTGACCCCGACGACCCACGCCATGGCCACCTCAGGCATGAAGGACTGATCCCCGTGCACCTCCTCCACCAGCGCGGCCCCCTGCACGACCTCCCCGACACCCCCGAGGCCTACGACGCCGTCCTCGCCGACGTGGTCGAGCAGGCCCTGCGGCGGATGACGCCGGAGGGCAACCTCGAACACCCTGACTGCGTCGACGACATCGGCGACACCTCCCTCGGCCTCACGTCCCTGCTGGTGCTCGCCCTTCAGCGCACCAAGGACCCGAGGCTGCCGGAAGCGGTGCACCGCAGCCTCGCCTTCCACCTGAACGAGCGCGTCTACACCGAGGACAACCCCGGCTACCCGAACCTGAGGATCCGCAACTCGGGCTTCCCCTACGCCCGTTACGTCCTGGAGGCGGGTGCCCATCCCATCGGCGACTGGCCGAGCACGGTGTGGGCGCTGCTCCAGGCCGTCAACATCCTCGACGCACCGGACGGCCTGGTCGATGCCGACCAGCGCGCCCAACTGCTCGACGTGGCACGGGGTTACTGGTGGTGGCTGACCGAGGCGACCTTCTTCAACCCGCAGGAGGCCGGCAACCAGGCCATCGGCTGCGTCGTCGGCGGCCTGATGCTGGCACGCCATCTCCCGCCGGACGAAGGGGAGTTGGCCCGCGCCCGGGCGATCGGCCTCTACACCGAGGAGATCCGTGCCCACCGGGTACGCGACCGGGGTGCCCTGCTGCCTCCCGAGCACGGCGGCGCCTACGACAACAACTACGGCCCGATCTCCCTCTCCTTCCTCGCCCAGGCCCACCGGGTCAGCGGCGAGGAGATCTTCGCGGAGGACGGGGACGCGCTCGCCCGCTACATCGACGCCCGCCTCACCGGCGGCGGCTTCGACAACGGCGGTCCCCGCTACAGTGAGCAGCACTCCGGCTTCGAGTCGGTCCTCGGCCTGCGCTACTTCAGCCGCCGTATCGGCTCCGACCTGGGCCGCTACCGGGGCGACACACGCTGGGGGCGGCACGCCGTCAAGCCCGACGGCGGCGTCGACGGGCACTTCGCCTGGATGCTGGTCTGGCAGATCCAGGACCCCACGCGCTGGCACCGCACCCCCTCGACCGAGCCCGTGCGCCACCAACTCCGGGCGGGCACCGTCTCGGTGGCCTTCGACGACCGTATGACCCCGTCACTGGTCGAGGCCGGGGGAACGTACTACCTGCCGGCCGCCGTGAACCGGCAGCACGGCTTCGGCCCCGTACTGGACGGATTCGTGTTCTGCCGTCCCATGGGTGAGGTCCGGGTGCGGGACCTGAGCACCGACGGCCTGGCCGCCAAGCTGGTCACCAAACCGGTGGTCGGCCGCGACCACGTCCTGCGGCACGTGCGGTCCCTCTACGTCACCGACGGCACGAGCCTGTGGACGACGGTCGCCGTCGAACGCCTGCCCGGAGAGCCGTATCTGCTCGCCGGCCTGCCGTACGCCGAGGACGACGGCGACCGGGTGCGCCGGACGGCCCAGGGCGCGGTGGCGTCGGCGGGCACGCTCCGCCTGACCCACCCGCAGGCGCAGGGCGAGGAGCACTTCGACGCCCGTGCGGAACTCAGCCAGGAGCAGGCGGCGTTCGCACTCGCCGCCGACCCGCGCGGCTACGGCAACCCCGACGACGGCTGGCGCCACCTGGTCAGCTCCACCGCCCTGGAGGCGGGCCCGATCCCGGGCACACCGGATGATCTGCACGTGTTCGCCGTACGGTACGGCTCCGAGGCGCCGCTCACGGTGTCGGTCGAACGGACCGGGGAGGGGCTGACCATCGGTACCTCCGCCTTCACCGCGGTGATCGGCGCCGAGGACGAGCAGGGCGAGCCGGAGCTGACGCTGCGCGCGGTCAGTACTTGAGGGCGAGTTCGCCCACCGGGACCACCAGGTCCGCCCGGGCCCGGGTCGCGGCGACCAGCTCCGCATTGCGCTGGTCGCTGCGCCGCACCCAGGCCACCGCCTCCTCGTGCTCCTTGCCGAACTCCTCGTGCCGGGCGATCAGCCGCCTCAGGCGTTCCTGCTCGTCCAGTTCGCAGAACCACACCTCGTCGAGCCGGCTGCGGACGCGGGGCCAGGCTCCCGTCTCCAGCAGCAGGTAGTTGCCCTCGGTGACCACCAGCCGGGCCGTCGGCGGCACCGGGACGGCGCCCGCGATCGGCTGCTCCAGCACCCGCTCGAACCCCGGCGCGTACACCACCTCGGCTTCGTCCTCCTCGCGCAGTCGGGCCAGCAGCGCCGCGTATCCGGCCGCGTCGAAGGTGTCGGGCGCCCCCTTGCGGTCCCGGCGGCCCAGCCGGTCCAGCTCGACGTCGGCGAGGTGGAAGCCGTCCATGGGGACGTGCGTGACCCACGGCTGTCCGGCCGTCCCGTTCAGCTCCCGCACCAGGCTCTCCGCGAGGGTCGACTTGCCCGCGCCCGGGCTGCCGGTGATACCGAGGACGGCGCGCCGTCCGCCTCGGGGGAGAGCGCGGGCACGGGCCAGGAGATCGTCGAAAGTCAGTGGCACACGGCAGAGTCTGTCACCCGGGCGGCGGCGCGATGAACTGCGGCGGCGCGGGGAGTCGTCTCAGTAGAGGGGACACATCCGTGGTGAGGAAGGGAGCCGGTGCCGTGCCCGACGACGCAGCACAGATCCGCACACTGATCGAGAAGTGGGCCGAGGCCGTCCACCGCGGCGACCTCGACGGCGTCCTCGCCGACCACGCCGAGGACATCGTGATGTACGACGTCCCGCCGCCGCACCAGGGCATCCACGGCCTCGCCGCCTACCGCGCGACCTGGCCGCCGTTCTTCGTGTGGCAGGCCCAGGGCGCCTGCTTCGACATCGAGTCCCTCGACGTCACCGCCGGCACCGACGTCGCCTACGCGCACGCACTGCTGCGCTGCGCCACACCTGAGGAACTGGCCGAACACCCCACTCTCCGCCTGCGGTTGACGTTCGGCCTGCGCAAGGAGCGGGACCGCTGGCTGGTCGCGCACGAACACCACTCGTTCCCCCACGACTGACGAACCGACAGGCCGCCGTGCGCGATCCGGGCGTTTCCCGCGGGCCCGGTTCAGGTAGGAGTCGAATGTCGACCGACGAGGAGGGGGAGTGGCATGACCGCGAGTGACACGGATGGCAGGCTGGGGGAGGAGTTCTTCACTCCGGGAGCTGCGTCCTTCACCGAGTTCCTGGCTGCGCACCGCCCCGAACTGCTGCCCACGCGCCGCCCCTTCCCCGACGGCGTCCGCGCCGAGCCCGGCCGGTTCCCGCACGGCACGACCGTGCTGGCCCTCGCCTACCGCGACGGCGTGCTGATCGCCGGCGACCGCCGCGCCACGATGGGCAACCTCATCGCACAACGCGACCTGGAGAAGGTGCATCCCGCGGACGACTACACCGCGGTGGCCTTCGCCGGCACCGTCGGACTCGCCCTGGACATGGTGAAGCTGTACCAGGTCGAGCTGGCGCACTTCGAGAAGATCGAGGGCATCCCGATGACCCTCAACGCGAAGGCGAACCGCCTGGCCGGCATGATCCGGCAGAACCTCGGCCAGGCCATGCAGGGCCTCGCCGTCGTACCGCTCCTGACCGGCTACGACGAGTCCGCCCCGGACGGCGAGAAGGGCCGCATCTTCAGCTTCGACGTCGCCGGCGGCCTGTACGAGAAGACGGACTTCCACGCCGAGGGCTCCGGATCGCCGTACGCCCGGGGCGCGCTCAAGAAGCTGTTCCACAAGGGCATGGACCGGCGGGAGGCCGCCCTGGCCGCCCTCCAGGCCCTGTACGACGCGGCCGACGACGACTCCGCGACCGGCGGCCCGGACATCAACCGCCGTATCTTCCCCATCGTGTCGGTCATCACCGAGGACGGCTTCGAGCGGCTGTCCGAGCCGGACACGGAGGCACTGAGCCGGGAGATGGTCGAGCAGCGCCGCAGCCGCCCGGACGGGCCGAACGCCGCACCCTGACCGCGGGCCGCCCAGTCATCCCCGCAGCTTCAGCTCCTTGCGCCACTTGACGAACTGCTGGTCCGGATCTCCCGTGTAGGACCAGGGAGTTCGGGTGGCCCGGCGCCCCAGCATCCGCAGCAGGGCGGCGGCGATGTCCGGAACGTGCGCGTTGCAGGCGGCGTGTGCCAGGTAGTTGAGGTCGCGCAGTTCGCCGGGAGCGATGCCGTTGTCCGGGCGGCCCATGATCCAGCGCTGCCAGGTGCGGCGTACGTCGCTGACGGCGCCGTCGTGGTTCCAGTGCTGCCCGAGGCCCACCGCGGACTGGCTGCCCTTCGCGGCGTCGAGGGCGTAGCGGTACTCCTCCATCCGCGCGTACTGCACCAGAACCGGCAGTGCGCAGCCCGCGGGTGCCACTCCGGCGGCGTCGCGGGCGAAGTCGTACATGAGGCCGTGGGTGCCGTGCCAGCGTGCCGAGTAGTAGTGGAGGATCTGGAGGTGGCCCTCCACGCTGTACGGGTCGCGTTGGTGCAGCTCGTCCCACCAGCGCGACAGTTCCTGCCGGCGCACCCCCGAGGAGTACAGCCGGGCCACCGAGATCAGGGAGATCCACGGCGTGGGGTCGTCCAGGTAGGCCTCCGCGGCCTGCAGGCACGCCGTGACCGCGGTGTCGATGCGGTGTTGGTCGATCGGCACGCCCCGGCCGGCGGCGATGGCCAGGTTGAACGCGCGGGCCGTCTCCGTCGCCGCCCGCAGCACCAGCGCGTCACCGCTGTGGGGTTCGGCCGCCAGCCACGACTCGACGGTCGAACTGCTCGCGCAGGCCTGAGCGAGCAGCCGGACCCGGTGGCCGCGCGCGAGCCAGTCCGGGCCGGTGGCCCGCAGCAGGTCCCTCAGGCCCTGCCAGCGGCCGATGACGATGTCGTGGCGTGCGTTGGTCAGGGGCGCGTCGCCGCAATCGGGGTCGTAGTCGGGAGCGAATCGGTCTCTCGCCATCGGGGTCTGCCTCAGAAGTCGGTGGAGAGACCTTCGTGGACACGGGAGTTCGCGGCCGGCACGCCGTCGGGGACGTACTCTGTCTCGACGGTGCGGCTGGCGTCCAGGCGGGCAGGCCGGTAGTAGTCGCTGCCCTGCCTCCAGTACCAGAGCATCGGGACCAGCCCGACGGCGAGCCCGCCGATGCCGATCGCGATCACCGCGGTGTCGAGCTCGCTCAGTGATTCGGCGAAGATCCAGAACATGAACAGGGCGCCGAACAGCGGCCACAGCCCGCCGAGCAGGAAGTTGGCGGGCGACTTCAGCAGCATCTTGCGGTACGCCACGACCACCGCGAGGCCCGCGAGGCCGTAGTACACGGCGATCTGCAGGCCGATCGCCAGGATCGCGTCGGAGAGGATGTCGCCCACCGAGCCGAGCGCGTTGGAGGCGATGAACATCGCCAGCGCGACTGCGCCCACCACCGTGATGGCCACCCACGGGGTGTTCCATGTGCGGTGCACCCGGCCGAGCGCGGAGGGCATCGTACGGTCGCGGCCCATCGCGAACAGGGAGCGCGTGACCTGGATGAGGGTGGTCTCCAGGGTGGCGATGGTCGACAGCATCACCGACACGACGAGCAGTTTGCCGCCCCAGCCCGGCCAGATCTCCTCGCCGAGCGCGCCCAGCACGTTCGCGTCGTTCGCCTCGATCTGCTTCGACGACAGGATGACGTTCACCGCGATGGTGAAGACCTCGAAGAGCAGGAAGACGATGCCCACCCCGATCAGGCCGGCGAGTCCCGTCGTACGACGGCTGTTGCGGGTCTCCTCGCTGAGGTTGCTGGTGACGTCCCAGCCCCAGTAGTAGAACGCGGCGACGAGCGCGCCCGACGCGAAGCCTGACACCCCGTCGAAGTGGGAGAAGCCGAGCCAGGACCAGTCGAACGGGCGGGCGCCCCCGGTGTGGAAGACGGCGAGCACCGCGAAAAGCGCCAGGATCGTGAGCTCGACGCCGGACATGACGAGCTGGGCGCGGACGGTGAGGCGGGCGCCGCCCAGCACCACGAGCAGCATGACGACGAACCAGGCCGCGCCGACCACCGTCGACAGTGCGGTGTTGTCGGCGAGGCCGTCGTCGAACAGGGCCAGCGTCATCGCCCCGGCGGGCAGCGAGCCGGCCACCATGAAGATGGTCGCGGAGATCACCAGCGCCCAGCCGCTGATGAACCCGAGAAAGGGATGGAGCGTGCGCCCCACCCAGGAGTAACTGGCCCCCGCGTTCACGTCGATACGGCCGAGGTAGGAGAAGGCCAGCGCGATGCCCAGCATGGGTATCGCGCAGTACAGCAGCGCGGCCGGGCTGGCCAGGCCCACCGCGCCGACGAGGACCGCGGTGGTCGAGGCGATCGAGTACGCCGGAGCGCTGCCCGCGACGGCCATCACCACGGTGTCGAACGTACCGAGGGCATTGGCCTGCAGCCCTCTGCCCCTGCTGTTGCTCATGGTTGCGCTGCTTTCCGTCTTGCACGACGCGAGGGCGACCCGCCCCGACGGCGTAGGGGGAGGTGGGGGGTGGTGAACCCGCCCCGGACGGAAGAGGGTTGGCCTCGGGTCAGGGGCGGCGAAAAGGCGCGACGGATACCGCCCGGCCGGTGCGTTGCCGGACGGTCACGCCGTGTGTGCGAGTGATGATAGCCCCAGACTTTGAGCTTTCAAGTTGACCAGGGGGTAACCTCCCGGCTGCGGCCGGTGAGCTCCCCTGTGGAGGCGGGCGGTCAGTCGCCGATCCGGTCGATCTGCCGGAGCTTGTTCGTGGCGTCGAGGGCGGCGACCTTGTAGGACTCCGCCAGCGTCGGGTAGTTGAAGACCGCGTCGACCAGGTAGTCGACGGTTCCGCCGCAGCCCATCACCGACTGGCCGATATGGATGAGTTCGGTGGCGCCGGTACCGAAGCAGTGCACGCCGAGCAGCGTGCGGTCCTCGGGGGAGACCAGCAGTTTCAGCATGCCGTGCGAGTCGCCGATGATCTGGCCACGGGCCAGTTCGCGGTAGCGGGAGATGCCGACCTCGAACGGCACGCAGTCCTCGGTGAGTTGGTCCTCGGTCCGGCCGACGAAACTGATCTCCGGGATGGTGTAGATGCCGATGGGCTGCAGGTTGTGCATCTGGCCGACCGGCTCGCCCAAGGCGTGGTAGGCGGCCGACCGCCCCTGTTCCATCGACGTCGCGGCCAGCGCCGGGAAGCCGATGACGTCGCCGACGGCGTAGATGTGCGGCACCTCGGTGCGGTAGTGCTCGTCGACGGTGATCCGGCCGCGCCTGTCTGCGGACAGTCCGGCCTTGTCCAGGTCGAGTTCGTCGGTCAGGCCCTGCCGGCCCGCCGAGTACATCACGGCGTCGGCCGGTATCTTCTTGCCGCTCTCGAGGATGGTGAGCGTGCCGCGTGGATGCCGCTCCACGGCGGCGACGGTCTCGCCGAACCGGAACGTCACGGCGAGGTCCCGCAGGTGGTACTTGAGCGACTCGATGACCTCGACGTCGCACATGTCCAGCATCCCGGCACGCTTCTCCACGACCGTCACCTTGCTGCCGAGCGCGGCGAACATGGAGGCGTACTCCATGCCGATGACGCCGGCGCCGACGATGACCATGGAGCGCGGGACGCGTTCCAGCTCCAGCACGTTGTCGGAGTCCATGATCGTACGGCCGTCGAACTCGACGCTGTCGGGCCGAGCCGGCCGGGTACCGGTGGCGATGATGATGTGCTCCGCGCTGAGCAGCCGTTCGTGACCGGTGACCTCGCGCAGCGCGATGGTGTGGGGATCGACGAAACTGCCGGTGCCGGCGAAGAGGGAGACGTGGTTGCGGGAGAGCTGGCTGCGGATGACGTCGACCTCCCGGCCGACCACGTGCTGGGTGCGCGAGGTCAGGTCGGAGACGGTGATGTCCTCCTTCAGCCGGTAGCTCTGCCCGTACAGATCGCGCTGGGTGAGACCGGTCAGGTACAGCACCGCCTCGCGCAGGGTCTTGGAGGGGATGGTGCCGGTGTGGATGGAGACCCCGCCGACCATGTCGGGGCGGTCGACGACGGCGACCCGGCGGCCGAGCTTGGCCGCGGCGATGGCGGCCTTCTGGCCACCCGGGCCGGATCCAATGACAAGCATGTCGAAGTCGGGCACCTTCAGGAGTCTGTCAGCCCCGGCCCCCGCTTCGAAAGACTGAACGGGCAACGATCGCACACGAAGTCACCGGGGGGACCTGGCAATTGCCGTCCTGTGCCGCACGAAGGAGCCCGCCGGCAGCCGCGCCCCGGAAGGGGCGCGGGGAACTGCGCGACCAGCCACGACGGCGCCGCAGACAACCGACGGCACATATCGCGCCCCCGCGGCGCCGCACATCGGCACAACCAGCGGAGCATAATGCCGGCATGGGCCATCGACTCGCCGATGCGAGCACACCCGCCCGGCTGGCCGCCCCCGACGAGGGCATCGGCCGGGACGAACTGGCGCTCGCCACCCGCAACCACGGTCTGCCGCTCGAGGCGCTGCGCCACGACGTCACCCCGCCGGGCCTGCACTACCTGCTGACGCACTACGACATCCCGTACGTCCCCGACGACATGCTCTGGCCGCTGACCGTCGGGGGCCGGGTCCGCCGTCCGCTGCAGCTGGACCTGGCCGAACTGCGGGCCTTCCCCCAGGTCACCACGCGCGTGACCATGGAGTGCGCGGGCAACGGCCGGGCCCTGCTGACCCCTCGTCCGGTCAGCCAGCCCTGGCTCGTCGAGGCGGTCGGCACCGCCGAGTGGACGGGCGTACCACTGCGGCTGCTGCTCGCCGAGGCCGGAGTGGAGCCCGACGCCGTCGACGTGGTCTTCACCGGCGCCGACCATGGCGTGGAACGCGGCGTCGAACAGGACTACCAGCGGTCCCTGCCGGTGGACGTGGCGACCGGCACCGAGCCCGAGGTACTGGTGGTCTACGCGATGAACGGTGCCCCACTGCCACCCCAGCACGGCCGACCGCTGCGCCTGATCGTGCCCGGCTGGTACGGGATGGCCCATGTGAAGTGGCTCCGCGAAATCACCGTCGCCGACGCGCCGTTCACCGGTTTCCAGCAGAGCGTGGCCTACCGGCTGAGGCAGGACTCCGGCGACGAGGGCGAGCCGGTCACCCGGATCGAGCCGCGCGCCCTGCTGATCCCGCCCGGCTTCCCGGACTTCATGTCACGCTCCCGCGTGGTGCGGCCGGGCCCGGTGACGCTGGAGGGCCGCGCCTGGTCGGGACGGGCACCGCTCGCGCGGGCCGAGGTGAGCACGGACGCGGGGCGCACCTGGCACGACGCCCAACTGGAGGCCGACGGCGGGCGCCGGTGGGCGTGGCGCCGCTGGCACTTCGACTGGACGGCGACCCCGGGCGAGCATGTGCTGAGCGCGCGGGCCACCGACGCCGAAGGACACACCCAGCCGCTGGACCAGCACTGGAACCGCGGCGGCTTCACCAACAACCTCGTCCAGCGGGTGCCGGTGCTGTGCCTGGAGCCCGGCGACACGGACTGAACCGGCACCGGATCTCCAGGCGGGCGTACGGGAACAGGCACGGCTCTACGGCAGCAGTTTCTCCAGGGCGGCGGGGCCCTCCGTCTCCAGCTTGCGCCTGGCCCATTCGAGGTTGCGCGGGGTGATGTCCCTGCCCGTGGCAAGGACGAGGTCCTCAGGCGACACATCGGTGCCGGTACGGGTGTGGAGCAGGTCGTCCGGGGTGACGCGGTCCTCGGACGGCCCGGACACGTCGGGCTGTGACGTCGGCATGATCTCTGCTCCTCGAGTCCGGATCGCTACTGCTAACACCATTCATCGCGGGAGCCCGGCGTGCATCCGGAAGCGCACGCAAGCGACCCGAGATGCCGGAGTGACAGGACGGGCGTCTAATGAAAGTCAACGACCGTCTCGACCGGCAGAGAAGACCGAGGCCATGTCACCGACCCGCAAGGATGCTGGGGGCGCGGGGGCTGTCAGCGGAGGGGTACTGCGACGGCTGGGGGAGTGGTGCGCCAGGCATTTCGTGATCGTCATGGTGGCCTGGCTGGTGGCGCTCGTGGCGCTGCAGACCCTGAACCGCAACTTCGGCGGGGAGTACTCCGACAACTTCTCACTGCCCGGAGTGCAGTCCCAGCAGGGCCTGGATGTCCTGAAAGAGCATGATCCCGCGGCGGGCGGCTACGGCAGCCAGATCGTCCTGCACGACGGACAGAAATCCCTGACCGCGCTGAGCTCGCAGATGTCCACCACGGTCGGCGACCTGCAGAAACTGCCGCACGTCCTGTCGGCCCAGAACCCGCTGTCCGTCCCGCCCTCGAAGGTCGGCCCCCTCGCCTCCGACGAGAAGACGGGCTACATCACGGTCCGCTTCAACGTGCAGCCCTCGACCCTGGGCGACAACTACCTGAACGGCGTGGACAAGGCCGTCCAGCCGCTGCGCTCGGCGGGCGCGCAGGTCGAGTACGGCGGACCGCTCGGCGAACTGGCCCGGCCCGCCGCCGACGACCGGGTGAGCGAACTCATCGGCTTCGGCGTCGCAATCGTCGTTCTGCTGATCGGCTTCGGCAGTGTGATCGCCGCCGGCGTCCCCCTGCTGACCGCGCTGATCAGCGTGATCGGCGGGCTCGCCTGCCTGGGGCTGCTCGCCGCGGCGTTCACCTTCGCGACCGTCTCGCCGACCCTGGCCACGATGATCGGGCTCGGTGTCGGCATCGACTACGCCCTGTTCCAGCTCACCCGGCACCGGCAGAACCTCATGAACGGCGCCGACCCGGTCCGCTCGGCCGGCCACGCCACCGCCACCAGCGGACGGGCCGTCCTCGTCTCCGGCTGCACCGTGATCATCGCCCTCGCCGGGCTGTCCGTATCCGGCGTGTCCTTCATCGCGAAACTCGGCCTCGCCGCCGCCGTGACGGTCGTCTCGGCGGTCATCGGCGCGCTGACGCTGGTCCCGGCCCTGCTCGGACTCGTCGGCAAACGCATCGACCGCTACCACGTACGGCGCCCCGTCGCCGAGACCGACGCCGCCCCCGGCGCCGCACCCACGGGCACCTGGCACCGCTACGCGCAGCGGGTCGAGCGGCGGCCCTGGCAGTTCCTGACCGCGGGCGTCGTGACCGTCGTCGTCCTCGCCATCCCGGTGCTCTCCCTCCAGCTCGGCCACATCGGCGACGGCGCCGACCCCACCTCCTTCACCGACCGGCGGGCGTACGACCTGATGACGAACGCGTTCGGCCCCGGCTCCAACGGCCCGCTCACCGTCGTCATCGACCAGACCTCCGTACCGTCCACGCAGCGCTCCTCCCTGTCCGCGCAGGCGCAGAAGACCCTCAACGGCGTGGCCGGCGCCGCCACGGTCACAGCGCTGACGCCCACCCAGGACGGGGACGTCCTGATCAGCACGGTCTACTCGAAACAGTCACCGCAGAGCGCCACCACAACCGACCTGAGCAACCGCCTGGTCCACCACACCCTCCCCGACGCGGTCTCCGGCACATCCGCCAAGGGTTACGTCACCGGCACCACGGCGTCCCAGGTCGACTTCCGTGACATCGTCGCGAGCCGGCTGCCCCTGATCATCGGCGTCGTGGTCGGCCTCGCCTTCCTGATCATCCTCGCGGTCTTCCGCGGCCTGCTCGTCGCGGTCAAGGCGGCCGTCCTCAACGTGCTGTCGATCGGCGCCTCGTACGGCGTCGTGGTGGCCGTCTTCCAGTGGGGCTGGGGCGGGCCCGCGCTCGGCGTCAACGGCAAGGTGCCCATCGAGAGCTATGTGCCGATGATGATGTTCGCGATCATCTTCGGCCTGAGCATGGACTACGAGATCTTCCTGCTCTCCCGCGTCCACGAGGCCTGGCTGCGCACCGGGGACGCAAAGGCCTCGGTCGCCCACGCCCTGGAGATCACCGCACGGGTCATCACCTGCGCCGCTCTGATCATGGTGAGCGTCTTCGCGGCCTTCATCGTCAGCGACAACATCGTGGTCAAGATGCTCGGCCTGGGGCTCGCCGTGAGCGTGCTGATCGACGCGACCGTCGTACGGCTGCTGATGGTGCCGGCCGTGATGACGCTGCTGGGGCCGCGCGCCTGGTGGACGCCGCGCTGGCTCGACCGGATCCTGCCGCACATCGACGCCGAGGGCGACCAGGTGGAGAGCCCCGCGTCGGACGTCAGCCGACGCCCGGTGACGCGGGCGTGAGGACGAGCATCGTCACGTCGTCGGCAACAGCAGGGCAGTACCGTACGAGATCCGCCCAGACCCGGCCGGCGAGCACGGCCGGGTCGTCGTCGGCCAGCGCGGCCAGGCGGTCGGTCAGCGGGTAGAAGGTGCCGGAGGAGTCCCGGGCCTCGCTCACGCCGTCCGAGGCCAGGAACAGGCTGTGGCCGGGCTCCAGCCGCAGCGTGAGCCCGGCGTGCGGGCCGCCGTCGGACAGGCCCAGGCCGAGCGGCGTCCACGCGGCGAGCTCGATCTCGGTGGCCTGCCGGCCGCGCAGCAGCACGGGCGCCGGATGTCCGCAGGACACCATCCGTACCGACCGGGCGTCCGGTGCGAACTCCAGCAGTACGGCGGTCGCGAACAGTTCGGCATACCGGGACGACGCCGAATCCACCTCCAGCCTGCGGTCGAGCCGGGCGGCGACCGACTCCAGGTCCGGCTGGTCCAGCACCGCCTCCCGGAAGGCCCCGAGCAGGGAGGCGACCGTGGCGACTGCCGACAGCCCGTGCCCCTGGACGTCGCCCATCACCGCCCGCACGCCGTGCGGCCCCTCGCGTACGTCGAAGAAGTCGCCGCCCACCAGCGTGCCGCGCTGCGCGGCCCGGTACAGGCCGACGCAGCGGACCGGGCCGACCCGCTCGGGCAGCTCGGGGACGACGGCGCGCTGCGCGGCCTCGGCGACCGTGCGCTCCAGATCCAGCTGGGCGTCGCGGCGGCTGCGCACATAGGCCACGAACACACTCAGCACGGAGACGAAGGAGATCGTCAACAGGTCCGTGTTGCCCGGGTGGTTGAGCTGGAAGGCCGGGATGTTGAGCACGGCGACGACGGCACCCCCGAGGACCGCGGTCATCAGCGGCCCGTACGAGAGGACCGCCAGCGGCGGGATGGCGCCCAGCAGAAAACCGATGTCGAGGGGTTCGTCACTGGCCAGGGTGGCCGCACAGACGCCCGCGATCAGGCAGAACGGGAGCACCCGCACCAGAGGGGGCGGTGGCGCGCCCCGCAGCCAGCCCCGCCGGTCGTGGTCCTGTCGCCGCGGTGACAGGAGGTGCACCTTTCCCACAGCACCACGCTCCTACGGCGGGACGCCTCCCGCACGCCGGGCAGACTGTCAGTGCCGGGTGGCATCCTGATCAATGGCGTGATCGGCGGTGGCTGAAGGGGGATGCGGCGTGGGGTTCGAGGGCGAGGTCTGGCAGGTGCGCACCGGCGAGGAGCCGGTCGGGGAGATCCTGATCGACGACGCCGACTTTCCGTGGCTGTCCGGCCGTTTCACCGCCGGTCCGGCCTTCGCGGCGGTCCGGGATCTGTTCGCCCGTGAACTCGCCCTGATGGAGCGGGACGACGAAGAACACTGGGAGGAGTGGGAAGCGGCCTACGACGAGATCACAGGACGTGTGTCCCTGTCGTCGCCGGACGGACCCGTTCCCGAATTCCTGCTGCACATCGAGGGCGACCGGGCCTGGTTCCGCTGGAGCGACGAACCGTTCGAGCGTGCGTAGGGGTGCGGGGGCGCCCGGCGCGCGGGTGGTGCTGATCGGGGGGACGTCGGACGTGGGGAAGTCGACGGTCGGGCGAGCGGTGGCGGAGCGTCTAGGGTTCGGGTATCTGTCGACGGACGGGCTGGCCCGCCACCCCGGGAGGCCCTGGAGAAGCCCGCAGCGGGAGCCACTACGAACGGCTGTGGCCCCGCATCCGCACGGTGACAGCGACCCATGCGGCCCAGGCCGGGGCCGGTCCGGGCCTGGTCCTGGAGGGCTCGGCGCTCTGGCCGTCCGCGTCGCCGGGCTGGACGTCCCGCATACGGCAGCGGTGTGGCTGGAACGGGCGCTGATGGACCGCTTCCTGGCCCGCACGGTGCGTTATCAGCACCTGGTGCGGACGGACGGTGACGCCGCGTCAGCCGGAGGCACCGTCCAGCAGGTCCTGGGCCTCGACGAGGATCTCGGTGACCCGCTGCCCGAAGGCGGCGTCGCACGCGTGCGGCCGTCCGGTACGGGCGGCGGAGAGCAGCGCGTCGGCGGCACGCACGAGCGCGGCGACAGCTCCCTCGGAGCTCTCCGGCAGCACCGACACCCCTGCCTCGCCCCGGAGTTCGACAGCGGCGCCCGCCGCCGCGGACGGGGCCGACAGACTGAGCGTCAGGGTGCTCGACGCGCCGCCGACATGGTCGAGGACCAGTTGGACCGTGTCCCCGGGGCCGGGCGCCGCGGCTGCCACACGCCGGGCGTCACCGAGGACCGGCAGCAGCACGGACAGGGCATGAGGACCCACGTCCCACAGTGCGCCCTTCTCCCGCCGCCACGGCGAGTCTGCGAACGGGCTGTCGCTGTCACCGCCGAACAGCGCCCCGAGCCACTGGGCGTGCGCGGTGAACCAGCCCCCCACCCCTGACTGTTCGGTGATCCATGCCTCGGTCTCGGGCAGGAAGCGGCTGGTGAAGAAGACGACCGAGGCGACCCCGGCCTCCTGGACCGCATCCACCACGGTCCGCCCCAGCTCGACCGTCGTGGCGAGGGGTTTGTCCAGCAGCAGATGGCAGCCCGCCCGTGCCGCCCGCACAGCGAGTTCCGCCTGCACGGCCGGAGGCAGGGCGACCGCGACCGCGTCCACATCGGCGAACAGCGCGTCGACGTCGTCGTAGGCACGCGTTCCGAACTGGTCGGCGAGTTGCTTCGCGGCCTCCGTACGGCGGCCCCACACCCCGACGAACTCCAGCCCGCCGTGCTCGTGCAGGGCGGGGGCGTGCGCCATCCCCGCCCAGGGGCCGGTACCGAGAAGTCCTGTGCGCATGCCGCCGCCTCTCCACTCCGCCGCCCCTTGTGACGGTCGGTCGCCAGCGAGCGTCGCACACCGACCGGGCGACCGCGCAAGCAGGTTCGGCGGACGCGGCGATTCAGTTGCGCGGCTGCTGAATGCGTTCTCTTTCCTCTATTGGACCTCCGGCCCGTGCGCGGGTCACGCTGGAGTGCGTTCCGGCATCGCCGTACTCCATGTGCGGTGGGCCGAACGCCAGTCGGTCCCGTGCGACAACCGGAAGAGGGCACGAGCACATGCACACCCGCCGCATCGGTGACATCGAAGTAAGCGCGATCGGCCTGGGCGGGATGCCCATGTCGATCGAGGGACGGCCGGACGAGGCGCGCTCCCTCGCCACGATCCACGCCGCCCTCGACGCGGGCGTGACCCTGATCGACACAGCGGACGCCTACCACCGGGACGCCCACGAGGTCGGCCACAACGAGACCCTGATCGCCAAGGCCCTCGCCTCCCACGACCGCGGCCGGGACGTCCTGGTCGCCACCAAGGGCGGCCATCTGCGCCCCGGCGACGGCAGCTGGACCCTCGACGGCAGCCCCCGCCACCTCAAGGAGGCCTGTGAGGCGTCCCTGCGGCGGCTCGGTGTGGAGGCGATCGGGCTGTACCAGTTCCACCGCCCCGACCCGCGGGTGCCGTACGCCGAGTCCGTCGGTGCGGTCCGGGACCTGCTGGACGAGGGCAAGATCCGCCTGGCGGGCATCTCCAACGCGAACCCCGACCAGATCAGGCAGGCGAACGAGATCCTCGGTGGCCGGCTGGTCTCCGTCCAGAACCAGTTCTCGCCGGCCTTCCGCTCCAGTGAGCCGGAACTGGAGCTCTGCGACGAACTCGGCATCGCGTTCCTGCCCTGGAGTCCGCTCGGCGGCATCTCCCGGGCCCGTGAACTGGGGTCCGCCTACGCGCCGTTCGCTCGGATCGCCGAGGCCCACGGGGTGAGCCCGCAGCGGGTGTGCCTGGCCTGGATGCTCGCCAAGTCGCCGGTGGTCGTACCCATCCCCGGCTCCAGCCGCCCGGAGACCATCCTCGACTCCCTCGCCGCGACGGAACTCGAGCTCGCCGCCGAGGAACTCGCGCAGCTCGACGCCGTCTGACACGACACACCGTCACCACGGCGTACCGGCCGCATCCCGGAGACCGGGACGTACGAGGAACTCCTGCTCGGCGGCGGGGCGTACACGCAACTGCACGTGACCGCCCCGCTGCCGCCTCCCGCTCACCGAAGTCAGGCGGCGCTGCTGCGCCGCATCCCGTGCGGGCAGGTCGAGTCGTGGTGAATGCCGAGGCTCGTCCACCACCGTTCGCAGCACGCGGCGTTCAGCTCCCCGCGCACGATCTCGTCGGCGGCCGTGCGCGCGGGGTGGCGCGCCGCGGCGGCGGACCTGCGCAGGTCGCGGATCAGGGTCTCGCGGACGACGGCGATGACCGGGACCAGGCTCGCCGCGGCGAACAGACATGCGGCCCACCGGGGGCCGTGGAGGAATTCGAGGACCGTGGTCCAGGCCAGTTCGGCGCTGGTGGTGAGGTAGAGGGTGCAGAGGAGGCGGCCGGAGCGGTTCATGGGCTTCACCGTTCGTGCTGAGGGGGTTACCCTCTGTTCAACGCCTCGCGGCGCGCTGGGAATCGGGTCGGACGGCGGTTTTGCGTCAATTGAGACCCTGGGCGCGGAAGATGCGAATGGTCCGGGCCTGCTCGGGAATGCGAGGCGCAAACAAAGAGAGGGGCGCTTCGTGCTCGTTCCGGACCCGAAGGTCGTCAGAACGTTGCTCACCAGATACGCGTCGCTGCGCATCGCGCAGGCGGAGCGTGAGAAGCCGCAGACGGCACGGGAGTTGGCGGATGTGAGCCGCGCGCTGTGCGCCACGATGGAAGCCTCGAGCGTCGAGGACGCGATCGCGAAGGCGGACGCCCTGCTGATCGCCTCGCGGCGGACCGCAGGCGGGGACGGCGGCCTGTCGCTGGCCGTCTGACGCGGCGACGGCTTCAGCAGATGCGACCGCTCTTGGAACCGCCGACTGCTCGTCCACGGTGAACTGAGGCTGCCCGCCCTCACGTTCGAGGGGCATGACGCACAGACACCGCAGTGGCCGTCGGCCGGCCACACCGCCGTGCCGGCGTCAAGTGCTCCTGGAGAATTCACACCCAGGTATCCCGGGGCGCATACACTCGACAGCCGTGCCCATGCGCATGGGCCACCACACGAAAGGCGCGTTGGTGTTCCAGGATTCCCCGATCTACGACCGACTCGTCGCCGAGCGCGGCGACGTCCCCACTCAGGCTCGCCGGGAGGCCGAGCGCGTGAGCCGGGAACTGGAGTACGCCATGCGGCCGCTGCAGTCCTTCGGCGCCGTGCCCTCCCCCGAGCGCCAGGCCGCCCCGGGGGCGGGGTGGCAGCGGACCGCGCTGCTGCCCGGCTCGCTGCCCCACTGACCGCCGCCCTCAACACACCGTGGTGCTGGAGCCGTTGACTCGTGTCTGCGGCTCCGGCCCGGGATCGGCCAGCCACTCCGCGATGGTCCGGGCGATCGGCAGACCCGTCTCCACCTCGACGAAGCCGAACTGCCCCGACTGATTGCACTCCAGGAACCACCACGTCCCGTCGGCGTCCTCGGCGAAGTCGAAGGCGCCGTAGGCCAGTTCGGCCTCACGCAGATACGAGCGGACGGCGTCGGCGATGCGCGGCGGGACGTCGGTCGCACGCCACGGTATGCCGGACGAGGCGAAGCGCACGTCCACCGAACCGGGATCGTCGGGATCCGCATCGTCGGCAGCCGCCTTGCGGGCCGCCAGCAGACGCTCGCCCACCGCGGTCAGCCGTATGTCGGCCCGCTTGCCGACTCGCCGCTGCAACAGCGTGGGCCCGAATGCCACCGCGGAGAAGTCCGTGTCCGGCGCGACCCGGCTGGTCGGCACCGCCCGGGGCGGATCCTGCGGATGCGCCCCGGAGACCGGCTTGACCACCAGATCCGGATAACGGTCGGCGAACTCCCGGGCCGCCTGCGGGAACGTCGTGATCAAAGTGGCCGGCACGGGCAGCCCGCAGCGCTGGGCGAGCCGGAGCTGCCACGGCTTGTGGCGGGCCCGACGGGCCGCGTCGGGGTGGTTCATCCAGCGGGCGTCCGAGCCCCGCAGCATGCCGTAGAGCGCCTGGGCGGACTCCTCGGCCAGCCACGCGGAGGGCTCGGCCGCCCGCGCGGCCGCAGCCCCCGGCCTGCGCACCCAGACCGACCGCAGCCCGGCGATGCTCACCAGGCGGCCCGCGGACTGGAGATGGCCGCGGAAGCGGCCGTGCACGTACTCACCGGACAGCGCGACACCGCCCGGCAGGTCGGCGGGGTCCAGGCGGACCACCGGGACCCCGGACGCGTTCAGGTGCACGACCACCATGTCGGCGGTCACGTCCTCTTCACAGGTCAGGATCAGCACGGTCATAGTCGGCGGTTCCGCGTTCAGTCGTCGAAGTGTGTCTTGGAGCCCGCGGTGGACGTCGTGGTCCCCAACTGACTGAGCAGCGCGAGGTCGCCGGCGGCGACCCGGCCGTCCATGAGCACGTTCAACTGCAGCCCGGAGTCGTAGACATACGGAGTCGTGGCTTCCAACTCCACCGCCGGACGTGCGTAGTTGAGCGCGAACGGTTGCATCGTGTCTCCCTCGTCAGTGCAGCACCGACCCGGCGGTCCGCTCCCCGCGGCGCCGCCCGGTCCGCCGACTGCATTGCCCTTCCAGTCACTTATACGAATCGAACGAGTGATTGGTTTCCCTACTCTGCGTAATCACAGGGAGGATTCGTGACGATTCGGCCCGTCGAGAGAGCCGCGCATACTGCGCAGAGCGAGGAGAAGGACGCCGATGTCGTCCAGGTAGACCGGGTCGGGCAGCAGGTCGGTCGGCAGCAGGAAGTACAGGACGGCACCCCAGAAAATCCAGCGCGGCCCGGTCGGCAGCCCGGCACGCCTGAGGTCGCGCCGCGCCCGCACCAGTCGCACCAGGAGGGCGACGGCCACGGTGAGGGCGAGTGCCGCGAGGGCAACGGCGACCACGATCACCGTTGTGGTCCATTTCACGGTCCTCCTCCATCCGGCGTGCCGAACGGCGCGCCCCTTTTTTTCGCATTCCCGCATCCGGCGTTCGTACGTGTCCCCCGTCGCCCCGTCAGAAGCACGCAGGGGGCTCATACCTGCGGCCCACCCGAGTGGCACGGGCCGGAACCTGCCCCTAGTAATGGCAACTGCACCGCAATGTCGTGAAACGCGTCGCGGGACGCGAGAGTGGCGAACAATTCCATCTATCCATCCAGGAGCGTCATGAGCATTCGCTCTTCATCACCCCAACCCAACGAACGCCCGATAGCTGCCGCGCACGACGACCCGTTCAGCGCCCTGGTGCACGCCGCCGTCAACGACCGGCCCGTGGAGGAGGTCGCCAACCTCATCACCATGCTGGAGCGGTCCCCGCAGTACGCGAATTCCACCATCGAGGCGCTGCGCGCGATCGGCACGGACCGCTCCGTCGAGGACGTCACCCGTCTGGTCGCCCTGCTCACCAGCCCGCCGCGCGACGCCGCCAGTGCGGATGAAACAATCCGCGCGGCGGTCGAGAACCGTCCCGTGGAGGAAGTGACACGGCTGATGGCGCTGCTTCACCAGACGTCGAAGGAGCACCACTGCGGGGAGCAGGCAGCACGGGCGGCCGCCTCGACTCGGTCCGTCGAGGACCTCGTGGAACTCATCGGCCGGCTGAGCGAAGACCGCGCAGCCCGCGTCACCCCACCGGAGGCGTGGCCCCAGGCCCGGCTGCACAGCGACGAGGAGTGGGGCCCGGACCGGGCTGTCCCGCCGCCCCCTCCCCTGACCCTGCCCTCCTACGGTGTCGGCGCCACGCTGGGGCGTCCCGCCCGAGCGCCGGAGCGTCCCCCCGAGCGTCCGCCGTGGCCGGGCCTGCTCGTCGCGGCCGCACTCTTCCTGTGTGCGGTGCTCTGGTTCCCGATGTACCAGTCCGGCGAGCCCGTTCCCGTCTACGTCTCAGGCGTCGCGGTGTCGGCCCTGTACGCCCTGCTGGCCGTACGGGTGACCCTGCGGCCCGGCCCGGCCGCCCTGGCGCTCGCTGTCGTGGTACCGGCGCTGCTTGCCGCGGCCGAGTTGTACCGGGGCTGGTTCCACTCTTCGTGGCTGTCCCAGGCGTTCGACCTCACGCTCGCGCCGAGCTGGCTCGCGGGCCTGGCCGCCGTGTGTGCGGCACTGACGGCCCTGACCGCCCTGGTCCTGCGCGTCACCGCGCACCCCCCGGCCATGACCCCACCATCCCGCCCGCTGGCCACGGCGAGCCGGCCGGACTGATGCGCCGGCTCCCCGACATCGGGGCCGTCACGGTCCAGCGCCCGCGGTACTGCGCGCCGCGGGCGCTGCAGAGTCTGTGAACGGGGGTCTCAGCGGCCGGACTCGTCCGGCCGCTCACCCGCGCCCTCCGTCCCCCGTCCGCCGTCCCCGGCCGACGCGGGGCGCAGGGCCTTGGCGGTGTCCTTCAGGCGCTCCAGCCTTCGGGTCAGCTGCTGGAACGGGGAGCCCTGGGGCGTGGCGGGCGGCTGCGGCCGGGCGGGCACGGTGTCGCCGTTGTCGCGGTAGACGGCCAGCGCCTCGTGCGCGCGCTCGGCGGCCTCGCGGTACAGATCCCGGGACTTGGTCATGGCCTCGAGCGCCTCGGCGTACATGGCCACGAGGCCGCGTGCGCGGGCGAGTTCCTCCTCGAGCGTCATCAACTGCCAGTCGTCCCGCAGCGCGGTGACCACCCCCTCGGCACCGTCCGGCAGCGCAAGCGGCAGCGCGGCGAAACGGGCCAGGGTGTCGACGAGTTCCGCCGGCCGTGAGCCGTCGAGGAAGACGGTGCGTACGGAGAAGTCGTCCGCTTCGAAGCCTTGCGGGGCCGGTGTCGGAGGCAGCAGGACGGCACCGCCGCGCGGGACCTGCACTCCGAACTCGCGCAGGGCCCGGTTCACGATGCGCAGCTGGTCCGGTGCGGCACGGTGCTCCACCACGCGATGCCGCAGGCTCGGCGGCAGCAGCGGGCCGATCGGCAGCCGGCCATGTTCGTCGGGTGTCATCGCCTCGTGCACGACGACGTTGATGTTCCAGCCTCCGCGCACGGAGTTGCGGAGCAGGCGCCGGATGTCCTTGTCGTCCTCGGGAAGGCGGTTGACCTTCCGGAAGCGCAGCCCCGTGACGGGCTGGTGGTCCCAGGACGCATCCGGTCCGTCGGGCCAGAACATGGTGGCGGGGGACGGCCACCCGAGGTCCCAGGGGCGTTCCGCCTCCGCGGCCAGCACCCACTCCACGCCGGGCTCCGCGTCGCGCACCAGGACCAGCCGGGCCCGCACGGTCACCGAGTCGGCGACCGTCCACCGCGCCTCGAAGACGGCGTCCGAACTGCTCGCGGCTGCCTCGGAGACAGACACCTCGAGATGGTCGTCGATGGTCCCGTCGTCCTTGAGCCGGTGCAGCGTCCGGCGCACGACGTCTTCGGCATCGGGTCCGGTATGGCGGCCGCGGGCCAGCCACAGGGCGGGGGACGGGGTCGGGCGGACGGAGGGGGAAGTGCGCATGAGTCCATCTGAGGGTGGGGGCACGTGCATACACCAGTATCGTCACCGCGCGTCGGCGGCGTTCGCCCGGGGGTGGTCGCGCGGGAGGTGCGCGGCGCACTCGGGGTGCGTGCGGTCCACTCCAGGAGACCCGGTTCACCCGTATCCCCGGCGCACCGGGCCCGCCACAATGGCGCCCGCGAACAGGGCCCGCCCACCATCCGCTTAGGGGCGGGTCCTGTTCGCGCCTTGCCACGCCCGTGTGACTCGGCGATGCGCTATATATCGGAATCCGAGATATCATGGCTGCATGGCATCGAGGAACATGACTCAGGCGGCGTTCTTCGTCCTCACCGCCCTGGCCGACCAGCCCCGGCACGGCTACGGGATTCTGCGGGAGGTCGAGGATCTGTCCGACGGCGCAGTGCAGTTGCGCGTCGGCACCTTGTACGGCGTGCTGGACAGGCTCACCGCGGACCGGCTGATCGTGCTGGACCGCGAGGAGGTGCACGAGGGCCGGCTGCGGCGTTACTACCGCCTCACGGACGAGGGGATGCATGCCCTCGACGCGGAGGCGGAGCGCATGGCGGCGGGCGCCAGCGCCGCCAAGGAGCGCATCGCCGAGGGGCGCAAGACACCCGGAGCGGCCGCGAAGCCGGTCACCGGTCCCACCGCAGGCCCCGGACTCGCAGGAGGCCTGGCATGACGACGCTGCTCGAGACGCGCTACCGCACCGTGCTGCGCCTGCTCCCCGCCTACTACCGGCGCGACCGGGAGGAGGAGATGGTCGAGGTGTACCTGTGGGACCTCGACCGGGAGACCCAGGACCAGAGCAGGCCCACGCTGGGCGAGGTGGCGAGCGTCGCAGCCCTCGCCGTGCGCAGCAGGTTGGCCGCCACCGGGGCGCCACGGCCGTACGTCCTGCTCGGATCGGCCGTCCGCAACTTCGCCCTGTTCGCCGTGCTGCTGCAGGCTGCCGCCGCGGTCGTCGATCGGGTGCTGACCCTGACCTGGTCCTCGACCCACGGCCCGCGCGACTGGGACATGTTCGTGTCGGGATTCACCGGCCGCGGAGTGCTGCACGGCGTCGTCGAGGCAGCAACGTGGACGCTGCCGCTGCTGTGGACGGTCGCCTTCTTTGCGCTCCTGCACGACCGCCGGCGCCTTGCCCGGGCGTCAGTGCTGCTCGCCGCGCTGCCCACGCTGTGGCCGTTCATCGGGCCGATGGTGAGTGAACTGACGCCTTCCGACCCCTGGTTCGCCACCTCCACTGCGCTGCTCGCCTGGCTGCCGGCGCTCGCCCTGTGTGCCGCCTACCACCGCGACGCCCCGGCGGCGGAGCTGCCCCTCGGCTCGCCCGGCCTCGCCTTTGCGGCCTGCAGTGTGGTGATGGGTGCGTCCCTCGTGGTGCTGCCGGCCATGGCGGATGCGGCCTGGGCACCGGCCACGAGCTTCGTCGTCGGCGCCCTCGGCTGGCTCCTGCTGCGCAGGCACCGTACGGACCGGAGCGCCGCCTGCGCCGCCCTCGCCCTGGCCGCGCTCGGCCTGTTGCTCCTGGTGGTGCGGGTCGCCGCGCTGTATCCCTGGCTCGGCGTCCCCCTCCCCGCCGTCTACCTCGGCGGGGCGCTCGGCCAGACGGCCGCGCTCGCGCTGCTGACGGTGGTGCTGGCGGTCGTGGCCAGGCGCGACCTCGCCGCGCGCTGACCCGCGCGGGCGATACGGTCGCGCCTTGGCCCGGCGCTGTTCAGCCTTGGGCGGCCGTCCGGCGCGTCCTGCTCTCGCGGTCGGCCGTCGTCACCCGTGGAACGTGATGTAGCCGTTGCCGTCGGGGTCGTTGCCGCTCTTGGTGTAGGCGTGCGAATCGGCGCCGCTGCCGGACGGCTTGTACACGTAGATCGTGTCCTTGTCGTTGTTCCACATGAAGTTGCAGTTGTTGCGGTAGACGACGTTGTTTCTGTCGGAGTCGGTGCCGTGGCCGCCGCGGAGCTTCACATAGTCGCCGGGCTGCAGGTAGTGGTTGCGGCTGAAGGTGAACTTGTTGCCGGCCTTGTCCTTCACCACGTAACCCTTGAGGTTCACGGTCGTGCCGGACGAGTAGTTCTTGATGGTCAGGTATTCCTCGTCCGTGTTCCCGGTGGTGCAGTTGTTGGAGTCGCGGCCGGGCGCGTCGTACTGGATGCCCTTGATCTTCAGCGCGGAGCGGTACTCGGTGGCGTGGGCCGGGACGGCGGCCAGCACGGCGAGCGTGCCCGCGGCGGCTATGGCGGCGACAGAGCGCATACGCATGTAAATCCCCCCTGTTGTGGATTTCCGGTGAAGGATCTGGAGCGTATACAACCGGGGGGATTTGGGGGCCGATTTCGCCGAAATGGGCGTACGCCGCCCGGGGTTACCCCGAGCGGGTCCAGACGTCGGTGTCCCACTCCAGGAGCCGGACGAGCTCGTCGTCCCCGGGCCGGGACGCGGCCGTGCCCCGGGCGGCGGGGGACGGTGCGTGGACACCGCGCGAGATGTTGCCGCTGACCGTGATGTTGTGCTCGACGCGTGGGCGGCGCAGTTCCTCGTAGCGGGAGAGCGCGGTCTCGGTGTCCGGTGCGTCGCGCAGGGACTTCGCGAGGACGACGGCGTCCTCCAGGGCCATCGATGCGCCCTGCCCGGTCGCGGGGGAGGCGGCGTGGGCCGCGTCGCCGATGAGCAGCGTCCGGCCGGAGCGCCAGGGTGTGCCGGCGGGTATCTCGGTGGCGTTGGTGACCATGACGTCGTCGCCGGTGGCCGCGACGATGTCCGCGGCGGGCGTGGCGTCCTTGCGCAGCAGCGGAACGAGCAGATCACGCCATGCGGCGGGTGTGGCGTCCGCGATCTCGTCGGCGGGCAGTGGCTCGCCGGCCACGCGCGCGAACCAGTACGTCTCCCCGTCGGGCGAGACGGTGTAGCCGAAGGCGGCGGTGCTGCCGCGCACCATGGTGATGCGTGCGTCCGGTTCGGACCGCGCTGCGGCGCCGGTGTAGCCGTAGAAGACTCGCTGGCCGGCGTAGCACGGCTGGGTGTCCGGGGCGATCCGGTGGCGGACCTTGGAGTTCAGACCGTCGGCGCCGATCAGCAGGTCGCCGGTGGCGGTGCTGTCGTCGGTGAAGTGCGCGGTGATGCTGCCGCGGCCGTCCTCGACGGAGGTGAGCCGCGCGCCGTGCCGGATGACGATGCCCCGGCGTGCGGCCTCCGCCTGCAGGGCCGTGTTGAGGTCGCCGCGGCGCAGGCAGCGGTACTGCAGGAGGGGGTCGGCGGCTTCGCCGAGGGGGACTTGTGCCAGCTCGGCGCCCGCGTCGTCCAGGACCCGCATCGAGGTCAGCGGGAAGCCGACTGCAGTGACCGCGGCAGAGGCGTCGATCTGTGCCAGGGCGCGCATGCCGTTGCTCGCGAGGGTGAGGAACGCGCCCAGGTCCTCGGCCGAGCCGGGATGCGCCTCGTGCACGGTGACCTCGAAGCCCGCCTTGCGCAGGGCCAGAGCCGTCGCGGTGCCGGCTATTCCGCCGCCGATGACCAGTACTCGCGCCACGCCCCACCCCGCTCGGATCCGTGCGGCCCCCGCGGTCGCACGCACACAGGGGGGAACGCCTGAGCGACACCACGGGTTCCGTGCAGAGCCGACGATCTCTCAGCGATGACGACGCCGGTCGTCCCACGGGGCCTCGGCGGCGTGGCACGACCGGCGTTCGTCCAGGTCAGGCGCCGCTCGCCCCGAGCATGTCCGCGCGCTCGACGATCTTCACGCGCTCACGGCCCTGCGGCTCGCCCAGTGCCTTCTCCGCCGCGTCCAGCTTGTACCAGCCCTCCCAGGTGGTGAAGCGGACGCCGCGCTCGGCGAGGAACGCGTCCACGGCCTCGGGCTCGGGTGAACCCGGCGTCTGCAGACGGCCGTTCGCGTGGTCGTCCAGCAGGTTGGCCACCGTCTCATTGGCGTCGCCCTTGGTGTGGCCGATCAGGCCCACCGGGCCGCGCCGGATCCAGCCGGTGACGTACGTGGACTGCAGGTGCTCGCCGGACTCCTGGACGACCCGGCCGCCCTCGTCCGGGACCGTGCCGGAGTCGATGTCCCAGGGGAGCTTGGGGAGCTTGTCGGAGAGGTAGCCGACCGCGCGGTAGACCGCGGTGACGTCCCAGTCCTTGAACTCGCCGGTGCCCTTGACGTTGCCGGTGCCGTCGAGGGCGGTGCGCTCGGTGCGCAGGCCGACGACCCTGCCGTCCTCGCCGAGGACCTCGGTGGGCGACTCGAAGAAGTGCAGGAACAGTTTGTGCGGGCGGTCGCCGACGTCGCGGATCGCCCAGTTCTCCAGGGTCTTGGCGACCATGTCGGCCTGCTTGTTGCCGCGCCGGGTCTCGATCGAGCCCGCGTCGTAGTCGATGTCCTCGGGGTCGACGATGACCTCGATGTTGGGGGAGTGGTCCAGCTCCCGCAGCTCCATCGGGGAGAACTTCGCCTGTGCCGGGCCGCGGCGGCCGAACACGTGGATCTCCAGCGCCTTGTTGGCCTTCAGGCCGTCGTAGACGTTCGGCGGGATCTCCGTCGGCAGCAGCTCGTCCGCCGTCTTGGCGAGGATGCGGGCCACGTCGAGCGCGACGTTGCCGACGCCGAGCACGGCGACCTTCTCCGCCTGAAGCGGCCAGGTGCGCGGAACGTCCGGGTGGCCGTCGTACCAGGACACGAAGTCTGCGGCGCCGTAGGAGCCGTCGAGTTCGATGCCGGGTATGCGCAGTTCGCGGTCGGCCGTCGCGCCCGTCGAGAAGATCACGGCGTCGTAGAAGGCGCGCAGGTCGTCCAGGCTGATGTCGTTCGGGTAGTCGACGTTGCCGAAGAGACGGATCTGCGGCTTGTCGAGCACCTGGTGCAGGGCCGTGATGATGCCCTTGATGCGGGGGTGGTCGGGGGCGACGCCGTAGCGGATCAGGCCGAACGGGGCGGGCATCCGCTCGAAGAGGTCGATGGACACGCCGGGGTCGGCGGCCACCTCGGACTTGAGCAGGGCGTCGGCGGCGTAGATCCCGGCGGGGCCGGCTCCGACGATGGCTACCCGCAGGGGGCGCGGCATGATCAGGTTCCCTTCGAGCGATGACAGGCGACTCGAACGGGAAGCCTAAGCTAAGGCAAGCCTAAGTCGGTAGGCGGGTCCGGTCTATTAGCTCATAAATCAAATTTATGAGCCGGGAACGGGAACTCGAACGCGGGCATCGGCCAACAGGAGTCGACAATGCCCGCGACCTCGAGGGAAGTCCATGAACCTGAAAGGCGAACAGTGACCGCCTTGCCGAGCATCGGAGTTGATCCCGCCCTTGGCTCGGACGACGACTGCGTCTCCGACGCCTCGGTCATCGAGCGGTCCTGGGACGAGCCCGACGCGTTCGCGGTGCTCTTCAACCGCTACGCCGACGACATCCACCGGTACGCGGCCAGGCGGCTCGGCGCGGAGGCGGCCGACGACCTGATGGCCGAGACGTTCGTGATCGCCTTCCAGCAGCGACGGCGCTACGAACTGTCGCGGCCGCAGGCACGCCCCTGGCTGTACGGGATCGTCACCAACCTGGTCGGCCAGCACCGGCGCGCGGAGGCCCGCCGGCTCAAGGCCCTCTCCCGCGTCGCCACCGCTTCGCCGGCCGAGGGCGAGCCGCTCGCGGACCGGGTGGCCGCCAAGGTCAGCGCGGAGAGCTCCCGCGCCCAACTGACCGGCGCCCTGGCGGCGTTGCCCGCCCGGCACCGGGACGTGCTGCTGCTGATCGCCTGGGGCGATCTCGACTACACGGAGGCCGCCGAGGCCCTGGACGTTCCCGTGGGCACCGTGCGCTCGAGGCTGCACCGGGCACGGACCAAGTTGCGTCAGGCACTGGGCGGGTCGGATCCCACAGCCCTTCACGAGGAGAACGAGGAGATCGAGGAGACCGATCGTGGATGATCTCACCGCGGTACGCGAGCTGGAGGCCGACGTGCCCCCGCTCACCGACGACGCCCGTTCCGCCGCCCGCGTCCGGCTGCAGCACGCCATCGTCCAGGAGGGTCGCTCGGGTGCGCTTTCCCGGCGGCTGATGCTCAGGGTCGCCGTCGCCGGGACCGCCGCGGCGGCGGTCGCAGGAGGCGTCGTGGTCGCCGCGCGGCGCGACGGGGACACGGGTGCCCCGCGGATGACCACGCTGAACGCGGCGCAGCTGCTGCACAAGGCGGCGGACCGGTCCCGGGCCGACAGCGCCGACACGCCGATTCCGCGCAACGACCAGTACCTCTACACCAAGACCTACATCACCCGGACCTATGTGAAGGACGGGAGGGTCAAGACCTGGACGGACGAGAGCTGGATGTCGGTGGATGGCTCCAAGCCCTCCCGGCGCGAGGAGTTCGGCAAGGTCCACAACGATCCTCCGCTGACCAAGCACGAGGTCAGGTGGCCGCCGACCGAGTACGCCAAGCTGGCGAAGTGGCCGACGGACCCGGACAAGCTCCTCAAGTGGCTCAGGATGGAGCAGAAGAGCACCCCGCAGGCTGACATGCAGGCGTTCATGAACGCCTGCATGCTGATGCAGGGGCCACGGGTCATGCCGCCGGGTCTGGAGGCCGCCACCTTCGAGGCCGTCGCGAAGCTGCCGGACATCAGGCTCGACTACCACGAGGTGGACGCCCTCGGCCGCCGCGGGATCGCTCTCTCGTACCCGGAGACGTCCTTCACGTTCGTGTTCGACCCGAAGACCTATGCCTACCTGGGCCTGCGACTGAAGGGAAGCAGCGCGAAGAAGGTCCACGGCGAGTGGCGGCAGGTCGCCTGGTATCACGAGATGCGAGGCCTGGAAGAGCTGGGCGTCGTGGACCGCATCGGCCAGCGCCCCTGAGCCGCTGGGCTGCCGTACCGCGCGGGGGCGGTACGGCAGCCCGCGTTCCGTCAGCCGATGTGGTAACTGTCCCCGTACACCTTCCAGTTGAGCGGTGTGTCGAGACACAGGTTTCCGTTCCGCAGGAACACCCGCTGCTCCGTGTCGACGCGGCTGGTGTCGCTGTGCGCCTCCTCCTGCTTCATGGCCCACACCCGGGCGTCGAGGAAGGCGTTCAGGTACGCCACCTCGTCACCGCCCTGCGCCGGCGGCTTCGCCTTGTTCAGTGCGCGCCTGCGTATGTTGCGGAAGCTGGTGGCGTCGTCGCCGTCGCCGTGCATCACGATGGCGTCGTAGTACGTGAACTGCCCCAGCGTCCCGATGCCGTCCGCCTTGCCCTGCTTCACTGCCGGGTTGAAGTACACGCGGTCGCGCTCGTCGTTCTGCGCCTGTTGGAACGCGGTGTCCTGGGCCGCTTTGCGCCAGTCGCGGGGGAAGTTCGGGTCCAGCCCCTCGTGCGAGTCGGAGCCGTTCACCGCGCGCAGCGCCGGGAGGTATTTGGCAAGTACGTTGCCCGGCTTGCGGTCGGTGTAGAGCTGGACGAGGTCGAGCATGTCGCCGGTGCCGGAGCAGAAGCCGATGATCCCGGCGGTGTAGCCGCGGCCGTCGCCGATGTCCTCGATGTACTTGTACTGCGCCTTCCAGTCGAGCGAGGAGTTCTCCGCGCTCGACACCAGCTTCATGGCGATCTCCTTCTTCGCCGGGTCGTCGAGGCCCACGCAGCCTGCCGCGGCCGGTGCGGCCGAGGCGTGCGAGGGCCGCAGGAGGGGTGCCGCGGCCAGGGACGCTCCGGCCGCGAGGAGTACGGTGCGGCGCGAGATGCGGGCGGGATGTGCGGGGTCGCTGGAGAGGTGCCTCACGGGGGCTCCAAGTGGTGGTGGGGGGTGGGGAGTTGGCCATGCGATGATACTGATAGGAAGGTTTCCTATCAGAGGACGGCGAGAGCGCACACCCGTCGCGCGAGAAGTTCGTAGAGACGTACGAAGAAGGTACGGACCAAAAGGGGGTGAGTCAGGGCAGCGGCTGCTCGGCCCAGATGACCTTGCCCTCGGGGGTGTACCGGGTGCCCCAGCGGTCGGCGATCTGGGCCACGAGGAACAGGCCGCGGCCGCCCTCGTCCGTCATCGCCGCATACCGCAGATGCGGCGATGTGCTGCTGCTGTCGAAGACCTCGCAGATCAGGGTGCGGTCGAACAGCACGCGCACATGGATGGGGTCGGCGCCGTAGCGGATCGCGTTGGTGACCAGCTCGCTCAGGATGAGCTCGGTGGTGAACGTCAGCTCGTCGAGCCCCCACCCGGTCAGCCGCCGGCTGACGGAGGCACGCACCTCCGCGACCGCCGCCGGGTCGTTCGGCACCTGCCAGTCGGCGATCCGGTCGGGGTCGAGTGCCCGGGTGCGGGCGACGATCAGGGCGACGTCGTCGCTCGGCCGGGCCGGCAGCTGTGAGTCGAGCACCACCCGGCAGGTGTCCTCCGGCGACTCACCGGCGCGTTCCAGCGCGCCCCGCAGGAGCGCGAGCCCCTCGTCGATGTCCCGCTCCCGGTCCTCGACCAGCCCGTCCGTGTACAGGACGAGACGGCTGCCCTCCTCCAGCACCAGGTCGGCCGTCTCGAACGGCAGACCGCCGAGGCCGAGCGGGGGACCGGCGGGCACGTCGGGGAACTCGACGCCGCCGTCGGGCCGGATCAGGGCCGGCGGCGGGTGGCCGGCCCGGGCGATGGTGCACTTCCGGGACACCGGGTCGTAGATCGCGTACAGGCAGGTGGCGCCGGTGACCGGGGCGTTGCCGCCGTCCGCCGTCACGTCCTGGTCGATGCGGCCGACCAACTCGTCGAGCAGGGCGAGGAGTTCGTCGGGCGGCAGGTCGAGGGCGGAGAAGTTGTGGACCGCCGTGCGCAGCCGTCCCATGGTGGCCGCGGCGTGCAGTCCGTGCCCCACGACGTCGCCGACGACGAGGGCGACCCGGGCGCCCGACAGCGGCAGGACGTCGAACCAGTCCCCGCCCACTCCGGCCTGCGCAGGCAGATACCGGTAGGCGATGTCCAGGGCGCTCTGCTCGGGCAGTCTGCGGGGCAGCAGGCTGCGCTGCAGGGTCACGGCCATGCTGTGCTCGCGCGTGTAGCGGCGGGCGTTGTCGATGGAGACCGCGGCGCGGGCCACCAGTTCCTCGGCGAGAGCCAGTTCGTCCGCGTCGAAGGGCTCGGGCTTCTCCGAGCGCCAGAAACTGACCACCCCCAGGACCAGGGATCCGGCGCGCAGCGGCACGGTGATCAGCGAGTGGATGCCGTACTCGACGACCTGTGCGGTGCGTTCCATGTCCTGTGCGTGCCAGCCCGGCGCCCCGTCGAGGTGCGGCTCCAGCACGGCCTGCCCGGAGTGCAGGCTGCGGGCCTGCGGCGAGGAGTCGACAAACTTGATCTGCCTGCCCACCTTGTAGAGCGGGGCGTCCTCGCGGACCCCGCTCGACGCGGTACGGCGCAAGGACGTCACCGCCTCCGGCTGGCCGCCGCCCAGCACCGCGTCGAACAGGTCGACCGTCGCGAAGTCGGCGAACCGCGGGACGGCGAGTTCGGCCAGCTCCTCCGCGGTGCGCGCGACGTCCAGGCTGGTGCCGATGCCCACCCCGGCGTCGTACAGCATGTTCAGGCGTTCCCGCGCCGTCTCGGCACGGCCGGACAGGGCGCGCAGCTCGGTCGAGTCGCGGAGCGTGGCGACGCTGCCCGGCGGGCCGCCCTGGACATCGGTGGGCCGCTGGTTGACCGCAAGGAGCCGGTCCTTGACCAGGTGCACCTCGTCCGTGGCAACGCGCCCGGAGGCCAGCAGCTCGGCGGTGTCGGGGGCGAGGCCGAGGTCGAGGGCGTGCCGGCCCTCGGCGTCCTCGGGCAGGTCGAGCAGGCGGTGCGCCTCGTCGTTGGCGAGCAGCAGCCGGCCCTCGCCGCTGACGATGAGCACGCCCTCGCGGACGGCGTGCAGCACCGCGTCGTGGTGCTCGTACATGCGGGTCATCTCGTGCGGGCCCAGGCCGTGCGTCTGGCGCAGCAGCCGTCTGCTGACCAGCGCGGTGCCCCCGGTGGCCAGGGCGAGTCCCACGGCCGCGGCGAACAGGACGAGCGGCAGCTGCCGGTCGGCGGTGCCGCCCACGGTCGCGGTCGTGATGCCCGCCGACACCAGGCCGACGACCTTGCCGTCGTCCGCCTTGATCGGCACGACCGCCTGCACCAGCCGCCCGATCGTCCCGTTGATCTCCTCGACCACCGTCCCGCCGGCCAGCGCGGGCTCGATCGTCCCCACGAACTTCTTGCCGATGCGATTCGGTTTGGGGTGGGTGTAGCGGATGCCGTCGGTGTTCATGACGACGATGAAGTCCACGCCGGTCGCCTTGCGGGCGGCCTCCGCCCGCGGCTGCAGAATTGCCGTGGGATTGGGGCTGTCGAGCGCCTCGCGGGTGCCCGGCGCGTTGGCGAACGCCTGGGCGACGGCGACCGACCGGTTGCGGGCCTCCTGCGTGCTGTCGTGCCGGACCTGCAGATACAGCGCCACCACCGCCGCGACCACCAGCAGCAGCACGATCACCACCTGCAGGACGAACACCTGCCGGGCGATGCTGCGTCCGGTCAGCGCCGACCGCAACGCCGTGATGCGCCCCGGTTCCGGCTCGCCCGTGTGCCCTCTTTCGTGGGTGGGCGCACTGCGCGGCGTCCGCGTCGTGCGCTGCCCGTGCGCTGCGTGGGCGCGATCGTTCGCGCGGCGGGCACGGAGACCGCCGGGACGGCGGTGCGACCGGGTCCCGGAGCGGTCCGGAAGTCGGACCATGTGCCCATGTCTACACTGCCGGGCCGCGTGAGGCGAGAGGCGTCACAGAGGGTGACAGAGTTCGCCCCCTGTGCGTGTGCCGACGTCACGGGCGAGGGACGGTTTCACCGCTGGTTCCCGTGTGCCGCACGGCGCGTGGCGAGGAGCAGCGCGATGTCGTCGGGGCGGTCCGCGGAGTGCCGGGCCGCCGCGGTGAGGCGATCGGCGATCCCGGCCAGCGGACGGCGGCCCGGGCGGACGGCAGGCGCGCCCACCTTCGCCAGCGCCACCCGCAGAGCCGTGATGCCGTCGTCGATGTCGACGCCGGGCCGCTCGACGAGGCCGTCCGTGTACAGCGCGAGCACGGCGCCGGGCTCGATCCGCAGCTCGGCCACGGGGTACTGGGCGTGCGGATCCACCCCGAGCACCACGCCGCCGGGCAGGTCCAGCACCTCGGTGTGGCCGTCCGGGTGACGCAGCAGCGGCGGCGGGTGCCCGGCGCGGGCCGCCCGCGCCAGGCCCGAGGCCGGATCCAGCCGGATGTAGCAGCAGCTCGCGAACTGTCCGGGATCGAGATCGATGAGCAGATGGTTCGTGCCGCTCATCACCTCGTCCGGCGGCCGGTCCCCGAGAGCGAACGCCCGCACCGCACTGCGCAGTTGACCCATCGTGGCCGCCGCCTGCACACCGTGCCCCTGCACATCGCCGATGACCAGCGCCAGACCGTCCCCCGCCTCCACGACGTCGTACCAATCGCCGCCCACCTCCATGCCCTGCGTGCCCGGCAGATAGCGGCCGGTGGTCTCCACCTGCGGGTGGGCCGACAGCCGGCGGGGGAGCAGGGCCTGCTGCAGCCCGCGCGCGAGCGCCGCCTCGCTCTCGTAGCGCTTCGCCTTCTCCATGGCGTGGGCGATCAGCCCGGCGAGCGCGGTCAGCACCGTGCGCTCCTCGGTGCTGAAGCTGCGGGACCCGTCGAAACCCAGGATGCAGGAACCGACCGGACGCCCGGAGGCGATCAGCGGCAGGAAGGCGCGCGCCCCCTCGTCCGCGTCCAGGGCGATGCCCGGGTAGGCGGCGGCCAGCTGCTCCATCGAGTCGAAGAAGATCGGCCGGCCGTTGGTCAGCGTCTCGACGCCGGGCAGATGGGCGTCCAGGCCCACGCCCTCGAAGGGGGCGAGGAACCCTTTGGGGAAGCCGCTCTCCCAGGCCAGATACAGGTGCCGGTCCTGCAGCAGATAGATGGCGAGGCGGCGGCCGCCGAACGCGGGCAGCAGTTCCCGCATGACCACGGCTGCCACCTGCCGTGCGGTGACCGCCTCCGTCAGCGCGATGGCGAGGACGATGGGGCGGTACAGCGGAGCCATCGACGGGACCCCGGGCGAGGCGGCCGCGGCCGGCTCCTGCGTGAGGTCGGCGGCGGCGGCCGCCACGCGGTTCGCCGGGCGGAACGTGCAGGTCAGCACGTCCGGACCCGAATAGACACAGACGTCGAGCCAGGCGCCCTCGTACGACGGCCCCTCGCCCTCCTCGTCGTCCCTGCCGGGCCGTCCGACATGGAAGCGCACCGGGTCCGGGGACAGCAGCGCGCTGCGCAGATGGTCCTCGAAGGCAGGCTGGTTCAGCCACGGCACGGCCTCCCACAGGGGACGGCTCAGCAGCTGCGTCCGGGAGCAGTGCAGCAGCTGTCCGGCTCGCGGGTTGGCGTAGAGGATCAGCCCCAGCCGGTCCAGGCAGAGCACCCCGTCGGGCAGCAGGTCTGCCGCGGCGTCCGCCGCGGCGCCGGGACCGGGATCGACGACGAAGCCCCGGACGGGATGCGCGCCGGAGGGTGTGCCGGGCGGGGCGGGAGCGGCGTACGGGCTCCACAGCTCCACCAGCCGCAGCGCGCCGTCCTCGGCCCGCACATACAGCGGCAGGGGCGGTGGCCGGCCCGCGGCGGTCTCCCGCAGCGCGGCCAGCACCCGCTGCGTCTCGGCCGGGGCCACGGCGTCCGCGAGCGCCTCCACGGACGTGGCGAACGCGTCGACCGGCACCCCGAGCAGCGCGGGCAGACGCTCGTCCACGGTCACGACGTCCGTCACCGGATCCCAGGCGAAACCCCCGGCACGCCCCGCGGGCGGGCGCGCGCCCGGCGACCGTACGCACACGGGCTCCCCGTCCCAGGCCACCGACGACCTGCCGCCGTCCTCCAGGCGCCGCAGGGCCGTGCCCAGGTCCTCGGCCAGCCGCACCATGCGATCGCGGTGGTGGAGCAGCTCGGTGGCGTCCGTGGTGGAAGGCCGCAGCACGGTCAGCACACCGAAGGTCGTCGACCCGCACACGACCGGTACGTACATCGACCCGAACTGGAACGGCAGCCCGGCCGCGAACTGGGGATAGCGGCGCATCGTCTCCGTGGCGTTCGGTAGGACCACCTGCACACCGAGCCGGTAGGCGTCGGCCACCGGGAACGGGCGGTCCACATGCAGCCGCCACCAGGGCCGGAACAGCGGGCCCGGCAGCCCCGCGAGTACCGCAAGGCGCAGCAGCCCGGGCGTGCCGGAGCGCAGATAGACCCCTCCCGAGTGCCCGCCGGCCGCGCCGATCGCCTCTGTCGAGGCGTCGATCAGCAGCGCGGCCAGCTGCCCGGGCGTCCGGTGTGCGTGCTCCGCGCGAGTCATCGGCCCTACCTCGTCCGTCCGCCGTCCAGCGGGCGACACAGCAAGAATGCGCCACTACGGGCCTGTGGCGCACCTGGGCGGTCGCAGTTTCCGCAGACGAATCACGGCTCCCGGGCGTCGCAGGGGTGCACCGCGCCCGCCGGAAGCGAGGCGGAGATCACCGGCGCAGGGCATCGAGGGGGCACGCCGTGGTCACGCAGCGCAGCGATTCACGGCACCTCACGAATGCGGCCGACAGGGCCTCCGGTCCGGCAGCGCGCGGCCGCCGGGTCGACTCCGTGATCGATGCAGTAGCCATCTTTTCTCAACGCGCGGCAACAGCCGTGCAACGCCCCGGTGTTGACGGTCACGGCTTGGCCAACTCCTTGCCGCACGTTGCGTACATGTTCATCACCCACCCCTGATGTGCCCTGCCGCCTCGAGCGGAGAGTGATCGGCGGTCCGCCTCTCAGCCGGGCCGGCCGCCACTCCACAGAGCTTCTCCCGCTCAAGAAGGGGCAATCATGGCCGAGTTGACACGCCGTAGGCTCTTGGGCGGTGCCGCGGGCGCGCTGGGCGGCGCCGCGGCCCTCTCCCTCCTCCCGCCGAGCGTCCGCAAGGCCGTCGCCGCCGGACCGCCGAAGAACGGCTCGCTGCGCGACATCGAACACGTCGTCCTGCTGATGCAGGAGAACCGCTCGTTCGACCACTACTTCGGCACCCTCTCGGGCGTCCGCGGCTTCGGCGACCCGGACGCACTGCAGCTCGACAACGGGCGATCCGTCTTCTACCAGCCGGACGCCGTGAACCCGAAGGGCTACCTGCTGCCCTTCCACCTCGACACCCACAAGTCGAGCGCCCAGGCGATCCCCTCCACCAGCCACGCCTGGTCCGTGCAGCACGCCGCCTGGAACGGCGGCAGGATGGACCAGTGGCTGCCCGCCCACCGCAAGGCCGACGGCGTCAACGGCCCCTACGTCATGGGCTACTACACCCGCGAGGACATCCCGTTCCAGTTCGCGCTCGCCGAGACCTTCACCATCTGCGACCACTACTTCTGCTCGGTCTTCGGCCCCACCTGGCCCAACCGCCTGATGTGGATGACCGGTTCGATCGACCCGGCCGGCACCCACGGCGGCCCGATCATCAGCAACGTCGCGCCCACGCCGTACCGCTGGACGACGTACGCCGAACGCCTCCAGGCGGCCGGCATCAGCTGGAAGGTCTACCAGCAGGACGACGACTACGGCTGCAACATGCTGGAGCAGTTCGCCACGTTCAGGACGGCGCAGCCCGGCTCCGAGCTGTACGAGCGCGGCGTGCGCCCGCAGCCCGAGGGCACCTTCGAGGACGACGCCCGGGGCGACCGCCTCCCGGCGGTGAGCTGGATCATGCCGACGAGCCACCAGTCGGAGCACCCGGACTACCTGCCCGCCGCGGGGGCCGACTTCGTGGCCTCGAAGATCGAGGCCATCGCGGCGAACCCGAAGGTGTGGCGCAAGACCGCCTTCATCCTCAACTACGACGAGAACGACGGCCTGTTCGACCACGTGGCACCACCGACCGCGCCCGCGGGAACACCCGACGAGTACATCCAGGGGCTGCCGATCGGCGGCGGCTTCCGCGTGCCCGCCATCATCGTCTCGCCCTGGACCGTGGGTGGTTGGGTCGCCTCGGAGGCCTTCGACCACACCTCCGCGCTGCAGTTCCTGGAGCGGTTCACCGGGGCCGAGGAACCGAACATCAGCGACTGGCGGCGCCGGACCTTCGGCGACTTCACCACGGCCTTCCGCTTCCGTGACGCCCGCCCGCGCCCGCCCCGGCTGCCCGACGACACCGCGGAGCAGCTGGAGAAGGCGAAGGAGGAGGTGGCGACCCTGCCGAAGCCGACGCTTCCCGGGGCCGACCAGACTTTCCCGCACCAGGAACAGGGCGGCCGCCCGCACGTGTGAAGCACATCGCGGCGAGGGCCCGGGCAGCGCCATCCTCCCGGTCCCTCGCCGAGCCTTGTGGGAGCGCTCCCAATTGTGCAGGATGCTGCGGTGACCCCGACGCCGGCGATCCGCCCCTACCGCTGCGAGGACCGCGAAGCCCTCTACGACATCTGCATCCGCACAGCGCACAACGGCCAGGACAGCCGTCCCGTCTACGCGGACCCCACCATCTTCCCGACGATCTTCGCGGCGCCCTACGTCGTGCTGGAACCGGAGCTGGCCTTCGTCCTGGACGACGGGCACGGCCGGGCGGTCGGCTACATCCTCGGCACCGCGCACACGCCCCGTTTCGTCGAGGCCTTCCGTACGAAGTGGCTGCCCCTGGTCGCGGACCGCTACCCGGAGCCCGCCGGACCGCCGACGACCCCGGACGAGGAGATGATCCCCCTCCTGCACCGCCCCGAGCGGATGATCGTCCCCGAGGTCGCCGGGTACCCGGCCCATCTGCACATCGACCTGCTCCCCGAATGGCAGGGCCGCGGTCACGGCCGCAAGCTGATGCGGACCTTCCTGCGGGCCCTGCACGACCGGGGCGTCGCCGCCGTGCACCTCTCCATGGTCACGGCCAACACTCCGGCCAGAGCTTTCTACGACCGCCTCGGCTTCCACCCGATCGATGTGCCGGACCCCGGTCCGGTCACGTATCTCGGGCGCACGACAGGGGAGTTGGAGAATCTGTGACGCCCGAGTACATGGCCCCCGACTTCAAATCCAGGTGTCCAGCCACATCCGCGCGCGCCAGTCGCCGTACGGGATCGTCGTGCCCGTGTAGAGCGGATAGAAGTAGATGAAGTTCCATGCGATGAGCAGCACCAGCACACCCGCGCTCACGGCGCCGATCAGCCGGCGCCACTCGCCGGCCCCCGACGGTCCCAGCAGGGCGCCCACCATCATGGCCACGGCCAGGCACAGGTAGGGCACGAACGCGACGGCGTAGAAGGAGAAGATCGTACGGTCCTGGTAGTTGAACCAGGGAAGGTATCCGGCGGCCACCGCGCACAGGACGGCGCCCGCGCGCCAGTCGCGGCGCAGCGCCCACCGGAACAGAAGGTAGAGCAGCGCACCGCAGGCCGCCCACCACAGCAGCGGAGTACCCAGGCCCAGGATCTCCTGCGAGCAGCCCGCAGCGGCGTGACAGCCCTGCTGCCCGGCCGTCGGCGACTCGTAGTAGAACGCCACGGGGCGTCCCTGGACCAGCCAGCCCCAGGGATTGGACTGGTAACGGTGGGGGGTGTGGAGGCCGATGTTGAACTGGTAGACGGCGTGTTCGTAGTGCCACAGGCTGCGCAGGGGAGCCGGGATCCATGACCAGGTGCCGCCGCGGCCGTCCGCCCAGTGCCGGTTGTAGCCGTTGTCGGACATGAACCAGCCGGTCCAGGTGGCCAGGTACGTCAGTACGGCGACCGGGATCAGGGAGAGCACCGACCAGCCCAGGTCCTTGCGCAGCACCGCCCGGTACGGGTGGCCCGCCCCGGCCACCCGGCGGGAGCCGACGTCCCACAGGACGGTCAGGGCCGTGAAGAACACCAGGAAGTAGAGGCCGTTCCACTTGCTCGCGGCGGCCAGTCCCAGGAAGACACCGGCCGCGAGCCGCCACGGACGCAGGCCCGTGCCGACACGTTCGCCGGTGTACGGGTCGGGACGCGCGAAGCCCTCGTCGCCGACGGGGAGGGCGGCCGCCAGCCGGGCCCGCGCCTTGTCCCGGTCGACGAGCAGGCAGCCGAACGCCGCCAGCGCGAAGAACATCACAATGAGGTCGAGCAGGGCGGCACGGCTCATCACGAAGTGCAGGCCGTCCACCGCCAGCAGCGCACCGGCGAGACAGCCGAGCAGCGTCGAGCGGAACAGACGGCGCCCTATTCGGCACAGCATGAGCACCGACAGGGTGCCGAGCGCCGCAATCATGAACCGCCAGCCGAACGGATCCAGACCGAACGTCCCCTCCCCGAGGGCGATCACCCACTTGCCCATCGGCGGATGCGCGACGAAGCTGCTGGTGTCGGAGAGCGGGATCACCTGGGGGTGCGCCAGGATCTGGGGGTCGGCGATCTTGCGGTCCGGCCAGGTGCCCTCGTAGCCGAGCCGCAGCATCGCCCAGGCGTCCTTGGCGTAGTACGTCTCGTCGAAGACGACCGCCCGTGGCCGGCCCAGCCGCCAGAACCGGAGCGCGCCGGCCAGCACGGCGACGAGAACCGGTCCCAGCCAGCCCATGGACTGCGCGAGGCGGCGGGCCGTCCGAGGGCCGAGGCCCACCAACTCCCAGACTCTCGTGCCCGGTTCGGGGAAGGGCGGCACCAGGCGGGCGCGGGCATCGGCGCGGGGACCTGCCGCGTAACCGAACCGGCGCAGCCGCTGCGCCCAGGGGGTGGCCTCGGGTGCAGCGCTCGCGCGGGCGTCTTCGTCGACGTCGGCCCGTGTGGGGGTGTCACTCGTCACCGGGTCATCGTAGGGAACGCCAGCGCGGATCAGGTCCGGTGCCCGGGGGGTGCGGCGTGACCTCCGCAAACCGGGGGCGTGAACGGAGCAGGGCCCCGACCGCACCCGCGCGGCGGTCGGGGCCCTTCGCGCACCGGCTCAGGAGTGCGCGGGCAGGTGCGAACTCGGCGTACCGCCCAGCCACTTCAGCCCGTCGAGCAGGAAGCGGTTCTGCGCCTCGCTCGCGAACGTCGACGACAGGGTGGTGTTGGTGTCGTAATCCATCGCGTTGTGGCCGAAGTTGGCGTACAGCATCCTGTACTTCGTGTTCGTCCACAGGATCGGGTAATAGCCGCTGTACCAGCTCTGGTCGGGGTCGGTGCCGAGCGGGAAGCTGCTCGGGTCGACCGAGGCGAGGACCTTGATGTCGGGGTTCCGGCGCAGGTCGTTCGACCAGCTGTACCACTCGCTGACGGACGAGGTGAAGGTCGCCGGCAGGTTCTTCGTCGACGGGTGTGTGCGGTCCTCGACCCGCAGGACCGCGGTGGTCGGCCCCCAGGTGTTGGACTTGAAGTTGCCGCTGCCGAGGAACTGGTTGTGGTACCAGGGCCAGCTCTGCGCGTTCGTGGTGAAGGCGGAGACGTGGAAGCCCATCCAGGCCCCGCCGCCCTTCATGTAGCGCTCGAATCCGCTGCGTTGGGCGGAGCTCTGCGGCAGGTCGTCGAGGAACAGCACGACTTGGTAGCCGTTGACCCCGCCGTTCGCGAGCAGGTCCCAGTTGTTGCTGGCCGTGTAGGTGAAGCCGTTCTGTGCGGCCTGCTTCGGGAACCAGTCGTTGGCCTCGTGGACGAAACTGATGTGGGCCGCGTCCCAGGTGCCGTTGTAGAGGGCGAGCACCTTGAACGGCTGGGCTGCCGCTTGGGCGCGTGGCGCGGACAGCCCCGTCAGCAGGATCGCCAGGAGCACGAGGATGCGTACTGCGCCGGCTTTGATGGCGTGCATCGGATGAACTCCTCTCCGGTCAGGGGTAGTTGACGAGGTCGGCCACGTTGGTCGACGAGTTGGACGGTCCACCGCGGTCGTTGACGACGTGGCGGATGGTGCCCGTGCCGCCGAGGGAGACGGTCACCATGTCGGTGAAGCGGACGTTCGCGTTGTTCGGGGCCTCGATGGCGTGCTCGGCCGTCACGCTCGGATCGGTGCTGAAGTAGCAGTAGCTGCCGAAGCCGTAGACCTGGTGGCTGGTGACGGAGTTCGCGACCTTGTAGGCGGCGTAGCCCTGCGTGGAACCGTTCATCCAGGCCGCCTGACTGGGCGGGTCGTAGGGCATCTCGTTCTGGTAGAAGTACGTGCGGCCGCCGTTGCCGTTCCAGATCGTCTGGTGCTTCTGGTAGTGCTCGACGAACAGGCCGTACATCGTCATGTCGTCGCCGTTGACCACGAGCCCCGTGTCCGCGGTGTTGGTGGTCCAGCCGACGCCGCTGCCGTGGTCGGCGCGCCAGATCCACAGGTGGTCGCCGATGACGTCGTCGCTGTTGACGGTGAGGCTGGTGGTGGCCTTGCCGACGCCCGCGCCGCCGACGCGGAAGAACACGTCGTGCAGGGAGCTGGGGTCGCTGCTGTGGTCCGCGGAGGATCCGCTCGGGCCCATCTCCAGCAGTTGCGCGGAGTTGGTGGTGCCGGCGTCGATGAGCAGCCCGGCGAGCTGGACGCCGTTGACGTCGGCGACGGTCATGGCGGTGATGCCGTTGTCGGGGACGAGCGTGGCGAGTCCCAGGCCCAGGACCACCGTGTCGGGCTTGGTGACCTTGAGGGGCTGGTCGAGGTGGTAGACGCCGGGAGTGATCAGCAGGTGTTTGCCCGCCGCGAGTGCGTCGTTCATCTGGGCGGCCGTCGCACCGGGCTTGACTACGAAGAAGTCGGACAGCGGCAGCGAGGTGCCTGCGGGTGTGCCCGAACTCCAGCTGGTTCCACTGGAGTTGGTGCGCACGGCGGGCACGAACACCTTCCAGGCGCCGGCCGAATCGACGTACAGGAATGGCTTCTCACGCGTGACCGGGCTCTGCGCCACCGTCGTGTACGGCGGGCTGGGGAAGCTGGTGGCGGGCACGCCCTGGCTGCCGACGAAGACCATGTTCCAGTTGGCGCCGGTCCAGCTGCCCAGCTGGGAGTTACGGGTCAGCCACTGCTGCTGAGAGCCCGACCGGACCTGCCCGTCGACCTTGGTGTCGGCCATGTACCCGCCGCTGGACCAACCGCCGTCGTCCAGCTGGAGGTTGCCGCGCAGGTGCATACGACGGTACGGCGCCGCCTGCGACACCGCCCAGCGGTCCGTGCCCGACGTCGGGGTGACTGACAGATTCTCCGCCGAACGCCAGAAGTTCTGGGTGGCGTTGCCCTGGAACCAGTCGGCCTCCGCGTGCACCGCGCCCCGGATGGTCACGTCGTCGGGGGACAGGCCGAGCCCGGCCACCTGCGTGTAGAAGCCGACGTTGGCGTCGGCGTCGTAGGTGCCCGGCTTGAAGAGGAACGCCTTGCGGGCGGTGCCGAACTGGTTCGTCTCCTGCTGCGCGAAGGCGGCGTTGAGGCTGCTCTGGACGGTGGCGGCCGGGGTCGACGGGTCGAAGACGGTGACGTTCGGGCCCAAGTCCGGGGTGCCGGGCGGCTGTTGGGCGTCGACTGCGTTGACGTAGAAGGACTGTGCGGCGCTTCCGTTGCAGGTGTACTGCTGCAGCTGGACGCTGTCCGCGGTGGAGGCAGAGGGCACGTCGAGGCACTTGCCGCTGTTGCGGTTGACGAAGTGATAGGCGCCGTCCGCCTCGACGGCCGCCTGCCACTGCTGGTTGGCGCCGCCGCCGTACGTCCACAGCTGCACGGGCGCGCTGTCCGCGCTGGAGACGTCGGTGACGTCCCAGACCCTGGCGGCGTCGTTCCTGTTGCCGACCTGGACCCGGCCGTCGGACGTGTCCTGGAACCGCCACTGCTGGGCCTGGCCGGCGTTGCACGAGTACTGCTGTACGACGGTCCCGTCGGCGGTGCCGGCGCCGCGGGCGTCGACGCACTTGCCGCTGCCCTTGTTGACGACCGTGGCCCAGCTCGTGGGCAGCGCCGCGGCCTGGGCACCCTGTGCGGTGTGCGGCACGACGACCGCGACACCGGAGCCGGCCGCGGCGAGTGCGAAGGCGGTCAGCAGCATCCGCATACGGCGGTTGCCGGTGGTTCTCCTCGATCCGGGCACGGCTGTCTCCCATGCGGGTGGGGGGTGGGAAGTGCGTACGGCTGTGGGGGAGTTCAGCCGGTGTACTGGGCGAAGACGCGCGTGTAGTCCCAGGCCTGCTGGCCGACGCCGGAGCAGCTGTCCGCGCCGCCGCCGGTGCAGGGCCGGTCGCGGTTGGCGGACCAGAAGGTGAGCCGGGCCAGATGGTGCTGCTGGGCGTAGCCGAGGATGGTGCGGAAGTCGGCCACGGTGACCTTCTCGTTCTGGTCCGTGATCCCATTCATGGAGGAGATGCCCATGTCCCGGTACGCCTGGTCGTCGCCGTAGCCGTAGGCGCTCTTGAGCGCGGACTTGAGGCCCTCGGCGGCCCGCAGGGTCAGCGTCCCCATGTTCTTGCCGGCACCACCGAAGTCGAACGGCATGATCGCCCAGGCGTCCACGGACAGTCGGGACGCCGCCGCCCGTTTGATCAGGCTGGTGTCGGGCCCGCTCTGGTCCGTGCCGATGGTGACGTACACCTTCAGGCCCGGGTTGTCGGCCTTCACGGTCTTGAGCGCGTCCACCGTGCGCTGCTGCACGGTCGGGTTGCTGTAGGCGTCGGCCTCGATGTCGATGTCGATCGCCTTCAGGCCGTAGGCGTTGATGACCTTCTGGTACGCCCCCGCCAGCTCCCCGGCGCTGGAGCAGGAGCTCTCCAGCTTGTTGCCGCTGTACCCGCCGAAGGAGGGGATGATGTCACCGCCGCCCCTGCGCACGGTGTTGACGGTCCGTTGGTCGACGCCGCCGGTGAGCGGGCGGCTGCCGTCCCACTGCGGATTGCAGTGCCCGTTGCTGAGGACGAAGGCGAGGGTGAACCACTTGACGCCGGTGGCGCTGGTGATGGTGCTCGGGTCGGGCGGGCTGCCCCAGCCGTTGTAGAGGTACGGCGCGACGGCCATGGGGGCGGCGGCCGGGGCGGCGCCGGCGGGAGCGGCGCTGAGGGCTCCGGCGGTGAGGGCGGACAGGGCCATGGCGAGGCAGGCGCGCAACACGGCGCCATGGGTGGGGGGTTGGGGGTTCATGGGTGGGGGATCACAGCCTTTCGCCGGCGACGGACGGTGGGGGGTGGAAGCAGCACAGGGGCGTTCACATCAATGAACATTGGGCGCACTCGTGAAGCTGTGTGACCGGGAACCTAAAGGTCTGAACCAAACACGTCAAGAGGTGAAGCCTCAGTGACACGAGTCCGCGTCATCTCTTCAAGAAATGAGCGGTGGCGGGATGCCGCGTCCCGCTGCGCCAGTTCATGATGAGCGCATGACCTCGCTGACCTTCGACGACTACTGCCGCGCGATCGTCTCCCAGACCGAGCTGCTCAGAGCACAGGTCAGAGGGGTGGACACGGCTGCTGACGTCTCCACCTGTCCCGGCTGGGATCTCGGGCGGCTGCTGCGGCACGTGGGCGGGGACCACCGATGGGCGGACGAGGTGGTCCGGACACGAGCCCTCGAACCCGTTCCCGGCGACCCCGTCGACGACCCGGCCGTATACGCCCACCTGGACGGCGACGCACTGGACGACTGGCTCGGCGAAGGCGCCGCGGAACTCGGTGCCACCCTGCGCGATGCCGGGCCCGATGCCCGGGTGTGGACGCCGGCCCACGAGCGGAACACGGCCGCCTTCTGGGCCAGGAGGATGACCCACGAGACCCTCGTGCACCGAGCCGACGCCGCGCTGGCGACCGGTGCCTCATTCACGGTCGACGACGGCCTCGCGGCGGACGCGGTGGACGAGTGGATGGACTTCGCGACGGTCCCCGAGGCATACGAGCCCCGGCCGGCAGAACCCGACCTGCTCGGCCCCGGCCGTACGCTCCAGTTCGAGGCAACCGGAGCCGGACAGTGGCACGTCGACCTCGGCGGCGACCGGCCCGTGTGGCACCCCGGGCGCGCGGAGGCCGCCGCGACCGTACGCGCACCGGTGACGGAACTGCTCCTGTTCCTCTACCGGCGGCCCGCTCCCGCCGTCGAGACCCACGGCGACACGGCACTGCTCGAACTCTGGCTCACCCGCACGGGGTTCTGGCTGGAGGCGTAGAGGGGTGAAGGGGCATGGCACCGAACGGCGGCCGAGGCAGGGCGGTCAGGGGATGCCCGCAGGGCGAGCGTGGCGGAGGACACGCGCGAGGCCGGATTGCCCGGGGTTCGCGGCTGGGCAGTAATAGAAGCGCAATGATCATCTTGAAGGGAGCATGACGCCTCGTGACGCTTGTAGCGCCTCCCCCCATACCCCGGGCGGCGGGATCACTCCCGCTGCTGGGCCACGCGATACAGCTCTGGCACGACAACCTGGCCTTCATCGCCTCGCTGCGCGGGCGCTACGGCCCGATCGTGGAGATCACCCTGCAGCCGGGCACCCGTACGCTCGTCGTCCAGGACCCCGCACTCATCCGCACCATGCTCACCGAACTCGCCCCCACCCTCGACAAGGGCCGCTTCTTCGACAAGATGGGCCAACTCCTCGGCGAATCCGTGGTCACGGTCGCCGGACAGAACCACGTCCGCAAACGCCGTCAGCTGCAACCCGCCTTCGGCCGCCGCGAGATCGCAGGTTACGTCGACGTGATGCGCGGCCAGGTGACCGAGGCCGTCGACAGCTGGCAGCCCGGGCAGCTCCTCGACGTCCGTGAGACGATGATCAAACTCTCTCTGGGCATGCTCACCCAGACCATCTTCTCCGGCAGTCTCGACGCCGACACCTTCCGCCGGCTGCGGCAGGACATCATGTTGGTCATGGACAGCGTGGGAGTGCGCATCATGCTGCCCGACTGGGTGGAGCGCCTGCCGCTGCCCTTCAACCGCCGCTTCATGCGGGCCCGTGACGCCGTGCACGCCACCATCGGCAAGGCGGTCTCCGACCTCCGCTCCACCGGGCACGACACCGGCGACATGCTCTCCATGCTGCTGCGCACGGAGGACGAGACCACCGGACTTCCGCTCACCGACCAGCAGATCTGCTCCGAGATCCTCACCCTCGCACTGGCCGGCACCGAGAACACGGCCACCACGCTGGCCTGGGTGCTCTACGAACTCGCCCGCCACCCGGACATCGAGGCCCGCGTCCTCACCGAACTCCACGAAGTGCTCGGCGACCGGCCCATCACGTTCGACGACATGACCAGCCTCCCCTATCTGAACCGGGTCATCACCGAGGTCCTGCGGCTGCATCACACCGGGTGGATCGTGACCCGGCGTACCCTCGCCGAGACCCGCCTGGGGGAGTGGACCCTGCCCGCCGGCACCGATCTGGCCTACTGCCAGCACGCCCTGCACCGCGACCCCGAGCTCTACCCGGATCCGCTGAAGTTCGATCCGGACCGGTGGCTCGACGACAAGCAGAAGCCCCCGCCCGGCGGCTTCGTCCCCTGGGGGGCGGGCAAGCACAAGTGCATCGGGGACCGGTTCGCGATGACCGAGCTGACCACGGGCCTGGCCACGATCCTGCGCCGGGTGCGGTTGGAGCTGGCTCCGGGCCAGATCGTACGGCCCGTCGGCCGGGCCACCGTGCGGCCCGGGAAGATGATGATGACCGTGCAGGAACGCGGGGAGTTCGCCGCCGACTGAAACGACGGAACCGCAGACAATCATCCCCCTTTTCGCGGTTTACGGGGCCACGGCGTGCGGGTCACTGAGCTGCGCGGCGAACACCGGCATCACGGGCCGACCGTCAGCGTTCGACGACCCGCCCGCCTTACGGCCCCGCACGCCCCAAGCGCGCGCCCGGAGCGCGATCGAGCCGTCCGGACGAGCCGAGCGCCAAGTCGGCGAAGCAGGTCGGGACTTCGATGGATACGTCCTCCACCTCGACCAGCGCGGCCTCGCTCCCCAGCCGCCGCAGCGAGGCCGGCCGGAGCGGCGGGATCCCGCGGCCCTCGTCCGACTCCGCCGCCGACGACGGATCCAGGGTGGTTACGGCGTCCCAGAAGTGCTGTAGAAACCCAATGCCTTCGACGCAGTCCCACACATACGCGGTGACCGGCCCGCCGGGCGCCACCACACGCGCGGCTTCGGCCACCCCTGAACCGGGCTCGGGCCGGAAGTTGAGGGCCGGCCCGCTGACGCCCACGTCCCCCGCAGCGCCGCCCACTGGAAGGGTCTGTGCGCCGGCAGTGGTGAAGAACGCGGGAGGGGGCCCGTGCACCCGGTCCGCGGGCGCGAATCCAACAGGCTGCTCAGTCCAGCCGGGTCGGGAACTCGTCGGCCACCAGGCGGCTCCACCGCCCCATGTACCGCTCGTACGCGCGGCGGCGGCCCACACGTCGAAGCCCTGCCCGGCCACGTTCCCCCGTGCCGTGCTGCCCCGGTTTGCGCCACGTGTGGGGATGTGGGGGCACGCGCTTACTGAGAGGTTCCTATGAATCTGTGGGGCCCTTGAACACGCCGGTGCCACCGTCCGTATGTGGCGAGGGATTTCCATGCCTGACCGCCGTGATCCGTAGGAGAACTCTCGTGGGACGCAACACGCGCAGACGCCCAACAGGCCCGCGCCGCGCAACCTTTGCGGCATTCGCGCTGATGCTGGGCGGAGGCGGGCTGGTGGCGGCCAACGTCTACGCCTCTGCGACGGAAGGCGGTTCGGGCACGGACGGGGCGCAGACGCGCAGTGCCGCGGTCGGCACGATCGACTGCCCGGACGTCGGCAGCAAGCTGACGCAGGTGCCGGACCAGGCACGCGGCGACGTCGACAAAGAACTCGCCTCCATGGACCAGCAGATAGCGGAGGCCTATCAGCGGCTGCAGGCTGCGACGCCGGAGCAACGCCAGGACAGCGGCTACACCGACGACACGGTCATGAATCCGCTCAAGGAGAAGCGAGCCGAGTCGCTCGACCGCATCGGCGGCGCCCTCGACCAGGCCGGCGGGCGTCCCGACGGGCTCGACTCCATGGCGGACTGTTCGATGCGCACCTGGAACGACCAGAACGGCGGCCAGAACGCGGGCGGCGACTCCCAGAACGGCCAGCAGCAAGGGCAGGGAGACCAGCAGAACGGCGGCGGCCAGCAGGGCGGCAACGGAGGCCAGGCCGGCAACGGTCCGGTCGCCGGGGACTACCAGGACATCAACACCGTCCAGCCCAACGCCCCGGCGCCGGACCTCAACTCCTTCGCCTCCAAGGGCACTTTCACCACCAGCTGCGGGGTGAACGCCAACGGGTTGTTCAACTCGGACAACGTGATCGTGGCCCCGGGTGTCACCAACGGCGCCCACCACTTCCACGACTACGTCGGCAACCAGTCCAACAACGCCTTCGCCAGCGACGACGACCTCGCAAACGCCGACACCAGCTGTGAGAACCCGGGCGACAAGTCCACGTACTACTGGCCGGTGCTGCGCCTGCAGAACGGCACCCAGGAGCAGGACGCGAACAAGCCCGGCGGCGGGATCGAGGGCAACGCCGGTGAGATCGTCACGCCCAAGCAGGTCACGCTGACGTTCATCGGCAACCAGCGCAGCCAGGTCACCGAGATGCCGCGTCTGCTGCGCATCATCACCGGCGACGCCAAGGCGTTCGTCAACGGCCCTGCCAACGCCAACGCCTCCTGGAGCTGCACCGGGTTCGAGGACCGGCAGCTGAAGGACAAGTACCCGCTGTGCCCGCAGGGCAGCGACGTGGTGCGCACGTTCAAGTTCCAGAGCTGCTGGGACGGCCGCAACATCGACAGCGCCAACCACCGCACCCACGTGGCCTTCGCCGACGCCTCCGGCAACTGCGCGAACGGCTTCAAGGCCATCCCGCAGTTGGTGCAGCGCATCGTCTACGACGTCAAGGCGCCGAGCCTGCAGGACGGCGGCCGTACGACCCCGTTGTTCGCGGTGGACTCCTTCCCCGAGCAGCTGCACAAGCCGGTCACCGACCACGGCGACTTCATCAACGTCTTCGACGAGGGCCTGATGAAGGAGGTCGTGTCCTGCATCAACGGCGGCCGTCAGTGCGGTGCGGGCACCGGCGAGGACCCGGGCTCGGACGGGGGAGCGACCCAGCAGCCGACCGAGAAGCCGACGGACCAGCCCAGCGATCAGCCCACCGCGAACCCCACGGACCAGCCCACCGACCAACCCACCCAGGAGCCGACCGCCCAGCCGACCGAGGATCCCACCACGCCGCCCGCCGGCGACGACAAGGGGAACTCGGGCGGCGACGGGTCCGGCAAGGGGAACTCCGGCAGCGGATCCGACGACCCGACCGCGCAGCCCACGACCGCCGCTCCGGAGACCGAACAGCCGGCCAACGACGACACGCCCACGGTGTCCAGCACGTCGGAACCCAGGGTCTACGCGACGGCCAAGGCCTCCCGTAGCGCCGCGGCCGCCCCCGCGAAGAACGGCACGAACGCGGGCGACAACTCCGCCCAGCCCCAGGCCACCGGCGGGAACGATCCTGCCGCCGGCGGTCAGACCGAGCCGCAGGCGGTCCAGGGCGGCGCGCTGGCCGAGACCGGCACCACCCTGTGGCCCGCCACGGCCGGCACGGTGCTGCTGCTCGCAGGGCTGTTCCTGCTCACCCGCACGCGGCGCCGTCACGTGCGCTGACGCCCGAGAGCGCTGCGTGGCAGAGGCACGGGTGGCCGGGGCCGCCGCCGGATCGGCGGCGGCCCCGGCGGTGCTACGCCCCTTCCCCGGGCCGCAGCCGGTTGCGCACCTGGACACCCCAGACCAGCAGGGCCGCCAGAGCGATCGACACGACGGCCGTCGACATCCCGGCCTGGACGCCCACCCGCGCTGTGAGGGTGCCGGCCACCAGGGCGCCGAGCGGAACACCCAGGCCCGAAGAGAGCATCCGGCGCGTGGTGTTGACCCGGCCCTGGAGCTCGGACGGCGTCACCTCCTGGGAGTAGGTCATCGTGTTCACCAGGACGACGAGGTAGGCCGACCCCCACACGGCCAGGGCCACCAGCGTGACCCGCCAGTCGGAGGTGACGACGACCACCAGGCCGAGCAGGGCCCCGATGGGAAGCACCCCCAGGAGAAGGGGGAACGCCTCGAAACGGCGCCGCAGCCGGGGCAGCAGGAAGGACCCGCCGATGCCTCCGGCGCTCCACGCCATGTACAGCAGGCCGATCCGCCCGTCGGAGCCGTGGATGCCCAGAACGCGGTCGGCGAAGACGACGAGTTGGCCGATGATGGCCCCGCCGGAGAAGGACTGCAGGGTGCCGACCACGGTCATCAGGCGCAGCGTCGGGTGGCGATGGAGGAAACGGAGTCCTTCCCGGACGGACTCCTTGAACCCCGGCCGCTGCACCGCCGGCTCGTCGGGCCGGGCGCTGGTGTGCGTGACCGCCCCGAGGAGCAGCGCGGAGACGGCGAAGGACAGGGCGTCCAGCGCCAGTGTGCCGGCCGGGCGGAACAGCACGATCAGACCTCCCGCCACCGCGTTCCCGGCGATGCGTACGACGGTCTGCGCTCCGTAGACGGCGCTGTTGGCCTCGGTCAGCTTGTCCTTGCCGACGATGTCGGGGACGAAGCCGTACACCCCCGCGTCGAAGAAGAGGCCGAGGGCGGCCGAAGCGAGGGCCACGAAGAGAACCTGGCCGCCGGTCAGGATGCCCAGGGCGGAGGCGGCCGGGACGGAGGCGATGCAGGCGGCGTTGAGCCAGTCGGTGAGGATCATCAGGCGGCGCCGGTCCGTCCGGTCCGCGACGGTACCCGCGATCAGCCCGAAGACCACGTAGGGCAGGGTCGCCGCGGCCGCCACCAGGGAGACCATCAGAGGCGAGCCGGTCTCCTGGAAGGCCAGCACGGGCAGGGCCACCGTGGTGACGGCGGATCCCAGCCCGGAGACCACACGCGACAGCCAGAACCGGCGGAAGTCGGGGACACGGCGCAGCGGGATGTCCGGTGCTTCGGGCGCTGGGTCGTCGACGTCTTTGCGGGGCAGGGAGGTCATCGCGGTCGGTGCGTCCTTTCGGTGAGGTGGTCCAAAACGAGTGACACCCCATCAGCAGGGTGCTGATGGGGTGTCACATGGAGTGCGGTGCGGTGCGGCCGTATCGGTCGATACGACGACAGGTGTCGAGCGATACGGGGAAGCTGGTTTCTCCAGACGGAACCGGCCGATCCGATGGCGGCCCGCGCCGTCCGCGGAAGCGGACCTGAGCGATGGGGTTCCGGAAACCGACAACATCATAGCGGCGATGGCCGGGTCGGGACGGCTGATCGGGAGAGGTGGCCGGGTTCGCGTCATGTACGGGCAGCGCGGCCGGCCGCCGGCTGTGCGCCGCGCACGAGGCCCTGACCGCGGGCGCCGCGACGGCTCCGCCCCCGGCCGGTCAGTGGCCGGTCAGTGCCTGTGCTCGGACTGCCGTACCGCCTGCTCGACGTCGGCCTCGACCTCGTTGCGCGGCTTGCCCGACTCCTTCGCATACTCGGCGACCGACGTCCGCGCCTCACGGGCCAGGTCGCGCCAGGCGCGGCGGGCGGTCTCGTAGGTGTCGCTCTGCTGTCCGCTCCAGCCGCCGGGCTGCGTCAGCGGGCCGTAGGAGTGCTGGAGCTCCTCGACCCGGATGTGCGCCTCGTCGGCTGCGCGCTGCTTCTCGACCAGCTCGTCGAAGGTATGTGTCACGCAAATGGAGCATAGGTGCACATTCGCCATTTCGCGCGGCGAGCCGATGCGGCGGAGCCGACGCCGCCGGGGCGACCGGACCGGTGCGGCAGGCCGCGGGCTGTCAGCTCCTCCGGGCCAGGGCCTCGCCCAGCAGTTCCCGCGCGGCGTCCAGCGCCGCGGCACGGTCCGCCGGCACCACCCCGATCCGGGTGCGGCGGTCGAGGACGTCGGCCTCGTCGAGGGCCCCCTCGTGGCGCACCGCCCACAGCAGTTCGGCGGCGGTGACGGGGTGGCCCGGCAGCACCCGCTCGCCCAGCCGGGGGTCGTCGGCGCCGAGTGCGAGGACGGCCGGTGCCTCGGTGCCGTAGCGCCGTACCAAGTGGCGAGGTGCCTGCACCGCGTCGAGCGCCCGGGGGGACGCGGCGCCGACGAGCGGGAGGGAGGCCGTGGGGGAGGAGCCGGCGGTGAGGCGGCGGGCGGCGACGGCGGCGTCCACGGCGTCCTCGGCCATGCGCCGGTACGTGGTGAGCTTGCCGCCCACCACGGTGATCACGCCCTCGGACGAGGTGAGTACCGCGTGCCGGCGGGAGATGTCGGCGGTCCTGGCCGCGGCGCCGGACGCGGCCTCCGGTGTGGTGTCCAGTAGGGGGCGCAGTCCCGCGAAGGCCCCGACGACGTCCTCGCGCCGGACCGGTACGTCCAGGACCGAGCCCAGGACGTCGAGGAGGAAGCCGATGTCCGTCTCGGGCGCCTCGGGCACGTCGGGGATGTCGCCCTCGACGGGTTCGTCCGTGAGGCCGACGTAGACGCGGCCGTCGCCCTGGGGCAGGACGAGGACGAAACGGTTGCTCTCCCCGGGGATGGGGATGTGCAGGCCGGCCGGGAGGGGGCCGAGGTGGTCCGAGCGCAGGATCAGGTGGGTGCCGCGGGAGGGGCGGATGCGGATGCCGTCCACCAGGCCGCCCGCCCAGACACCGGAGGCGTTGATCACCGCGCGGGCCCTGATCTCGCCCTCCTCGCCGGTGAGTTCGTCGCGGACGCGGGCGCCGGAGGCGGTCAGTTCCAGCGCCCTGAGGCGGGTCAGGATCCGTGCCCCGTGTGCGGCCGCGGTGCGGGCGACGGCGGTCACCAGGCGGGCGTCGTCGACGAGCCGGCCGTCCCAGGACAGCAGGCCGCCGCGCAGGCCGTCGGTGCGCACGGCGGGGGCCAGATGGCGGGTCTCCAGCGCGGAGAGCCGGCGCGGCGCGGGCAGCGTGGCCCGGGCGGTGCGCGCCGACAGCCGCAGGGTGTCGCCGGCCCGGAAGCCGGCCCGGGCGAGCGCCGCCTGGCCGCGGGAGACCAGCGGGGTGAGCGGCAGCACGAACGGCTGCGCGCGGACCAGGTGAGGTGCCGTGCGCTCCATCAGCACGCCCCGCTCGACCGCGCTCTCGTGGGCGACGTCGAGCTGGCCGGAGGCGAGATAGCGCAGCCCGCCGTGGATCAGCTTGCTGCTCCAGCGGGAGGTGCCGAAGGCCAGGTCGTGGGCATCGACGGCGGCGACGCTCAGGCCGCGTGCGGCGGCGTCCAGGACGGCTCCGGCACCGGTGGCGCCGAGCCCGACGACGAGGACGTCCAGGGTGGGGCCGCCGACTGTGTCGGCCAGTTCGCGCGAGCGCCGGGCGGCGGACAGGGACGATCCGGGGGCGGGGCTGGGGCTCATGGCGTGAGGGTCCTCTCCAGGATGGAGCGCAGCTCCGTGAGGAAGGCCGCGGAGGACAGGTCGGGGTCCTCCTCGTCGGTCATGGTCCGCAGGGACAGGGTGAAGGACTGGACGATCAGCAGCAGGGAACGGGCCTGACGTTCGGGATGGCCGACGCGGACCGACCCGTCGGCGTGCCCTTCCTTCAGTCCGTCGGCCAGCAGCTCCAGAAGGGCGATCTGACTGGCACCGCGACGGTCCAGGACATAGGGGAGGAGCAGCTCGGGATCGACGTCGACGATCTTGCGGAAGAGGGGATGGGCGCGGAAGGACTCCACGCCGGCCACCAGCCCTTCCACCAGCAGGCTGCGCGCGTCCGCCTCCGGTCTGCGCTCGGGTATCGCCCGCGTGGCCACGTCGACCCACTCACGGGTCATCAGGTCACCGACCAGCGTGCGCACATCGGGCCAGCGCCGGTACAGCGTCATCCGGGAGACGCCCGCGCGGCGGGCCACATCGGTGAGTGTCGTACGGCGGACCCCGACGGCCAGGACGCAGTCCCGCACCGCGTCCAGCACCGCATCACTGTCCGAGCTGTTGTGACGAATAGGCGTCATGTGTCACAGTGTAACGCCCCGGCGCCCCGCAGGCGCCGTCGGAAGACGGATCCGAAGACGGAATCGCTCGAATCGACCGGTGAGGACGACAGTCATGGACATGCTGTGGAGCGGCTGGGGCGACCCCGCCAAGGCGACGCCGCTGCCCGACACGGTGATCGGGCTGTTGCGCGATCTGCTCGGCGTCAAGCCGCGCACCGCCGAGCCGGTCGGCCTGGCGGACATCGCCGTCGCGGAGGGGCAGTTGGCGCCGGCGGCGCACCAGGCCCTCGTGGCGGCCGTGGGCGGCGAGCAGTACGTGCGCACCGACGCGGAGACCCGTATCCGGCACACCCGCGGCAAGTCCACCCCCGATCTGCTGCGCATCCGGGAGGGCGACGTCGACGACACTCCGGCGGCGGTGCTGCTCCCGGCCGGCCACGACGAGGTCCTCGCCGTGCTGCGCGCGTGTGCCGAACACGGCCTGGCGCTCGTCCCGTTCGGCGGCGGCACCTCCGTCGTCGGCGGACTCGCCCCCGGGCGGCGGGGCCCGTTCGCAGCCCTGGACCTGCGGCGCATGGACGGCCTGCTCGCCCTCGATGCGGTCTCCCGCACCGCCACCCTGCAACCCGGCCTGCGCGCCCCACAGGCCGAGGCGTTGCTCGCCCGACACGGCTTCACGCTCGGCCATTTCCCGCAGTCCTACGAGTGGGCCACCATCGGCGGTTTCGCCGCCACCCGCTCCAGCGGCCAGGCGTCCGCCGGCTACGGCCGCTTCGACGAGATGGTGCTGGGCCTCACCCTCGCCACGCCCGAGGGCACCATCGACACGGGCCGCGCCCCGCGCTCCGCTGCCGGACCCGACCTGCGCCAGCTCTTCCTCGGCTCGGAGGGGGCGTTCGGCGTGATCACGTCGGTGACGGTCCGCGTCCGCCCGGTCCCGCAGACCCGCGTCTACGAGGGCTGGCGCTTCCCCTCCTTCGAGGAAGGCGCCGCCGCACTGCGCCGCCTCGCCCAGGACGGGCCGCGCCCGACCGTGCTGCGCCTGTCCGACGAGACCGAGACCCTGATCGGCCTCGCCCAGCCGGACGCGATCGGGGCCTCCGACGCCCAGGCGGCCGCCGGATGCGCGGCGATTGCCGGCTACGAAGGCACGGAGGAGGACGTCTCGTACCGCCGGGAGCGCGCCGCGGCCGTCCTGCGCGAGTGCGGTGGCACACCGCTCGGCGAGGAGCCGGGCGAGCGCTGGGCCCACGGCCGCTACTCGGCCCCCTATCTGCGCGACGCCCTGCTGGACGCGGGCGCCTTCGCCGAAACGCTGGAGACGGCGACCTTCTGGTCCCGCATCCCCGAGCTCTACACGGCCGTACGCGACGCGCTCACCACCACACTCACCGAGGCCGGTACCCCGCCCCTGGTCATGTGCCACATCTCGCACGTCTACGAGAACGGCGCCTCGCTGTACTTCACCGTGGTCTCGGCCCAGGGCGCCGACCCCGTGGCGCACTGGACCCGGGCCAAGCACGCCGCCAACGAGGCGATCCTCGCCGCCGGCGGCACCATCACCCACCACCACGGCGTGGGCACCGACCACCGCGACTGGTACGTCCGCGAGGCCGGCCCGCTGGCCGTCGACGCCCTGCGCGCCGTGAAACGGCGACTGGACCCGGCCGGACTCCTCAACCCCGGGGTCCTCCTGCCCCTCGACGACTGACCGTCACCCCTGTTCGCCAGTACCGGCCCGTCCGCCCTCGGAGGCACACCGATGCGACAGTTCACCGCCGTCGTCAACCCCACCGCGGGCGGATCCACCGGAGCCGCCGCGCTTCTCGCCGTGGCCCGGCTGCTGCGGGAGGCGGGCGCCGAGCTGCAGACCGAGTACAGCCGCAGCCTGGCCCACGCCCAGGAGCTCGCCCGGCACGCGGGCAGCCAGGGCCGGGTGGTGCTCGCCGTCGGCGGGGACGGCATGGCCGGCGGCATCGGCGGCGCCCTCAGCGGCACCGGAGCCGTACTCGGCCTCGTCCCGGCCGGCCGCGGCAACGACTTCGCCCGAGCACTCGAACTCCCCACGGAACCAACGGAGTTGGCCGAGGTACTGCTCCACCACGACCCGCGTGACGTCGACACCATCGAGGTCGAGTCGGCCGTCCACGACCGCACCGTCGTCCTCGGCAGCGTGTACGCGGGCGTCGACGCCCTCGCCAACCGCCACGCCAACCACGCCAAACTCCTCCGGGGCGCGGCCTCCTACTACGCCGGCGGCCTCCGGGCCGTCACCACCTGGCGGCCGGCCCACTACCGGGTCGTCGTCGACGGCGAGGAACACCTGCACACCGGCTATACGGTGGTGGCCGCCAACTCCGGGTACTACGGCTCCGGCCGCCTCATCGCCCCCGACGCCCGCGTGGACGACGGCCTGCTGGACGTGGTGATGATCAGCGAGGCACCCCGGCGGCTGTTCTTCGCCCTGATGAACGAACTCAAGACGGGCACCCACGTCAACCGGCCACAGGTGCGCATCCTGCGCGGCAGGGAGATCACCATCTCCGCCGACCGCGACGTGCCCTACGGCGCCGACGGGGAGGTCGAGGCCGTCCTGCCCGTCACCGTCAGGGTCCTGCCGGGAGCGCTGCGCGTGCTGTGCTGAGCGCGCAGGGCGATCTCGTGCTTCCTCGCACAGAGGGCCGTATCGGGCCTGAACTAGGGTGCAGAGTGTGCCCACCTTGCTGATCGTGCATCACACGCCCTCGCCCAACTGCCAGACGATGCTGGAAGCCGTCCTCTCCGGTGCCACCGCGCCCGAGATCGAGGGCGTCGAGGTCGTGCGGCGGGCGGCGCTGGCGGCCACGGCGTCCGACGTACTGGCCGCCGACGCATACCTGCTCGGCACCCCGGCCAACATCGGCTACATGTCCGGAGCCCTCAAGCATTTCTTCGACCAGATCTACTACCCGTGCCTGGATGCCACGCAGGGCAGGCCGTTCGGCTATTACGTGCACGGCGGGAGCGACGTCACGGGCGCGGTGCGCGGGATCGAGGCGATCACGACCGGCCTCGGCTGGCGGCGCACGGCGAAGCCCGTCACCGTCACCGGAGAGCCCGCCAAGCCGGACGTCGAGGCCTGCTGGGAGCTGGGCGCGACGCTCGCCGCGGGACTGCTCGACTGAGCCGGAACCTGGTGAGCCGAGGGAGACGCAGGTCACATTCGGATGTGTCACAACCTGCCGAGCCGTGCCGTCAAAGAGGTGTAACCACCGACAACGGCACAGGAGCGCACCATGGAAGCCCGTCTGAACATCTTCGAGAACGCGGTCGCAGCCAAGCTCTTCCGGTACATCAACTCGGCCGGCAAGGTCGTCTCGGACTCGACGCTGCCGCACGCGACGCAGGAGCTGGTGAAGCTCCGCGCCAGCCAGATCAACGGCTGCGGTTTCTGCACCGACATGCACACCAAGGACGCCCTGGCCGCGGGGGAGGACGCGCAGCGTCTCCATCTCGTCGCGGCCTGGCGCGAGGCCAAGGTGTTCACCGAAGCCGAGCGCGCCGCCCTGGAGCTGGCGGAGCAGGGCACCCGCATCGCCGACGCGGCCGGCGGTGTCACGGACGAGGCCTGGGCGAACGCGGCCAAGCACTTCGACGAGGACCAGCTCGCCGCCCTCGTCGCCACCATCGCCATGATCAACATGTACAACCGCTTCAACGCCATCGTGCAGCAGCCCGCCGGCGACTACCAGCCCGGCATGTTCGGATGACGCCGGGCATCTGACCACCACCGGAAACGGCACACGGCCCGGGCGCCTTCGCCCGGGCCGTTCTGCTGCGCCGGGCCGACATCCTTGTGCGCTGCATTTGAGACAGCCTTCCCGCGGAAAAGGTACGGACTATTCTCGTGCGCCATGCTTTTCATGGGCTGTGCGGTGCCCGTGAACGCAGGATCAGTGCGTGAATGAGTCAGCGTCGGAAATTCACTCTTCCGTGCGGTTGATAGTTCAACGGGCGCGCTGCAATACTCCGGCTCCCGGTCCCGCCCCACCCAATGGCGGGACCGAAGGAATCCGGAAAGCGCTGATTCCAGATTCACGAACCCCCCACAAAGCCCGCACGGTGGTCTCCTTCGGCACTCCTTTCCGGCATGCGTGCGGCACCAAGAAGTGGAGAAGGTGTGCCCGCGTGAATGTCGAGCAGGCGAAACGACGCGAGATATCCGACAGCCCTGAATTCCAGCTGCTGCGCCGTGCACACCGGCGATCCGGAGTGCGGATGACGGCAGTCGCCGTCGGCGGGTTCCTCCTGTATGTCCTGTTGTCGAGTTTCACACCCGAGCTCATGAACACTTCACTGCACGGTCACCTCACCCTCGGACTGACCCTCGGACTGGGGCAGTTCGTGGTGATGGCCCTGATCGCGCGACGCCACATCGTGCACATGCGCACGCACGTCGACCCGATCGCCCGCGGCTTCCGCACCCAGGCCCACCGACAGCAGCCCGACCGGCCGGGCCGGCCCGACCGGTCACCCGCCTCCCAGCACACCGAGGGGTACCGCACATGGTGACGACCGCCGCCGTCGTGGACCGCTTCAGCCTGCAGCTGACATTCCTGCTCTTCCTCTGCGTGGTCGTCGTCACCCTGTTCACCGCGCTGCTGACCGCTCCGCAGCGCGACGAGATCGGCGAGTTCTACCTCGGCAACCGCACCATGTCCCCCCTGCGCAACGGGCTGGCGATGTGCGGCGACTACCTCTCCGCCGCCACCCTCCTGGGCAGTACCGGCCTGGTCGCTCTCACCGGCTACGACGGACTCCTCTACCTCGGCGGCACCGCGGTGGCCTGGATGATGGTCCTGCTGCTGATCGCCGAACCCCTGCGCAACGCGGGCAGGTTCACCCTCGGCGACACCATCGCCCTGCGCATGCCGGCCCGGCAGCGGCCGGTCCGGCTCGCCCTGTCCATCTGCACCCTGGCCGTCACCACCCTCTACCTCGTGGCCCAACTCGTCGGCAGCGTCGCCCTGTTGACCCAGTTCACCGGCGAACCCAGCGCGGCCACCCGCACCTTGTGCGTGGTCGTCATCGGCACCGTCGTCATCGTGTACGCGGCACTCGGCGGCATGCCCGGAGCCACGTTCATCCAGATCGTCAAGGCCGTGATGCTCATCTCCGGCGTCACCGTGACCGCCGTGATGGTGCTGCACCACTACCGCTGGAACATCGACGCCCTGCTGACGGCGGCCGCCGACCACAGCGGCATGGGAACACGCTTCCTGGAGCCCGGACTTCGCTACGGCGCCAGCACCACCAGCAAACTCGACTTCCTCAGCCTGCAACTGGCGATCGTGCTGGGCCTCGCAGCCCTCCCGCACGTCATGATGCGGCTGCTCGCCCCCCGCTCCACCACCGTTCTGCGCAGCTCGGTCGTGTGGGCGATGGGCCTGGTGGGCCTCGTCTGCCTGGCGGCCGGCGTCCTCGGCCTGGGCGCCACCGCCGTGGTGGGCCGGGAGACGATCGCACGCATGGACCACAAGGGCGACGCGGCCGTGCTGCTGCTCGCGCACGCACTCGGCGGCGGCGTCCTCACCGCCCTCCTTTCCTGTCTGGCCTTCGTCACGCTCCTCGCGGTGGCCGCCGGACTCACCCTCGCCGCGGCCTCCTCCGCCGCCCACGACCTCTACGGCGAGGTCGTCCGCAAGGGACGGGCCAAACAGACCGAGGAACTCCTGGTCGCCCGGCTCGCCGCGGCAGTCATCGGCGTCCTCGCCATGCTCCTCGCCCTCGTCTCCTGGGGCGCCAACACCGCCACCCTGGCCTTCCTCGCCTTCGCCATCGCCGCCTCCGCCCTTCTGCCCACCCTCGTCTACACCCTGTTCTGGCGGCGCTTCACCGCGACCGGCGCCCTGCTCAGCCTCTGCGGCGGCCTGCTGAGCTCCGTACTCCTCGTCGTGTTCTCACCCGTCGTCTCCTCCACCCCGGCCTCGCTCTACCCGGACGCCGACTTCGCCTGGTTCCCGCTGCAGAACCCCGGCATCGTCTCGATCCCGGCCGGCTTCCTCCTCGGCTGGCTCGGCACGGTCCTGAGCCGGCCCGAAGTCCCGGACGCATACGACGAGTTCGAGGTCCGCGCGCTGGTCGGAGCCGCCGACTGACGAGAGCCCGCCGGGGTGCGCTGGAGGATTTCGCGTACCTTATGCTCCTCGCCATGAACGACGGGGACACCGACAGACGGGTTGTCGACGGCCGCTTCGAGCTGGAAACCCGGCTCGGTGGCGGCGGCATGGGCACGGTGTGGCGCGCCCGCGACCTGCTGCTGCACCGCAGCGTGGCCGTCAAGGAGGTCCGGCCCGCCGGCCCGGACCTCGCCGAGTACGACCCGGACTCGGCACGGATGCTGCGCGAACGGGTACTGCGCGAGGGCCGCGCCCTGGCCCGGGTGCAGCATCCGAACGTCGTGACCATCCATCACATCGTCGACGGCGGCGAGGGCACCTACCCATGGATCGTCATGGAACTCGTCGAGGGCGGTTCCCTCGCCGACCGGCTGGCCCGCGCACCGATGACACCCGCCGAAGCCGCCCGCCTGGGCCGCGGCGTGCTCGACGCCCTGCGCGCCGCCCACACCGCGGGCGTCCAGCACCGCGACGTGAAGCCCGCCAACGTCCTGCTGCGCAGTGACGGCAGGCCCGTCCTCACCGACTTCGGGATCGCCGCGATCCGTGACTCCACCGCGCTGACCGCCACCGGATCGGTCATCGGCACCGCCGACTACATGGCCCCGGAACGCGTGACCGGCGGCGACGGCGGGCCCGCGGCGGACCTGTGGTCGCTCGCGATGATGCTGTACGTGGCCGTCGAGGGCCACCACCCGCTGCGGCGCGGAACGACCCTGGCGACGCTGGCCGCCGTACTGCACGAGGACGTCCCGCCGCCCAAACAGGCAGGACCGCTGACGCCCGTACTGGAACGGGTGTTGGTGCGGGATCCTGCGACACGGCCGGACGCGGGGACGGTCGACGGACTGCTCGCCGCGGCAGCCGAGGCCGTCGACGACTCCGGCCCGACCTCCTACCCGCTGGCACCTCCGCAACCGCCACCGACGCCACCGTCGCCCGACACCGTGGTACCCCGCCCCGGCCGTACGCGCCGTGCCCTGATCGCCTCGGTCGCGGCGGGCACCGTGCTGGTGGGCGGGGCGACCTGGCTGGCCCTGTCCGTTGGCGACAAAGGCGATGAAGCGTCGGGAGCTGCGGGACCCAGTCGTTCGGCACCGAGCCGGCACACCACACGGCAACAGAGCCCCGGGGCCACGGAGCCGTCGGGATCACCGGCGCCCAGCGGGACGTCGAAGCTCGCCACCGGCATGCTCACGCCCGCCGCCATCCGCAAGGCGCTCAAGGTCATCGACGACGAGACAGGTAGAACCACCTTCGGCGACTTCAAGATCTACCCCGGGTACATATCGCTGGAGGCGATGGTTCCGGGCAGCCGGACGCGCTACGACTCCTACACCTACCGCCCCGCGAGCGGGTTGGAGAAGGGCCTCTTCAAGAGCACTCTGACGGGCGGCGACTCTCCGGTGAGCCTGAAGAACTTCAACTGGGACGTACTGCCCAGCCTGCTCGCCCTCGCCGAGAAGAAGCTCCACGTCGACAAGCCGACACTTGCCTACCTGTGGCTGGAACCGCCGAGCAAGATATTTGAGCGGCCCGCCACGATAAAGGTCTACCTCACCAACGAATACGGCGAGACCGGCTATGTCGAGGCCACTCCTCAGGGCAATGTCACGAAGGTGAATCCGGCCGACGCATGACGGCAGGCGTGCGGCGCCGTTCGGCCGTATGCAGCAGCATGGGAGGCCTCGCATCCGGGCGGGGGAAAAGCTGGGCCTGCACCTCAGCCCCGCCGCCTGGAGTCCCCATGCCCCATCGCTTCGCCGTCCGTTCCTGCCTGCTGGCCTCCTGCTTCGTCGCGGTCTGCGTCACGGCCCTCGGCCCGGCCGCGACGAGCCGTGCCGCGACCCCCGCCCCGCACCGCGATGATCTGCAGCAACAGGCCGAGCAGCTCGTCCGCACCCCCGGTGGACCCCCCGGCGTCATCGCCGTGCTGCGGCGGGACGGGACCACCCGCGTCGTGCGGGCAGGCGTCGCGGACCTCGCCACCGGCCGTCTCCCGAGCCCGCACGACCACATGCGCATCGCCAGCACCGCGAAGGCCTTCAGCGGAGCCGTGGCCCTGAGCCTGGTCGACCGGCACGCCCTGCGCCTGAACGAGACGCTGGGCGAACGGCTGCCACGACTGCCCCGGGCCTGGCACCGCGTCACGCTCCGGCAACTGCTCAACCACACCAGCGGGCTGCCGGACTTCAGCGCGGCCGCCGAGTTCCGGAGCATCCTCGCCGCCGACCCGCATCACCACTTCGACTCCCGCCGCCTGCTCGACTTCGTCGCCGACCAACCCCTCAACTTCCGCCCGGGCACCCAGTACCGCTACTCCAACTCCGACAACATCGCCGTCGCCCTGATGGCGGAGGCGGCGACCCGCAGCCCGTACGAGCTGTTGCTGCGAGTCCTGGTCTACCGGCCGTTGGACCTGCACAACACGACCCTTCCCCAGGGCTACCTGATCCCCGAGCCCTATCTGCACGGCTACGACACGACCGTGTCGCCCCCGGAGGACGTCAGCGAGATCCTCGGCGCCTCCGGCTCATGGGCGTCGGGAGGCATCATCTCCACACCTGCCGACATGACCCGCTTCATCCGCGGCTACGCGGGCGGCGCGCTCTACGGCAGAGGCGTCGTGCACGAACAACGGCGCTGGATCGCGGGCGCATCCGAACCCGCGGGCCCCGGCCGGAACATGGCGGGCCTCGCCGTCTTCCGCTACGCGACGCGCTGCGGTGTCGTACTGGGGCACACCGGCAACTTCCCCGGCTACACCCAGCTGATCGCCGCCACCCCGGACGGCCGGAGATCCCTGACCTTCTCCGTCACCACTCAGATCAACGAGTCCCAGAAGCCGGAGCTGCTCAGCCGGTTGCGCGCCGTTCAGGAGAACTTCGTCTGCGCGCTGCTGGCACGGTCAGGGCACTGACCCGCCCTCGCTAGCCGCCCCCACGACGAGGGAAGATGGGGCGGCAAGCGTTTTTGGTCAACCGATGTGGAGGAGCGGGCACATGCAGCACGAGCGAGCGGGCAGCCCGGCACGCCCCGAGGACCTCATCGACGTCGCCCGGCTGGTCACCGCGTACTACGCGCTGCACCCGGACCCGGCCGACCCGGGGCAGCGGGTGGCGTTCGGCACCTCAGGACACCGCGGGTCGTCCCTGGCGACCGCGTTCAACGACGACCACATCGCCGCGACCAGCCAGGCGATCTGCGAGTACCGCGCAGAGCAGGGCACCGACGGCCCGCTCTTCCTCGGCGCCGACACCCACGCCCTGTCCGAGCCCGCCCGGGTCACCGCGCTCGAGGTGTTCGCGGCCAACGAAGTGACCGTGCTCATCGACAGCGCGGACGGCTACACGCCCACCCCCGCGGTCTCGCACGCCATCCTCACCCACAACCGCGGCCGCACCTCCGGCCTCGCCGACGGAGTGGTGGTCACCCCCTCGCACAACCCGCCCGCCGACGGCGGCTTCAAGTACAACCCGCCCAGCGGCGGACCCGCGGGCTCCGAAGCGACCTCCTGGATCCAGGACCGGGCCAACGACATCATCGCGGCCGGCCTCAAGGACGTCCGCCGCATCTCCTACGCCCGTGCGCTCGCCGCCCCCACCACCGGCCGCCACGACTTCCTCGGGGCCTACGTCGCCGACCTGCCGAGCGTGCTGGACCTGGACGCGATCCGCGCCGCAGGCGTCCGCATCGGCGCCGACCCGCTCGGCGGCGCCTCGGTCGGCTACTGGGGCCGTATCGCCGAACAGCACCGCCTCGACCTGACCGTGGTCAACCCCCTTGCCGACCCCACCTGGCGCTTCATGACGCTCGACTGGGACGGCAAGATCCGTATGGACTGCTCCTCGCCCTACGCGATGGCCTCGCTCATCGAACAGCGCGACCGCTTCCAGATCGCCACGGGCAACGACGCGGACGCCGACCGGCACGGCATCGTCACACCGGACGCCGGCCTGATGAACCCCAACCACTATCTGGCCGCGGCCATCTCCTACCTGTACGCCCACCGGGGGCAGTGGCCCGCCGACGCGGGCATCGGCAAGACCCTGGTGTCGTCCGGCATGATCGACCGGGTCGCCGCCGACCTGGGACGCCGCCTGGTCGAGGTCCCCGTCGGGTTCAAGTGGTTCGTGGACGGGCTGGTCGGCGGCACGATCGGCTTCGGCGGGGAGGAGTCGGCCGGGGCGTCCTTCCTGCGCCGGGACGGCTCGGTGTGGACCACCGACAAGGACGGCATCATCCTGGCGCTGCTCGCCTCCGAGATCATCGCGGTCACCGGGAAGACGCCGTCGGAGCACTACGCCGCCCTCACCGCCCGCTTCGGCGAGCCCGCCTACGCACGCATCGACGCCCCGGCGACCCGCGAGGAGAAGGCACTGCTCGCCAAGCTCTCACCTGCCCAGGTCACCGCGGACACCCTGGCCGGGGAAGCGGTCACCGGGGTGCTCACCGAGGCCCCGGGCAACGGCGCCTCCATCGGCGGCATCAAGGTGAGCACCGAGAACGCCTGGTTCGCGGCCCGCCCCTCGGGCACCGAGGACGTGTACAAGATCTACGCCGAGTCGTTCCGCGGCCCCGACCATCTGCGCCAGGTGCAGGAGGAGGCCAAGGACGTGGTCATGGCGGCCCTCGGCGGCTGATCCGCGCACGACGGCGAGGACCGTGGCAGGGCGGGCCCGGCGCAGCCGCAGAGCGGACTTCGCCGGCCGCCGTGTCGCCAACATCCCCTTAAACGCATAATCTGGGGATTTGCCCCGAAGGGGCCATGGCCCACGGTCCCGCCGGAGTGATCAATGTCCCTCGAGCGTCCGACAGAGGACGGCGACGAATTGCTTGCCAGACTCGGGTCGCTGACCGCCCAGGCACGCGAACTCGCGGAGCTGCAACGCTCCCGGGTGGAGCTGGCCCTCGCCCTGCAGCGCGGCATGCTGCCCCGGGACCTGCCCGCCGCCTGCCGCTTCCACCTGGCCGTCCGCTACGCACCGGCCTGCCACGGTCTGAACGTGGGCGGCGACTGGTACGACGCGTTCACGATGCCCGACGGCCGCATCGGACTGTCCATCGGCGACGTCCAGGGCCACAACACCGAGGCGGCCGCCTTCATGGGACAGGTCCGGGTCGGCCTGCGCGCACTCGCCTCGGTCACCAGCGAGCCCGGCGAACTCCTCGCCCGGACCAACGACCTGCTCCTGTCCCTCGGCACCGACCTCTTCGCCACCTGCACCTTCATGCGGCTCGACCCGTCCACCGGCGTCCTGGAGAGTGCACGGGCCGGACACATCCCCCACCTCTGGGCCACGGCGGACGGACAGTCCGGCATCGCCGAGGACGAGGGCGGACCGCCCCTCGGCATCGAGGCAGGCATGCAGTACCCGGTGACCCGCTACCGGCTCACCACGGGCGGCGTGTTCGTCCTGCTCACGGACGGCGTGGTGGAGGGGCCGTCGCTGAGCGTCGACGAGGGCCTCGACCAGGTGGTACGGCTCGCGGGCATCGCCGCGGTCGCCGGCATGGAGGCCGACGCCCTCGCCGCCGGCGTGATGAAGATCGCCGAGCGGGTCGGCCACGAGGACGACGCCGCGGTACTGGTCGTCACCCACGACGGTCCCGGCATTCAGCCATAGGGCCGGATCCGGCGCCTCCCGCCTCGCCGGCCGGGCGGCACCGGTGTCTGATGGCAGCTGTGGTGGCTGTCCAGGATCTGCGCCGACCGGCCGTCTGGGCCCTCCAGACGCTGGCCGTCGCTGCCTGCTACTTCGCCGCCGGGCGGCTGGGGCTCCTGCGGCAGCTCGTCGTCGAGCACGCGGTCGTCACCCCCATCTGGCCGCCCACCGGCGTCGCGGTGGCCTGTCTGCTGCTCCTCGGGGTGCGCATCTGGCCCGGCATCGCACTCGGCACCCTCGTGGTCATCATGTCCATCGGCCCGATCCAGCCCGCCGTCATCGGCACCCTTGTCGGCAACACCGCCGCCCCTGTCTGCGCGTACTACCTGCTGTGCAAGGCCGGCTTCCGCACCGATCTCGGCCGGTTGCGGGACGGCTTCGCGCTGGTGTTCCTGGCAGCCCTGGCCGCCACGCTGATCAGCGCGACCGCGGGTGCAGGTCTGCTCGTCCTCACCGGCAAGCTCGCCGCGGACGGCTTCTGGCTCGTCTGGTCGGCCTGGTGGGCCGGCGATGCGATGGGCGTTCTGATCGTCACCCCGGTCCTGCTGGTGCTGTACGGCGCGCGCCGCCGGGGCCACGCGCTGCGGTGGAAGGAGGGCCTGGGCCTCGTCCTCGTCGCCTGCGCCCTCGTCCCCTTCGCCACCCACAGCTCCGTGAGCCTGCTGTTCCTCGTCTACCCGCTCCTGATCTGGGCGGCCCTGCGCTTCCAGCTCGCGGGCAGCATGCTGTGCGCCCTCTTCGCGTCCGTCATGGCCACCACCGCGGCGACGGACCGGGTCGGACCCTTCGCCCGCCTGACCGGCGTCGAAGTGATGATCAAGCTCCAGGCCTTCAACGGTGCGATGGCGCTGACCGCTCTGCTCCTGTCAGCGGTGATCACCGAGCAGCTGAACACCAGGCGGTCGGTGGAACAGGCCTGCCAGGAACTGGTCGAGGTCCTGGAACACCTCACCGCGGGGGAGAACCCGCAGAGCCGGCCGCCCATGGAGGCGGACGACCGGCGGTGACCTCAGTTCCACAGGGGATACGTCACCGTGGGCGAGAACGTGTCCGGCCTGCCGGCCGGGTATTCGAGGGTCATCCGGCTGTAGTGCTGCAGGTGCGGGCGCTTCTTCCAGGGCTGCGCGCGGTCGAGCCGGACGACGACCGGGTACGAGTGGAACTTGCCCGCCGCGCAGTAGGGCTTGCAGTCGTTGACGATGTTGACGCCCTCGGCCTTGGCCGAAGTCGGGCCCCACTGGGACCAATGCAGCGAGGCCAGGCGGCTGTTGCCGTCACCGCAGGCGAGCACGAAGTCGGTGGGGCGTACTTCCGGGTGCCAGAAACAGTCGACGAGCACGGGGACCCTGGCCTGCTGCCGTGCCGTGTGCGCGGGAGGCGGGGACGTCGGCCGGGCTTCGGAGGGGGCGCTTGCGGCTGCCGCGAGCGAGGCAGCGAAACAGAGCGTGACCGCCGTACTCAATGTGTGCCTGCGCATGTCCGCTCCCCGCTGCCGTCTCCTACCGACGCTATGACGTTCCGACGCTATGGCTCGGTTCGACGCTACGACCGCGGAAAGGGATACACCACTCGGACGGAGCAACGCCTCGGGCCGGGCCGTCGGCGTCGGGTCACTCCCGGTGGTTCAGGGCGAACGTGGTGAGGACCGCCGCGTGGTCCGAGGGCCAGTCGTTGCCTGCGACGTCCGGCCACGCGCGCGGGACGCCGGTGACGACGGTGCGGGAGTCGACGACTTCGAGGCCGCGGCCGTTGTGGAGGACGTAGTCGATGCGATCCTGCGGTTCCGGGCGGGTGATGTCGTCCTCGTTGCGGGTGTGGACGGGGGACCAGGTGTGGCCCGGTGCGCGGACCGGGTCGGGATGGGCCTCGCGGTAGGAGTCGCGCAGGCCGGCATCCTCGGCCGCCCTGGTCACCGGCCAGGCCACCTCGGGCCGGTCCAGGTGGGAGGGGCAGTTGAAGTCGCCGGTCAGGACCACGGGTGTCGTCTCGTCCGCCGACTCCGCGATCCGGCGCAGGGTCTCCCGCATCTGGGCCAGACGCACGTCTTCATGGGCGATCAGCTCGGCCGGCCCGAGCCCGTCGAAGGCCGCTTCGTAGGGGCCGTACGGCGTGTAGTGGAGATGGGCCGTCCACACGTCCACCTCGTGGGCGCGGCCGATACGGATGCGGGCGCCGGCCGCTCCGTAGAAGCCGACGTCGGGGTCGCCGAGGCGGGCCGTGATGGGGTGGCGGCTGATGATGCCGAGGTTCTCGCCGGCCTGGTGGTGGTGCCAGCCCAGCGCGTCGGCGAGTTCCCGGGCCGCCGTGCCGGCCGTCTCCTGGAGGCCCACGACATCGGCCTCGGTGTCCAGGATGACCTTGAGCTGTTTGGCACGGTGGTCGTCGACCTTCGCGCCGCCGTGCCAGAGATTCCAGCTCAGCACGCGCAGCCGGGGACCCACCAGGGCCCGCAGCCGGTGCGGGGTCACCTCTTCCAGACTGGCCACGACCGTCCGCCCGGGAGCCGCCTCGATCGGCGCCAGCGACGGTACCGCCAGCACGGCGCACCCGGCGGCCTCCGCGGAGGCGACCCCCGTGGGGGTGTCCTCGACGGCCACGCAGCGGGCGGGGTCGACGCCGAGGGCGCGGCAGGCGGCGAGGTAGGGGTCGGGGGCGGGCTTGGTGTGCTCGGTGTCGTCCGCGGTGACGGAGACCCGGAAGCGGTCGGCGCCGAGCACCGCCAGGACGTTGTCGGCCACCGCGCGGGGCGAGGCCGTGACCAGGGCGGTCGGCACACCGTCGCGGGCGAGGGCGTCGAGGAGGCCGAGCGCGCCGGGACGCGGCACGATGCCGGTGCGCACGCGGTCGCTGAACTCGGAGTGCAGCCGGCCGGCGAGATCCGGTGTCCCGGTGAGCCCGCCCAGCCAGGCGGCGGTGTGCTCGACCGACCTGCCGAGCACCTCCGGCTGGTCGGCGTCAGTCAGCGGCCGGCCGAGGCCCGTGGCGACGTCCTGCACCGCCTCCCACCACAGCCGCTCGGTGTCGACGAGCGTGCCGTCCATGTCGAACAGGACGGCCTGGAGCGGGGGTTGGGTCACGGTCTCAGCTTTCGTGTGTGGGGAGATTTCCTGCATGTCCTACGGGCGAGTGCCCGGCGTCTCACGCCACCCGTTCGGCGACCAGCACCGGACGCTCGGGCAGCGACACCCGTACGGTGGCTCCGGCTCCCAGCCCGGCGGCCTCATGGGTGGGCAGATCGGCCTTCACCTCGGTGCCGTCGGCCAGGCGCACGGTGATACGGGTGGCGGCGCCGAGGAAGGCGGTGGCGATGACCCGGGCGTCACCGGTGGCGTCCGCGGTGACGTGCACGGCCTCGGGCCGCACCAGCACGTCCACCTCCGCCGCCGCGGGGAGGGTCCCCTCGGCGGGCAGCCGCAGGCCGAGGACGTCCACGGTCGTGCCGGACAGCCGCCCGGGAATCCGGCTCATCGTGCCGACGAACTCGGCGACGAAGGCGGTGGCCGGACGCCCGTACAACTCGGCCGGTTCGGCGCACTGTTCGAGCCGGCCGGCCCGCATCACGGCGACCCGGTCGGCCACGGACAGGGCCTCTTCCTGATCGTGCGTCACGAACAGGGTGGTGATGCCGAGTTCCTGCTGCAGCCGCCGGATCTCCTCGCGCAGCGTGAGCCGCACCTTGGCGTCGAGCGCGGACAGCGGTTCGTCCAGCAGCAGGACGCGGGGCCGCAGCGCGAGGGCGCGGGCGAGAGCGATGCGCTGCTGCTGGCCGCCGGAGAGCTGGTGCGGGAACCGGCCGCCCTTGTCGGCGAGACCGACCAGCTCCAGCAACTCGGCCGCACGGGAGCGGCGTTCGGCCGTGCCCACCTTGCGCATCCGCAGCCCGAAGGCGACGTTGTCGAGGGCGCTCAGATGCGGGAAGAGGCTGTACGACTGAAAGACCATCCCGGCGTCCCGGCGGTGGGCCGGCACCTGGGTGACGTCCTCGCCGTCCACCAACACCTCGCCGGAGTCGGGGTGTTCGAAGCCGGCGAGCATGCGCAGCGCGGTGGTCTTGCCGCAGCCGGACGGGCCCAGCAGCGCCAGGAACTCGCCGGGCTGCACGGTCAGGTCGAGCCCGTCGAGGGCGACGGTCGGTCCGAACTCCCGGCGCAGGCCCCGGAATTCAACGGTCGCGGCGGTGGCCGGAGCGGCCTTCTGAAGCGTGGTGGCGGTCATGTTCATCCCCGGGAGGAAGTCGTTCGGGAGCGCCCGCCGACACCGGCGAGCGTGAGGAGCAGGGCCCATGTGACGAGCAGGCTGAGCACGGAGACGGCGACGGACAGCTGGGCCTGCTCGCCGCCGACGTTGACGATCCACACCGCGAACGGCGTATAGCCCAGCAGGTGGGAGACGGTGAATTCGCCGAGCACCAGCGCCAGCGTGAGGAACGCGGCGTTCAGCAGCGCCCCACGCAGATTGGGCAGCACGGCCCGCACCAGCGCCTGCAGCCAGTTCGCACCACAGCTGCGGGCGGCCTCGACGAGGGTGGGCACGTCGATCGCGCGCAGCCCGGAGTCCAGAGCCCGGTACACGAACGGCAGCGCCATCACGACGTACGCGAGCACGAGCACGAACGGGAAGCTCGGGTTCTGGATCGCAACGATCGTCTGGAACAGTGGTGTGCGGGAGAGGTACTCGGGGCCCCACTTGAGGACCGTGGACATCCCGGCGACGAACGCGATCGGCGGGACGACCAGCGGCAGCGAGCACACCACCTCCACGACCGGCCTGAGCCGCGGCGCGCCCAGCCGCAGCGCGACCATGGCGGGCACCATCAGCAGCAGGACGACGGCGATGGTGGCGGCGGCCAGCTCCAGAGAGAGCAGCAGGCTGGAGACGAAGCCGTCGGCGGAGAATATCTTCGTGTAGGCGTCGAAGGAGACGCCCCCCGGCACATCGACGGTGAAGACCACGGACGCGGCCAGCGGCACCAGGAAGTACAGCGCGGCCAGGCCGAATACGGCCCACCGCCACAGGTTCAGGCGAGCCATCGCGCGCTCCGTCGTTGCAGGGGCAGGTACACGGCCATGACCAGGCCCGCGACCAGGACCATGTCGAGGCTGAGGGCGAGCGCCACGTTCTCCTGGCCGACCAGCACATTGCCGCCGAGGGCATCGGCGATCTGGAGGGTGACCAGCGGGACCGCGCTGCCCACCATTGCCGCGGCGGTGGCGTACGCGGCGAACGCGCTGCCGAAGAGCAGCACCAGACCGCCGAGCAGGGACGGCGCGAGCACGGGCAGGGCGACGTGCAGCCAGTACTGCAGGCTCGTGGCGCCGTTGTTCTGCGCGGCCTCGCGCCACTGGACGCGCAGGCCTTCCAGGGCGGGCGTGATGGTGAGAACCATCAGCGGGATGAGGAAGTACAGGTAGACGATGACCAGTCCCCAGAAGCTGTAGAGGTCCCAGCCCTTGTCCGTCAGGCCCAGGTGCGTGGTCAGCACGCCGGAGTTGCCGAGCGTGGCGACGAAGGCGAAGGCCAGCGGGACGCCGCCGAAGTTGGCGAGGACGCCGGAGGCGGTCAGCACGGCCTCGCGCAGCGCGCGGAAGCGCGAGGTCACGACGGCCTGCGCAAGCGGCAGTCCGAGCGCGACGCCGAGGGCGGCGGAGACGGCGGACAGCTTGACGCTGCCGAGCAGCGCGGTCAGGTAAGCCCCTTGCAGGGACATCGTCAGGTTGGCCGTCGTGTAGGAGGTCGCGCCGGTGGCCTGGTCCTTGACGGTGAAGGCGCCGTTCATCATGGCCACGGCGGGGATACCGAAGGCGATCGCGGTGAACACCAGCAGCGGGACGACGGCGAGCCAGCCGGGGGCGCGGCGCCGCCGCTTCGCAGAAGCGACGGGCGCCACGTCCACACGCGTCAGAGCGGTGGTCATCCGGCGACGGCCTTCGACCAGCCCTGCGCGATGACCGTCTTGGCCTTGCTCTGCTGGGCCTCGGTCGGGAAGGACGGCGTACCGGAGACCTTCGGGAGCTTGGCGGCGGCGGTCTTGTCGAGGGTGCCGGCCTTCTCCATGGCGGTCATCAGCGCCGGACGGGCGTAGCCCTTGAGCCACAGGTTCTGGCCCTCGGTGCTGTAGAGATACTCCTGCCACAGGCGGGCGGCCGCCGGGTGGGGGGCGTCCTTGTTGATGGCCTGGGAGTAGTACTGCGAGAACTGACCGTCGGACGGCACCGACACCTTCCAGTCGACGCCCTTGGACTTGAACTCGTCGGCGTAACCGGCGTTCAGGTAGTCCCAGTCGATGCTGATCGGCGTCTCGCCCTTCTCGACGGTCGCCGGAGTCGACTCGACGGGCGTGTAGTTGCCGTTCTTCTTCAGCTTGGCGAAGAAGTCCAGGCCGGGCTGGATGCTGTCGAAGGAGCCGCCGCTCGCGAGCGCGGCCGCGTACACGCCGCCGAAGGCCGAACCGGACTTGGTGGGGTTGCCGTTGAGCGCCACCTGGCCCTTGTACTGCGGCTTGAGCAGGTCCGCGAAGGTCGTCGGACAGGTCTTGACGCGCTTGGCGTCGCAGCCGATGGAGATGTAGCCGCCGTAGTCGTTGTACCAGCGCGCCTGCGGGTCCTTCTGCCCGGCGGGGAGGTCGGCGTACGAGGCCACCTTGTACGGCGCGAGCAGGCCCTGCTGGGCGGCGCTGAGCGCGAAGGAGCTGCCGAGGTCGAGGACGTCCGGGGCACGGTCCTGGCCCTTGCGCGAGGTCACGGCGTTGATCTCGTCCTGACTGGTGCCGTCCGGGCTCTCCACCGTGATCTTGATGCCGTACTTCTTCGTGAAGCCGTCGATCAGGGCGCCGTAGTTGGCCCAGTCGCGGGGCAGCGCGATGGCGTGCAGCGTGCCCTCCTTCTTGGCGGCCTTCACCAGGGCGTCGAGGCCGCCGAAGTCGGCGGCCGAGGTGGCGGTGGCCGCGTTCTTGCCGTCGGCGGTCGTCGACGCGTTGTCGGGAGCGGCGCCGCAGGCACTGAGGGCGAGTGCGGCGACGACGGCGAGGGAGCCGGCCAGGGCGGCTGTTCTCGGCTGGGACACGGTGACTCCAGAAGGGGGCGCAGGGGAGGACGCACAAGGACGCACAAGGCTGAGAACTTGTCTGAACAAGTTGGCCCCAGTAAGGCCGCCCGTGGTGACCTCTTCGTAAACAGTGGCGAAATTGTGACCTCCCATTCCCTGCATAGTTCGGGGTAAGCGCGATCACCTGCCGGCCTCGATTACGCTGGTCACGCTGTGCACAGCAGCAGACTCGGAGGGAAACGGTGGCGACACGACACGAGGAGATCGCCGACGAGCTGCGGCGGGCGATCGACCGTGAGGAGTACACGGTCGGCAGCAGGCTGCCCGCCGAGACGGAACTCGCCGCCCACTACGGCGTCTCGCGCGGCACCGTCCGCCAGGCCGTCGCCGCGCTCACCGCCGAGGGCCTGATCGGCTCCCGCCAGGGCGCCCGCCGGGTCGTTCTGGCCAGCCGCCGCAGCCAGAGCTTCGCCGAACTGCGCAGCTTCGCCCAATGGGCCCGCGCCATGGGCCGCGAGGCCACCGGCCGGGTCGTGGCCCAGGAGTACCTGCCCGCCACCGCGCAGGACGCCACCCGTCTCCAACTCCGGGAGGGTGCACGGGTGTTGCACGTCCTGCGGGTCCGCGGCCTGGACGGCGAACCGGTCCTCGTCGAGCGCACCGTGTACGCCGACTGGATCTCACCCGCCGTCGAGGAGATCGAATCCGACGCCCCGTCCGTCACCCAGCGGCTGTACGACAGCACGGGCCTGGTCTTCGCCTACGGAGAGCACGTCATCGACGCGGTCGCGGCGAGCGCCCAGGACGCCGAACTCCTCGGCATCCGCCGCACCAGCCCCCTTCTGCGAGTCCGCCGCATCACGACCACCCGCGAGGGACGCCCGGTGGAGTGGTCGGACGACCGCTACCGCTCGGACGCCGTCAGCTTCAGCGTGCACAACTCGATAGACAACAACGCGCTGGCCCGCAAGACGGCGGATTGAGGCATCAGGGCAGCGTGGGGGCCGCCTGGCTGCCGGTGACGCGCAGGAGGTCCAGCTTGGCCGCGTCGCTGGTGCCGGCTGCCGCGGTGTAGGTGACCACGCGCAGATCCGCGCCCGGCACGATCAGGACGTCGCAGTCGAGGAGGATGTCGCCGACCTCCGGATGTCGGACGGTCTTGCGGTCGGTGGTGTGCTGAGCCGCACTCGCCGTGGCTCAGAGCTGGGCGAAGGCGGGGGAGGTCGCCCGCAAGTCCTGTACGAGATACGCGAGTTGGGTGTCGGTGGGGTAGCGGGACGCGGCGTGCCTGAGGTCGGCGACGATCGATGCGGCGAAGGTGTCGCCGCCGCGCTCGGAGTGGAAGGGGCGCACTGCCGCACTGGCGGGCCCGTCGCCGAAGACGGCGCGGGCGAGGTTGCGTTCGTACACGGGCAACGTGGTGGGATCGCCCTGCAGGGCGCTCCACATGGCGTTCCACCACACCAGACTCCAGTCGGCTGCGAACACGCCGATCGGGACGTCTCCGAGGCGTGCGGTCAGTCGTTGGATGCCGGGCGGCACATGGGCGTTGATCGTCTCGTCCTGGGGCGGCAGCAGCCTCGCGCTCCGGTAGAGCTCGTCGCGCTCGGCCCGGGACAGCTGCAGGGCCCGCGCGAGGGCACCGACGACCTGGGCCGAGGGATGGCGGGCCCGCCCCTGCTCCAGACGCAGGACGTAGTCGACGGACAGACCGGCCAGTTGAGCAAGCTCCTCACGACGCAGCCCGGGCGCGCGTCGGCCGACCGTCTCGGGGAAACCGGCGTCCCCGGGGGAGAGACGGTCGCGCCAGGCGTGCAGGAGCGAGCCGAAATCAGATCGGGAGGTGGCCATACGGCCATTGTCGCCGCTGGCGGCGACAGCAGCCTGGGTACTGCCGGTCCTACCGACGCGGACGGCACTGTTTGGCGGGCGCGGCAGCGGTGAGCGTGGGTGATGCGCCGCTGGAGGCGCTCAGCGAACAACCGTCGAAGGAGCCCTTCATGCCGTCCACGATCGTGATGACGGGCGCGAGCCGGGGGATCGGCCGCGCTGCAGCGCAGCGCATCCTGCGCGAGTCACCGGACACCCATCTCCTCGTCGTGGCCCGCGGCTCCTCCGGCGCCGGGCCGGCCGCAGACCTCGGCACGGGCGGACACAGGGTCTCGTACGTCACGGCCGACCTCGGCTCACTCGAAAGCGTACGGTCGGCGGCCGACGAGATCCGCGAACGTCTCGAACACGGCGAACTGCCGCCCCTGCACGGCTTCGTGGGCAACGCGGGCGTGCAGTGCACGAACGCGCTCATCGAGGGCCCCGAGGGCTTCGAGACCACCTTCGCCGTCAACGTACTCGCCAACCACCTGTTCGTCCGCCGCCTGCAGGCCCACTTCGTCCGCCCCGCCCGGATCGTGATCACCGTCAGCGACACGCACTTCGGCGACCTGAGGCACAACCTGGGCATGGTCCCCGGCCCCGCCTGGCGCTCCCCGGACGTCCTCGCCCGCCCGGCCGCCTTCCCCGAGCTGCACACCACGACCGCCGGCCGCACCGCCTACTCGACGAGCAAACTGGCCGCCATCCACCTCGTCCACGAGCACGCCCGCCGCCTGCCGACCGGTATCGATGTCATCGCCTACAATCCCGGCTTCGTCCCCGGCACCGACCTCGCCCGCAACGCCGGCTCTGTCTCCCGGTTCGCCATGCACCGCATCCTGCCGGCGATGATCCTCACCCCCTTCGCCACCAGCCGCACGGCGGCGGGCCGCCACCTCGCCGACCTCGCCGTCGGCACGACCGTGGCACCGACCGGCTGCTACGTCGACCGCGCACACGTGGCCCGCTCCTCCGCGGAGTCCTACGACCCCCGCCGCGAACGCGAACTCTGGGACGCCGCGGAACGGTTGACCGCCGCGCACACCGCCTGAGCGCCGGACTGGGCCCGAGCTCCACCCACGTGACCAGCCTGCGTCGGGCTCCCGGCGCGGGAGCAGTCCGTCCGCGGACGAGACGATCAGCGCTCGGCCGTGCGGAAGCCGGCGGTGCACCGCAGCAGCGACGTCACCCGTGCGACGACTTCACGGCGACCGGCCAGGCCGAAAGCGTCGACCCCGCCGACGTACCAGCCGGAGAGGTACAGCCGGTCGCGCCGGCGCGGCGACTCGACCCAGACCCTCACCGGCGACGAGCGCATGCGTCGGCCCGATCGACAACTCGCCGGACGGTCCAGAGCGCAACCCGTCTGTTCTGCCTTGCATGGGCCCTGGCCCCGGGGCAGCACTCCACTCTTGTACCGAAGGGCGGTTCCTGCCACGGCTGCTGCTCGTCCAGGCGCCTCAAACACGCGCTGCAGGAAGTCCCGGATCAACGGCTCGCCATGCGGCTGTCAGGACAGGTCGTCTTCCCAGGCCTCCGCCGCCAGGGCGGCTTCAATGCCGGCGTACTGCTCCTCGACGGCGAGGTCGTGGAAGGGCCGTTCCAGGATCATGCCCGCGATGCGCTCGACCTCGGAGTCGCTCAACTCCCCGCTGAACTGCAGGCAGTAGAGAATTGCCACGATCACCCCGAGATGTATGCCTCACGGTATGACGGCGCGCGTTGTCCTCGTCTTGGACCGTCAGCTGTGGGCGGGGGCTTCTGAGGCTGCGTGGGCGAGGCTGTCCGCCAATGTGCCGCACGCCAGCCGGATCACGATGCGAAGCTCCTCCTCCGGCGTGCCGGCCCGGCTCAGTACGGCGAGCGACTGGTTGACGGCGACGACGTACAGAGCGAGTTCGTCGAGTACGCGGGGGTCGGCCGGGGCGCCGTCCAGCGCCCCGCGCACCCGTCCGCGCTGAGCGTCGACCAGGGCGCGCACATGGGCGCCGTTCTCCTCCTTCAGCGTCGGCGACTGGACGGCGGACTGGGCGATGAGGCAGCCGTCCGGAACCGCCGGATCGGAGATGCGGGCCAGGGTGGCGTCGAAGAAGGCCTCCACGGCGCGCACCGGGTCGCCGGGGTGCGCCGCGAGCGCCTCCTCGTGCCGCGCTCCGTAGATCGAGGCGTAGCGGTCGAGGCACTGGCGGAAGAGCGCGTCCTTGTTGCCGAAGGCGCCGTACAGCGATCCGCGGCCGAGGCCGGTGGCGGAGCCGAGGGCGTCGAGCGAGGCCCCTGCGTATCCGTGCTGCCAAAACACGCGCATGGCCCGGTCCAGGGCTGTCGTGACATCGAACTGCTTTCGGCCGGACATGCCGCTCACCTCTCGTTCCGTGCTGTCGCCGCGAGCCTAACGCTTCTTGGATCGATCGGTCCAAGTATCTTTGACTGATCGATCCAAGATGGCTAGCGTGGCGGTCCGTCGTTCCCACGAAAAGAGGATGATGGTGAGTCCGTCCCCAGTCGGTCCGTCCGTTCCCGAAGGCCGGGGTTCCGTCTCCCGCGCGCCGCACCTCCCGGACGGCTTCGCCCGCACCTTCACAAGTCGCTACGTCGACACGGGAGATGTCCGCCTGCACGCTGTCACCGGCGGGGAAGGACCGGCGCTGCTACTTCTCGCGGGCTGGCCCCAGACGTGGTACGCCTGGCGCCTCGTGATGCCCGGGCTGGCCCGGCACTTCAGGGTCGTCGCCATCGATTCACGGGGCGTGGGGCTGTCCGACAAGCCCCTCGAGGGGTACGACACCGGCACGCTCGCCCGCGACGCGGTGGCGTTGATGGCCGAGCTCGGGCACGAGCGGTTCTCGGTGGCCGGACATGACGTGGGCATGTGGGTCGGCTACGCCCTGGCGGTCGACCACCCGGAGCGCGTCGCCCGCCTCGCGGTCGCCGAGGCCGCCATCCCGGGACTGTCCCCGTCGACCCCGCTGCTCGGTACCGCCGAGGCGAATGAGAAACTCTGGCACTTCGCCTTCAATCGGCTCCCCGAGCTCAATGAACAGCTGGTCAGGGGCCGTGAACACCTCTACTTCGGCGGACAGTTCGCCAGCAAGGCCGCGAAACCGCTGCCCGACCACGCCGTCCGGCACTACGTCGACACCCTCGCCGAGGACCCTGCCGCCCTGCGGTCGAGCTTCGCGTTCTACCGTGCGCTCGACGTGACCATCCCGCAGAACGAGCGGCGCCGGACCCGGCGGCTGGATCTGCCCGTCCTGGCGATCGGCGGAGCAGAGAACCTGGGCGAACGGGTCGGCGCGACGATGCGGCTTGCCGCCGACGACGTGGAGAGCCTGGTCATTCCCGGCTGCGGGCACTACCCGGCCGAGGAGACCCCCGACGAGATGCTGACGGCCCTGATGACGTTCCTCAAGCGGTCACCGCAAACCGGCCAAGGTGTGTGAGAGGCGGCCGGGGCGAGTACGGGGTGCCGGGGCTGCGGCAGTCCGAAAGTGACTGCGCGGAGGCCTGGCGAGGGTTCTCTTCGCCATCCCCAACAAGCGCGTCGCCCGCAGGAGTCCGAAGGTGGGCGCCAGGCATCTGTGGCACTGATCCGACCCACCGTTCGACCTCTGCCGTGCCGTGGACGGCAGCTCCATGCACCGCCGGCCACCTCTACGCCTCCGTCGTCGTACGCCAGCGCAGTCGGCCGCCGCGTCACTGCCTCAACGAACGCCCCCGCCCGGACGGGCCAACAGATCCGTGACGTGTTGGCGCACCGCGTCCCGACCCGCGGAGCACAGCGTGCCGATGGCCGAATCACGAAGGCCGTCGATGGCCTCTTCGGCCCCGGCGCCACAACGAGCGCTGCCGGCGAGCACTTCGTAGCCGTCGCGCACAGCCACCTGCAGGCGCTCGAGTCCGTCGTCGTCGGTGTGCACCGCGGCGGCGACGACGAACGGTGGCGGTCCGCCCGCCTCACCCGGCAGCTTGCGGTAGCTGCTGGCGAGCGGTTCACGCCAGTGCAGGCTGAGCAGGAGGTGGTGCTTGGCCATGACTTCGGCGAGGTCGGTCTCGTAGACCCCGTCCCGGTCGAGAACCGTCGCCCGGGCATCCAGCACAAGCGCCGCCGGCAGCAGGCAACGCAGCGTGCTGCCGACCAGGTTGCCACCCACGGTGGCCGTGCGCCGCACGGCTCCGGTCCCTACCGTGGCGGCCGCCTGGTGGAGGACCTCGGGCACCCGTTCGTCGATCCGGTTCAGCACCACGGCGGAGCCCAGCGCCCCGCGCGCGATCACATTGGCCTCCGGCAGGTTGCGCAGCGACATGGCCTGCTCGGGGAATCCGTCGCGCTGCCAACCGGCCCAGACCAGCGTCGCCCCGCCGATGGGCACCGCTCCCTCAGCGATGCATTCCTGCGCTTCGGACACGGACTCGGGCAGACGTAGCAGCACGGGCCGACCTGCTTTCTCGACGAGTTGGAGCATTCGAGCCGAGGTGCACGTTGCCTCGGCCACGAGACCGCTGACATGGCGCATTTTCCTCACGCGTGTGGAGGCGCGTACAGGGCTCACTGCTGTACTGCGTGCGCCCCTCCCCGCCACAGCGTCGGATCTCCTGGGGGAGGATGGGCAGTCCCGAGTGGAGGGGTGCCGTAGCGGTGAGCAATGGTGGGGACGTGCAGCGGAACTGGTCTGCGCTGATCGTGCGGCACACACCGGCCGATACCGCGGCCGCGGCGATCGTGACGCTCCATGGCGGCCGCGAGCTGAGCCGTCGCACGGCGCGCCCCTGGCAGCCGGCCGCGCTCCGTATGCACCCGGTACTACGGGCAGCGGCGTCGGCCGCGCCCCGGAACGCCCTGCTCGGCCAGGTCCGCTACCGATACCAGGGCTGGAACGACGGCGATCCCGCGCGCGACGCTCTGCGTGCGCTCGACGAACTTCAGCGGCTGGCGGGCACCGTGCCCACCGTCCTCGTAGGACACTCGATGGGAGCCCGGGCGGCCCTGCGGGCCGCGTCGCACCCGCTGGTGCGCGGCGTGCTGGCGCTGGCCCCGTGGTGCCCGCCGGAGGACTCCGCCCGTCACCTCGACGGCGTGCAGCTGGTCGTCCTGCACGGTGACCGCGACCGCGTGACGCCACCCGCCGAATCGGCGGACTACGTGCGCAGGGCCCGGGAGGCCGGGGCCCGGGCAGGCATGGTCGTGGTCAGGGGCGCAGACCACGCGATGCTCCGTCGCAGCGGTGACTGGCACCGGGCCACGGCCGAGATCGTCGCCCAGATACTGCAGCCGGATCCGGGCGCGGAGGGATTGGCCGCGCAGGCTTGCGCGGCGGACGGCGCGATCGACCTTTAGCCGGACCGGAAGAAGCCCCTTGCCCGGCCGACGGAGCCCGGGCAGCCGAAGCCGCCACAGATCGGGCCGGCCGACGCTTCGGACGGAGGCTGTACGTCCAGCAGCCCTGGCGGACTTACCGCTCCTGCCAAGAACCACTGGTTCCTGGCGAAGGCGGTCATGTGAGGCATGGGGGTTCCCGTCCCTGTCGGCGGGGCGCCGTCGCCCCGCGTGCCGTGGTTGGAATCAGGGTCGTGAGGCTTGTATCGGCTCGGCAAGGCGGCATCTGCCAGGCGGAAGGACTTCTGTAAAGAGGCTGGTCAGAGCCCTGTTCTGTCAGCCCCTAGTCGCCAGAGTAGGTGGCCCGGGTGGTGCTGCTGTTCGGTTCGCGCTTGGGTTAGCCGGAGAGGGCGACGGTGAGTGCGACTACTCACTGCGTAGCGTTATTCGCCCAAACATGTCTGCTTAATTGCAAATGTGATACCCGTCTGTCGATCGATGCTCGGTACAGCGGCAAGATTCAGCATTGCTGCAGGTCAACTACTGATCGTTTTGGAGTCTGGGGTTCGCGGGTCGAATCCGGGTCGAATCCGCACCCTTTTAGGCTGTTGAGCGTGTCGCCGCTGGTCAGGGTGGTGTGAGGTCACGTGCTGGTTCGCCTCGTGTACGGGGGCAGCGCCACGAGCCGTCGGTCCGATGAGCCGCTGAAGGGGCGCTGAGTGGCTGTGGTCGGCTGCCAGGCGCGGGGGGCTCACCAGCGGATTCTTCGCTGGTGGTGGTGCACGCCTTTTGTGATCATGTCCTGCGGACATGTCTTCAGGCGGGACGGCTGATGTGCGACGGCGCGGGATTGGCGGTTCCTGGCCGAGACCGACCTGCCGGGCGGCAAGGGCTATCCAGGAGACGGGTGGTAGGCGGGTGGCGTAGCTGGCTGCCCGGCCGCCTTGCGAGGCAGCTGGCGCTCTCGCTTCAGCCGGTACGCCCCGGAACTGCCATTCCTCGGCGCCGACATCAGCACAGCCTCGGTCGGCTCGCCGCCACCGACGCCGAACTGGAAATCTCGGTACCTCAACGAGTTCATGGACCTCCGTGAGGGCCCTTGAGTGGTGCTCAAGTAAGTCCCGCCCATGGCTGGGCAGTTGAGGGAGTTCACATCTTCTGTGTCCAGGTCGACACTGATGTCGTCGGTGACGGTGAGGTCCCCCGCGCGGGGTGACGGACGCCCGTGCGCCCGCGGCGAACGGGGCAGCCTGGAAGCCCGCTTCAGCGGGGCGACCCTCGCTTGGGACACCGTGGAGGCGGCTGAGCGGGGTCGGTCGACCGAACTCACCTCGCGGTACGAGGCGAACGGCATCCTGACCGCCGCGAGTGACGCCATTCGTGCGCTCCTGAGCGTTCCAGGAGCTCAGGACTCCGCGGCGCCTGCCCGCAAATAGTCAACGCCGGGGGCGGCGCTGCCGCGAGTGCCCGCCGCGTGGCGAAGCCCCTTCCGACGACTCCAGTCAGGCCTGCTCCGCCGCATGTTCGATCCGGTCGAGCAGTCGGTGGTGTCGGGCGGCATGGGCAGAGTCGGGCATGAAGATTTCCCAAGGCTCGTGGCAGTGGCGACGACGCTCCTACACCGCCCTCACCCGCACAGCAGACCGCCTTGCCATGGCTCGCCCGCTGGCCGGTCTTCGAGGGCGGCGGACTTCGCCTGGCCAGCCGTCGTGGGGCCTCCGGAAGGGGCGACCGCCTGAACAGCGCGGCCTTGCGCGTACCACGGGTCGGTGATCGGCTGTCAGCCGGACGCATGGTGCAGGCCACAGTGGCACGGGGCCGAAGAAGGCGTGTCGCGTCAGCCCTTCACCGAACGGGCCGAGCCCCACAGGGCGCCCGGATTGACCCGGTCCGGATGGATCTCCAGCATCGCTTGGTAGAGCTCCTCAGTGGAGGCGGTGCGCGCGACGCAGTCCTCGAAGTCATCGATGTAGGCGCGGGTCTCGGCGAGGATGTCCGGGGAGTCAGGCCGGCCGGGACGCTTGTGCCCCGCCACGACATGGTCGGCTCCGAGGCCGGCAATCACGCCTAGCGCCTCCTTCCACGCCTTGCGGCCCTCGCTCGGCGACTCGGCGAGATAGAGGTGCACGTCGTTGTAGGCGGCATCCCCGGCGACCACGAGCCCGATGGACGGGACGTGCAGCGCGGTCGTGTCGTCGGTGTCGGTGTGACCGAGCGGCACGACCGTCAACTCTCGGCCCTCGAGTTCGAGCACCTGGTCCTCCATCGGGTCGGCTGCCACGAGGCGGTCCGGGATCTGGCCCGGGAACCTCGCGTTCCAGAAGCTCTCGACGAAGCTCGGCTCCATCTGCTTCGCCATGTGCTCGACGACCGCCGGCGTGGCGACCGCTCGGGCGTTCGGGAAGCGCTCGAGGAGGGTCGCCAGCCCGAACCAATGATCTCCATGCCCGTGGGTGACGTAGACCGTCGTCAGATTCCGGTCGTACGCTTCCACCCATTCGGCGAGCGCGACGGCTTGCTGGACCGTCATGACCGGGTCGACGAGTACCGCGTCCCGCTCGCCGTAGACGAGCGTCGAGGAGATGGGCGACCACATCCGCCGCTCCACACCGGGCGGCAGATCACTGATCTCAGTGGGGATCGAGGGTGAGATGTGGACCGCGTATCGAAGGTCCTTCTTACCGGCCAAGGCCGACTCCTGTCGTTTAGTCGTCATGGGGCCCGTGCCCCGCGGTCGAGGCGGCCGTGTTGGGGCGCACCTTCCGTGAACTGCTCCAGCTCGCCCGGAATACCGGGTCCGGACGCCACCCAGCCGGGTGCCTGGCTCGCCAGGCGGGGGCAACGGTGGGGTCCCTCTTCCAAGATCCTGCCGTCACTTGAACGACGAGGAGTTCACCGACGAGCTGGTCTGATCATCCATCAGGCCGGATGCTGACCCGGCCGATTCCCTCGCGGGTGCACTCGTTCTATGCCTGCAGAAACTTCCGGAACCAGTCGAGTGCTTCCGAGCAGGCGCGCTCGAACTGGGCGAGGTACGGGTCGAAGTGGCCACCGGGGATGAGGATCAGCTTCTTGGGTTCGAGGGCGTCCTCGTAGGCCTCGAGGGCGACGTCGGTCACCGTCAGGTAATCGTCCTCGGCAACGATCATCAGCAAAGGCGTGGGGGACACCCTGCGGATGAACGACCCAGGCTCGTACATGCGCGCCATACGCGTGGACCGTACGGTCACCCGGTTCTCCCAGACTCCCTCCGGCAGCTCCTGGAGATAGAAGTCGACCGCGTCGCCGGAGTAGTAGGACGCGCGGACCGCCGGATCGCTGCTGACGATCTGCTGGTACTGGAGCGGTTCCCCGCGGGCGGCGCTGCGTTCCTCCTCCGCGAATCCCTCCTCAAGGGCGGGAACCAGATGCGGAGGCACCCGCCGAAGCCCCTGCCGGTAGCCGCTGATGTTCGGAACCTGCGCGACGACGGCCTTCAGGCGCCGGTCCGTGGCACCGAGCACGATGGCGTGCCCACCGGCGTAACTGCTTCCCCAGACGCCGAGCCGGTCCGGATCAACCTCGGGCTGCGCCTCCAGGAATGAGATCGCTCGACGCCAGTCCTCGGCCTGCACCCACGGATTGACGTCCTGACGTGGCTCGCCGTCGCTGGCGCCGAACGTGCGGTGGTCGTGGAGGAGTACGGCGAAGCCCGCCTCGGCGAACCGCCGGGCGAAGCCCTCCAGGGAGTGCTCCTTGACGCCCGCGTAGCCGTGAGCCATGGAGATGGCCGGATGCGGGCCTTCGCCTTCGGGCACGAAGTACCAGCCGCGCAGGGTCACTCCACCGTCGGCGGTGAAGGCCACGTCTCGCCTGTCAACCATGGTTCCTCTTTTCCGTACTAACACTCCTGCCGCGCCGGGTGGGTGGCGGGCCGGTGGGGTGGGCTGCCGTCGGGGGGCCGTCGGCGAGCCAGGACTCGATCTGCTTCCAGCCCTCGGACCATTCCGGGTCGAGCATCATGGTGTGTCCGACGCCGGCGATTTTCCGGAGTCGCGCCCCGTAGCGCCGCGCAGTGGCCCGTACGGAGACGAGGGGCACGAGCCGGTCCTTCGCGGCGGCGAGTACCAGGATCGGCAGCGGCGGCACGCGCGTCGGCCGGTGGAAGAGGAACTGGTACTGGACGAGCGGGGAGTCGGGGGTCACACGCTTGCTCGCCTCGGCCGTCGCCGGGTCGTCCGGGTGGGCGTAGAGGATGTGGGGACCGAGCTTGATCGGCCTGCCGGCTATGTAGCGCGGCACTTCCAACGGCTGCCGGCGCAGTACCGCCAGAATCGTGTGCACCGCGGGCCGTGGGGGCAGCGGAGCGACCAGGATCATGGCAGCGGCGTTCGCCGCCGCGGCCGCGCGTTGGACGACGAGCGCGCCCATGGAGTGCCCGATCAGCACGACGGGCCCCGGGAGCGAGCGTGCGGCGCGGACGACGTCGGCCTCGTAGTCGCTCAGCGCGGAGCGGGCAGCGGTGCCGCCGCTGCCACCGTGGCCGCGCAAAGAGACCGCCCAGCTGTCGTGTCCGGCCGCGGCCGCCGCGGCCATCCAGTCCTCCCAGACCCAGGCGGCGTAGCCCAGACCGTGCACGAACAGCAACTGGGGTGTTCCGGGCGCCGCGGGTCTCACTGGTGCGGCGTGGAGCATCTCCAGTGCCGGTTCCCCGGTGAGACCTGGAAGCGTTGTTGCTTTCATAGCGGCGGACCCTAACAGCTGGGTACATAGGTGACAACGGTATGGCTCTGTCATTTCGAATGTGTTGAAGCGACCTTCCCTCTCCGGAGTACCGGCAGGTATTTCCGGTGGCGCACACCTGGCGTTGTCACAAGTGTAGGCGCTACGCTCCTGTACACATCAGAGGTCGTCCCTCTCGCCCCGCGCTTCCCCGGGGCTGTCCGCACCCGGTACCGACGGGGAATCGAGCCGGCCATCGTCGCGGGCGCCGAGAGCAGGCCGAGACCGGCAGCCTTCGGATGAGGCGTTCAACGGAGAGTGCAAATGATCATCGATACGGCATCGCTCGACGCCAGGTCGAGCTACAAACTTCTCATCGGCAGCGTTCTGCCGCGCGCGATCGCCTGGGTCAGCACCCGGTCGACCGCGGGCATCGGCAACGTGGCCCCGGTGTCCTTCTTCACCGTCGTCGGCCGCCTTCCCCCGATCGTGTCGATCTCCCTTCAGCCCCGCTCCGACGAGGTCACCCTGAAGGACACGTTCGTCAACATCCGGGACACCGGTGAGTTCGTGGTGAACATGGCGTCGATCGGCCATGCCGACGAGGTGCACCGCTCCGCCTTCGAGTTCGACCCGGAGGTCGACGAATTCGAGGCACTCGGCCTGGAGAAGGGCGAGTGCGAGGTCGTAGCGGCGCCCCGGATCGCCGACGCCCCTGTTTCCATGGAGTGCGTGGTCGACCGGATCATCCCCATGCCCCCGATGCCGGACCACGTGGTCTGGGGGCGCGTGGAGCGCTTCCACGTGCGCGACGACCTCTACCTGCCCGGCGGGCGCATCGACATCGGTGCCCTGGGGGCCGTCGGGCGTCTGGCCGCCGAGTACTCGCTCGTCGACAACATCTTCACCACCCCCCTTCCCGAGGAGCTCGTCGAGCGTCTGCGCGTGACGCGCAGCCCGCGGCTCGATGAACGTCCGACTGACTTCTCACCCATCGACACGGCGGAATGGTCGCCTTCCGGATCAACGAGGACGGAACCGAAATGACCAGAGACCTTGCTCGCACCGACCCGGCCGGTACCGGTGGTGGCGAGGCGCTCCCGCAGGCGCCGACACTGCTGCTCGTCCACGGCTTCCTGGACGATGCCACGGTCTGGGACGGCTTCGTCGAAGCCTTGAAGGGTGCCGTGGCGACGGCGCGTATCGATCTTCCGGGTTCCGGGACCCGTGCGTCCTTTGCCGAGGACACGGAGAAGCTGAGCCTGGCCCTGTTCGCCGACGAGGTCGCATCCGTCGTCGACGACATCAAGGGACCCGTCGTTGTGGTGGGCCAGAGCATGGGCTCCCAGGTTGCCGAACTCGCGGCCGCCGCCCGGCCCGGGCGCGTCGCCGGACTGGTTCTGCTCACGCCGGTCCCGCTCGGGGGTACCCGTCTGTCCGAGGAAGCCGTCGTGCCGTTCCGGGCACTCGGCGGGAACGCGGAGGCCCAGCGTGCCGTTCGCACCCAGCTCTCGCCGGCGCTCGGCAAGGAGGCACTGGATGCGCTGGGCCGCAGCGGCCTGCTGGTTGCCCCGCCCGTGGTCGCACGGTACGTCGACATCTGGAACAACGGTATCGAGGAGGCACCGGAACAGAGCGCGTACTTGGGCCCCGTCCTCATTGTCCGCGGCGACAGCGACGGCTTCGTCACCGAGGAAGTTGTCACCGGCGCCATCGCGCCTCGTTTCCCTGCTGCGCGTCAGGCGACGGTTCCCGGCGGTGGGCACTGGCTGCACGTGGAGTACCCCCACGCCCTGGCCCGCGAAGTCCTTGGCTTCCTCCAGAACTTGAATGCCGGCGATGCGGCTTCGGGCTGGCGCAGCGGCTTCTCGGAGCATTCCGAAAACACCTTCGCCCAGGGCTTCGCCGAGGACGTCGTGCTGGAGGCCAGCATTCTTGCCCGGCCGATCGCCGGTCGGGCACTCGTCGCCTCTGCTCTCGCGGCTGCGAGCACGATCTACGAGTCGCTGGAGTTCACGGCCGAGGCCTCCGACGCGACCACGACCTACCTGCAGTGGAAGGCGACGGCGTTCGGCGGAGTGGAGTTCTCCGGCGTCACTCTTCTGGAGAAGAACGCAGAGGGCGATGTCGTCCGGGCGGCGATCCACCATCGTCCGCTCGGAGCAGTCCTGCGATTCTCCGCCACGGTCCGCGACCGGCTGGTCGGCATCGTCCCGCCCGATCACTTCTATGCGGGTGACCCGCAGCCCGCTCCGGGCGCATAGCCCAGTTCCCCGACTGTCCCGCGCGGCCACCTTCAGCAACCGTGCCTGCAGGAAAGAAATGGAAGACCGATGAGCCATCTTGGTTTCGACATCAACGACCACGTCGCCGAGATCGTCCTGGAGAACCCGCCGCAGAACCGTATCGACGAACAGATGGCCGAGGAACTGCTCGCAGCGGTCGAGAAGGCGGAGTCATCGGGGGCGCGGGCGATCCTGCTGCGGGCCGAAGGGCCTGACTTCTGCTTCGGCGGGGACATCGTCACGTGGCCCGACCTCGACGTGCGGCAGTTGCGGATGCTGTTCGAGCGGTACATGTTCGCCTTCAACCGCTTCGAGCAGATTCCCGTGCCAGTGGTCGCAGCGGTGAACGGCCTGTGCTTCGGCGGGGGCTTCGAACTCGCCCTGCGCTCCGACGTGATCTTCGCCGGCGAGGGCGCCCGGTTCGGGCACCCCGAGCAGACGCTGGGCATCGTCACCCTGCTTGGCGGCATCTACCGATCGGCCGCTCGTGCGGGCCGTGCCAGGGCCTACGAATGGGCACTGACCTCGGAACAGGTTCCCGCTGCCACGATGGCGCAGGCCGGAGTCGTCAACCACATCCTGCCCGATGCCGAAGTCATCGAGGCCGCTCGGGCGTTCGCCCGCAAGGTGGCCGCAGGGCCCACCCGGGCGCACGCCGCGCACAAGGCGCTGCTGCGGGTGTGGGAAGCCGGTGGCGTGAAGGCCGCCGACGACTCGATGTTCGACATCGCCATCCCCCTGTTCGAGTCCAAGGATGTGGCTGTCGCTCTCACGTCGGCCGTGGCGGCCTACAAGGCAGGACGGCCCCGACCCACTGTCGACTTCACCGGGGAATAGGTCCTCTCGCGGGGCCGTCCTGCAGGCGGCCCCGCTCATGCGGTCTGGCCATGGGTCACAGGTGAAAGCGATAGGCTCTTACAGGGGCCATGCAAGAACCCTGACGGCACCAGGAGGACACGATGAGTGCGGCGGTCCAATGGCCGGCCTCGGCTCGCTATGAGGAAGTCGAACACAACGCCCCAGGCGGGCTGGGATTCGTACAGGACCTCTTGAACACAGCGAGCCTGGGCAAGCCACGCCAGCCTGACCTCCTGGAGTCCGTCGATATGGCGGAGCAGTGGCTCCGGTCCTCCCTCGCAACGCTGAGCAGTATCGACTCCAGCGCTCCTTCCGCTCCATGCCCCCTTGATGCACGGGGCCTCGGTCGCCTCCAATCGCTGCGCGACGACCTCCGTGCCGCGCTGGCCACCAGGCATGCCGACGAACCTTCCGCCGCCGTCGCCGCACCGTCGATCGAGACGACGGCAGCCGTCAGTCTGGACGCCGGAGGCGCGCGGCTGCACGCTCGCGGCAAGGGCGTCGAACTTCTCCGCTCGTACGTCATGATCCAACTGGCCGCCGCCACCTATGCCGACACGATGCGGCGACTGAAGGTGTGTGCGAACCCTCGCTGTCGCGGCGCGTTCTACGACCGCTCCAAGAACTGCTCGCGTCTCTGGCACGACGTCACCACCTGCGGGAACACCCAGAACGTACGGGCCTATCGGGCCCGTCTGAAGGAACGCGGGCGCTCCTCGGCGCGGTGATGCGACGGCATCCGCGAGCGGACGCCGTCGCGCGCGGTGCGGGCGCTGCCGAAGATGCTCAGTCACAAAGACCGAGTCAGCCCGGCGGGACGGTGACGCCCGCCACCGCCCGTCCGGCAGCGACCGAGGCAACCGACCCGAAGCGTGGCTGACGCCTCCCGCCGCGGCACGCTGGGCAACCCGCCGTACGGTGTGATCTGCCCGGCGGAGTTCCCGGGATGCTCGTCGGCCGCCGCTTCGTCACGCAGGCCGTCTCCAGCTTGTGCCCCGTGCGTCCTCGCGTCGAACGCGGGCGTCGCTGATCGCGGGGCGGGCTCTGCAGGCGGCCTTCGCCGCCCTGGTCTCGCCTACGTCACCAGCCCCGCTCCTGCCGGAATTCCCGTCGGCCGGCGGCAGGTTGCCATCGGCACCCAGGGTTCCATGGGCGGCGACCGCCCTCGTACCCATGCCCACCGTGCTGCCGACCGGGCTCGGTACGGGTCCACCCTGCCCGCCCAGTCCGGAGCCGCCGCCCAGTCGCTGCCTGCGCCGTTCGCGCTCGGCTCGGCGATCAACGAGCCTCCGCCAGTTCGGCGCTGTCCTCGGCAACCCACGGCGGTCACGGCCGTCGAATCCTTCCACGGCGTCCGGCGGCTCCTCGCAGCTCGCGGTCCGGCGGCCGGACTCCTCCTGTGGACACTTCCTCTGGGCACATGAGGCACGCCCCGCTGCCGCCCGCCGGATGGCCCACCGTCTTGTACATAGCCATTAGTGTTTGGGCTATGTACGAATCGCCTCTCCCGATGTACTGTTACCGCCAGCAGAGCGGCGTTGAGGCCGCTTCGCGAAAGGGTGATGTCACTTGATCTCGAAGGTCTGTCCGAGTGTCGCCGAGGCCGTGGCTGGCATCGAGGACGGGGCAACGATCATGATCGGTGGTTTCGGCAGAGCCGGTCAGCCCGTGGAGTTGATCGACGCCCTTCTCGAGCAGGGCGCCCGCGAACTCGTGGTCATCAACAACAACGCAGGCAACGGAAACACGGGCCTGGCCGCTCTGCTCGCAGCAGGCCGCGTCCGCAAGATCATCTGCTCGTTCCCGCGTCAGAGCGACTCCTATGTCTTCGACCGCCTCTACCGGGCGGGGAAGATCGAGCTCGAACTCGCCCCGCAGGGGACACTGGCGGAACGCATCCGAGCCGCAGGCGCGGGAATCGGCGCGTTCTTCACTCCCACGGGCTTCGGCACCCCGCTGGCCGCCGGCAAGGAGCATCGGGTCATCGACGGGCGCGACCACGTGCTGGAACACCCTCTGCAGGCTGACTATGCGCTGGTGAGCGGCCATCTGGCCGACCGCTGGGGCAACGTGGTGTACCGCAAGACCGCGCGGAACTTCGGGCCGATCATGGCTGCCGCCGCGCAGAGCACCGTCGTACAGGTGGACCGCGTCGTGGAGTTGGGCGCGATCGATCCCGAGACCGTTGTCACGCCGGGGATCTTCGTCGATCGGGTGGTCGGTGTCGGAGAGCGGACATGGCTGCGTGAGGGTGCATTCGTCGGCGCCGCGGACGCGGAGGGCAACCCGAACCCGAGCACCATCGAATCACGGGACGAAAACCGATGACCGTTCTCAGCTCCGGCCTTTCCCGCCGCGAACTCGCCGCCCGCATCGCGCTCGACATTCCCGAGGGCTCCGTCGTGAACCTGGGGATCGGCGCGCCGACACTCGTGGCCGATGCCATCCCCGAAGATGTGGAAGTCGTCCTGCACACCGAGAACGGCATGCTGGCGATGGGGCCCGCACCAGTGCCGGGCCACATCGATCCAGATCTCATCAACGCGGGGAAGCAGCCGGTGACCGAGCGGCCCGGAGCCTCCTATTTCCACCACGCCGACTCGTTCGCCATGATGCGCGGAGGTCACCTGGACATCTGCGTGCTCGGGGCGTTCCAGATATCCGAGCACGGCGACCTGGCCAACTGGCACACCGGCGCTGCCGACGCCATACCCGCGGTCGGCGGGGCGATGGACCTGGCGATCGGTGCCAAGTCGGTGTGGGTGATGACCGATCTGCTCACCCGGGACGGCACACCAAAACTCGTCACACAGTGCACCTACCCCCTCACCGGCGTGGGCTGCGTCACCCGCGTCTACACCAACCACGCGGTATTCGACATCACCCCCGCCGGCTTTGCGGTGCGCGAGTTGTTCGGCACCGCCACGATCGACGCGCTCGCCTCGGCCACCGGCCTGCACCTCGGGGATGGACGAGCCGTCCCCCTTGCCGGCCGTTCCTGACAAGGCGCCAGCACAATTCCGCCACTCGACGACCATGAACGAAAACGGACGAGGTCATGACCGCTAGCTTCGTATACGACGCGCTACGAACCCCTTTCGGAAAGTACGGCAAAGCACTGGCGGGCGTACGCCCGGACGACCTCGCCGCACATGTCATGAGCGCCCTCGTCGAGCGGCAGCCGGACCTGGACCCGGAGCGGATCGACGACATCGTGTTCGGCAACGCCAACGGCGCCGGCGAGGACAATCGCAATGTGGCCCGAATGGGCGCACTGCTGGCAGGGTTCCCCACCAGCACGCCCGGCGTGACCGTCAACCGCCTGTGCGGCTCCGGAGTCGAGACAGTCATCCAGGGCAGCCGCGCCATCGAAGCAGGTGACGCAACGCTCGTGCTCGCCGGCGGCGTCGAGTCGATGAGCCGCGCACCGTGGGTCGTGCCCAAGCCGGACCGAGCCTACCCGGCAGGCAACGCGACCATGATCTCCACAACCCTGGGATGGCGGCTCGTGAACCCCCGCATGCCCGAGCAGTGGACCATCCCCCTGGGACAGACAGCCGAGATCCTCGCGGAACGCTTCGCCATCTCACGCGAGGAGCAGGACGCCTTCTCCCTGCGCAGCCATCAGAACGCGGCACGCGCATTCGCCGACGGCGCTTACGCGGCAGAGATCATCAGCATGCCCGGTGTCCACCTCGACCGCGACGAGGGCATCCGCGACGACACGAGCATGGCCGCCCTTGCCGCGCTCAAGCCGGCATTCCTCGCGAACGGAAGCGTCACAGCGGGCAACTCCTCTCCCCTCAACGACGGTGCCTCCGCAGTACTGCTCGGAGCCGAGAACGCACTGCCCGGAGCACAACCCCTGGCCCGCATCACCGGACGAGGAGTGGCCGGCAACGACCCGGACGTCTTCGGCATCGCCCCGGTGGAGGCAGCCAACCGCGCCCTCGCCCGCGCCGGCAGAACCTGGTCGGACGTCGACCTCGTCGAACTCAACGAGGCATACGCCGCCCAGAGCATCGCCTGCATGCGGCTCTGGCCCGAACTCGATCCCCAGAAGGTGAACGTCGACGGCGGCGCCATCGCCATCGGCCACCCCCTCGGCGCCTCCGGAGGACGCATCGTCGGACACCTCGCACACGCACTTACCGCACGCGGCGGCGGTATCGGCGTCGCCGCCATCTGCATCGGCGTCGGCCAGGGACTCGCAGTAGTGCTCGAAGCATGACCGGGCACACCACAACGGACAACGGCGGGGTTTACGCCCACTGTGTGCAGCGGGATCCTTCAGCTGGCGGCGACGCCGATACCGCCGCCGCGTGCCTGCTGGCCGAGGCGACCGCTTTCGCCTGCATGGCCGCCCAGGGTCCCACCCGCGCCTACGCCGCGCACAAGCCCTGCTGCACGCCTGGGCCGTCGGCGGGATCTCCGCGGCTGACGAAGAGCGGCCTCCCCTCCTGCACGGACAGGTAAGCCTCTGTACAGGGCAGCGATACTCACTTCGGCTCGTCAGGGTGAACCTATGCGCTAGTCCTGCTGACCCTGACCACGTCTAATTCAGTCCTCGCTATCGAGTCCCATACGCCGCCTGATGCGGCTTCGAAGGACCCGGTCCATGATGACCATCAGGGAGTAGACGGCCCCCAACCCCGGCCCGGCGATGAGCACAACCACCACCGATCCGGGTTTCTCGGCTACCAACAAGCCTCCGATGGTCACGGGAACAGCGATGTAGACACCAAGCCGTACCGGGTGCCGCGAAGCCCACTTCTGGAGGCGGGTCCGTGGCAGGCCGGCTCCCGCTACGCGTTCGACCGCCAGGTATCTCTCCGACAGGGCCTGACCCCAAGTCCTCATCTGGCACATGCTACGCAGACGAACGTCTGCACTCCGGACTTCGGCCGTCAAGGTGATGCTGGATCGCCGAGGGTCAGGCCGGTGCCGGCTATGAAGCCGTCGAGAGTGTCGGGCCGGTACTGCAGGCGCTTGAGCCGGTTACGGACGAGGGTCTCGAGTCGGTCGAGGGCGACGACGGCGAGGTTGGCCAGGCTGCGTTTGACGTGTGCCCAGACCCACTCAACGGGGTTGAGGTCGGGCGAGTAGGCGGGCAGGAGGAACACCGTGAGCCAGGCACGCTCGGCGATCAGCTCGCGCATGGCTTGAGAAACATGGGTGTTCAGGCGGTCCCATACCAGCACGATCGGTGCCTTGACGAGCTGGTGGACACCGTCGATCAACGCGATGAAGTCGCGCTCACCCATGCTGCGGCGCTTGCCCCGGCCGGCGGGGTGGGTGCGCAGGCGGTGGCACAGCCGGGTGCGAGACCCGGGCCTCATCGCGATCAGTCCGGCCACTGACAGCCGTCCTGAGCGCCGACCGCTGACGGTCACGACCGGGGTGCGGCCGCGCTGGCCCCAGGTGCGTACCCTGGGCGGCCGGCGGGTGAAGCCTGCCTCGCCTTCGAAGCAGATGTAGCCCCCGCAGGCCGCCCGGGCTGTTTTACCTCGTCCCAGGTCGCCTCCCTCCATACTGTGACGGCCTGCTCGTCGCGCTCGGCGACCCGCCGCGCGGGGACCTGCGGGCTGAAGCCGAGCCGGTGCATCAGCCTCGTCGCCCCAGAGACGCTGTAGGAGACGTGGAACTTCCTGCCAATCAGCGTGGCTACCCTCGCCGCGGTCCACACCTGGTCCTCCACCCATCCGTGCGCGGCCGGGCCCTGTTCCAGATACGCGGCCAGCTTCTCCAGACAGCGCGGGGACAGACGGCATCGCGAACCGCTCGGGCCGCGGGAATTGAGAGCTCGCACACCACCGGACCGCCACAACTGGTGCCACTGGTAAGCCGACTTCCCGCTCACCCGCAGACGCCGTGCCACGTCCAATGGTTTGACGCCCTGCTCGAACAGCTCAGCCGCCTGCATCCGCACCGACTCACGGCGCAGCCGACCCGCAGCGGTCAGCCCGCCCCCATCCGCATATCTCACACGCCCTTGGATAGAGCCACCACACCGGGTCCATCAGGCACATCGCGGAAGTTCACCCCGACGAGCCGAAGTCAGTAAGTCCCGTGAATTGCGCAACAGGACCCTCGGCGCGATCCGCAGCCTTCCTCCCTCGCAGGAGCGATAGAGCCGGCTCGGCACGGTCCGCGTCGCCACCGAGGCTTGGGGATCAGTGCTGTTCGCCGTCACGTTGGTTTCGATCTGCAGGTGCTTCAGTGGCACTTCGCCACGCAGCTTTCCCACAACCCACTCTGGCTGAAGGAGAACCCCGAAATGACGCTCCAAATAGGTGACCTCGCCCCAGATTTCACGGCAGAGTCCGCCACCGGTGAACTGCGTTTTCATGAATGGCTCGGCGAGAGTTGGCGAATATTGTTCTCCCATCCCGGCGACTTCACTCCGGTCTGCACCACGGAGCTCGGTGCGGCCGCCCGACTTGAACCCGAATTTGCCAGGCGTGACACGAAGATCGCTGCGGTGTCGGTCGACTCCGCCAAGGACCATCGCACCTGGGCGAAGGACATCGCCGAGACGCAGGGCGCCCAGGTCAACTTCCCTATGATCGCCGACAGCGATCGGTCTGTTGCAGACCTCTACGGGATGATCCACCCGAACGCATCCGACACAGCGACGGTGCGCACCGTCTTCGTCATCGGGCCCGACAAGAAGATCAAGCTGACCATGACATATCCGGCCAGCACGGGGCGGAACTTCGCAGAGATTCTTCGAGTACTGGACTCTCTGCAGCTCACGGCTCAGCACCAACTGGCCACGCCTGCGGACTGGCAGTAGGGCCAGGAGGTCGTCATCACCGCTGCCGTAAGTGACGAAGAGGCAGCCATTCGGTTTCCCGGATATCGAACGGTGAAGCCATACCTGCGCCTGACGGACCAGCCGTAGTCTCCCGCCGCCCAACCAGCCAATACGGGCGGAGAAAGCAATGATGTCTGCGCAGGCGCGTCGCCGTCCCGGTCGACGGCCCAGACCGCGCCGTCCGAAGTAGCGATCTCGATCAGCTGTACCGTGATCGCGCCGGGACCGGATCCCACGTCGACGATCTGTGCGCAGGGGACCGTTCCGGCGGCCGGTCCACAGGCATGTGTGGTCGCGCCGGCCATGCGGGACGCCGGTCTCGCCCCCGGCGCCCTCCAGCTCAATCCCCCCCACGGGGGCTGGTGCGCCACCTACGCGCTGGTGTCACTGCTCGATCCCGTCCCGCTCGTCATCCTGCGCGACAGCGGCGAAAGCACCCGCGACCCCGGCTGGCCTTGCGGTCGCCGGAGTCATCGACGACCAGGACCCCGCCCCAGGTGCGGGGCGGTGGCCGGGGCAGCCACGATGGGCCGGCGTCCGGCGCGACCATGGGCCGCCGGTCGGTGCTGAACATCTCCGACGTCTCCTGCCTGAGCCCCCCGGGTTGCCAGGTGCCTGGCCTTCGAGCGCACCCCCTCGACCTTCGCCGGCGTCGTCCCCAGGCCCAGCTCCGCCGCGATCTTCTGAGCCTTCGCCGGTCCCCCTGTTCGCCACTCCTCCAGCACACCCAGAATCCGCTGGTAGTCCGGTGCTGGCACCGTCACCCAGGCCCTTGGCCCCAGCGCGCCTGCTGCGCCGAGGCGCGTCCCTCCGGGCCGAGCTTCTGGTGATGCCACGAGAACGCGGCACGACCACCACCTTCCACACTCCGTGGCACCACCAGCCCACGGATCGGCTGCATGTTCGAGGCAGGCAGGCGGATGCCCGCCCACCCGTTTTGCCCGTACATTGTGGATGTGGGTACCGACACCCATGCCTTCATCAGCGATCTCGCTCGAGGGCTCGAGCCGCGAGCGGACCAATTGGTCGATGCGTCGCTGCAGTGCTTGCGCTGGGAGCTTCCGAAGGTGTGGGCATACCAGGACATCGCCGCTGTGCTGCCAATGGCTGCGTCGGAACACATCACCACCCTTCTGGATTTTCTCGAGCAGGGCACAGAGACCGATGTGAAGACGCCGCCTGCCGCCATTGAGCTCGCTCGCCTACTCGCCAAGCACAGGGTGCCGATCAGTGATCTCCTACGCATCTATCGGCTGGTCCAGGCTCGTCTTGTTCATCTGCTCTACGAGGAGACAACCCGTCTCACCGACGCCCCGGAGCTGATCAACGCGGCAACGGTCGCACTGAGCGCGATGGGTTTCGAGTACGTCGATCGCACCGCGGAGCAGGCCGTCGCGGCGTACCAGCAGGAACGCGACCGCTGGCTGCAGCGGCGGCTGAGCGTGATCAATGAGGCCAACACGCGGATCGGGACCACCCTGGACACCGACTGCACCGCCCAGGAACTGGCAGACGTCGGTACCGACCGCTTCGCTGATCTCGTCACCGTCGACCTACTCGACTCCGCGCTCCAGGAGGGGGATGTGGTGCCGGCCCACGTTGCGTCGGCAGTCCGTCGGGTCGCCCAGCAATCCGTATTGGATGGCTGCCCGGACTCAGCAGTCGGCACCGGGGAAAGGCACACATATCCCGAGGGGTCGGAGCCTGCTCGCTCACTGGCCACTGGACAGCCCCTGCGGCACGACATTGAGGGCTCGGACGTTCCGCCATGGTTGGCGGCTTCCCCGGACCGTAGACGTGCCCTGCGGATCTTCGGCATCCACTCAGTGCTCCTGGTCCCGCTGTGGGCCCGCGGAACCCCCCTGGGCCTCGTGCAGTTCCTCCGCCACCGAACCGCACTCCCGTTCGACGACGAGGATCTGCGCCTGGCCCACGAGATCGCGTCCAGAGCTGCCGTGTACATCGACAACGCCCGTCGCTACACCCACGAGCGTTCCACGGCGCTCACGCTCCAGCGCAGCCTGCTCCAGCATCAGGTGCCCGAACAGTCCGCCGTCGAGACCGCCTGCCGCTACCTGCCCTGCGGATCCCGGGCAGGCGTGGGCGGCGATTGGTACGACGTGATTCCGCTGTCCGGTGCCCGCGTCGCACTCGTGGTGGGTGACGTTGTCGGCCGCGGCCTCCACGCCTCTGCCACCATGGGCCGCCTGCGGACGGCCGTCCGTACTCTCGCGGACATCGACCTGATGCCCGACGAACTGCTCACCCACCTCGATGACGTGGTCATCCGGATGCAGCGTGAGCAGGAACGGGGTGCGGACGAGATAATCGCCACCTGCCTGTACGCGGTCTACGACCCGGTCTCCCGCCTGTGCTCCCTGGCCAGCGCCGGACACGTTCCACCGGCCGTCGTCACTTCCCTGGACTCCGGCGGCCACAGCCCAGCCCTCCGGGTGGTCGGCTTCCCGGAACTGTCAAGCGGCCCGCCTCTGGGTCTGGGCGGCCTCCCCTTTGAAACAGCCCAATTCCAACTGCCGGAAGGCAGTCTCCTGGTCCTGTTCACCGACGGCCTCATCCAAAGCCGTGCTCGCGACGTGGACACCGCACTCACGCTGCTGCGCAACGTCCTTGCCCGAGCACCCGCTTCGTTGGAGGCGACCTGCGAGGACCTGCTGTCCGCGCTGCTGCCCGGCCGCCCCACCGATGACATCGCTCTTCTCGTGGCGCGAACCCGAGCGCTTGACGCCAGGCATGTCGCCACATTGGATCTCCCCTCCGACCCGGCGCTCGTGGCCGGCGCCCGCACCTACGCATCCGACCAACTCGCCGCCTGGGGCCTGGAAGAACTGTCCTTCACCACGGAGCTCATGGTCAGCGAACTGGTGACCAACGCCATCCGCTACGGCAAAGCCCCCATACAGCTGCGGATGATCCTCCAGTCCACTCTGACGTGCGAGGTCTCCGACGCCAGCAGCACCGCCCCGCACCTGCGCCATGCCCGGGTCTTCGACGAAGGCGGCCGTGGCCTGCTCCTGGTCGCCCAGCTCGCCGAGCGCTGGGGCGCACGGCACAGCGGTGAGGGCAAGGTCATCTGGGCCGAACAGGCCCTCCCGGGCAGAGGCAGCTCCGAGCTCAGGTCTGTGACGGCGCCCTTGAGACCGTAGAGAGACGAGATCACCCGGGGCCGGCTCGGGGCTTGCGGAGCACGCTCAGTCAATGAGGGCGGACTGACCTTTCGGTACCAGTCCTTCGCGTCGCAGTCTGGAAGGTGACGTGTCGAACCACCGACGTACCGCACGAGTGAGGCTGGACTGTTCCTGCATCCCCAGGCTGGCCGCGATCTGCGAGAAGGACAGGTCGGTCCTCGTGATCAAGTCCAGGGCCTGACTCCTGCGTACACGATCGACGACGCCGGAGAAGGTCGTGCCCTCCTTGGACAGGGACCGCTGCAGTGAACGCGGATGGAGGCTCAGCAGGCGCGCGACTTTCGACAGGTCCGGACCGCTGGATCCGAGCTGTTCGCCGAGAATCGCTGCGACCAGGTCCGACATCGGCACGTGCTGGTGGCCGAAGTGCGTTTCGAGATGGTCCATCGCGATGTCGTGAAGCAGGTCGTCGCCGCCGCTGACCGGTGTCGAGAACAGTTGGCTCGGGACACGCAGGACCGCGCTCGGACAGTCGAATCTGACCTCGGCCCCGAAGTACTTCCGGTAGGAGCTTTCCTGTACCAGGCGAGCGTGTGGAAGCAGGACCGAACGAAGTCCGTACGGTGCGTCGCCGTGGAGCAGCGTCAGGACTCGGTGGACGATCCCGATGCCGTAGTCGATCGCCTGTGGTGAGGCGTTGATGCCCGTGGTCGTGTAGCGAAGGCCGACCACACCGGGACTTCCCAGCGGATCGTCGGTTTCCTCGAGTGAGAGGGCCGGGCTGTAGACGAACAGGTACCGGCTCGCGCACTCGACGGCCTCGCCGATCGTGCGTGAGTTCTCCATGGCGATCGCCAGCGGCCCCAGCACATGCAGATCCTGCTGCGCCGCCATCCTCAACCCGAGGTCCGGAAGCGTGAATCGGCGGGCCGTTTCCTCGAGAACGCGCTCCACCAGTCGGAGACTGGCGAACGAGTTGCCCTCGGCGATCCTCGCCTCGTCGAAGCCGTATGCCGCGAGGAGTTCGGGGCCCGAGCCGCCGATCTCGGTGACGAGCGCGGAGAGCCCCTGCAGGGCCGAGCACCGGACAGGAAGATCGGTGTCACGCAAGGACAAATCCTTGTCGCCTCAGGGCAAGTACCGGAATGTTTCAACGAAGCAAACTACACGTCACGACCGAGAGGACAGCTTCTACCGAGCTGGAGCCGAAGTGACTGTCGCCCCATCCATGCTAAGCCCCGCCGACCTGCTGACACCCGAAGAGTTGGACGTCCGCTGGAGGCTCGCCGTCCGCGACCGCCTTGTCTCCATGGACCTGCAGCTCACAGGGCCGGACCAGCGCTTCGGATCTGCCGAGGAGCTGGACCTCGGAGACCTTCTCATCACCGACTGGGTGTGCCCGCAGGTCGAAGGGACCCGAGGCAGAAACGCAGTGCGTCAGGACGATGACGCGCTGCTGCTCCTCGCGGCCAGGGCCGGCCAACAGATCATCGAGACTTCTGACGAGACCGTCATCCTGCGACCAGGAACGGTTCTCATCATGAGCACCCGCACCACCGGGCGGTTCGTCATCCCGGATCACCTGGCCAAACGAACGGTCCGGGTGCCCATGAGCGCCCTGTCCCCGTTCGACGCGGGGGGCGGTGCACCCGGTTGCCTGCTCCTGGACACGGCTCAGAGCCCTTTCGCCAACCTCCTCCACGGCTTCCTCATGAGCATGGACCGTCAGGTCGGGCGGATGTCCCCGGCGGAGGTCGAGGGAGCGCGCAACGCCCTCCTCGTCCTCATCGCCGGCATGATCCGTGCGAGTCGACCCCACATCGGCGACGACGAGTTCCTGCATTTGCTCCGACGGCGGCTGGAAGACTGGATCATCGACCATCTCGCCGGTGGACCGGTCAGAGTCGCCGACCTCGCCGCCGCCCACAGCGTTTCTCCGAGGACGGTCCACCGGGCCTTCGCGTCGACCGGAGACACCGTCGGGGCGGTCATCCGCATGCACCGCCTGGCAGCGGCCAGAGGCGACCTGGTGAACACGAACCTCTGCATTGCCGCGATCGCGCACCGGTGGGGCTTCTGCGATGCCAGCCACTTCGGACGGGAGTTCCGTCGAGAGTTCTCGCTGTCGCCCGGCGACTACCGGGAAGCCCACGGATGCGCCTGACCGTCTCCTCGTAGGCCGTGGCACACCCATACCAGCCCGCGGCGCGATCCTTCTATGAGCCCTCACAGGCATTCGTGGATTCTGGGCCCGGCACCACTACTCGCGAGTGTCGGATCACTCCGAGTGAACCTCCACACGACCGACGGACCATCGCAAGCGAATCGGAAGATCCCATGAATCGAGAAGACATCGAGTTCCAGGGCGAGGGCGGCGTCACCCTCCGGGGCTGGTTCTATCCGGCCAGGAACACCATCACGCCGGCACCGGTCGTGGTCCTGGCGCACGGGCTGTCATGCGTCAAGGAGATGCACCTCGACGACTATGCCGTGGTCTTCTCAGAAGCCGGCCTCAACGTGCTCGCCTACGATCATCGGAACTTCGGCGACAGTGAGGGAACTCCCCGGCAGGAGGTCGACCCGGTCCTGCAGTACCGGGATTTCCGGAACGCGATCACCTACGCCACCACCCGCCCCGAGGTGGACGCGTCGAAGATCGGCATCTGGGGCTCCAGCTTCTCCGGTGGACACGTCCTCATGGTCGCGGCGATCGACAAGAGGGTGAAGGCCGTCGTCTCCCAGGTGCCGTTCATCACGGGTCCGCGCACCCTGAGCCGGGCGATCCGGCCGGACTTCATCCCGGTCTTCCGTGCGATCCAGGAGGGCGACCGACTCAACCGGTTCACCGGCGGAGAGCCCGCCATGGTCCCGGTCGTCGCGGCCGACCCTACGGCGCAGGCCGTGATGCCCGCGGCCGACGCCTACGAGTGGTTCAGCAAGACGTCGGCGGACCGGGCGCCCAACTGGAAGAACGAGTTGACGGCTCGAAGCATGGAAATGGTGACCGAGTACGCCCCGGGTACCTTCATCAGCCGCATCGCGCCGACCCCGCTGCTCATGATCGTGGCTGACAACGACAGGGTGGCACCGTTCGAGTTGGCCCTCGACGCGTACGAAGAGGCCCGGGAGCCGAAGCAGATCATCGTCAAGCAGGGCGGCCACTTCGACTTCTACAGCGGCCCCGGCTTCGACGAGCTCTCCGCAGCCGCACGGGACCACTTCGTCAAGCACCTCCGGGGCTGAGCCCCTCTCCTGAGCCCCCCTCCTGAGCCGCATCGACGAGCCGCACCTTCCGTCACCGATCCATCCATCAAGGAGCCGCAATGCCGTACTGGGAGATCTTCACCCCGAAGAGCGCCTTCACCCCGGAGGACAAGGAACAACTGTCCGAGAGGATCACCTCGCTCTACACGGACTACGCCTATGACCTGCCGAAGTTCTATGTCGTCGTCCTGTTCAAGGAAATGCCAGCGAACACCATGTACGTCGGTGCTAAGGCAAACAACAACTTCATACGGATCCGCGTGGACCACATCGCCCGGCAGATGGACGACCCCGAGATGCGGTTCCTGTGCATGGAGGTCATCGAGGAGAAGCTGGCGCCGTTCGTGAAGGAGCGTGGCTACGACTGGGAGGTCCACATCGACGAGACCCCCATGGACCTGTGGCGCGTCCAGGGCCTCGTTCCGCCTCCGCCGGAGTCCGACATCGAGAAGCTCTGGGCCAGGGAGAACCGTCCCGTCCCCTACGAGCTGACCCGCTGACCCCTGACCGAGGTCCCGAGGCACCGTGGGGGTCCTGTCCACCGTGCGGGCCCCGGGACCTCATCCATCTCCGGAGGATCCGTCTGAGGAGCGCATGATGACCACAGCGCGTACCACCCGCGGCGAGGGCACCCGCTACCGCATCGACCGGCCGACCTTCGCGGACATCATGCGCGATCTGCGGATTCCGGGGGGCGACCTGGGAGCCGGGGACAGGATTCCCCACATCGACTTGCCGACAACTGACGCAGGCCGCTTCAGCAGCGAAAGTATCGCCGCGGACGGCCGTCCCGTCCTGCTCGTCTTCGGTACACTGACCTGCCCGGTAACCGAGAGCGCGGGGCGGGGGCTGCTCGACCTGCACCGCACGTACGGTGACGCGATCCGGTTCGTGGTGGTGAACGTTCGTGAGGCACACCCTGGCGCCGAGACTCCGCAGCCACGCATGATCGACGAGAAGATGCGTAACGCGGGCGCTCTCAAGGGCCATCACGGTTTCGGCTTCGAGGTCGCCGTCGACGGCATCGACGGCACGGTGCATCGCGCGTTCGGCACGCGCCCCAGCTCGGCGTACATCATCGACCCCTCAGGCACCATCGTGTTCCGGGCACATTGGTCGAACAGACTGGAGCCGCTCGAGGAGGCGCTGCGTGCCGTCGTCGTGGGCCGAGCACCCTTGCCTACGAATGTGGGGCAGACGACACGCGCACTGACGCGGATGACGGCGTATGCGGATACCGCGCTCGCTGCGGCCGGTCGTGGGGCCCTGCGCGATTTCTGGCGAGCCGCACAACCGGTCGCAGCGATGATCACGCTGTCCGGACTTTTCCGCTCCCTGCCGAGCGAACGGCGCGTCGCGCCGACCGTCGCGATCACTCTGGCACTCTGCGCTGCCGCTGTCTCCGCGGGGTTGCTTGTCCTTCAGTGAGCCGTATCAACCGCTCCAGCAGCCACGGTGGTGCTTCAGAGCAACGTGGCGCTCGCATACCAGCGCTCGGCGCACTCGTTCTATGAGTCGCCGAGCGTGCGTTCATAACGTGACTCCGCCGCCGACGTGCGTAATGCCGCGTCGGCCGACAACACCGCAACCGGAGGTATCTCGTGACCACTGCCCCCCACTCCTCGCCGGCCGCACCCATCCGCGCCACGGTCTTCGTCGGTCGCTGGCCGAATGTCCCGGCCGAGGAATTTCCCGGCGTACCGAACGGCACCTTCTCGCCCACCACGGCCACGCTCGTGAGCGGCGCCACCGAGGTGGTCCTGATCGACGCGCTCTACCTCAAGGACGACGTCCGTGACCTCGGTGACCTGATCGAGCGCACCGGCAAGAAGCTCACGACGATCTACATCACCCATGATCACGCCGATCACTACCTGGGCTTCGGACCGCTCCTGGAGCGGTTCCCGGAGGCGAAGGCCGTGGCGCTGCCCCACGTGGTCGAGTCCATGAAGCAGACCATGCAGCTTCAGATCGAGCAGTGGGGCATGCTGTTCGGCGACTCCTGCATCATGGCGGGGCCGCTTCCGGAGCCACTCGAAGGCGACACGCTGTACGTCGACGGATCTCGCCTGCACATCATCGAGGTGAAGCAGGCCGACATCCATCCCACGAGCATCGTGCACATCCCCGAGATCGACGTCGTCGTGGCCGGTGACTCCATCTACAACGAGATCCACCCGATGCTCGGCCTGTCGACGCCCGACGAGTGGCAGGACTGGCTCGAGACTGTCGACACCGTGGAGAGCCTCCGCCCGCGCATGATCGTGTCCGGACACCGCAGGCCCGACGGCGACGACTACGCGGTCGAGACCATGATCGCCCAGACCCGCGCCTACATCCAGGACTTCGCGTCCGCCTCCGAGGTCGCGAAGGACGCCGAAGAGCTGGTGGCCACCATGGTGGAGAAGTACCCGCACCACGGCAACGTCTGGACGCTCCAGTTCTCCGCCGGCGAGGCGATCGCGAAGCGCGATGCTGCTGAGTGACCGAGCCTGTCACCCGAAGCCCGCACTGTTGCCTTCGCGTCGAAACGCGCCACACCACGATAGGTGACCTCACCATGAATTTCGCCTCTCTGCCCGACCGTCGCGCCGCATCCACTCCGGATGGGCCCGCGGTTGCCGACGGGCGTCAGTCGCTCACCAATGCCCAGTTCCTGACCCGTGTCCGGGCTGCTGCTCGTCACCTTCAGGACCTTGGGATCGGTACCGGCGATGTCGTGGCGCTCAAGCTGAGGAACCGCGTCGAGTTCGTGCTTCTGCTGTTCGCGGCCTGGCGGCTCGGGGCGACCGTCACCCCGGTCAATCCGAGCCTGACCGAGGGTGAGGTCGCGCGGCAGGTCCACGACTCGGGCGCACGCGTGCTGGTCGTCGAGGATGGCACGACCGCTGCAGGCGTCGCCACGCTGGCCGTCGACGACCTGTACGGAGAGGTGGTGGGGTCGGGTCCGACGCCGCAGCCGGACTCGACCGCGCCGGCACTCTTGATCTACACCAGCGGAACGACGGGCGTACCGAAGGGCGTGATGCTCGACCACTCCAACATCGACGCGATGGCGGCGATGGGGTGCCGGGCGATCGAGGCCGGGCCGACCGACCGCTGCTTGCTGATCCTGCCGCTCTTCCATGTCAACGCCATCGTGGTCAGCGTGCTGATGCCGCTGGTGGCAGGCGGCAGTGTCTTCATCACTGATCGATTCGACCCCAAGACATTCTTCGATCTCGTCGAGCGGGAGCGGCCCACCTACTTCAGTGCCGTGCCCACGATCTACAACATGCTCGAGGCGCTGCCGGCCGATGTTCGACCTGACACGTCCTCGCTGCGTTTCGGCACGTGCGGTGCGGCACCCGCCTCCGCCGAATTGCCGGTCCGTTTCGAGGCTCGGTACGGCTTCCCCATCATCGAGGGCTACGGGTTGTCCGAAGGAACCTGCTTCTCCACCGTCAACCCCGTCGCGGGTCCGCGCCGGGCAGGCACCGTGGGGGTTGTCGTCCCGGGGCAGGAGCTCCGGATCGTCGACGAGCAGGGTAACGAGCTGGCGACCGGCATGGATGGTGAGGTCATCGTGCGCGGCCCCAACGTCATGCGTGGTTATCTCGGCCGGCCGGAAGACACGGCGAAGACGATCGTGGACGGCTGGCTGTACACAGGCGACGTGGGCCACCTGGACGCGGACGGCTACCTGACCCTGGTCGGGCGGTCAAAAGACATGATCATCCGTGGTGGCGAGAACATCTACCCCAAGGAGATCGAGGACGTCCTCACGGCTGACCCGTGTGTTCTCGAGGCCGCTGTCATCGGTGTGCCTGACGACAAGTGGGGAGAGGTGGTGGTCGCCTACGTCCAGCCGCGGCCTGGTACGACCGTCCACCCCGCGGCTCTGGAAGCGCTGACTGCGCAACACCTCAGTGGCTACAAGCGGCCGACGTCGTTCTTCGTGGTCGACGCCCTCCCCAAGAACGCCGTCGGCAAGATCGACAAGCCCTCGTTGCGGGCCGCTCACGCTGCAGCCCTGTCATCCCATTGACCACCAGCAGATGCTCGGTCATCGAGGGCTCGCCATCTTCGAAGGTCGGGTGGCCCGCGGGGCGAGATTCCCTCCCACCACCCGATCGTCTTCGAAGGTGCTGGCTGGAGGGACCGGCGTGACGCTTCAGGGGCATGCTCGTGCGGATGGACGACCGAGAGGCAAGGGGCGAGCATCTGACGAACGGTTCCATGTCCCGCGCCGCGTCCGACCTCCGCAACTCACCACGGCCTGCGCGACCGACGACCCTGCCTGCGTCTTGGCAGTGCACATTGGCCATCGCGACGCCCACGACGGGATGGCGCGGAGGCGGTCAGGAGCCGGCTCACCCGGACTGAGCGCATGCGAGCCGGTGAGACGCCCGGCAGAACTTCGGCCACCGCCCACGCCCGATCGGACGAGCTGTCTCCTGATCCGGATCGGTGGTGGGCCTGGGCGTGATCGCCCTCGCGCAGCCGATGGTGTCTTGGACACCACGATCGTGAACATCGCTCTGCCCTCGGCCCAGCGGGGACTGGGGGCGTTCGATGACAGCCGCCAGTGAGTGATTACCGCATACACGCTCGCGTTCGGGAGTCTGCCTGCGGGCGGTCGGATCGCCGACCTGGTCGGACGCGAGCGGACCTTCCTTGTGGGCCTGGTCGGCTTCGCGGCAGCGTCCGCCCTGGCGGCGCCGCGACGGGCCCCGGCCTGCTCTTCGCGGCGCGTGCCTGCAGGCGGTGCCGAGCAGCAGGGTGCTTACCCGCCCGACCGGGTGACGCTCACAGCGGCCCCGCCGGCGATGCAGGTGCCGTACCAAGCCGCTCAGCGGTGGCTGGTTGCCTGTCACGCGGGCCGCTTCGATGCCCTGGATGTTTCATCGAGGGCCTGGGTTGAGGACGCTTGGTCTCCCGACAGCGGCGCTCCAACGGCAGGCGTCCGGCGTCGCGGCCCGGAGGGATCGGCCGAGCCCCCGGTAGGCACAGTGCACGAGATCGTCACCTTTGTCGATCCGGGGCCGATAGTGAGGGCGCACCGGAGCGCCGAGCGCCGCCGGGAGGCGTGGGTTCGAACTGCCGGAGCGAGGCAGGCGTACCCAGGGAGGCCTGGCAGGCCGACCATCCCCAACTCGACATCTGGGTGCTCGACTTCTCCGGGAAGCCGGGGCGCCCGTGGCTGACCGAGCACGACGTAGCCGTGATGGGAGAGAGCCGACGTCGTTCGTCAGCCTGCGGTCGCGGACCGGTGGTCGGTGCCCAGCATGGCCAGCACCAGCGTCGCGTAGCGGCGGCCGAGGCTGACGGGTGTGTGGTGGCCGCCGGGGGCGTACCAGCGGCTGACATCGACGCCGAGGGAGAGTACCGCCAGCGCTACACCGCCCGGGTCCTCGGTGCGGAACGCCCCTGACGCGATGCCGGCCGCGATCTCGTCGAGCACCACTTCCTCGGTGCGGCGGCGGAGCCGGAGGATCTCGTCACGGTGGTCCGGCGCGAGGGCGCCGAGCTCGTACTGGACGACGCGGGCCAGCAGGTGGTGGCGGGCGTGCCAGGCGGTGTAGTCGTGAACCAGCGCCCGAAGCCGGCCGACCGCCGTCACCTCCTCCGCCAGGGCGCGTTCCACTGCGGCCAGTGCGCTGCGGTGGCCGGCGAGGCTGATCGCGTAGAGGAGGTCTTCTTTCGTGCGGTGGTGTGCGTAGACGGCCGACGGGCTCATCCCGGCGGCGGCGGCGATGTCGCGGGTGGAGGCGCCGTGGTAGCCGCGGGCGGCGAAGGCCGTGAGCGCCGCCTCGAGGATGCGCCGGGAGCCGGGGCCGGCCTCGCCCCACAGGTCGTCGGTTGCGCTGGTTGTCACGCGCCCATTCTTGCGGATCACGTCTGTCGGTCTGCTCAGCTGATGACGAGGCCGCCGTCGACGGTGAGGGTGGTGCCGGTTACGTAGCTGGAGGCGTCGGAGGCGAGGAAGACCACGGCGGCGGCGAGTTCCTCGGGTTCGCCGGTGCGGGGAAGCGGGATGCGGCGGACGATGGCGTCGATGTTGTCGGCGTCCTGACGGGCGGTCATTTCGGAGGCGAAGTAGCCGGGGGCGAGGGCGTTGACACGGATGTTCTTGCGGTGGCTCCATTGGGCGGCCAGGTCGCGGGTGAGACCGAGCAGGCCCGCCTTGGACGAGGAGTAGCCGGCCTGCGGCAGGCCGGTGTTGACCAGGCCAAGGACGCTGGCGATGTTGACGATGGAGCCGCCGCCGGTCATCACTCTGGCTGCCGCCCGGGCCATCCAGTAGGCACCCATGAGGTTGATGTCGATGATGTGCCGGAAGTGCTCCGGTGTCTCCCGGCTGGCCGGGACCGCAGCGGCCACGCCGGCGTTGTTGACCAGGACGCCGACGTGGCCGAAGTCCGCGGCTGCCGCCGCGACCGCATGACAGTCGTCGGGCGAGGCGACGTCGGCCTTGACGCACAGGGCGCGGCGGCCCGTGGCCTCGACGAGGCGGGCGGTGTCGGCGAGCCGGTCGGTGCGTCGGGCGGCCAGGACGACGTCGGCCCCGGCTTCGGCGAGAGCCTGAGCGAAGGCGACGCCGAGACCGGAGGAAGCGCCGGTGACGATGGCGACGCGGTCGTCGAGGCGGAAGCGGTCGAGGATGTTCACAGGGGCTCCAGTGAGGTCAGATGGACAGGCCGCCGTCGACGGGCAGCACGGCACCGGTGATGTAGCCGGCCTCCTCAGAGGCGAGGAAGGCGACAGCCGCGCACATCTCGCTGGGATCGCCGAAGCGGCCCATCGGGATGCCGGCAGTCAGCTCGGCGCGCTTCTCGGCGGGGACGGAAGAGACCATGCGGGTCTCCGCGTTGGGGGAGATGGCGTTCACGGTGACGCCGAAGCGGGCGAGCTCTTTGGCGGCGGTGCGGGTGAAGCCGATGATCCCGGCTTTGGCGGTGGCGTAATTGGACTGGCCGATGTTGCCGTGCAGGCCGGAGTAGGAGGTGACGTTGACGACCCGGCCGTACCTCTGCGTGCGGAAGTGGGGGACGCACGCCCGGGTGAACCGGAAGGCGCCGCCCGCGTGAACGGCCAGGACGGCGTCCCAGTCGTCGTCGGTGAGCTTCCACAGGACGCCGTCGCGCAGGATCCCGGCGTTGTTGACCAGGACGTCGACGCGGCCGGTCTCGGCCAGCGCGGTGGCGACGACACGCTCCGCGTCAGTGCTGGAGGCGACGTCCGCGGCCACCCATAGAGCGTCCAACTCCTTCGCCACCGCGCGGAGTTCGTCCTCGTCTCGGTCGACAATGACCATGTCCGCGCCTGAAGTGCGCAGGTGCCGGCCTAGTTCGAGGCCGATGCCGCGGGCCGCGCCGGTGATGATCACGGTGTGGCCGGTGAAGTCGAAGCTGAGGTTGCCCATCGGGCGCTCCCATCCGGATAGTGGTGTCCGTGCCCACGGGCCTTACAGGCCGAGGTCGCGGCCGATGAGTTCTTTCATGATTTCGTTCGAGCCGGCCCAGATCTTGGTGACGCGGGCGTCCTGCCAGGCCCGGGCGACCCGGTACTCGTTCATGTAGCCGTATCCGCCGTGCAGTTGGACGCAGGCGTCGAGGACCTCGTTCTGCACCTGGGCGGTCCACCACTTGGCCTTGGCCGCGTCCACCGCTGAGAGCCGGCCCGTGACGTGGGCGGCGATGCACTGGTCGACGAAGGCTTGGGTCACCTCGATCTGGGTGACCATCTCGGCGAGTCGGAACTTGTTGTACTGGAAGGAGCCGACGGACTGGCCAAAGGCCTTGCGCTCCTTCACATACTCCAGCGTCTCGTTCAGGATCTGCGCGGCGTGGGCCAGGTTGAGCACGGCAGCACCGATCCGCTCCTGCGGGAGCCGCTCCATCATGTGGATGAAGCCGCGGTCGACTTCGCCGATGACGTTGGCGGCCGGGACGTGCACGTCGTGGAAGAACAGCTCGGCGGTGTCGGCTTCGTGCTGACCGACCTTGTCCAGCTTGCGCCCGCGCTCGAAACCGGGCATGTCCGTCTCCACGGCGAACAGGGTGATGCCCTTGGCGCCCTTCTCCGGGCTGGTGCGAGCGGCGACGACCACCAGGTCGGCGCTGAAGCCGTTGGTGATGAAGGTCTTGGAACCGTTGAGGGTCCAGTTCTCCCCGTCGCGTACGGCCGTGGTCCGCAGGGCAGCGAGATCGGAACCTGCCGAGGGCTCGGTCATGCCGATCGCGGTGATCAGTTCGCCCGCGCAGAACCGCGGCAGCCAGCGCTCACGCTGCTCCTCGGTGGTCAGCTCGACCAGGTAGGGGGCGACGACCTCGCAGTGGATGGTGAACGAGGAGGCGAATGCCACCGACAGCCTGGCGAATTCCTCGTGCAGCACCGCGGTGAAGCGATAGTCGCCCGCCTCGCTGCCGCCGTACTGCTCCGGTATCAGCAGCCCGAGCAGTCCTCGCTGCCCAGCGGCCTTCCACGCGGCGCGGTCGATCGCCCGCTGCTGGATGAACTCCTCCTGGCGCGGCCGCAGCTCGCGCTCCACGAATGCCCGGACGGAGCTCCGGAAGGCCTCGTGGTCGGCATCGAAGACAGTACGGCGCACAGGAGCTCCTCGTCGCTCGCCGGAAATAGGAAGTAGGAAGTAGGAAGTAGGAAGTAGGAAGTAAGCGAGTGCATAGTAACTATGCGAGTGCTTAGTTTTCTTGGACGGGTCGATTCCGTCAACCCCGTCTGCGAGGTAGGCGGACATGACGTACGCCGCGGGGGTCCTCCATCGCGCGCAGTGGAGTCCGCCGGCGGTTCCCCCATCGACTCCCAACAAATCAACCGTGTTGACGGGTCTGGTTGAGCGGGGTGATGGGCGGCCATGCCCGCAGGCAGGCGCGGATCGGTGGCGTGCTCGCTCCGCAGTGCCGCCGAACGTCTGTATGCGATTGCCTCGGTCGCCGAGGGCGTGCGGGAGGACGGCGGGCCCGGGCGAGGCGCTCACCGAGGTACCCGAACCAATACGAAACGGGCAGGGGTCGTCTGGCGCGGACGTACCAGGGCGAGGCGCGATCGTCCTATGGACTACCTGTTTCGGGTGGCTACCTTGCTGACGTAATCCCTGTTCTGCCGGAGCTTGAGAGCCGCTCGCCCGGACAGAACCCACCGTCAGATCTCCGAGAAGAGCACCCAGATGCCCGAAGCCGTGATTGTGTCCTACGCCCGCTCGCCGATCGGTCGGGCGTTCAAGGGGTCGCTGAAGGAGATGCGCAGCGACGATCTCGCCACCCAGGTGATCGCTGCGGCGCTCGCCAAGGTCCCGGACCTCGACCCCGACGAGATCGGAGACCTGATCCTCGGCTGCGGCCTGCCCGGTGGCGAACAAGGCTTCAACTTGGCGCGCAACGTCGCGGTCCAACTGGGCTACGACAACCTGCCGGGCACCACGGTGACCCGCTACTGCTCATCGTCGCTGCAGACGACGCGGATGGCCTTCCACGCGATCAAGGCAGGCGAAGGTTCGGCCTACATCTCGGCGGGCACCGAGGCCGTGTCCCGGTATGTCAACGGCAACTCGGACTCCTGGCCGGACACGGAGAATCCCGCGTTCCGCGTCGCTCAGGCACGGTCGGCCGCCAGGCAGGCGAGCCACGAGGCCTGGACCGACCCTCGCGAGTCGGGACTGGTGCCCGACGTGTACATCAGCATGGGTGAAACCGCGGAGAACGTTGCCTCCCTCACGGGCATCAGTCGCGAAGAGCAGGACCGGTGGGCGGTTCGTTCGCAGCACCGGGCCGAGGAGGCCATCGCGCGCGGCCACTTCCGCAAGGAGATCACCCCGATCACCCTGCCCGACGGCTCGATCGTGAGCGAGGACGACTGCCCGCGGCCCGGGACGACGCTCGATGCGGTCTCCGCGCTCAAGCCGGTCTTCCGTGAGAAGGGCTCCGTCACTGCCGGCAACTCGTGCCCGCTCAACGACGGAGCGGCGGCCCTCGTCATCATGTCCGATGTCCGGGCGCGTGAACTCGGCCTGCAGCCGCTGGCCCGCATCATCTCCACCGGCGTGACCGCTCTCTCGCCGGAGATCATGGGCCTCGGCCCCATCGAGGCCACTCGTCAGGCACTCGACCACGCAGGCCTGACCATGAGCGACGTCGACCTCGTCGAGATCAACGAAGCATTCGCCGTGCAGGTGCTCGGCTCTGCACAGGCGCTGCAGATCGACGAGGGCAAACTCAACGTTTCGGGCGGGGCCATCGCGTTGGGTCACCCCTATGGGATGACCGGAGCGCGGATCACCGGATCGCTCATCAACAACCTTCAGGCCCATGACAAACAGATCGGCCTGGAGACGATGTGCGTCGGCGGCGGGCAGGGCATGGCCATGCTGATCGAGCGGCTCGCCTAGGCGTAGCCCGTCGGTCCCGGCACGCGCCCGTCCGCCCGGCGGGCATTGGACAAGCAGCCGCGTGCGACGCCGTAACACCAGGGCAGCACGCTGTCGGGGTCGGTCACGGGGCCCTTCCCGAGCCCGGGCACGTCCTCGATGCGCGCCAGAGCACGAGCATCGTCTCCGCGAGGATGTCATCTGCCGCGTCGGTGTCCGCCCGGCGCAGCTAGGTATCGGTGCAGCGGCTTTGCCGCCGCGCGCGCCAGCGATCCGAAGCGGGCTTCTCGGGTCCGGGCACGTTCCTGCTCCAGCATGGATTCCACACCCCCACCTGTTTCGGCCGAGGGCTGTTCCTTTCATCGCCACGGGCACTGTGCTTACCCGGCCCAAGGGAGGTCCGAGGCGACGGCCGCTTCCCGACTGTCCCGGCCTGCGAGGTCCGTCACGGGTAGGTTGGCCACGACCCTTCGCGCGCGTCCTCCCAGAGTTCGAAGCCGCTGCGGCAGAGATCCTCTACAACGGCGCCCAGTGGGCGCGGGCCTGGCCAGGGGCTGGTGAGGATGACCGTCGGCCTCATCGCGGCCGCACTCGCCGGCTTCGGGGGTGACGGGCGGCCGCCAGGGGCTTCACCGCATCCCCGCCCGGACGAAGCCGAGAAGACCGCCGTCCCCGCGTAGCGGAACCGTACTCACAGGCCCGCTCGGCCCGTGGGCGGCGCGAGAGCGCCCCGGCAAGGCGCTGTAAACCGATCGGTTTTCGTTTTGTCCACATCGAGTTAACCTCGCGGTATGACCACCGAAGTGAAGCCAAGTACCAGAGAGCGGCTGCTGGAGGCGGCGGCCACGCTCACCTACCGAGACGGTGTCGGCATCGGCGTCGAGGCGCTGTGCAAGGCGGCGGGGGTGTCGAAGCGTTCCCTGTACCAGCTGTTCGAGAGCAAGGACGAACTGCTGGCGGCGAGCCTGGGGGCGCGCGCCTCTGCCTTCGCAGCCGGGCTCCTGCCGGCGGCGGATGACGGCCGTTCACCCCGCGAGCGAATCCTGTACGTCTTCGACCAGCTGGAGGAGCAGGCGGGTGCGCCCGACTTCCAAGGCTGTCGGTACCTGGCTGCTCAGATCGAGCTCAAAGACCAGAGTCACCCTGCAAGCCAGGTGGCCCACCGGGTCAAAGAGAATCTGACTGCCTTCTTCCGTGTCGAGGCCGAACGGGGCGGGGCAAGCCATCCCGACCTGCTGGCCCGGCAGCTCAGCCTGGTCTTCGACGGCGCAAGCGCGCGCGCGGGGATTGGAGCCGACAATCTGACAGGGCTCGTCACGCCCACCGTGACCAACCTGCTCGATGCGGCAGCCGTGCACTGACGCATCCCCTTGCGAGCAGGCGCCGTGACCGTGCCCGCCCCAGGCCGATGGCTCCCGCCCCTGATTCCCCGCAATCGAGGGGAGCCCGGTGGCCGTAAGGGTGTTGACGGGCGTGCCGCGCGCCAGGAAGGCCGTCGTCTCGTCGAAATCAGCACCCAACAGCAGGTACGCGGTTTCCCAGGGCCTCATCCAGTCGGCCCGGACCGCTTGGCCGTATCACCCTTGGCCTCGGCGGCTGGCCGCGGCGGCGTAGCCCTACACCTGCAGCTGGAGCGTTTAGGCGTGCCGTAGTAGCCCTTGAGTGCGGAATCGGCGACCGCTGTGCGGATGACACTCTCGCGTCTCTCCTGTGCGCTGACCCTACTGCTGCGGATGGCAACCTCAGCCTTGCGCTTGGAAACCGATCGGTTTACGGTGATGGAAACCGGTCGGTTTCTCAATGAATCCAAGGGCTGGTCCGTGGTCACGCCCCCTTCGGGCGGGCCCTGTCCGAATCACCCGTCTGCAGCAGTTCACACAAAGGGAAGCCAGCGAAATGCCCAGCCCAGAGCCACGTCCCACGATTCACATCCCGGGAACCACCAGCCATACCCTCGCCCCGCGCGCAGGACACCGCAGCGACGAGGGGACCCTGCGCTACCTCAGAGCGGGCACTGGCGCTCCCGTGGTCCTGCTGCACACCGTGCGCACGCAGGCCGAGCACTTCCGCGACCTCATCCCGCTGATCGCGGACCAGTACACCGTGTATGCCCTGGATCTGCCGGGGATGGGCTACTCCGAGATCGTGCCGGGTGCGTCGTACGACGAGCCGGCCATGCGCGCGGGCGTCGAGCGGCTCCTGACCGAACGCGACCTCCACGACGTGACGCTGGTCGGGGAGTCCATGGGGGCGGTGCTCGCCCTGACCACCGCGGCCGACCTGCCCGAGCGGGTCCGGCGCGTCGTCGCGGTGAACACGTACGACTTCCGCGGCGGTATCGCCCGGTCCAGTCTTCTCGCCCGTGTGGTGGTCGGCGGTGCCCTCACTCCGGGGGTGGGCCCGGTGGTCGCCGGGGTGGAGCCCAAGGCCGTCTTCCGCAGGATCCTGCAGGGCGGGCTGGTCGACAAGACCGCCCTGCAGGCGGACTACGTCGATGAGCTCCTCCAGGTGGGCCGCCGCCCCGGCTACCCGAGCGTCGCCCGAGCCGTGTACCAGAGCCTGCCCAGCCTCATCGCCGCCCGCTCGCGCTACCCCGAGGTCAAGGCACCCGTCCACCTCGTCTACGGGGAGAAGGACTGGTCGCGGCCATCGGACCGGCAAGCCAACAAGGAGCTGCTGCCGGCCGCCGACTTCACACAGGTGCCGGGAGCAGGCCACTTCATTGCCCTGGAACGGCCCGACCTGCTGGCCGACCTGCTGAACGCGGTGGCCTGACCGCCCCGAGAGCGCCGTAGTCACCCCCGTTCGGGTGTAGTGCGGGACGGGGACCAGGTTCGACCATGTGCCTGACAGTGCCGTGGCATGCAAAGGAGCAGCGCGTGGCAGAGATTCAGATCGAGTTCGACGTTCCGGCCGAGATGCGTGACGGCACCGTGCTGCGCGCCGATGTCTACCGGCCCGGGGGCACGGGGCCGTGGCCGGTGCTGCTGAGCCGACTGCCGTACGGCAAGCAGATGGCCCTGGCGATCGCCCTCCTCGATCCCCTGGCGGCGGCTCGGCGTGGCTTCATGGTGGTCCTCCAGGACACCCGCGGCCGGTTCGCCTCCGAGGGGGAGTGGGAGCCTTGGACGTACGAGGAGAGCGACGGGTACGACACCGTACGGTGGGCCGCTGCCCTTCCCGGAGCGAACGGCTCCGTGGGCATGATCGGCGCCAGCTACTTCGGCAACACCCAGTGGATGGCGGCGCTGTCCAAGCCGCCGGAGCTGAAGGCGATCGCGCCGATGGTCACCTGGTCCGACCCGGACGACGGACTGTGGACGCGCGGCGGCGCGATCGAACTCGGCATCACCGCGCCCTGGTCCCTCATGATGGGCGCCGACGCGCTGATGCGCCGTCACAGCGCCGACCCGGCCACGCTCGGCGGCAGCCTCGGCAGGCTCGTGCAGGATCTCGACGGCCTGGCCGACGGCGGCTACGGCGAACTGCCCGCCGGGCGGTTTCCCGCGTTCGCCCGGCACCACCTGCCCGAGCTGGGCTACGAGCGTTCCCGACGGGAGCCCGACTGGGCGCGTTCCTCCCGTGTCGCGGGCCGGCACGACGAGGTCGACCTGCCCACCTTCCAGGTCGGTGGCTGGTACGACATCTTCACCCAGGGCACGCTCGACAACTTCACCGTCATGCGCCGCGCCGGTCGGCCCGCCACGCTGATCATGGGTCCGTGGAGTCACGCCAACCAGCAGCACGTCATCGGCGACGTCAACTTCGGGTTCGGCGCGAACTCCGCCTTCATGGGCATGCGCGGACCCCTGCACGGTCTCCAGCTCGACTGGTTCCAGCGTACGATCGGCGACGGTGAGGCGCTGGAGCCGGACACGGGCAGGGTGCTGCTGTTCGTCATGGGCGTCAACCAGTGGCGCGAGGAGACGGAATGGCCCCTGTCGCGGGCCGTGGACACGGACTTCCACCTGCGCGCCGACGGACGCCTGACGCAGGAGCCGCCCGCCGTCGCCGAGCAGGCCGAGGAGTTCACCTACGACCCCATGGACCCGGTGCCCACCACCGGCGGCGCGTTGCTGATGACCGACGAGTTCCGTCCCGGGCCTCTCGACCAGAGGGACGTGGAGGCGCGCGAGGACGTCCTGGTGTTCACCACCGAACCCCTCGCCGAGGACATCGAGGTGACCGGCCGAGTCAAGGCCGTGCTCTTCGCCGCCACGGATGGGCCCTCGACCGACTGGGTGGCACGGCTGTGTGACGTCGACGAGCACGGTGTCTCCCGCAATGTCACCGACGGCATTGTTCGGGTGCGGGCGGCGACACCGGGCGAGGCGGTCGAGCACGTTGTGGACCTGTGGTCGACCAGCATCGTCTTCCGGGCGGGTCACCGGATACGGGTCCAGGTCACCTCCAGCAACTTCCCGCGCTGGGACCGCAACCTCAACACCGGCGAACCCGAGGAGAACGCGACCACGGCGCGAGTGGCCCGGCAGCAGGTCTTCCACGATCCCGCCCGGCCGTCCCGCATCGTCCTGCCCGTGGTGCCTCCAGCCTGACCGGGAGGAGCGATGGGAGAGCCCGCCGATCCGTTGCTCCGGTGGGCAAGGGCGCCGAAGTAGCCATGTCGGCTCGGTCGAAGGGCGGCAGGCATCCTGCGGCGGAGGCGATGACCTCCCACGGGCGCCTGCCCCTCGGCAAACGCCGCGGTGAAGATTCCTCGGTCAGCAGACCGACCAGGTTCCGCTCGACCGGCCTGCGATGACGCGGCCGGATCCGGAGGCGGCGGCCATCCGGTCGAGTACGGCACCGAGGTCCTGGGCCAAGGGGGCACGAGTGACCCGCCTGCTCGATCTGATGCCAGAGTTGGCCACCGAACTCCAGCTGCTGGTCAAGGCCCGCTACGCCGCCCGCGATCCACTTCATCGACGCCCTGCCCAAGACCCCCAGCGGCAAGACCCAGCGCTACCTGCTGCGCAATCGCAGGCGCACCGAACTCGCCGCCCCGGAGCCACGTTGACCGACACCGAACCTCTGCTCGTCGAGCAACGTGGCACCGTCCGGTGGCTGCTGCTCAACCGCCCCGAGCGGCGCAACGCCCTCGACATCACCCTCATCGAAGCCCTGGACAAACAGATCACCAGCGCTGAGGCCAACCCCGGCACCGCGGTCATCGCCGTGGCAGGCCGGTGACCGAGCTTCTGTGCCGGCGGGGACTTTCACCAGTTCCTGGAGCTGCACGAGCGGGGCGACAACCCGGTCGACTTCCTGGCCGACGTGTCGGCCCGCTTCAGCCGCATTGCGCCCAGCCCGAAACCATGGGTCGCCGTGGTGCATGGTCACGCTGTCGCCGGGGGCCTCGAACTGGCGCTGGCCTGGTCGTCGCCTACACCACCCTCATCGGCGACGGTCACCTCAACCGGCGGCTGGTACCGGCCGGCGGATCAAGCGTCTGGCTCCCCGGTGCGGTCGGACGCGGACTTCGGAGGCGATGAGCGGGTCCCCTTCGCCACGGGCTGAACCCTCCCGAGAGGCCGAAGTGGTTTCACCCGGGGCACTTCGGCCCTCGCTGCCGTCGCGAGCGGGGGGTGTCGGCGGTGCACTGCTGGGGACTCACCCCTCCGGATTCTCGCCCCGCCCGCGCGCACGGCGATCATGGCGACGGTGGTTCGCGTCCTCCTGGGCCAGGCGCCGTAGCAGCCGCACGACCGGCTCGAACAGCACGGTGAGGACCACCGCCCTCTCGGCGAGGGCGATGCGGTCCTCGATCCCCTCGAACTGCGCGAAGTCCAAATCGGCGGTGGACGTGGCGAGCTCTGCGTAGGGGATGAGGTCGTCTGCCGTGTAGTCGGTGCCGAGGCGGCTCAGCGCGGCGAGACTTTCGGCGAGTGCCGGGCGGTGCGGTGACGCGTCGGAGATCCGCCAGCCCATGTTCTCGATGAGAGCCTCGACCCTCGCGGCGGCTCCGCCCGGTACAGCCTCGTCGGCGGCGTTCTCCGCTCCGGGACCGTCCTCGTTGTCCGCGCCGCTCTTCCCGTTCGTCTCCGCGGAGGGAACGGGCAGTGCGTGGTGGACGACGCCCAGGGTCTCGAACGCATCCAGTGGACGGTCGACGGCTTCGAGCACTTCACGGGTGCGGGCGACGGAGAGCCCGCCGAGCTGGATGAGAGAACGGATCAGACGCAGCCGCTGGATGTGCTCCTCGTCGTACTCGACCGTGGTCGGGTTCAGCGCACGTCCCTCGGGGAGCAGCCCCTCCCGTCGGTAGTACTTGATGGTCGCCACCGGTACCCCGGACCGGCGACTGAGCTCTGAAATCCTCATGCGCTCCCTCACGCTCAACTGTCCCACCAGTATCGCGTTACCGGGGGTTGCCTCCCCGAGCTCGATAGTGCCACTATCTGGTACCCGGTAGTAACGCTATCGAGTGCTTCTTCGGTGTGCCATTTCCTCCGTGTGCGTGGACGACATGCGCCCGCGGAAGCCGCCTGCACCGCCACGGCCACACCCAGCCGTAGTTCTTCCCCCGCCCTGGGCCCGGGCCAGTCGGTTCTGGGTCCGGTCGTCTCGTACGCCTCGACAACGGAGACCACACAATGTCCCAGCGAATCGGCAAGACCCACTGGAAGCGCTTTGCCATCGGTGCGGTGCCGACGGTGGCCGCCACCGCGGCGGTCGCCGTCTCCATGGCCCAGGGCGCACTGGCCGCTTCGTTCAGCATCTCCGGTTCCGACTTCCAGGTCTCGGCCGGCAAGTTGAGCGGCACCGGATTCGGCAACTACGCCACGGTCGACGTCGCCAAGAACGGCAAGCACGTGCCCGTCTCCGTCTCGTCCATCAAGAATGCGACGGTCACCGACATGTGCCAGTCCGTCCCGGTGGACATACCCGTCCTCGGGACCTACACGATGACGCTCAAGGCCGGCGGATCGGGTACGCCGGTCAAGGCCAAGGACCTGTACATCGACATGACCGATCTCCAGGCGAAGAAGGGCACCTTCACCAACGTCGACATCGGCGTCGCCACCGGTTCCATGACCAAGGGTCAGGTCAACCCGAAGGACCACGTCGATCCCGACGGCTACGCCCAACAGGCGGACGCGGTCGAAATCATTGATGCCCACCAGAAGGTCTGGGCCACGACCGCGGGAACGTTCGAACTGGCGGGCCTCCACATGAACATCGCGGCCGGCCGCCACGACTGCTTCTGACCTTGCTCCCGCCCTCTAGTTGCCCGTGCGCGGAAGCGACCGGCGACTGCCCAGGGGGCGGCAGTGCTCCATCGTCCTCGCGGACGCCCTCACCCCCACCACGACTTGGGAGCTGCCACATGACGAGTGCAGGTGCACCCGCGCACCCCCACAGTGACAGCGGCTTCGCCCGCGCTCGCCGGGACTTCCGGGCCTGGCGTCGCACCCGCCCCTTCTGGGCGGGTCTGCTGGTGCTCCTTGCCGCTGCGCCCATCATCTACTTCCCGTATTTCAACCTTTCCCTGGGCGCCTTGTCCGTGGCGATGTCCACCACTGCGGGGGCCGGGTCCCTGGTCATCGGCCTGACTCTGATCGTCTTGGGCGGACTCCTCTGGTTCCAGCCGGTCATCAGGTTCTTCGCCGGCTGCGTCGCGGTGTTCCTCGGCGTGCTGTCGCTTCCCATCTCCAACTTCGGCGGATTCCTCGTCGGCACACTGCTCGCGGCGGCGGGCGGACTCCTGGCTCTGGCGTGGGGCCCGGTGGACGGGCACCCGGAGGACATACCCGACGGCGCCGAGGGGCCGTCAGCCGCCGTCAGCCGGGCGGGAGGACAAGGGAGTGAGTGACCAGTCGCCCGACACCCACAACGAGGCCGCAGCCCCCCGATTCGCTCGACCACCGAGGGGCCGGCACGCCACCCCCCGTACGTCCGCGCTGACGCGTCTGCGTCTGCCGGTCGGGAGGGCACTCGCGCTGACCGCGCTGCCGACCGCCCTCATCCTGGGAAGTCAACGCCTGCCCGAGTCCGCGGACACGAGCGCCACTGCGGCGCTCTCCGTTTCCGAAGAGGGGTCAGGCGCGCCGGGAACCAGCGGTGTCGGCTGCGCCCGTCCCGACGACACCTCAACTTCAGCGACGAACGCTCCCGCAAACCCCACCCCGTCCGCTGATCCCCGCACGGCCGGCGCCCACCCGAGCGGGGAGCCCGTCAAGCCGCCGTCGCACGCGGACGAGGAGGGAGCGGGCCCGACCCCAGCACCGACCGCCACTCCCGCCCCCTCGCCCGGCGCAACCTCCGCGACAACCAGCCTTGCGGACATCCTCGGTCCCCTCTTCCGCGACGACGCCGAGCAGCAAAGCCCGTCACCCAACGCGAGCCCCTCACTCCACGCGAGCCCTTCACCAAGCTCGGCCACCTCGAGGCCAGAGTCCGGAGCACTGCCCGAGCCCCGGCTGCCCACCACACCTGTATCACCTGCTCCCAGCCACCGGACCGCCGAGCCGTCGCCCCGACCGGAGTCGCCCCAAGGAACTGCCCGCACCTGCAACATCAGTGAACTCAAGGCCCCTGAGGACCATGAGGCCGGCCGATTCTCCGCCGAGGCATGGAACATGAAGGAGAGCCGCCTCGAACTGCACGACCTCGTCTTCGGCGGCGTGGTGACCGTGGACACCTCCGCCGGGCCCAAGCGGGTACTCAAGTTCACCGCGGCGGCGGTCACGATCCGCGACCTGAAGATGGCGGTGCCCGTCGGCCCCCAGATCCAGCACATCGACGGAGCGCCCGGTTCCACCTCCGCGCTCCGCGGTGACGACATCACCATGTACGTCGAAAGCCTCACAGGCACCCTCTCCAGCATCGAAAACCTTCCCGCACCACCCGTCCTCCGCCTGCACCTCACTCCGGACACCATTCCGGAGTGGCTGTACGACATGGTCGGGAGGCTCGACCTGAAGCTCCAACTCGGCTTGGACGACGCCGACATCGACCAGGCAGGGCAGACAGGCGGACAACTCGCCATCCCGGGGATCCACGGGTACGGAACACCCCGCTGAAGCCGGCCGCAAGCGGCTGTGGTGGGTCGCGGTCATGGGTGACGACACCTGTCCGCGGGGTGGTGTCGCGTGCACGGTGGTCTGCTGGTGCAGCGGCGAAAGCAGCGGCCGTGGTCTGTTCGTCGGGGGCGGGTTTTCGCAGGCGCGGCGCGAGGCGACATCGCCTCGAAGGCAAAGGAGAGGTAATGCAGTCAGGGGAGTTGGAGCGGGTCGATCTGGGTGAGGTGCGGTATGAGGTGGCGCAGGCCGACATGGCCGGTTGGGTGGCCGAGCGGAAGCAGGGGCGTACTGGGGATCGGCTGTTTCTGCTCACCCACCCTCCCGTGATCACCTACACGGCGCGGACACCGGCTGACCAACTGCCAGAACCGGCTTCACCGATCAGCCTGGTCGAAGCCGACCGGGGAGGTCACGCCACCTATCACGGGCCAGGGCAGCTGATCGGGTATCTCGTGCTGAACGTACGCGAGCTGGGACCGCGCGGCTTGATACGACGGATCGAACACGCCCTGATCCGTGCGCTGGAGGCACTCGGGTTCGAGGCGATACGCCGGGACACACCCCGAGGCGCCGAGAGCCTGGTCGGTGTGTGGACCCCCGGGCATCGCAAAATCGCCTCCATCGGCATGCGCATCAGCGGCGGCGTCACCAGCCACGGATTCGCGCTCAATATCGACCCGGACCTCGACGTGTACACCACATTCACGGCCTGCGCCCTGCCCGGTGTTCGGATGACCTCGCTGGCTCAACTCGCTGCCGAACTCGGCCGTCCCACACCCACGGAGGCGCAGGTGAAAGACGCTGTAGCCGACGCCGTAACAGCCGAGTTGGCGCCTACGCGCACAGCCTCCTGAGCCGGGGCAGGCGCTTGCGCGGTGGCCGCCGCTCAGTTTCCAGTCCCCGCCTCCCGTAGCCCGTCGGCCCACGGGCCGAACTGGCCCGGCATTTCCCGCCACTGACTGCTGGTGCGGAACCGCCAAATCACCCCTCTCGAACTGCTCACGCAGCCGCTCAGGGTACGGACCGTACTCGCCTATCGGCAGAACGGCTCGACCCTGCCAATGCTCGTCGGTGAGTTGCCGTTACACAGGCCCGCCACCGGAGAACTGGCCGGGAACTCCCAGCTCCGCGGGGAGTCGCTGTCGATCGAGCGGATGGAGCACGGTATCGGCGTCATCCGGGCCCAGGCAGATCGAGGCCATCATCTGGGGCCGGCAGGTCACCGGGAGCCGGTAACGGCGACTGCTGGGTGGGGCGGCCCCGATGGCCGTGTCGGCGCGACGGACCTGGTCCGTTTGTGTGACCTGGAGCGAGCCGCTCCACTCGCGGCTCGGAGCGCCCCGATGACAGCGGTGGCGCCGCATCCGGCTTCCTGGAGCTGCTGGGATTTGGGCCGGCGCCTCGACTTGGAATTATAAACTGATCGGTTTGCGATGATCCTGAAACCGACCGGTTTCATCAGTCGGAATCCCGGTGGGGGTGCTGTATCCCTGGTTCCGCATCGATGGCCGTGTGTGTCGAGATTGAACGTTCCGAGGGTCGCCGGACTGCAATGAAGCTGTCCGCCCTTCTGCGGATATGAGTGTGTTGTCCGAGACCGGAGTAAGTCATGAGTGGGATTCACCCGTTCCGCGTCCTGCAAGTTCATGGCGTGCAACGTCCGCCTGCAGCCAGCTGTAGTGGGACTGGAAGGTTCCTCGCAAGGCATGCATGGCTTCTCCACGAGGATGCTGGACCAAACGCGCGAGGAGCGCGGCGTTGGAGGCCGCTGTCAGTCCGCCGGTCGTAGGTGAACGCGCCGTAGAGGAGGCTCAGAAATATGTCATGACTGGTCGTCATGTCGACGGGGAGGGATACGGGTTGTAGCTCGACCTTAGCGCCGGCCGCCTTGAGGGCACGCAGGGTGTCGCCCTCAGCCCTATTATTACGATCGTACGTTAAGTGCTAGCCCGTGCTCGAGTTACGAGTTGAAGGGCGAAGCCCTTTGGGCGCGGATCGAGCGCTTGCGGCGGGAGCGGACGTTGAAGTTGGGGAGAGGTGCGGCAACTGGCGGATGCCCTGGCGTCCGGCACCCGGTCGACTCGCATCGGCAAGGGCGCATGTGGGACCGGCTCCAAGGGCATCCGCTCAGGGTCAAGACGCAAGGAAGTCGAGCGCACTTGCCACAAATTCATCGTGGTACTGGAAGATTCCCCCGTGGCCGGCATCCGGATAGAGGGGGACGAGTTCGCTCCGGGGGAGGCGTGCGGCCAGGTCGAGTGTGTTCTGGCTAGGCACCATCCGGTCGTTCTCACCGTTTGCCACGAGGACCGGTTGGTGGATCTTCGACAGGTCCGACGGTGCCTGGCGGCCCCAGCGTTTGATGGCCTTCAACTGGGCACGGAACGACGGTAGCGAGATGTCTTTGTCGCGGTTCTGTGTGCGCTCCTTCAGTCGTTCCAGAAAGTCGCGTCCGGCCTGCCTGCCGCTTGCGGTTGCTGTGAAGAAGAGGGAGAGCTTGGGGTCCTGGCGGGTCAGGGCGCCCTTGAGTGTGGCCTGGATGGTGAGTGCCGGGACCTTGTCGATGCCGGGCCCTCCGGCGGGCCCCGTGCCGGCGAGGATGACCTTGCGGACGAGGCGCGGCTCCGTTTCCGCGATGACCTGTGCGATGAAGCCGCCCATCGACAGGCCGAGCAGATCGACCTGGTCGAATCCGAGGGCTCGGATGAACAGCACGGCGTCGTCCGCCATCGCCTCGACGGTGGCCGGTGTGGAGCCGCTCGAGCCACCCACGCCGCGGTTGTCGAAGGTGATGACCCGACGGCTCGAGGCGAGTCCGTCGACGACGCGCGGGTCCCAGTTGTCCAGGACTCCGGCCAGGTGGATCAGGAGGATCAGCGGCACGCCCTCCGCGGGGCCGAGCTCCCGGTAGGCGAAGTCCTCGCCGCGAACGGACACGGAACGGGTCGGCGCGTTCTGGTAGGCCGGCGTCGAGGGGGACGGGGGATTCCGCGGTGTGGTCATGTCCAGGACCTTCTGTAGTGGGTTTGAGGGCGCTTCTCGTGGCGGGGGGCGCTGTCGTCCGCGCTCGTGGAAGACCGTGATCGATGAGCGGGGGAGTGTTCCGTCACGTCATCCTGACGACGACCTTGCCTGCTTTTGCGCGCCCCGCTTCGACGTACTCCAGGGCTTCTCGGGTCGACTCGAACGGGAAGACGGTGTCGACGACGGGCCGGATCCTGCCGGCCTCGATGAGAGGGGTGAGCTCGCGCAGCTGGTCCCCGCTGGCCTTCATGAAGAGGAACGAGTACGTCATGTTGCGCTGCCGGGCGCGTCGTCGCGTCCGGTAACTCAGTGCGGACATCACCAGCCGGATGATCGGATTCGCTCCCAGCTCCCGGGCGAAAGCGGCGTCGGGAGGGCCTGAGACGCTGATGACCTTCCCGCCGGGCTTGAGGACGTCCAGGGACTTCTTGAGTGTCTCGCCGCCGAGCGAGTCCAGGACCAGGTCATAGCCGTGCAGGACAGTCTCGAACGACTGCTTCTTGTAGTCGACGATGACGTCCGCGCCCAGACGCTTCACCAGGTCGACGTTGGCCGTGCTCGCAGTGGTCGCCACGTGTGCGCCCAGCTGCTTCGCCAACTGGATGGCGATGGTGCCCAGGCCGCCGGAGCCCGCGTGGATGAGGACCTTCTGACCCGGCTGGATGCGTGCCCTCTCGACCAGCGCCTGCCACGAGGTGAGGGCGACCAGGGGGAGGGACGCTGCCTCCTCCATGGTCAGCGTGGCCGGCTTGGGTGCCACGTCGTCCTGGTGCACCGCGATGAGTTCGGCGAACGCGCCGATCCGGTCCTTGCCGGGGCGCGCGAAGACCTCGTCTCCCACTGTGTACCGGGTAACGGCCGCACCCACTTCGACGACCACCCCGGCCAGGTCGTTGCCGAGGACGAACGGGGCGCGGTACGGCAGGATCGTCTTCATCTCCCCGTCCCGGATCATGCGGTCGAGGGGGTTGATGCTCGCGGCCTGGATCCGGACCAGCACGTCGTCCGCGCCCACTTCCGGATCCGGCACCTCGCCGGCACGCACGCCGGCCTTGTCGCCGTAGCGCTCTACCGTGAAAGGCCCTCATCGTCGTCTCCGCATCTCGTCCGTAGGCGGACAGGGGGTGCTGCCATCCCGGGCGCTCCGGGTGTCGACGTCGCTTAGGCGAGGGTCGACCGGAATTAAAGTACGATCATAATCTTAAGTTGCCGGCCTGCGGACCGCAACTGGAGCCGCACCCCCGGGGGGCGTACCCGTGGTGGATGCAAGGCTGACCGGCGGGTTCCGGCCGCCGTTGCGGCTGTGACTCTTGAGGCCTCGGCGGGGTGCTCGATCTCTGTGGCCAGGGGTTGGTGCAGTGCGGGGCGATGCGTCACATGCGCCTGGCGAGCGACTTGGGGTGCGTGCGGCGGGTGACTCAGTTCGTGGTCCCGGCGTGCTCACGTTCGACGTCCAGCAGTGCGAGGGCGTTGTGGATGCCCTGGTTGAGGAGGTCATCGGAGAGTTGCCGGTCGGTGAGGGCTCGGGAGAGCTGTAGCGTGCCGGCCATCATGGCGTAAGCGCTGAGTGTCCTGGTGCGAACCGAGAGCGGGTCGCCGGGTCCATGCGGGCGGCGATGCCGTCGATGACTAGCAGTACACCGTCGGTGTAAGCCTGCTTGGTCGGGTCTGCACAGCGCCCGATCTCGTCGAGCAGAGCGGCGGAGGGGCATCCGTCGCCGGGGCTGTCGCGGTGCCACGCGGACAGGTACCACCGCACTATCTGTTCGATCCCGGCGCGGCCGGGTGCTGCCTGCGTGACGATGCTCGCGTTCTGTGCCTCTAGCTGGTCGGTGACCGTGGTGGCCACCAGGTCGTCCTTCGATGTGAAGTGCGTGTAGAAGGCGCCGTTGGTCAGCCCCGCGTCCTTCATGAGTGTCGAGATGCCCGACGTGTCGATGCCGTCCAGCTTGAACCGGCGGCCGGCCGCTTCGATGATCCGCTGCTTGGTCGCCTGCTTGTGGTCTTTCCCGTATCGCACGGCACGTTCCTTCGCTTGTCCGTGGGGCTGCTCGCCCGTCACCGGCTCCCTCGCCGTATTGTATTGCGAACGTAATGTAAAGATTTCGGGACGTCGGCTGCCGTCTGAAGTCGATGGCGCCGCGCTGCATCGGGAGCTCGATTGGTGGTCAGCCTCTGCGCCCGCCTGGACTCGTTCCGCAGTGTGGTGACGGTCATTGGACTCGAACGCCGCCTGCGCCCGCAGCGCCCCCTGCGCAGTATTACGAACATAATATTAAGTTGGAAGATTGAGTGCTGCCGACAGCGGCGGCTGATCTTCCGCGAGCTTCATGCAAGCGGCGACGCACAGGCCGACGGAGTGATCGGCCGATTCGGGCGGATCTTCGACCCCCGTCGACAGCGTCGGCTCAACGCATCGGCGCCGACGGAGAGGACCCCGTCCGGCACCCCCGCACGTCTTCGCGGTGCTGCCCGAGCGGACCCGTGAGATGTCGTGCACACCCACCGACAAGAGAAGGCCATCAATGAGCACGTATCTGGCAGACAAGGCCGAGGATCTCACCGTCGAAGGTTCCTCAGCACGGTTCACCTACCGGCGGATGGGTCCGCTGGGTGGCGTCCCGTTGGTCCTGTTCAACTGCTTCCGCGGCACCATCGACTGGTGGGACCCGGAGTTCTTGGACTACCTGGCCGCGGATCACGACGTGATCGTCTTCGACAACGTCGGCGTCGGTTGCACCGACGGCGAGCCGCGCGACTCCCTCGAAGGGTTCGCCGCGGGTGCCATCGAGTTCATCGACGCGCTCGGCCTCGCCCAGGCCGACCTGCTCGGCTGGTCCTTGGGTGGCATCGTCGCCCAGCGTGTGGCCGTACGGCGCCCTGAGCTGGTGCGCAAGCTCGTCGTGGCAGGAAGCGGCCCGGCCGGCTGGGTGCCCGACGCTCCGGCCTTCAGCGAGAAGGTCCTCGGCATCATGGCCAAGCCCGATGCCGACCTGGAGGACATGCTGTACCTGTTCTACTCCGAGACGGAAACGGCCCACGCCTCTGGGCGCGAACACTTCGCCCACGTCTCGACACGGCTTGCGGGCGGCGGCCCCACGGTCTCCGAGGCGGCGGCCCAGGGCATGCTCACCGCGGCGGCGAGCCTCTTGGCGGCCCCCTTCGACGAGGTGGTTTCGGAACTGGAGGCCATCAAGCATCCGGTCCTCTACGCCAACGGTCTCGACGACGTGATGATCCCCGCGCACAACTCCTATGTCGCGGTCCAGCACCTCACGGACGCCACCCTCGTGCTCTACACCGGCGTCGGCCACGCGTTCCTGTTCCAGTACGCCAAGGCCTTCACCAAGCAGGTGGCCGACTTCCTCGCCGTCTGACCGCACCGCTCTCGCCGCCGACCCGGACCGATGCACGGGCGGCGGCGGTGTCAGCGTGCGAGCGCCGCCTCGCAGCCGTGTGAGGCGGCGCTCGCACGAGTGTCGAACGGCACCGCCGAGCGAGCGGCGGTCGCTGTGCCCGGGTGACGAGACCCCGCGCAGCTGGCCCATGCTGAATCCGGCTGTCCTGCTCTGCCCATGTGTGTCATGAGCGTCGAGTCGCCGTCTTGTTCCTTGTCGTCAGGTGTGTCGGCGTCCCTGGAGCTCCGGTGCCTCCCGGGGGCAGGGGCGGGGCCGCTCGCCCGTCCACCTTCCATCGGCTCAACTCCCCTGTCTGTGCGCTCCCGTGGCGGCCAAGCGGGCCTCGTCCGTCCGGTGGGGATCGCAGCTTCCCGCTCGCCCTGCCGAGGTACTCCCTGACAGCTCCCGGCGCCTCGTCGGCCTCCGCATCCGTCGGCGCTGATTCGGCCCCGGGCTGTGGGCACGCCGCGGTAGTGGCCCTGCTGGACAGGTGGACAAGGGGTATGGGCGAGCAGTGGCGCAACCCAAGACCCCGCAGCTGTCCGCCGACGGCGTCCTGATCCGGCCCGCGGTCACCGAGGCGTGAGCATCTGCTCCTCCGCCACCTGGAGAGCCGAGATCGTCGGCGAGGCCGAAGCACGTTCGGGAACGGTGAGAGCGACAGGATGGTTCCGTCGCAGAACTCGGCCGACCTGGCGAGGCGGGTGCCGAACGGCGAGTTGGTGATCTACCCCGACGCCGGTCACGGCGGCATGTTCCAGTTCCACCGACAGTTCGTGCAGACGGCTCTCGAGTTCCTCGAACGGTAGTAGGCGTCGAGTGGGGTCGCCGTATGAGACGGGGGGTGTCGCCTCAGGGCCGTGGCGCCCCCGGGTATGAGCGAGTCGGGCAGACCCTCCGGAAGGTGCAGCTTACTTCCCGGGCATCCCGGTGAGGCTGGGCTCGGCCTGGTGGACGCCCACGCCCGGCCGCCCCCGTCCGTCAGCCGGGCGAGGGCGTGGTCGACGCGGGGACGAGCCTCGTGGCGCGGGCGATGGCGTTTCCCTTGGGTGGCCGCCGTCCGCGATGATCGTGATTCCACTGGCCGTGACCGTCGCATCGGGCGGCTTCCAGCGTCGCGGCCGTTGCCCTCGGCGGCGTTGCGAGGCCGTGAACGGTTCCCCTCAGTGCATGAACGAGAGGGCGTTCTCGATCCCCTGCGCCAGGACCTCGTCTGAGAACTTCTGGTCGGAGAGGGCTCGGGAGAGCTGCAACGTGCCCACCATCATGGTGAAGAGCCCGATGGCCTTGCCCCGGGCGGACTGCGGATTTGCAGGCGTCAGGCGGGCGGCGATCTCGTTCACGATGTCTCGTGCGCCGTCGGTGTAAGCCTGCTGCGTCTCGTCCCCGCAGCGGCTGATCTCGTCGAGCAGCGCGGCGGAGGGGCATCCGTCGCCGGGGTGGTCCCGGTGTCCAGGCGACAGGTATTCGCGAACCAGGTCTTCGAGACCCTGGCGGCCGGGCCGCAGAGTGCCGTACCCCGCGACCTGTGTGCGCAGTTGGTCGGTCACGACGTTGGCGACGAGGTCGTCCTTGGATGCGAAGTGGGCGTAGAAGGCTCCGTTGGTGAGCCCGGCATCCGACATGAGGGTGGAGATGCCCGAGCCGTCGATGCCGTCCTGCTTGAATCGGTGGCCCGCCGTCTCGATGATCCGTTGCCGCGTCGCCTGCTTGTGCTCCTTGGCGTAGCGCACCACGAGCATCCTCCGTTCGCTCCGTAAGACCGATGCCTCGCAGTCAAGCCTAATCCATGACCTGATGTACGTAATATTACGATCAGCAGGCCATTCGGGTGCCGGTTCTCCGGACGGGACCCTCGGGGCCGAGTACGTATGCTTCGCCCGCTGGCTCAGTGGGACGGCCTTCAGGATGCCGGCCGAGATCAACTTCCGGAAACGGTCACTGGGGACGCCTCCGACAGGCCGATGTGGCGGTGGAAGTCGTCGAAGCGTCGGACTCCTTGGCCGCGTCACGCGGGATCAGCAACGTCCATTTCCATGACACGGGCACGGTGCGGGCCATCGGCGCCGTTGTCAGCAAGGGCTGTCAAACCGCCCTGGCCCAGGCGCAGTTGGCAGCCCGGGCGGACCTCCTTCTTGCCCATGGTTCCAGCAACCGCGTGCTCTTTTCGGTGCGTCTCCCTCTCGAAGGTGCGAGGGAAATGCCTACGGGCACGGTGGTGACGGCCCGCTACTCCTCGGGTCGTCACCACCGTGCGGCGTAGGCCTGTTCCAGGCATGCGAGGGCGATGATTTCGCCCGGACGCGCGGTCCTTCGTCAGGCGGCGAGGGTGGGGTAGTCGGTGTAGCCGGTCGCGCCGCCGCCGTAGAAGGTGGCGGGGTCCGGGGTGTTCAGGGGTGCGCCGGTGCGTACGCGCTCGACGAGGTCGGGGTTGGCGAGTGCCATGGTGCCGACGGTGACCACATCGGCCAGGCCGTCTTCGATGTCCTTGGCGCGGGTGGAGAGATCGGCGCCGCCCCGGTTGAGGAGCAGCGTGGTCGGCCACAGCTTCCGGAGGGTATGCAGGAGTTCCTCGTCGCCGCCGTGGCCGATGTGCAGGTAGGCGAGGTTGAGGGGAGCGAGGGCGCGCAGGAGGTGCGGGTAGAGCTCGTGGGGATCGCTCTCCGTGAGGTCGTTGATCTGGAAGGGGTTGCCGGGAGAGATCCGGACGCCGGTGCGGTCGGCGCCGATCTCGTCGGCCACGGCCGTGGCGACCTCCACCGCGAAACGGATGCGGTTGTCGAGGGAGCCCCCGTACTGGTCGGTGCGCTGGTTCGTGTTGGTGGCGAAGAACTGGTGCAGGAGGTAGCCGTTGGCTCCGTGGATCTCGACGCCGTCGGCGCCGGCCGCGATGGC
>NZ_JBIAWI010000010.1:0-428488 GCF_042895385.1 Streptomyces sp. NPDC001401
ATGGGAACGACGCGACGACATCCACGAAGCCTTCCTCGGCCTCGCCACCTGCCTCATCACCTACAGACACGTACGACGCCTTTGTTAGGGCCTCTAAGAGGGCGTCGAGGCCCCAAGGGACCTGCGGTCGGCCGTGATCGCTGCCGGCTTCTCGGGCACGTCGGCGGCGAAGGAGGCCGCGAACCTCTCCCGGTCCAGGAACAGGAACCCGTCCTGGGGCGGCAGGATCGGCGGGACCGGAGCCCCGGGCGGCGGCTCGGCGATCAGGGAGCTGACCGGCTCGCCCTTGTCCGGCGCGAACGCGGCGATGTAGGCGAGGGCCGCGACGTCCGCGTGGCTGCCGGCCTCGGTGATGACGAGGATGTTCCGGGCATAGAGGCGGTGGTTCCCACGTTCTGGCCGCCGGCGGTGATCGTGGTGCCGCCGGCGGCCTGGACGACACCGAAGTCGATGACGCGGGCGCCGTCGGCCGCCAGGATCACGTTGGACGGCTTGAGGTCACGGTGGACGATCCCCGAGCGTCAGATGGCCTCGACCGTGCGTCCCAGGCCGGCCGGCAGGCGCCGGGCGGCCGTCGCGTCGATCGGCCCGTGTGCGTCGACGACTTCGACGAGCGTGGGCCCGGGGACTTACTCGGTGGCGACCCACACCAGATCATCGTCGCAGCCGCTGTCCAGCAGCCGAACCATGTGCGCCCCCTGGACGCGGTCCAGCGCACCGGCCTCGCGTTCGAAACGCTTCCGGAATTGAGGCAAGGTCCCGCCGAATCGGCTGGCGGCGCCGGCCCGGTAGGCGCTGGGTACGAAGGTGCCGAAGCTGAAGCGGACCTCGGTGGTCAGATCGCGCTGGTCTCGGCCTGTGCGCATTCGGCGGTCGCGGAGCTGTGCCCTGCCTGCCGGGGGGCGGGGGAGCTGGCTCGGGCGAGAAGGTGCAGGGCTGCCTGTGAGCCCGAACCGGCCTCGGCGGTCGCCACGACGACGCGCTGCCCCGGCTCCTGAGGGATTGTCAGGGTCTGCAGGTTGAGGTGCATCTGGCCGACGAGAGGGTGACGCATGCGATAGGCCGCGATCTCCCAGTTCCTGACCCGGTTTTCGGACCACAGGGCGGCGAATTCCGTGCTCTTCATGGCCAGTTCGCCGATCAGCGTGGCCAGCGCCGGATCGTCCGGATACTGACCGACGGCAAGTCGCAGCTTTCCCACCACCGTCCTGGCCTTCTTCCGCCAGTCCACGAACAGGTCCCGGGTGTGGGCGTCCAGGAAGACCATCCGCGCCATGTTCGGGCGCCGGTCCGGCTGATCGGGTATGCGCCGGTCCAGATGCCCGGCGAACAAGGAGTGTCCCGTACGGTTCCACGCCAGCACGTCGCTGCGGCGCCCCAGCACGATCGCGGGTGCGTCACCGAACGCTTCGAGCAACTGCATGGTCGTCTCACCCATGTGCTCGGGCGCCGGCCTGCGGCGCTTGCCGCTGCGACGCGTGGCGCGAGCCAGATCGTGCAGGTGAGTTCGCTCCACCTCGTCCAGACCGAGGGCCCGGGCAAGGGCGTCCAGCACCTCCGGTGAAGCGTTGAGCGACACCCCCTGCTCCAGCCGGGTGTAATAGGAAAGGCCGATCCCCGCCAACTGGGCCAGTTCATCCCGTCGCAGCCCCGGCACGCGCCGCCGTTCTCCGAAATCCGGCAGCCCCACGTCAGCCGGCAGCAACTGCGCCCGGCGCGTCTGCAGGAAGTCGCCCAGACCCGGTTTCTTGTTCATGCGGCCGAGTATGGACGCCCCGGCGCCCCGTAGCCTGCCCCTCCCATGGTTACCTTGCGTCGTAACCCCTTCTGCTGCTGCCCGGTCTCTCCAGTCGACCTGCTTCACTCTCGACCGTGAGGACCCCGTGATGACACGCTCGATCAGCCGCCGCCTGCTCCTGCCTGGTGCAACCGCCATGGCTGTGCTGACCCTCGGCCTTTTCTCCGGCAGCGCCAGCGCGTCTGCCGCCACCGCGCCGGTCTCCACCCTGGCCTCCGGCCCCCGGGCCGCCGCCGATCTCACCGCTCATTCGTACGCGTTCTACATGGACAACACCCTCACCGAGTACCTCGCGAGGGTCGAGGGCCTGAGCAGCAACCAGGTGACCCTGGTACGCGGGGCCGGCCGCACCCAGCCCCTCACCGACTGGATCAATCGCGGCGGACGCAAGAACTTCACCGTCGTTTTGCGTGACTGGAATGACAACCCGATCAACAGCTACAACTTCGCCTCCGCGCAGCCCATTCGCTACGACGGTGAAAGCATCACCTTCCAGTTCGAACGGCTCATCGTTTCGTAAAGTGGTGCGCCGCGGATCTCCGGCACCGCCGTCAGCCGCCGGGCCATTTCAAAGTCGAAGTGACCTTGAGAGAGCGGATGCGGTCGTAAACGGCTTGGTTACGAGATCTCCTGCGGCCTCAGCTTTCTGATCACGCGGGGGAGTATCCGCGTGCCGTCGCAGTGCAGCCTGCCCCTGACGGAGGCAGGCTGCCCGCGGGCCGCGGAGGCAGACTCGGATCCACGAACGGCAAGCACCACTCGCCCCCTCACTGAGGGGAGCCGGCCGTCTGACCGTTCAGTAGCCGTAGGCGCACGACACTGCCGCTCAAGTCGCGAGCGTGACGCGTCAACAGCGCTTCACCATGGCCGTGTTGAGAGAGAAAGACACTGATACCGATGAGACTGAGGCTTTCCGCCGCCGCCGTGGTCCTTGCCGCGCTGGCGACAGCCGGCACGGCGCTGACCAACTCCGCCGCCCATGCCACGCCCGGCCGGCACATCAGTGCCGCTGCCTACAGCCGGCCGCACCAGGCGCAGGCCATTGACGCCCGGGGGCCGGGGGTCTTCCCCCACTCGGTGGACTACGACCCGCACTCGCGGAAGTTCGTGGTGGGTTCGCTGGCGCACAGCACCATCTCCACCGTCAGCACGGACGGTACGGTGCGTACCCTCGTCGACGACAAGCGGCTGGTGTCCGTTCAGGGCGTCCGCGTCGACTCCAGACGGAACCGGGTGCTGGCCACGAATGTGGACTACGGACTCGCCGACCGCTCGTCGCCCTCCACGAAACTGAGCGTCGCCGGCGTCGCGAGCTACGACGCGACCAGCGGGCGCCGGCAGTGGTACGCCGACCTCAACAAGGTCGCGGGCGACGGCAAGCAACACCTGCTGGCCGACGTGACGGTGGCTCCGGACGGAACGGCATACGCCGTCGACCAGCTGACCCCGACGGTGTTCCGGATCGACCGCCACGGACGGGCCTCCGTCCTGCTGAGCGACGATCTCCTGGCCGGCACGGTGGACATCCCGAACTTCCTGACCGGCGTGGGCGCCACCGCCGTGGCGTGGATGCCAGGGGACTTCCTGATCGTCGCCAAGGCCGACGGCAGCCTGGTGCGGGTGCCGACCCGCCACCCCGAACAGGCCGGTGCGGTACGGCTTTCCACCCGGCTCTCCGCTCTCACCGCGGGCATCCGGGTCCTGCCGGACGGCTCGATCGCCGCGGTCAGCAGCGGCCTGCTCACCGGAGAGGCCGCCGTAGTGCAACGGGTGCGCCCCTGCGACCACTGGAAGGCTGCCACCGTGACCGTTACGGACAGCGTCGCCGACCCGGTCACCAGCGCCGTCACGGCCGGCCCCCGAGGCTCGACGTATGCCCTGAGCGGTGGGCTGGCCGCCCTGCTGATGGGCCGGCCCAACGACGGATTCACCCTGCGCCCCGTCGACGTCGGGTGATCTCTGCGGCGGCCCCCACTCCACCGTGCTGACTACTCGTCATTTCCGAACCCTTGCCTGCCCACGAACTGTGGCGCCTACAGATACGAAACGAAAAGGACACAGCATGTCTGCGCTCTACACCACTGAGGCCCTCTCGACCGGTGACGGCCGAAACGGGGAGGTCCGTTCCCTCGACGGCGTACTCGACGAGGTGCTCGCGGTCCCGAAGGAGATGGGCGGCCCCGGCGGCGACAAGACGAACCCCGAGCAGCTGTTCGCCGCCGGGTACGCCGCGTGCTTCCACAACGGACTTCGACTGATCGCGGGTCAGCAGAAGCTCAAGCTGGGCGAGTCGACGGTCCGGTCCGCGGTGAGCCTGCTCGCTCTGGACAACGGCGGATTCACCCTGGCCGTCACGCTGACGGCGTACCTGCCCGGCCTGGAGCAGTCCACCGCCGATCAGCTGGTGAAGACCACGCACGAGGTGTGCCCGTACTCCAACGCCACCCGGGGGAACATCGAAGTGACCCTCAAAGCCACGGTCTGAGGTTCTCCGGGCCGCCCAGGCCCGTTTCATGACGGAGGCTCCCGCTCGGTGAGAGAGCTCACCGGGCACCGGGAGCCGATCCGATGTCGACCGTTCGCGGCCAGGCGGGCGGCGAGTCCGGCACACAGTCGGGCTCGTCCTCGTCGCCGCTGCCGACGAGGCCACATGCTGCAGGCCACAGCCGCGCCCCTGCCTCCTCCAGGCCGTCCAGGTGGACACCAGGACGGCCGCAGTCCGTGAGCTGCCCGAGCGGGCTGCACGCGAAGATGGACGACACCGTGGCGTGCACCGCCGTCTTCAACGGCGAGAAGAAGACGATGCTGATCTCCGTGACCGCAGTGAACGGCGACCGAGTGAGCTTCGACTACGGCCTGGCGAAGTAGGGCGAGACCTTCAGAGCCCCGGCAGCCAGCGCAACGGGCCCGGCCTGTCCCAGTTCCTCCGCTTTCCCGTAACGGCGCGTCAACTCCCCTGTCACAGAGGCGTCTTGGCGCAACCCCTACGCAACGCATCGCCCGGCAACAGGCCTCCTATGAACCAACCGTGCCCGCTCAGCCGGAGCGAACGACCGATACAACACCACTTCCCAGGAGTACCGATGCGCGTCAAGAAGATGCCCGCCCTCGCCCTCATCCTCGCTGCTGCCGGCCTCTCGCTGACCGCGTGCGGCAGCAGCGACGGATCGAGCGCTTCCGCCAACACCGGCGCGTCCACCGCTGCGAGCAGCTCGACCGGCGGCACGCGCTCGACCTCAGGTTCCTCCTCGTCCGACTCCTCCACCGGCGGCACGGGCTCGAATTCGGCTTCGTCCTCGTCCGGCACCTCCACCGGCTCCAGCAAGGGCAGCAAGCTCGCTGCCCAGTCCTCGACGTCGGGCTCCAGGTGCAAGACCGACCATCTCGCCCCCAGCGCCACCGCCACGGGGACCAAGAACGAGATAGTCGTCAACCTGAAGAACACCGGTTCCAGCGCGTGCAGCATGCACGGCTTCCCGGGCGTCCAACTCGTAGGCCCCGATGGCCTGGGCGACACCGGGCCCGACGCCGCCCGTACCGACGTCTCCGCGTCCACCGTCACCATCGGGCCCGGCGAGGAGACACGCTTCCTGCTGCACTTCATCCCGGACACCAGCGGCTCCGGCAAGACCTACACCCGGCTCTCCGTCACCCCGCCCAACGAGAAGGTCTCGGAGATCGTGGATCTCAACGATCTGGCCTTCACCATCTCCGCCTCCAGCGGCAACGCTCCGGACGTCTACGTCGACCCCGTCGGCTACCACGTCGGCTCCGGCAAGTGAGCCCAGCAGCAACGCCCTCGTCGGGTTCGCCAGGGCTCAAAGCCGCGCAGTGCGCAACGACCACCGACAGTTGTCCTCCGAGACGAAGGTGATCACACCACTGCCCGGCAGGAAGAAGCGCCCGCCATCCTCGCCGGTCGCCTCCACGTAGTCCGCAAGCCGCGTGCCGATCCGCTCGGCCTCTCGGTCGGTGATCGCCTTGCACTCCCAGCAGAGGGAGTCGACGTAAAGCGGCCCGCCCAACTGGTGGTCACAGACGAACGACACCTCCCAGTTCTGGTGATCTTCCGCTCTCTCGACCTCTATCTCGAACAGTCCCGGCTCGGCGTCGAACCGATACAGGACGTCCGAACTCTCCCCCACATGCTCGCCGGTGAACACCGCCGCATCCCCCAGCGGCAGCACCCGCATCGCCCAGGAACACGGCTCGCCCTCATACGGCTCGACCTTCAGATGGGTGGTGTTCACCGGCAGCAGGAGTCGCGCATCGCAGTCATCAGTGGAGTACATGTGGGGCGGCGCATCCCGGGTCGCACCGGCTCCCCGCTCCTGCCCGGACAGCACGAACTCGCCCTCCCCCCGCTTCACCAGATGCAACAACGCCGGCCGCCCCGCCTCCGGCCGCTCCACGGCGATGCGGCAGTTGCGGCTGTTGTCACCGACGTACGGGAACTCCTCCTCCGGAAACCCTGCCGCCACCGTCCCAGCCTCGGCGCCCACCGGCCTCGCCTCCCCCTCGACGTTGCGACGTGCCACGCGGATCCCGCACGGACTCTACTGGCTGGTCAGCCTCAGACACCCGCGACCTTTTACGTGCTGGACAGCCATACGGAGGCGACGATTCCCGTCGTGATGAGTCTGATTCTCAGTCTGAGCCGGCCAGATGTAGGCAGAGGACGGCCTGGACGATGCGCGTGATGCGAGTGGTTGAACATGGGAGCTTGCGCAGGAGCTGCCAGGACTTGAGGACGGCGACGGCCTGCTCGACGAGGGCCCGGATCTTCGCATGTCCGGTTCGGGTACGGGCCGGCTCTCAGCCCGCAGTTGCCTGCTCGACGAGTCCCGCCCCCGCGAACGCCTCCAGAGCGTGGTGGGCGATGCCGACCTCGCCGTCGACCGTGCCGCGCCCGAGGGCGTCGGTCGCCGTCGCCTGGCCGGTCAGGAGGCTGTACAGGGTGTCGAGGGACATGGTGACCACCACGTCTCCGTCCGGTGCCGGCGCGCGGCGAACGGTGGCCCTGCCGCCGTCGGACCCCAGATAGAAGACCTCGTCCTCGATCCGCAGCTCGCAGGTCTGCCCCTCGGCCAGCGCACTGGGTCGGCCTATGACGCTCTGCATGGCCCAACTGGGCTGCACTGCGTCGTCCGGGGCCGGTTCCGGTGCACGCCGGCCCCAGGCCAGCAGCTCCTTGAACGCGGGCTGCAGCGCCCGGCCGGCGTCGGTCAACTCGTACACGGTCACATCGGTCGGTGCCGGGAGGGTTCGCCGGACGACGACGCCCGCGGCCTGAAGGTCCTTCAGGCGTGCGGCCAGGACGTTGCTGGGGATGCCCGGCAGGCCCGCCGCGAGGTCGCGGGGGCGGCGCGGCCCCAGCGACAGCTCCCGCACCAGCAGGAGGTTCCACCGTTCCCCGACAACATCCAGGGAGCGGACAAGGGGTCGCTGTGACCTTCAGCGATAGTTGGCCCGTAGCTACTACTCATCCGGCGTGCTGAGCCCGAGCATGCCCTCCAGGGCGACCTCCGGCACGCTGGTGTAGCGGGGAGTCTGCTGGTGATAGTCGAAGTTTGCTCGCACATACCGGGCGTAGTCCTCTGCCGTCCGCAAGGTATCGGCATACGTCTGGCCCTTGATCCCTGCAGTTTCCAGCTGGACGGGGAGCTGTTCCATCGCGGTGTGAAACCGTTGCAGGCACGCGGTGAGCATGTTGTTCACGGCGCCGACCGCCTGCTCACGCGTGAAGTCCTGGTTGTCTTGGAGGAGTAGCGCCGCGTTGTAGCGATAGCCCACGCGTTCGTCCGAGTCGAGCGAGCAGATGTCGTTGTACAGGCCCATGTGCTCCTCGGCGGCATCCCTCAGGTCCCGGAAGGCTGCCAACTGCCGCACGCTCTCGGGGAGATCGATATCCGACGCGATCTCACTGATGTCCATGAACATGTACAGGGCGACTCCGTCTCTGCGGTGTGCCCTGTAGGCGTCCATATCCGGCAGGTGCCCTGTCAGGTGTCCCACGGCCTCTCGGTAGTAGGTCCACAGCCACGCCCTCACCTCGGACCGGAACGCCTTCCTCCATCCTTCGGAACGCCCCAGGGACAATCGCCTCCACAGGTCCGCGAACGCGTCGACGAGGGGGCCGTTCCCCGCCGCCCGGAAGTGCGGATCGAACACCGTGTCCAGAGCGGTAACGGTTGCGATGCAGCGATCGGGGTCGGGGATCCGGATGTCGAACTCGTCGTCCACGATGAATGCCCAGGCCAGATACTGCGTCAGTAACGCCAGCACGTCCGGATCGGCCGTCGGACACCACTGTGCGTACATCAGTGCCGGGCGGGTTCGTTCAACACGCAGCCGGGCCGCCTCGGTCGGCAGGAGCCCGCAGGTCTCCAGCCAGGCCCACATGGCAGCCTCCGCCTGCGGGGCGTGGGGGTTGGAGCCTGCCGGCGGGAAGGGCATGAAGACGTTTGGTGGCGGGGGCGTGCTCATGGTGCCTCCTGGGCAGGGGCGACGAGGATGTCCAGGGGGATTCGATGGCGCGGACGCCTACGTCTACAGGTGGTTGCTGGTCTCTCGCACTCGGTAGGCTCGTGCACCGCCGTGCTCGGCGGGCCGCCTCTGCCGCATGCTGCTCGGGATTGTTCTGCCCGTGACGGCCGCCCAATACGCCCGCCGCTCGGCTGCCTTCCGTGTGTGCTACTAGCCCTGGCCGACTATCGCTAGTTGCAGCGGGATGGCCGACGGGAGAAGACGGAGCTGCTGGAGGTCATGCAGGTGATCCCGCTGATCCAGGCCGTTCTGCCGATCCGCGGCAGGAGCGGCCGGCTCCTGCGTCGGCCCCGCCGGGTCTACGCCGACCGTGGCTATGACCACGACGCCGACCGTGACAAGGTGCGCCGGCTCGAGATCACTCCGGTCATCGCCCGACGCGGCGCCGAACACTGCTCCGGCCTCGGAGTCCACCGCTGGGTCGCAGAGGGCGCCATCGCACCGCTGCACTGGTTCCGGCGCCTGCGCATCCGCTGGTAGATCCGCAACGGCATCCACCAAGCCTTCATCACCCTCGGCTGCGACCATCATGTGCCGACGGCGGCTGAAGACCTCAGTCAGTTCTTAGCGCTGGGCGTCGTTGTTGCTGCCGAGGTCGGGTATGTCGGCGGACAGCAGGTGTTCGGCGCCGCCTTCGAGGGCCTTGGCCGTCTCGATGGAGCGGGGGAGCATGGTCTTCTCGTAGATGCGGATCGCGTCGGCGACGGTGGCGGCGTTCGCGAGAGCGAGGGCGATTTCGCCGGCGTCGAGCATGGCTAGGTTGACGCCGACGCCGAGCGGGGGCATGAGGTGGGCGGCATCTCCGAGCAGGGTCACCGTCGGGTTGTGTTCCCACGTGTGCGGGACCGGGAGGGCGAAGATCGGGCGGTCGACGTAGGGGCCGTCGTTCTCGGTGATCATCCGGCGCATGCGGGGCGACCAGTGGGCGTACTCGCCCAGGAGCAGGGCGCGGATGCCGTCGGTGTCCTCGGTTGTCAGGCCGCTCGTGCCGATCCAGTCGACCGGGACTCGTTGGATGATGTAGACGCGGATGTGGTTTCCGCTGTTGCGCTGGGCGAACAGGCCGCGTTCACCGTCGGCTGCGTGGGCGCTGCCCTGGCCGACCAGCTCGGCGATGTCCGGGTGCCGGTTGTCGACGTCTGAGAACCATGCTTCCAGGAAGCTCACCCCGGTGTACTGGGGGACGGCGGGGGACACGGCCGGGCGTACCCGGGAGGAGGCCCCGTCGGCGCCGATGACCAGATCGGTCTGGATGGTCGTGCCGTCGGTGAAGTGCAACTGCCGCGGCCCGTCGTCGGGTCCACTGATCGTGTCGAGGGCGCGGCCCCAGTGCACGGTTCCCGGCTGCAGGGAGTCGAGCAGCAGGTCACGCAGCTGGCCACGGTCGATTTCCGGCTTGAAGAGTTCGTCGGCCGCCGGGACTTCATGGGACGTGATCGTGCCGCTCGGGTCCATCCGGCGCATTTCCTGCCCTTCGGGGCGGGCGAGCTTGAAGAACTCGTCGAGCAGACCGGCTTCGCGCAGGGCGATCTGGCCGTTGTCGGCGTGCAGGTCGAGGGTGCCGCCCTGGTTGCGCGCGTCGGGGCCCCGGTCGCGGTCGTAGACGGTGACCGCTATGCCGCGCTGCTGAAGGATGCGGGCGCAGGTCAGTCCACCGGGGCCGGCACCGATGATGCTGATGCGGGCCCGGGCGGGGTCTGGGGAGTTCATGGTTGTCCCTTTCAGTCGGCGAAGAGGGGCGAGCAGACGGGGCGTTGTCGACCTCGGCACCGGATGTGCCGCTCAGGTGCCCGCCACGCCTATAAAATCAGAGCGAGTAGAAAAGTGCAACGACTCTACTTAGTGACTGATTCGACTATCGGGTACGCTCCAGCCATGACCATGCCCTCTGCCAGCCGCCGCGACCGCAAGAAGGCGGCCACCCGGCAGGCGATCGCCGACGCCGCACTGCAACTCTTCCTGGAGCGCGGCTACGACCAGGTGAGCATCCGCGACATCGCCGACGCCGCCGACGTGTCGACCGCCACCGTGTTCAAGCACTTCAGCGGCAAGGAAGCGCTGGTATTCGACCAGGACGAAGACCGAGAGTCACAGTTGGTCGCCGCGGTGCGGCAGCGACCCTCCGACCAGAGCATCCTCGATGCCCTTCGACAGCACGTCCTGGACACCTGGCCGTCGATCGAGGCGCATCCTCAGGCGGCCGCGTTCACCAACCTGGTGAACTCCACGCCGGTACTGCGCGCCTACGCCGAACGCATGTGGACCCGCTATACCGACAGCCTCAGCGCAGCCATCGCCGACGAGTTCGGAGTGGACCACGACAACATCGCATGTGTGGCTCTTGCCCGATTCGTACTCGAGATCCCGGTGCTCGCTCGCGGCCGGCAGGACCGCCGGGCCGCCGTCGAGGCACTCTTCGACATCCTCACCCACGGCTGGGAGCCGCCAAGCAAGCCGCCCGCGCAGTAACGCCTGGGCCGTTTCCCGGACCCGTCCTCGACCAGCCTCGGCTTGCCCCACGACGCGTCTCGGTCGCACTCAAACCCTGCCTGGCAACGAGAACTGACATCCCGTCATCCCTTAATCCCCGGCAGCATCCTCGCCGAGCTGGCCAGCGCCTTCGGGCTGGAAGAGGTGCGGGAGCGCCGGGTCACCGATGTGTCGTTTGACCGGCTGAGCCGCAACCTCGGCGTGCTCGCTGCGCTCGCCGGCGACGGCATGGGCTTGTTGCCCGTCGTGCCCGATGCGGTTACGGCGGAGGTCACGTCGCCGGAGCAGGCGGTTGAGAAGTCGCACCGACTTACCGCGGCAGTGGCCGACAAGGGGACCGGCAGCCTCTTCGACGAGGCGGCCGCCGCAGCTCTCGACCGTCGTCGGGAGCTGATCAGCAAGCAAGCCGACGGCCGCCCGCAGCAGGTGGCCCCTGAAGGCGCGCACGGGTGGACGCACGGTGACATGCAGTACCGGAATCTGCTGTGGGATGGCGAGGAGCTTGCCGCCGTCCTGGATTGGGACCGGGTCGGCGTGCGGCCGTATGCGGAAGAGGTCGCTCGGACGGCGCAGGTGCAGTTCGGGGTGGACGGGGTGTTCGACCTCGCCCGTGTCTCGGCGTTCGTCGGTGGGTACCGGTCCGTGATGCCGCTGGAAGACAGCGCGCTCGCGGATGGTGTTCGCAGGCTGTGGTGGAAGCGGATGACGGACTTCTGGCAGCTGGAGTTCCACTACGACCGCGGCGACTTCTCCTGCGATGAGTTGTTCACCGCGGACGAGGTGTTGCTGCACTGGTGGACGGACCGGCTCGATCAGGTCGAGGACGCCTTCGCGGCGGGGTAGATCCCGAGGGTTTCGAGGTCGGGCAGACGCGGCCGGGCGAAGCGTGTCGCGTGCTGCCGAGCCTGCTCTGTCGGTTCGAACGTGGGTTCCTGGCGGCGTGGAGCCGGAGGCTGGCGGACTGGGTGCTGCGGGTGAAGGAGCGGTAGACGTTGCGGGCCGACTCCACGCAGACCGTGCGCGGACGATCACTCGCCCTCTGGCGGCTGGCATTCATGGTGAGTGCCGGCCTGGGCGGCATCCGGGTGGGACGGATTCCATAGCCGGTCGGCCTCACCGCGGACGACATGATCCTCGTAGATCCGCACCTTGTGCCGCATCACGTCCAAGGTCTCTTGCAACTCCCGGATCTGCGCCTCCACGTGGATTTCGTGCCGGCGTAGCAACTCCAGCCGCTCATGTTCGTTGCCCGGGCCCTGGCGGACCAGCTCGATGTATTGCCGGATCATCACCAGTGACATGCCGGAAGAGCGCAGCTTGGTGCAGATCGCCAGCCACTCCAAATCTTCCTCGCGATAGATCCGACGGCCGTTGGGCAGGCGGCGCACGGGGTTGGCGAACAGGCCCTCCCGCTCGTAGAACCGCAGCGCGTGAACGCTCAGCCCACTGCGCTCCGCCACCTCACCGATGCTCAGGTCCATTTGCGACTCCCGTCACACAGATATTGATCTAGACCCGACTCTAGGTTCTAGCGTCGAGATGTTGGCCAATCGGGCGATCTGAATATGGGGGAAACATGAGCGTTTGGTTTGTCACCGGTGCATCGCGTGGGCTCGGCGCGGAGATCACCCGGGAGGCGCTGGACCGAGGGCACAGCGTGATCGCTACGGCGAGGGACGTGTCGGCGGTGCTCCAGGCGTACCCGGAAAAGCCGGACGGATTGCTGGCGGTGAACGCGGACGTGACCAAACCGGAGCAGTTGACGGCTGCGGTGAAGGCCGGCCTGGCGGAGTTCGGCCGGATCGACATCGTGGCCAACAACGCCGGTTACGGCCTCGTGGGCGCGATCGAGGAGACTTCCGACGAGGCTGCCCGGGATCTGTTCGACGTCAACGTGTTCGGCGTGCTCAACACATTGCGGGCGACCCTGCCGACGTTGCGTGCCCAGCGATCCGGACATGTCCTGAACATCGGGTCCGTGGCCGGCTTCGCCACTGTTCCGGCGGCGGGTTTGTACGGCGCGTCGAAATTCGCCCTCGAGGGCATCTCCGAGGCACTGCACGGCGAGCTGGCCCCGCTTGGCGTCCGCGTCACGATCATAGAGCCGGGCGGCTTTCGCACCGACTTCCTCAACAGCTCCAGCATCCAGGTCGAACCAGCCGCCATCGCCGACTACGTCGCCGGCGCGGGGCCGGTGCGCGAGGCACTGGCCAAGAACGACGGCCGCCAGCCAGGCGATCCGCTGAAGGGAGCCAAGGCCATCGTCGATGTCACCGAGGTCGCCGAGCCGCCGCTGCGCCTGCAGTTGGGCGCGGACGCGGTCGAGCGCGTCGAGGCGAAGCTGGATCTGGTACGGCGTGAACTCGACCAATGGCGCCACGTAGCACTCTCTACCGCCATCTGAGAAGTCATCCGCTTACGGGGCTGCCGCTTCGAACGCGGGTTCCTGATCGGGCGATCGCACCGGGGCCGACGCATGAAGACGGGACCTCCTGGTAGTTCGGCGATGCGGGTCACCTGAGTACCGGGAGGTCCCGTCCCGCCGCGGGACCGGCGACCTCGCCACCGCGCTCTGCAACGGCTCCGGGACTACAGAAGGCGGCTCGGCCAGCACCTCGGCCACCGTCGCCCGGGCATCCACCAGCCGCTGAAGCGCGCATTCCGCATCACCGAGCGCGGCCTGCACCCGCTCGGCCTCCTCCCGCAACCGTGCGACCTCCTCCCGGACGCTCTTCTCCCGAGCCTCCAGCAAACCAAGCACCGACAGCACCAGCCGCCTCCACGAGCGAGACAAGCGGACCAATCACGCCCATCTCTCCCGCCGCCGACCGGAGTTCATGCCCACCCGGCGGACAAGCCCCCGCCGGGTCAGGTGCTCCAGCGCGCCGAGGATCTCGTCCACAGACAGAGAGTCGCCCGCCAAGTGAGGAAGACCTGGGAGTCAGTTAGGTGAAGTAGACGGGAGCGCTGGAGCATCCACCTGGACCGGAACGCGGATGGGATGCTTGCGGGCCGCGCGCTCGAATTCCTTCGCGATCTCTCGCTGCACGTTCTCGATGGCCCGCTTGTTGATCTCGAACCCGGCCATGCGCGACCTCCTGCAGGCACGCCACCCCCGAATTGGACTAGACAACAAACAAACCCCAGGTCGCCGACCTGGGGTTTCATTATGGAGCGGGTGACGAGAATCGAACTCGCGCTCTCAGCTTGGGAAGCTGATGTTCTACCATTAAACTACACCCGCGTAAGACGCCGACCCGAGCCGGTGTCCGAACGCATCGTCACCTTACCTCATCCCCGGCCCCCGGCGCTGAAGCCGTGGGGCCGGCGTGCGTTTCGGGCGGTGATGAGGCTGCGTGGGGCCGGAGTTGGGGCGTACGGTGGAGGGGTGGGAGAGGGTCTGGGCGAGGTTGGAGTGCCGCCTGGAGAGCCGTTCCGTTGATCCCGTAATGTGGCATTTGTCGTCAGGCGAGCAGTAGCCAGACGCGGCTCTTGGGGAAGGGACTCTAGGACTTGATGGAGCGCACCGTCGTCCGTTGTGCCGATGGGCACGTGTTCAGCACCGCTTCGTTCCCGATGCAGCAGGCCGAGCGGCTCGGCCCCGGCCGGCTCGTCCGGTGTCCACGGTGTGCCCGGCTCCGCAGTGTGGTGCCGGTCAGCCTTGAGAAGCATTAGAAGCATCAGGAACACAGGCAGAGAACAGCAGGAGCGGGCGCGTGGGTCGGCGCGATTGTGGTCGGTCCGCGCGCCTTGCGTATCCTCGGGGCGTGCTTCTCTCTGACAAGGACATCCGGGCCGAGATCGACGCCGGGCGGGTGGTGATCGATCCCTACGACGAATCCATGGTGCAGCCGTCGAGTGTCGACGTGCGGTTGGACCGGTATTTCCGGGTGTTCGAGAACCACCGGTACCCGCACATCGATCCCTCCGTCGAGCAGGTGGATCTCACCCGGCTCGTGGAGCCGGAGGGCGACGAGCCGTTCATCCTGCATCCCGGGGAGTTCGTCCTCGCCAGTACGTACGAGGTCATCACGCTCCCCGACGATCTCGCCTCGCGGCTCGAGGGCAAGAGCTCCCTCGGCCGGCTCGGGCTCGTCACCCACTCCACTGCCGGGTTCATCGACCCCGGCTTCTCCGGGCATGTGACGCTCGAGCTCTCCAACCTCGCCACCCTGCCCATCAAGCTGTGGCCCGGCATGAAGATCGGGCAGCTGTGCATGTTCCGGCTGAGCTCGCCGGCCGAGCACCCGTACGGGAGCGAGCGCTACGGCTCCCGGTACCAGGGGCAGCGCGGGCCCACCGCCTCCCGGTCCTACCTCAACTTCCATCGGACCCAGGTGTGAGTGGAGTGAGCGGCGTGAGCGGTGTGCGGGAGAACCTGACGTACGAGGCGTTCGGGGGCGCCGTGCGCGAGCTCGCGCAGGCCATCGCCGACGACGGGTACGAGCCGGACGTCGTGCTCAGCATCGCGCGCGGCGGCGTGTTCGTCGCGGGTGGGCTTGCCTACGCCCTCGACTGCAAGAACATCCACCTGGTGAATGTGGAGTTCTATACAGGAGTGGGACAGACGCTTGAAATGCCCGTGATGTTGGCTCCTGTCCCGAATGCGATCGATTTCACCGACAAGAAGGTGCTGATCGCGGATGACGTCGCCGACACCGGGAAGACGCTGAAACTCGTGCACGACTTCTGCCTCGACCATGTGGCCGAGGTGCGTTCCGCGGTGATCTACGAGAAGTCGCAGTCGCTGGTGAAGTGCGAGTACGTGTGGAAGCGGACGGATGACTGGATCAACTTTCCGTGGAGTGTTTTGCCTGTAGTACGTAAGTCGGGCGAGCCGCTGACGCCCTCGAAGGAAGCGCTCTGAATCGGTGAGCCTTCGCGTAGCGGACTCGGCGAAGTCCACCGCTGATCCGGTTCGCAGCATGCCCGGACGGCTTGGCATAATGCGCGAATGGATCTAGGGGGAACAGCATCAATTGCCGCTGCTGCGGCTGTAGTTGGGGCAGGGCTGGGCGCCTTCGGGGCCGTACGTGCGGCCAAGAACACGGGGAACTCCCAGCGCCGCTCACAGCACGAGCAGTGGCGGCGGCAAACTCGCGCCGATGCCTACGCCCAGTTCGTAAACGCAACAGCGGAACTTGCGCCAGTGGTGTCCGCCCTCAACTCGATGGGGGACTCGGCACCGGCAGACCTGCCGGAGCGAGCCGCTGAGGCGCGCCGACTCATGTCAGCGCTCGCGAAGGCTGAGGACGCTGTGGCGCTGGCGGGACCTGGCATCGTCGCTGCGGAAGCCAGATCAGTAACACGGGGTTACGGGGCCATCCTGCGTAGCACTCTCGTGGTGCGAGGGCTGGAGCCAGCCAGGCAAGGCGACCCGCCCCCGTTCAGACCTGCCCATTGGCCGAGCTTGAGCCACTTCCGTGATCTGGCACGATCCGCCCTGGACGATCCAGATGGCGCCCTGGAACAGCATCCGTAGCAGCCGGCGCTATGCAGATGACTCGAAGTCCTCTGCCACTCCTTATCTCCTGACGGTTTCGAGGCTGGCAGGAGCGTCACGGATCAACGGGGGGCTTCGTCGGGTCCCCTTGGGCCGCGGGGAAGCGCATTTTTAGACCGTGTCCTATGTGGTGAGGCGGACGTTGAGTCGTACATGGGGCGGGGTACGTGGAGTTGGATTGTTCCGGACGGGCTGTGGGAGATCGCGAAGCCGCTGATCCCACCGTCGAAGGTGCGGCCACAGGGCGGTGGAACGCAGGACACGCCTGATGAGACGCTGTTCGCGGCGATCGTCTATGTGCTGGTCAGCGGTTGTGCCTGGCGGGCTCTGCCGCCGTGTTTCGGGATATCGAAGTCGACCGCGCACCGTCGGTTCCTGATCTGGTCGCGGGCCGGGGTGTGGGGCCGGCTGCATGAGGCGGTGCTGCACCGGCTCGATGACGCTGGCCTCATCGATGTCTCGCGCGTGGTCCTCGACTCCGCTCACGTGCGGGCTAAAAAGGGGGCGAACTCACAGGTCCGAGCCCGGTGGACCGGGGCAAGCCGGGTTCCAAGATGCACGTCCTGTCGGACGCGAACGGACTGCCCCTGGTCGTCGGCCTCTCGGCCGGCAACACCCACGACAGTGAAGGGCTGAAGCCCATGATCGAGGGTCACCAAACGAGACACGACCCCCGCCGCGGCCGCCACTTCAAGCCCCAGCGCCTCCACGCGGACAAAGCCTACGACCGCGCCGACCTGCGCAGATGGCTCCGATGGAAGCGCATCGGAGTACGCATCGCCCGCAAAGGCGTCGAATCCAGCGAACGATTAGGGCGCCGCCGCTGGGTCATCGAGCGGACGATGTCCTGGCTCTCTGGCTACCGGCGCCTGAGCCCTCGCTATGAACGCGATCCCCGCAACTACCTGGCCTTCCTCGGACTCGCAGCCGCTCTCTGCTGCTACAAGCGACTCGTCCGCCTCACCACATAGGACACGGTCTTAGGAGCGAGGTTGGGCGATCTCCGACCTGACCGGGGGATTCCCTACCTTGGTCCCGCCTGATGGAACTCACCCCTGCGAACCTCGGTTCCCCGTGAGTCCCCGTCTGTTCTGGCACGGGAGTGGCACGGCTCGCTGGCGGCGCTTGCGGCTGACATCGCCGATCTACGCCCCTGGAGAAACGGCTCCGGAGGCCCCTTCGGTCTCAGGGAAAGTAGCCGGTCAGGGCTCCATGGGCTCTTGCGTTGGCGGGGCGTGTCCATAGATGGTCCACGGCACGTGAACCGTGCTTCAGGGGGCAGGTAGCTGACGTGTGGCCAGTTGCCATCGTCTGTCACCACCGGTCTTCCTCGGACGGCCCAGCGACGACCCTGGAGGTTTCTCTATACAGCAAAGATCGTAGGCCCTAGTCAACGATCGTATTGAGGACGACAAACCCCAGATAGAGCGTCAGGAAGGTGAGGCAAATGTAAAAAAAGCGCGATTTGCCCTCATTTTTCCTGTCGAGTGCAATGAGGAACAGTAATAAGAGCACTACAAAGAGTATATCTGCCACTTTGCACCTTTTCCGTTTCCCGCTTCTGCTCAGTACAGCGAGGTCCGGGGTATCAGTGTTACAGAGTGTGGCCTCGCCGCTACGATCGCGTGAGGTCGGCGGAGTCTCAAAGACTCAGTCAAGCGCGCTGCCCGGGTCTTGGAGCACCAGTTTGGAAGATCGCGTCTGCAGATTCGGCCTGACCGGGCATAACGCAGACCTGCGTGTTTGCTGAGCGCTGCCCGGCGCTAGAGTCTCGCGGACTGGGGAGGTGAGCCATGGCCGCGCTTTTCTATTCCGCTGTCGTGGTCGGCGTCGCGTTGACAGCTTTCGCGGTCTTGCGGGAGCACGGAACGCGGCTTACGAAGGCGGCATCCTGGTTGTGTCTGGCAATCGCCGCGCTCCCCGGGCTGGCACTCGTCGGCATCGTTCTGCAAGTGATCTTCGGGTCGTGAGACGGTGCGGGGCTGGGTGAACTAGCCGCACCCGGGTTCTGCGAGGATGCCGCGGCTTGCCAGGCGGGGCACAGTCGGACTCTTCCTCCGCCCACCACTCTCCCCAGCTCCCATCCCGTACGCCGTCGACCCACACACCGTGGAGCGGACGTGGTTCCTGGCGTCCAGGTGGAGCGCGCCACTGTACGAACGACCTGGACGCCAGGGGCCGCGTCTGCTCGGCTCTGCCTGGGTCGATGGTGTGCGGGATGGGAGGCCCCCAGCCTCCGCCACGACGGACCGCAGTCGGCGACGGCGCCCCTCCATCCCGGTGCCGGCCGATCCCCCGCCGGAGGCACTGTTCTGACCGTGGCCGCGCTATGCGGTGATCGACTCATGGCCACCGGCCCTACCCACCAGTGGGCGCGCGTCGGCGCAGCGCGGGCGGAGCGGGCCGAAGGCAGGAGCGGCGCCCGCAGCGGAGCCGGGAGCGCGCCCGGCGGAGCGGAGCGCAGCCGGGGCTTGATGAGGTAGAGAAACCTGTAACAGCTTGCGTTGGACTACGCGTCGAAGTCGTACTCAAGGATGTAGGAGGCGGCATCGAGCGTCATTTCGTTGATCTCGACGGGGCGCCCTTCGTCTGCGAACGCGGTCCGGCAAATGAGGATCACGGGCGTACCTGCGGAGATGCCCAACTGTGCCGCCTCTTCCTTCGTGGGCATGCGTGAGCGGATCTCTTCGCGGAAGTGCACTGGCTTGTACCCGAGTTCGGCAAGACGGGCATAGATCCCGCCGGCCCCCGGATCTGCCTCCGTGATGGCTGAGCCTGCAACCATCGAGGTGGGGAGGTAACTCGTGGCGAGGAGGACGGGCTTCCCATCCAGGACATACCGCCTCCGTCGCACGCACACGGTTTCCTCGTCGGCCAGGTCCAGCACGCGATCAATGCCGTCCGGTGCCACCTCTTCCGACACCGCCACCTGATCTACCTCAAGCGTTCGGTTCTCGGTGTCAGCAGCCCAGATGGACTGGCCGCTACCCCACTGCTCCTGTGAGAGCCGCTGGATGCCTCGGCGCCTCAGAGGGCGAAAGGATCGCACGAACACGCCGGCGCCCTTGCGGGACTCGGCAATGCCCTCGTCCTTGAGGACGCTCAGAGCCTGACGCGCTGTCATGCGGGCCACGCCATGGGCGGCCATCAGGTCGTTCTCTCCCGGAAGCCGATCACCGGGACCGTATTCGCCCGACTGGATCGCCTCGCGCAGAGAGTCCGCGATCCGCTGGTACTTCGGCCGACGGTCGTCGTCGGTGGTGGTCATTCGGGAGCCCTCCCCTCTTCTCTAGACAGCCTAGGCCATAGGTACGGCGCCCGCCCTGTCGTGTAGCCCCAATCTCGGCCCCTCAACATCTCTAGACAGATTCTCTTGACGTCTCTAGAGACGTGTGGCCTACTGGAGATGTCTAGAGAGGTCGCGACCAGGTGGCCTCCGAGAGCTGAGGGATGTGCTTATGCCGTCGTTCAAGATCGACACTTCGACTGCTGTGGTGTTCGTGGCGACCGCGCCGGAACCGAAGATGGTCAACAAGAAGACCGGTGAGCGGGCCGTGGATCGTGAGACCAACGCGAGCCTGTCGACCGTGGGGCTGCTTGTCTCGGACGAGGGGGAGGGGAACCTCTACCAGGTGACCGTGCCGGAGACCGGTCTCCCTGAGGGGCTCGTGCCGGGCATCCCGGTCAAGGTCATCGGCCTGAAGGCGCGTGACTGGGAGAACGAGTTCAACGGCCAGAAGCGCCACGGCATCTCGTTCCGCGCCGTCGCGATCACCCCGGCGGCCTGATCATGGCCGACCTGACGACGTGGCTTGAGGCCACGGGAGCCATAGCGGGCGCCGGCGGTGTCGGCTACGCGAAGTACCGTGCTCCGCGCGCGTACTGGTCGCTGGTCGGTCTGCCGAGCACGTGGGCCCGGTTCAGCTTCTCCTACCGCTCGACGATGGACGTGTGCGGGCTGACGGTGCAGCCGTCCGGCCTGCGGGCGTTCATGACCCGCAACGTCGCCCGCCGCGAGGTGCAGCCGGTCGCGCCGAAGATCCGCCGGATGCGGGGCACCATGACCGGACTGCGGGTCACGCTGCGGCTTCCGGCCGGCCTGGAACCGGCGGACGTGATCGCCTCCACGGAGCGGCTGCGGCACGCCTGGGGTGTGCACGCCGTGCGCGTGAAGGTGACCAAGCCGGGGTTCGTGGAACTGCGGATGACCGGTTACGACGTGCTGCGCCGGGTGCGGATGCCGCGCAAGGCACAGCCGCACGACCTGGTGGTGCCGGTCGCGCTGCGCGATGACGGGACCGCGTTCGAGCGGGACTACCGCCAGGTCCCCATGGCCCTGACGCTGGGCGCGAACAACTCCGGCAAGTCCACCTTCCAGCGCAACCTGATCAAGGGGCTGGCGCAACTGCCGGTGGCCCTGGTCGGGATGGACTGCAAGCGCGGGGTGGAACAGTCCGCGTACGCGCCGCGCCTGTCGGCCCTGGCGACCAACCCGGACGATGCCGCCTCGCTGGCCGACGTCCTGGTCTCGGAAATGGAAGACCGCTTCGACCTGCTGCAACTCCATGGTGTCTCGGACATCTGGGAACTGCCGGAGGATCTGCGGCCGGCGCCGATCGTGGTGCTGGTCGACGAGATCGCCGAACTGTTCCTGATCTCCCGCAAGGAGGACGAGGACCGCCGCACCAGGATCGTCACCGCGTTGATCCGGCTGGCGCAGATGGCTCGTGCGGTCGGCATCTACCTGGAGATCTGTGGGCAGCGCTTCGGCTCCGACCTGGGCAAGGGCGCCACCATGCTCCGTGCTCAGCTGACCGGACGGGTGGTGCACCGGGTCAACGACAAGGAAACCGCCGAGATGGGGCTGAAGGACGTGGCCCCGACCGCGGTGCCGTCTGCGTGCGTGATCCCCGCGAACCGCCCTGGCCTGGCCGTGGCCACCGATGCGGCCGGCGGCTGGTGCCGGATCCGCACCCCCGAGATCTCCCGTGAGGAAGTCGCCGCTGTCTGCCGGGACTTCGACCACTTGGTGCCGGATCTGCCGTTCCTCGAACCGTTCCGGCCCGCCGTCTCCGCACCGTCCGCCCATGCTCCGTCACTGGTCAAGTAGGGAGACCCCGGTATGGATCAGCACCGCGCCGAACGGGATGAGTTCGGCTTCACCCCGCAGGAGCGAGACGACAACTTCCGACTCGGCTACCTCTACGACACCCTGAAAAACGATCTCCACTTCGGCCTGGTCGTGGACGACTTCACCAGGGTCGTGGCCGGCGCCCTGGAGGCCGAGTGCTGCGCCCTCGGCGACGGCCAGTACCCGCCTGCGGGTCACGGCTACCCGCGCCTGGACGAGGACGTCTGATCGCCATGGCCGCGCCCAAGACCAGCGCGCCCGCCGAACCGGCGAAGTGCCCAACCTGCAAGGGCACCGGAGAGGTCTCCCGCACCGTCCACGTCGGACGCAAGCGCCGCGCCGTCGGCCGCCAGGCGGGCATCTGCCTGACCTGCCTCGGCTCCGGTGAAAAGCCCCAGGACTGAACATCCACCGCACACACGAGAGGAGCCCGTGATGGGCCTGTTCGGAACGTCGCCGCGTACCGCTGAATCGTCCATGGTCACGCCCAAGGGCGAGTGCCCGCAGTGCTGGAGGCACGCCCACGACCCCGAGGTGCACAGGGGCCAGCGCGGGGACTGCCCGCAGTGCGTGGACCACATGCTCAACGGCCACCCCGGCATCGACCGCCACTGACCGCGCCGGGGCCCGGCGGCCGGAGATCGATCCCCGCCCCGCCCCCGGCTCAACGCCCGAAGGAGGTGCAACCCATGAACCGCACCATCCGCGCGGATGCCGTCTTGATTCAGGCCGTCATCGCCGGCGCCCTGTCCTTCGCCCACCTGCACGACCTTGCCGCCGCTGCCGGACAGTCCGGCTGGAAGGCCTGGGCCTACCCCGTCTCGGTCGATCTGCTGCTGGTCGCCGCCTGGCGCCGGCTACGGACGGCTCGCCGGGACCGCTCCGCGTGGACCTGGTTCGTCATTGCGCTGTGTGCCTCGCTCGGCGCCAACATCGCCACCGCCGGGCTCCTCGACCTGCACGACGTGCCCGCCTGGCTGTGCATCCTCGTCGCCGGCTGGCCCGCACTGGCCTTCCTCGGCGGCACCCTGCTGGTCCACGCACCGGCCGAACCGACCGCTCCCGTACAGCCTGTGGACGAACCGGCCGCGCCGGAAGTCGAGATGCACCGCGCCGACGAAGCCGACCCGGCCCCGGTGCCGGAGCTGACCCCGGCTACGCCCGAACCACCCCCGGTCGACGCACCGGCCGTTCCGGTCGCGCTGCTGGACCACGCCCGGAAGATCGCCGACGCCCACCGCGTCGCCACCGGCACTCCGATGCCCGCGGACGCCCTGTCGGCCCGCCTCCAACTGCCTGCCCCGATGGCCCAAGCAATCGCCGCACACCTTCAACTCGCCTGACAAGAAAGGAAGTTCGCCCGTGACTGCCTACCGCCGCTTCCGTGATCGGCGCCGTATCGGCCCCGTCGAGGTCGCCACCTACAACGACGGCCGTGGCCGCGAGAAGCACGCCGCCGCCTGCACCGCCCCCGGCTGCGGCTTCTCGGCCGACTACACCGACCGAGCTGGTGCGGAACTCGCCGCCAACACCCACCGCTGCAAGGCCTAGAAGGAGATCTTGTCATGGGCATTCCGCTTTGGCTCGCCGTGATCGTCGTGGGATGGCTCGGCGTCAAGCTCACCCGCCCGCCGGTCTGGCTCGTGGTCCTGCTCCTGCTCGGCGGCTACCTCATCGCCCAAAGCTTCCTCGGCCCCGTCGTCGGCTCGGTCGTCAAGTAGCCCGCACCGGAAGGGACATCACCCGTGTTCACCCCGAAGTACCCGCCCCAGGACACCGCCCCGCCGGCCACCGTCGAACAGGCCCCGGCCTCTCAGTCCCTGGCTCCCGTCACGTCGGCGCCCGCTCCGGTCGCCCGGACCTCGAACCGGCCGACACTCCAGATCACCCCCGGCACTGCGCTCGTCCTCGTCGGTGGCGGCACCGCCGTGGTCCTCGTCGTCGGCGCGGTCCTGGTCTCCATGCTCCTCGCGGTCGCCATCACCGGCATGTCCGTGGCCGTGACCGCCGTCGTTCTCCGCTCGCTCGTCAACCAGGAAAGGAAGCACTGACATGGGCCTCTTCCGTAACCCCGTCAAGGCAGACCGAGAGCTGACTCAGAAGATGCTCGACGACATCGGCGTGGACCTGATCGCAGGCAAGAGCGACGACTTCACCCACGTCGTCACCGGCTCGCTGCTCGCCACGGCCAACGCCCAGGGCCTGGCGGACGACTGCGGCGACCCCGACGCCTACCCGCCCGCCGGCCACGGCTACTCCCGCCGCCGCTAAACGGCCCCCGGAGCGGCCTCGGTCGCCAAACTTCCGCCGCTCCGGGCGCCTGCACCTCTTCCAGATCCAACGGACCCGAAAGGGAAGCCCCATCATGCCCCAGCACGCCCCGAACACGTCCGTCTGCCGCGACTGCGACGGCTTCGCCGCCGCCGCCATCGACACCGGCACCCGCGACGACGACGGCTCCCGCGTCACCCTCCGCGTCGACTGCCCGGCCTGCCAGGGCACCGGCCACACCGCCCGCGCCGCTCACCTCGCCCGGATCGGGAGGTGACGACCGTGGAGAACTTCACCACTACGGCCCACATCGAGCCGGACACCCGCTTCCGCGTCACGCCCTTCGCCGACGGCAAGGACCCCTTCGTCAGCCTCCGGATCGGGGGCGCCGTCGTCGAGATCGCGTTCATCGCCCGTCTCGGCACCTCCCAGGCCCTGCGCAACCTGGCCACCGCAGCGACCGAAGCCGCCGGCGCACTCGACGCCATGGCCACCGACACGGCGGAGGTGACCGACCGTGGCTGACCTGACCCCGACCCCGGAGCGTCCGGGCCTGCACGTCAGCAAGCCGTCCCCGTCCGCCCCCGCCACCGCATCGGCCGTCTGCCACTGCGGCGCCAGCGCCACCGGCAAGGGCGACGACCAGGTCAAGGCGCTGGTCGAGGGCTACACCGCCAACCACGGCCCCGCCCACAACCGGAGGTGACCCTGTGACCGACACCGCCACCATGGCGGGCCTCGATGCGGCCACCCTCGCCGATGTGCTGAGGGTGGCCGGCTCGGCCGACTTCGACCGCTGGCAAGACCAGATCAAGCGAACCGGCGGCTGCTCCGACCCGATCCGCCTCATCGGCGCCACCAAGACGATCGACCCGGCGACCAAGACCGTGTTGCACGCGTACTCCACGGACACCGAGCCGGGCGGCATGCTCCGCATCGCGTGCGGCAACCGCCGCGCCTCCCGCTGCCCGGCCTGCGCCTGGACCTACGCCGGAGACACCTACCACCTCATCCGCGCCGGCCTCGTCGGCGACCCCGACAAGGGCACCCCGCACACCATCCGCGACCACCCCCGCGTCTTCGCCACCCTCACCGCGCCCTCGTTCGGCCCGGTCCACAACCGCCCCGGCACACGGCCCTGCCGCTGCGGTGTCCGGCACCCCGAGGACGCGCCGGAACTCGGCACCCCGCTCGACCCCGAGGCGTATGACTACGCGGGCGCCGTGCTGTGGAACAACCACGCCTCCGACCTGTGGCGCTACTTCACGATCTACCTGCGCCGCGAGATCGCCAAGCGGGCGGGTGTCACGCAGAAGTACGCCCGGGAACACTCCCGGGTCTCCTTCGGCAAGGTCGCCGAATACCAGAAGCGCGGCGGCATCCACTTCCATGCCGTGATCCGCTTCGACGGCCCCGGCGGGCCCGACGATCCTCCGCCGGCCTGGGCCACCCTCGAGCTCCTCACCGACGCGATCCGCGCCGCCGCCAAACGCGTCACGGTCGACGTTCCCCCGGCGGGGGACCAGCCCGCCCGCGTCCTGCGCTGGGGCAGGCAACTCGACGTCCGGCAGATCCGCGCCTTCGGTAACGGCGAAGACATCACCGAACAGGCCGTTGCCTCCTACGTCGCCAAGTACGCCACCAAGGCGGCCGAGACCACCGGCACCGTGGACCGCCGGATCGGCAACAAAGAGGCCCTGGTCCTGCTCGACGTGCCCGACCACCCCGCCCGGCTAATCGCGGCGTGCCTCGACCTGCACCCGCTCTACCCGGACCGCAAGCTGCGGGACTGGGCACACATGCTCGGCTTCCGCGGCCACTTCTCCACCAAGTCCCGCCGATACTCCACCACCCTCGGCGCCCTGCGCCAGGTCCGCGCCGACTACCGCGCCGCCCAACAACGCGAAGCCCTCGGCCTGCCCGACCCCGACGAGAACCCGGAGGTAACCACGCTCACCCTCGCCCACTGGACCTACGCCGGCCACGGCCACACCCCCGGCGAATCCTGGCTCGCCGCCACCATCCGCCGCGACATCGAACTTAACCGCGAAACCGCACGTGAAGCGCTCGCTGACTGGAACGGAGGTGACCTCGATGACTCGCAAGACTGAGCAGAAGTCTCGAAAGGCCGTGATGACGAAAGAGGAGTGGATCGCGAAGCACCTCCGCCAGGCCCCGGCGAGGGATGAACAGTGGGTGCAGCGTCTCCTCGTCCTGCAAGGCAGGGCATAGCTGTGGTGCCCAAAGTCGCGATCTATACGCGAATCTCTCGGGATGACGAGGGCGAGGGCCTCGGGGTCGCACGTCAACGCGTGGACTGCGAACGCTTGACGGATCTTCGCGGCTGGGCCGTGGCCAAGGCTTATGAGGACAACGACGTGTCCGCTTACAAGCGGAATGTTCGCCGGCCCGAGTTCGAGCTGATGCTGAGCGACTTGGCGGACGGGCTGGTTGATGGGGTGGTCGCTTACGACCTTGATCGGCTCGCCCGTCAGCCGAAAGACCTTGAACGCCTCATCGACCTGTACGACGGCCGAAAGCGGCTGGTGTTCGCCACGGTCACGAACGACGTGAACTTGGGCACGGCTGATGGCCGGACCATGGCGCGTGTGATGGTGGCGTTCGCCAACAAGTCCTCGCACGACGCATCGCGCCGCATTCAGCGCAAGCACCTTGAGCTGGCGCGACAGGGGAAGTCCAGCGGTGGTCCGGCTCCCTACGGGTGGTTGAAGGGTGGACGCAAGGTCGATCCCGTTGCCGCAGAGCACATCCGCGTTGCTCAGCAAGAGGTGCTTGCCGGCGTACGGATCGGGACCATCCGTACGGACTGGCAGCGGCGAGGGATCGGCCATGCCCGTGAGGGGACGACTCGGCTCCCTCACCACCTCGTCGAACACATGTTGACCAATCCGCGCCTGTGCGGATACCGCGCCTACCGAGGTGAGATCGTCCTCGACGACGACGGGCAACCGGTCATCGGCGATTGGGAGACGATCAACACCGTTGAAGAGTGGGAAGCGGTGTGCGCCGTGGTTGCAGAGCGCAAGCGCAACTACCCCGGTCGATCTCTCGCTCGGAAGTATCTGCTTTCCGGCATCGCTCGCTGTGGCCTCTGCCACGCCAAGATTCGAGGCCAGGTCAACAGGCGTCGCAAGGCGAACTCGACAAGCCCCAGGTTCAGTTATCAGTGCTCCGTCGTGAATGGCGGCTGCGGTGGGGTGGGGCGCGCCGGGGAAGCCGTCGATGAGTTCGTCATCAGCCTCGTCCTTGCCGAGCAGCGTGCAAGGGCCGCGAGCACCACAGTGGAAGAAGCCGAACCGTGGCCCAACGCCTCCCAGCTGGCTGATGTCGAGGCGGACATCGCTGCCCTGACCCGGGCCGCTAAGGCTAAAGAGATCACCGTGTCGACCCTGCTCCAGCTCCTGCCGGACTTGGAGCGGCGGCGTGATGAGTTGAAGGTGGAACGGGGGCGTTTCAGCAAGAAGCGGCAGCAGGCAGCGCCTTTGAGTGTGGATACAGTCGAAGACTTCCTGCTGCTTCCACTTGAGCGCCAGCAAGCGTTGATCTTGCATAGCCTCTCGGCAGTCTTGATCCATCCCGCTGGGAGGGGGAGACGCAAGTTCGATCCCAACTTGATCGAGCCGGTATGGCGCTGACCTGATTCACGCACCACTCACCACGGACGCGAGGCTGTGCATCTGCCGGCCTCGCGTGCTTGCGTTTGGGCTCGCAGACGTCGGGTGGCGGCCCACAAGGTCAGCCCGAAGCCGGCAGCCCAGATTTGATCAGTTTCGATCAGGGCGGTACGTCGCTGACCTGCGGATATGAGGAGCCGGTGACTACCCTCATTCAGTCAAGTCAGCCTGGAGTGTGTTGCCTCCAGTACGGAAGTTGGGCGAGCCGATCACGCCGTCCAAAGAAGCGCTCTGACCTGCGTGCAGGAGGCCTCGGTGATCACCGGGGCCTCCTGTATTTGACCTTCTGATCCGTAGCTCTACGAGATCGGTCAACGGAGTTCATACAGGCAGTCGTTCGGCTCCTGAGGGTTGCTGTGGCTGCCGTATTTCTCTGCTGTACAGCGAGATTTCCCTATCAGGATCGGGCGTTGACCTCGTCTGCGAGAATGCGCCCATGAGTGACGCCTCTGGGCCGCAGACCTTCGCTTCGCCGCTCAAGTCCGTCGACCTGCGCACCATCGCGCCTGAACGTGAGGCCTTGGCCGGGTGGCTCGACTACCATCGCGCCGAGTTGCTGAGGAAGCTCGATGGGTTGACCGAGGAACAGGCTGCCAGGCGTGTCGTTCCTTCCCGCACCACCCTGCACGGGTTGGTGCGACACCTCACTAAGGTCGAGTTTGTTTGGTTTATTAGTGTCATCAAGCAGAGCGAGGAACCCGCGCCCTTCGGTTGGCCGAAGCGCAGGGACGGTGACTTCCTGTTGGACGACGGCGCGACACTGGCTGAGGACGTCGCGCGCTACCTGGCCGCCTGCGAGCGCAGCCGCGAGATCTTCGCCGGGGTTTCACTGGATGATGTTTGCGCGCACCACCGATTTGGGGATCTCGACGTGCGTTGCATCATGATGCACATGATCAGGGAATACGCCCAACACAACGGCCACGCGGACGTCATCCGCGAGCTGATCGACGGCAGTATGCAGAGCTGAGTCCCCTCACACCTTCGGGCCTGGCCATTAACGCCGTCCGGACCGCCAAACAACTTACGGAGCGGCTTTGGGTCTTGCACAGTCTGTCGGCCGTACTGATCCACCCCGCTGGCAAGGGGCCGCGGAAGTTCGATCCGAGCCTGATCGAGCCCGTCTGGCGCTGACCTCGCCGTTGTGACTGTAGGAAGGCCCGGCCTCGTGCCGGGCTCCTCTGCACAAGGTCACATCCCTCCGACCTGCGGTGTCTCACCTTCGGTGATGTTCCTCATGCGGTCAATGACCCTTGGTCCGTCCAACCGCCCGTGATCAACCGGACCGGGCAGGTTCTCGACGCCTGAGTGGCACTGGGACGGTGCAAAAAGGGGCTCCCGGTGGTGTGCCGGGAGCCCTTTGTGTCGTACTGGGGTCGTACTAGAACGTGCCCAGCTTCACGATCGACAGCAGGGCGATCAGCTGGATCGCCGAGGCGCCCAGGGCCTTTGGCCAGGGGAGGTCGTGGGAGCGGCTGACCATCATTGTCAGCAATGCGCCTGCCGCTACCCAGGTTGCCCAGCCCAGGGCCTGGACGAAGGTTGCGTTGCCGCCGAAGAACATGGCGAAGACCAGGCGGGGCGCGTCCGTCAGGGACATGATCAGCATGGAGAGGCCGACCGTGGGCTGCCAGGCGCCGTCGCCGCCGAGCTGGCGGGCCAGGGTGTGGGTGACCACGCCCAGGATGAAGGACGAGAGGACCAGCGCTACGGCCGTCGTCAGGACGATCGGTACCGCGTTCGCCAGGGTGGCGTTGATCGCGTCCGAGCGTGCGCCGTCGAAGCCGAAGACCGCGAGGAGGCCGTAGAGGAACGTCACGATGAGGGCCGGGCCCCACATCGTGTAGTCGCGCATCTGGAGGAAGGTCTGGGTGGGGGACAGGATGATGCCCCTCAGCAGGTCCTTCCAGTGGAGGCGGGGGCCCACCGGGGCCGCCGGGGTCGAGCCCGCGCGGTAGGTGCCGCCCTGGTTGTACGGGTCCTCGCCCACCGTGAACGCCTGGGTGTGGCCCGGGTTGTTGGCCGCGTACGGGTCCGGGTTGCCCTGCGGTGCGTAGGCGCCGCCGTCGCCGAAGTACTCCGGCTCGCCGTACCCACCGCCGTTGCCCTGCGGCCACTGGCCGCCGCCGTTCCCGTAGCGCTGCTGCCCGGGGTGGGGCTGCGGCGCCGGGGGTTGGCCGTACGACGGGCCCTGCTGTCCGTACGGGGGTTGTTGCGGTCGCGTTTGCGGAGCGCCGCTGTTCCGGGCGCCGCGTCCGATCCTGAATCCAGCCACGCCTTCGAACGTACCTGTTCCCGGAGAGTGAGGTGCCGGGCCCGGCGGTTCGGGCCCGGCTTTGCTGCCGAGCTGTGACATCCCTTAAGGGGACGGTAAGGGGACCCCTAGGGAGAAGGAGGAGCCGGGCCCGAGGGTGAGGGCCCGGCTCCCGTACAGGGTGGGTCAGTCGGCGAAGTTGGCGCCGAAGGACGGCGTTCCCGTCGTCGAGACGCCCGAGGTGCTCGGCGAGATCGCGCGGGAGCCGGTCGTGGTGATCACGCTGCCGTCGGAGGGCAGGTAGGTGACCGCGCCGTTGCCGTCGTTCTCGTACGAGCCCACGACCAGGTCGGCCTTGCCGTCGCCGGTGACGTCGTCGAGCTTGACGTCGGCGCCGAACATGTCGTCGTTCTCGTCGTTGCCGGGCACGCCCGGGGCGCTCTGGGCGAAGCCCTGGGCGCCGGAGGTGGTGTTCAGGCCGCTCGACGTGCCGTAGAGGACGGTGACCGCGCCGGTGTTGACGGCGCTGCCGATGTTCTCGCCGGCGACGCCGATCGCGAGGTCGAGGAAGCCGTCGCCGTTGATGTCGCCGAGGTCGAGCTCGTAGCCGAACCAGTCCTTGCCCTCGGCGGTTCCCGGGACGTTGCCGGTGTCCTGGGTGATGCCGGTGGAGTCGGTGGTGAGGGGGCCGCCGTCGGAGCCGTAGGTGATCCAGACCTTGCCGCCCTTGCCGGAGTCCGGGATGGCGGTGCCGTCGCTGGTGGTGGTGTCCCACTGGGCGCCGGTGACGATGTCCCCGTAGCCGTCGCCGTTGATGTCGCCGATCGCGGTGATCACGCCCGGCTTGAGGACCTGGGCGGAGGCGACGCTCAGGCCGCTCGCGGTGCCGGGGATGTAGTAGTTGCGGTTCCAGCCGTAGTCGGTGGAGGTCTCGAAGCCGTCGACGACCAGGTCGGTGCGCTTGTCGCCGTTGACGTCTCCGGCGGTGAGGTTGAGCGGGCCGTTCGCGTCGCCGCCGCTCTGGATGGCGGGCTTGACGGTGTAGCGGCCGCCGGCGGTGCCGGAGGAGTTGAAGCCGCCCTTGAAGACGTAGATCGTGGAGGCCGAGCTGCCGACGGCCAGATCGGCCTTGCCGTCGCCGTCGAAGTCGCCGGCGGCGAGGTTCTTGCCCCAGTAGTCGTGCGCGGTGGGGGCCGGGTCGGCGACGGTGACGCCCTTGCCGGTGATGCCGGAGGCCGAGCCCCACAGGATGGCGAGGCCGCCGCCGTCGACGTCGCTGCCGACGTCCTCGCCGGGGGAGCCGACCGCGAGGTCGTCGTAGCCGTCGCCGTTGAAGTCGGCGTACGCGGTGTCCGAGGCGAAGGCGTCACCGGTCTCGGCGGTGCCGGGGCTGCCTGCGGTGTTCTGGCTGATCGTGGAGCGCTTGGCGGAGGAGACGCCGGTGGCGGTGCCGTAGAGGACGACCAGCTGGCCGGCGTTCTTGTGGCCGCCGACGTAGGCGCCGGAGGCGGAGAAGGCCACGTCGCCGATCCCGTCGCCGTTGAAGTCGGCCTTCGGGACGTGTGTGGAGTCCGCGGCCGTGGCGTTCACGGCCGAGAACGTGAGCAGACCGCCCGTCAGAGCGACGGCGGCGGCCGTCGCGAGGGCGAGTCGCAGAGGCTTGTGCATGCGGGTTTCTCCTGCGGCATGCGGGGGATGCCTGGCGGGCATCCACAGTCGATGGGGTGCGCGTCCACCCGTGTTTGCCGGGAGTTGTCCTCGGGTTCACGGGCGGTCGGCGATCAGGAGACCTGCGGTGGGGCGTAAGGGTTGTACGTGAGACCGGTAAATTCCTGAGGTTGTTGCGGCGTCAGTCGGCCAGGAACTCCGAGGTGGAGAAGGTCACCGTCGGCTCCTTGGCCACCAGCCGCTTCTTCACGCCCCGATAGACGGCGACGGTGTCCTTCGTCTCGCCCCGGTACGTCCGCACCGCGAGGTCGGCCCGCCCGTCCCCGTCGAAGTCGCCGGCCGCGAGAACCATGGTCGTGCCCTGCGCCGGAGGCTCGACGGTCACCATGCCCGCCGTGGACAGACCTGTCGTACGGCCCCGGAACACCTTCAGCCCCGAGCCGCTGGAGACGAGTTCGACCAGGCCGTCGCCGTCGAAGTCGGCGGCGTCGAGCATGGTGCCGGGGGAGGCGAGAGTGGCCCGGGTGGGGGTCGGGAGGTCGTAGCGCAGGGACGTTCCGTCGAGCGTGCCGACCGCCGCGTCGAGGGCCTTGCCCCGGCCGAAGCGGCCGAGGACGACGTCGATGCCCTCCGGGAGGGCGACCGTGGTGCGGGTCGGGCCGTCCGGGCCGCCGAGGACGATCGACACCTTGCTGCTGCCCTCTGCCGTACGGACAACGAGGTCGTCGTAGCCGTCGTGGTTCACGTCGGCCGCCGGGCCGGTGGGGAGCTCGCCGGTGGAGGGGATGGGGGCGGTGGCCGCGTGCGGCGTGCCTTTACGGCTGAACGGGCCGCGCAGATAAGTGAGTTGACCGCCGGATGCGTGCAGGACCAGGTCCGGGGCGCCGTCGCCGTCGAAGTCGCCGCACACCGGCTGGTCGGGCCAGTCGTTGCCGAGGCGGGCGCGGGCCGGGACGGTGAGGCGGGCGGCGTGGGTGAGGCCGGTGGGCGAGCCGAAGAGGAGCTGGAGGGGGACGGGGGGTTGTCCCTGGCCGTCGTAGGGCGGGTCGGTCGACACCACCAGGTCGGTGAAGCCGTCCTGGTCCAGGTCGCAGGTCGCCTCCGCGTCGAAGACAGCGGGGAGTTGGCCCTTGGTGCGGGCCGCGTACCGGGCGGGGGTGAGCAACTGCCGTGCCCCCGGGGCGAGTCCGTGTGCGCCGCCGTAGACGATGCCGATGCCGGCGTCGTCGGCGTGGCTCTGCGCCTTGACCAGGTCGTCCAGGACGAGGTCCCGGTGGCCGTCGCCGTTGAAGTCGTCGGGGCTCTTGCTGCCCTTGCCGTGCGGGATCGGCAGCTTGGCCGGGGCGTCCGCGATCTGTACGGGGGTGTGCTCGGCGGCGCCCGCGTCGGCGCCGGGGCCGCAGGCGGCGAGGAGAAGGAGACAGCCGCTCACCGATGCCGCAGCCGCGGCCCCGCCTCTTCGTACGCGCACCGTCCACCTCGTCAGCACCGTCGACAACGCCTCGGTAATGATGCACACGTTCGGGGTGGGGCGACAGTCGCTCGGAGCGGGGCGGGGTTCAAGATGGGGCCATGAGCGTAGTCAAGATCAATGTGCTGACCGTGCCCGCCGAGCAGCGGGAGGTTCTCGAGAAGCGGTTCGCGTCGCGGGCCCATGCCGTGGAGGGCTCCGACGGGTTCGAGTGGTTCGAGCTGCTGCGGCCGGTCGAGGGGACGGACACCTATCTCGTGTACACGCGGTGGCGCGACGAGAAGTCCTTCCAGGCATGGCTGGAGGGGCCGATGAGGTCCGCCCATCAGGGCGGCGGCGAGGGCGGGGAGCGGCCGAAGCCGGCGGCCAGTGGCTCCACCCTGTGGTCCTTCGAGGTGGTGCAGCAGGCGGGGCCGAAGGGCGCGTAGAGCGGCCGGGAAACGCCGACGCCCCCACGTCCACGGAGGACATGGGGGCGTCGATACAGCCGTAGAGCTACGGACTACTTCACCGGCTCCGGCTCCGGTGCGGTCTCCGTCTCCTCCTCGCCGGCCGGGTCGACCGGGGTCTTGACGGACTCGAGGAGCAGCTGGGCGACGTCCACCACCTGGATGGACTCCTTGGCCTTGCCTTCGTTCTTCTTGCCGTTCACGGAGTCCGTGAGCATGACGAGGCAGAACGGGCAGGCCGTGGAGACGATGTCGGGGTTCAGCGACAGCGCCTCGTCAACACGCTCGTTGTTGATGCGCTTGCCGATGCGCTCCTCCATCCACATGCGCGCACCACCGGCGCCGCAGCAGAAGCCGCGCTCCTTGTGGCGGTGCATCTCCTCGTTGCGGAGGCCCGGGACGTTGGCGATGATCTCGCGCGGCGGCGTGTAGATCTTGTTGTGGCGGCCCAGGTAGCAGGGGTCGTGGTAGGTGATGATGCCCTCGACCGGGGTGACCGGGACCAGCTTGCCCTCGTCGACCAGGTGCTGCAGCAGCTGGGTGTGGTGGATGACCTCGTAGTCGCCGCCGAGCTGCGGGTACTCGTTGCCGATGGTGTTCAGGCAGTGCGGGCAGGTGGCGACGATCTTCTTCGCCGACTTCGGCTTGGCGGACTCCGGGACGACCTTGCCGTCGTCGTCCAGCTCCTCGCCGAACGCCATGTTCAGCGCCATGACGTTCTCCATGCCGAGCTCCTGGAAGAGGGGCTCGTTGCCCAGACGGCGGGCGGAGTCACCGGTGCACTTCTCGTCGCCGCCCATGATCGCGAACTTGACGCCCGCGATGTGCAGCAGCTCGGCAAAGGCCTTCGTGGTCTTCTTGGCGCGGTCCTCCAGGGCGCCCGCGCAGCCGACCCAGTACAGGTACTCGACCTCGGTGAGGTCCTCGATGTCCTGGCCGACGACCGGGACCTCGAACTCGACCTCCTTGAGCCACTCCAGGCGCTGCTTCTTGGCCAGGCCCCAGGGGTTGCCCTTCTTCTCCAGGTTCTTGAGCATCGTGCCCGCCTCGGACGGGAACGCGGACTCGATCATCACCTGGTAGCGGCGCATGTCGACGATGTGGTCGATGTGCTCGATGTCCACCGGGCACTGCTCGACGCAGGCGCCGCAGGTGGTGCAGGACCACAGGACGTCCGGGTCGATGACGCCGTTCTCTTCCGCGGTGCCGATCAGCGGGCGCTCGGCCTCGGCGAGAGCCGCGGCCGGGACGTCCTTGAGCTGCTCCTCGGAGGCCTTCTCCTCGCCCTCCATGGTCTTGCCGCCACCGGCCAGCAGGTACGGGGCCTTGGCGTGGGCGTGGTCCCTCAGGGACATGATCAGGAGCTTGGGAGAGAGGGGCTTGCCCGTGTTCCAGGCCGGGCACTGCGACTGGCAGCGGCCGCACTCGGTGCAGGTGGAGAAGTCCAGCAGGCCCTTCCAGGAGAACTGCTCGACCTGGGAGACGCCGAAGACGTCGTCGTCGCCCGGGTCGGTGAAGTCGATCGGCTTGCCGCCCGACGTCATCGGCTGCAGGGCGCCCAGGGCCGTACCGCCGTCGGCGTTGCGCTTGAACCAGATGTTCGGGAAGGCCAGGAAGCGGTGCCAGGCCACACCCATGTTGGTGTTCAGCGAGACCACGATCATCCAGATGAACGAGGTGCTGATCTTGATCATCGCGACCAGGTAGATCAGGTTCTGCAGCGCGGTCACGCCCAGGCCCTTGAAGGCCAGGACCAGCGGGTACGAGGCGAAGTACGACGCCTCGTAGCCCTCGACGTGGTGGATCGCGCCCTCCAGGCCGCGCAGCACGTAGATCGCGAGGCCGATGGTCAGGATGACGTACTCGACGAAGTACGCCTGACCCGACTTCGAGCCCGCGAAGCGGGACTTGCGGCCGGGGCGCGAGGGCAGGTTCGACAGGCGGATCGCGATGAGTACGACGATGCCGAGCACCGTCATCACGCCGATGAACTCGGTGTACATCTCCAGCGGCAGCCAGTTGCCGACGATCGGCAGCGTCCAGTCGGCCTGGAAGATCTGGCCGAAGGCCTGCGCCAGGGTCGGCGGCAGCGTCAGGAAGCCGATGGCCACGAACCAGTGGGCGAAGCCGACGATGCCCCAGCGGTTCATCCGCGTGTGGCCGAGGAACTCCCGTGCCAGCGTCACGCTGCGCGAATAGGGGTTGTCGGTCCGGCTGCCGGCGGGCACGGGCTGGCCCAGCTTGAAGTACCGGACGAACTGACCGATGGCGCGTGCGAGCAGCGCAACGCCGACCACGGTCAGCACCAGCGACACGATGATCGCGGCGAGTTGCATTTGGGGGCTCCTCGGGCCTGCGAGGGAGATTACTAAGCGGTAACTTATGCAGTCCGTCTGAGACTACCCTCATCTTTCTTCGCACTGTAGCCAGGAGTGCAGTGATCTGGATCGCTGAGGGTTGCCTTAAGGGTCGACGGCGAAGGCCGACGGCAAAGGCCGACGACGGCTTGGGGTGATCCGATCGTGTTATTCATGCCAAATTGGTACATTTGCGCCTAACTTAGACCCGTGCTATACGGGATCGCCGCCGCCACCACCGCCCTGCTGCTCGCCGCCGTGCTCACCGCACTGCTGCGGGTGCCCGCGCTGCGCCTCGGGATCGTCGAGCGGAGACGGCAGCGGCAGCGGCCGGTGCCGCTGCTCGGGGGTGCCGCCGTGGTGCTCGCCACCTGTGCCGTGGCGGTGGCCATGGACCGGACCGGCGTCGCGCCCCTCGGTGCCGGAGTGGGGAGGCTGCTCGTCGCGGGCGGTGCCGTCGCGGCGCTCGGGCTCGTCGCGGACGTGGGGCGGGTCAAGGCGCGGGTCCTTGTCGCCGGTACGGCCGTCGCGGCGGCCAGTGTCGTGCCGTACGAGGAGACCGGGGTGCCGGTCGGGCTGCTCGCCGTCGGATGGATCGTCTTCGTCACCGTCGGGTTCAAGGCGCTCGACCATGCGGACGCGCTCGCGGGGACCGTCGGCGTCCTCACCGCCTTCGGGGTGGGCGCCTGTGCGGCGGCCGAGGTGATGGACGGGCTCGCGGTGCTGCTGAGCGTGCTGGCCGCCGCACTGACCGGGTTCCTCATGCACAACTGGCCGCCCGCGCGCGTGGGGCTCGGCGCGTGCGGGGCGCTGTTCACGGGCTTCGTGCTCGCCGCGTCGGCCGTGTTCACCCGGGCGGGCTACGGGCTCGCGCCCAGTGCGGGAGTGCTGTTCTCGCTCACCGCCCTGGCCAGCGCCGACGTACTGCTCGTGGTCCTGTCGCGGCGGCTGGCCGGCCGGCCCTTGCTGCGCGGCGGGCCCGACCATGTCGCCCACCGGCTGCGGCGGTTGGGGCTCACCCCGCAGGGGGCGACCGTGCTGCCCGGCATCGGGGCGTTCGCCGGGGTGCTCGTCGGGGTCCTCATGCACATCGGATGGACCGCCCGGTCCGGGGTGTTGTGGGTGGGAGGGGTGGCACTCGTCGTCGTACTCATGCTCCTTCGGGTGCCTGTGTACGGACTCCGGCGGCCGGTGTCCACGCAATCGACGCAGGTCAGCGGCCAGTTGCGTGTAAGGAACGGATAAGAGTTGAGTCTGTGCGACTCAGGTCTGTTGACCCATTGGCGGGCGTCGTGCACACTTGAGTCCGTTCCACTCAAGTCATTGCTGGAGGAATCAACCATGGCACGTGCGGTCGGCATCGACCTGGGCACGACTAACTCCGTCGTCAGCGTTCTGGAGGGCGGCGAGCCCACCGTCATCACCAACGCCGAGGGTGCCAGGACCACGCCGTCCGTCGTCGCCTTCGCGAAGAACGGTGAGGTGCTGGTCGGCGAGGTCGCCAAGCGCCAGGCGGTCACGAACGTTGACCGGACCATCCGCTCCGTGAAGCGCCACATGGGCACGGACTGGAAGATCGAGCTCGACGGGAAGCAGTTCAACCCGCAGCAGATGAGCGCCTTCATCCTGCAGAAGCTGAAGCGCGACGCCGAGTCCTACCTGGGCGAGAAGGTCACGGACGCGGTCATCACCGTCCCGGCCTACTTCAACGACTCCGAGCGCCAGGCGACGAAGGAGGCCGGCGAGATCGCCGGTCTGAACGTCCTTCGCATCGTCAACGAGCCCACCGCGGCCGCGCTCGCCTACGGCCTCGACAAGGACGACCAGACGATCCTCGTCTTCGACCTCGGTGGCGGCACCTTCGACGTGTCCCTCCTGGAGATCGGTGACGGCGTCGTCGAGGTGAAGGCCACCAACGGTGACAACCACCTCGGTGGTGACGACTGGGACCAGCGCGTCGTCGACTACCTGGTCAAGCAGTTCGCCAGCGGTCACGGCGTGGACCTCGGCAAGGACAAGATGGCCCTGCAGCGTCTGCGTGAGGCTGCCGAGAAGGCCAAGATCGAGCTGTCCTCGTCCACCGAGACCTCGATCAACCTGCCCTACATCACCGCGTCCGCCGAGGGCCCGCTGCACCTGGACGAGAAGCTCACCCGGGCTCAGTTCCAGCAGCTGACGGCCGACCTGCTGGAGCGCTGCAAGACGCCGTTCCACAACGTCATCAAGGACGCCGGCATCTCCATCAACGAGATCGACCACGTCGTCCTCGTCGGCGGTTCCACCCGTATGCCCGCCGTCGCCGAGCTCGTCCGCGAGCTGACCGGCGGCAAGGACGCCAACAAGGGCGTCAACCCGGACGAGGTCGTCGCCATCGGCGCCGCCCTGCAGGCCGGTGTTCTCAAGGGTGAGGTCAAGGACGTCCTGCTCCTCGACGTGACCCCGCTGTCCCTCGGCATCGAGACCAAGGGCGGCATCATGACGAAGCTCATCGAGCGGAACACGACGATCCCGACCAAGCGGTCCGAGATCTTCACCACCGCCGAGGACAACCAGCCGTCCGTGCAGATCCAGGTCTACCAGGGCGAGCGCGAGATCGCGGCATACAACAAGAAGCTCGGGATGTTCGAGCTGACCGGTCTGCCGCCGGCCCCGCGCGGTGTCCCGCAGATCGAGGTCGCCTTCGACATCGACGCCAACGGCATCATGCACGTGACCGCGAAGGACCTGGGCACGGGCAAGGAGCAGAAGATGACCGTCACCGGCGGCTCCTCGCTGCCGAAGGACGAGGTCGACCGGATGCGCCAGGAGGCCGAGAAGTACGCGGAGGAGGACCACGCCCGCCGCGAGGCCGCCGAGTCCCGCAACCAGGGCGAGCAGCTCGTCTACCAGACGGAGAAGTTCCTCAAGGACAACGAGGACAAGGTCCCGGGCGAGATCAAGACCGAGGTCGAGGCGTCCGTCGAGGAGCTGAAGGCCGCGCTCAAGGGCGAGGACACCGCCGAGATCCGCACCGCCACCGAGAAGGTCGCGGCCGTCTCGCAGAAGCTGGGCCAGGCCATGTACGCCGACGCCCAGGCCTCGCAGGCCGCCGCGGGCGGCGGTGCGGGCGCCGAGGCTCCGAAGGCCGACGACGACGTCGTGGACGCCGAGATCGTGGACGACGAGCGCAAGGACGGTGCCGCGTGACGGAGGAGACTCCGGGCTTCGACGAGAAGCCCGACGTCCCCTCCGGCGCCACCCCCGAAGACGCCGAGCCGAAGGCCGCCTCCCCCTCCTCGGGGGAGGGGGCGGCCCCGGCCGGGGACGCAGCAGTACAGATCGCCGGTCTGACGGCGCAGCTGGACCAGGTGCGCAAGGCGCTCGAAGAGCGCACCACGGACCTCCAGCGGCTCCAGGCCGAGTTCCAGAACTACCGCCGCCGGGTCGAGCGGGACCGGATCACGGTCAAGGAGATCGCCATCGCGAACCTCCTGACCGAGCTCCTGCCCGTGATCGACGACATCGGCCGCGCGCGGGACCACGGCGAACTCGTCGGCGGATTCAAGTCCGTCGCGGAGTCGCTGGAGACCGTCGCGGCGAAGATGGGACTGCAGGCGTTCGGCAAGGAGGGCGAGCCCTTCGACCCGACGATCCACGAGGCCCTGATGCACTCGTACGCGCCCGACGTCACCGAGACGACGTGCGTGGCGATTCTGCAGCCCGGGTATCGCATCGGCGAGCGCACCATCCGCCCCGCGCGGGTGGCCGTCGCCGAACCGCAGCCCGGCGCCCAGACCGTCAAGGCCGAAGAAGCGACCGAGGCGGCCGACGACAAGGAGAGCGGTGGCCCGGACGAGGGCTGAGCTTGAACCGATCGCAGTACCGACCGCTGTATCGATGAGAGAGGAGGGACGTCGGGGATGAGCACCAAGGACTTCATCGAGAAGGACTACTACAAGGTCCTCGGCGTCCCCAAGGACGCCACCGAGGCCGAGATCAAGAAGGCCTACCGGAAGCTCGCCCGCGAGTTCCACCCGGACGCCAACAAGGGCAACGCCAAGGCCGAGGAGCGCTTCAAGGAGATCTCCGAGGCGAACGACATACTCGGCGACCCCAAGAAGCGCAAGGAGTACGACGAGGCCCGCACCCTCTTCGGCAACGGCGGCTACCGCCCGGGTCCGGGCGGCGCGGGCGGCTCCTTCAACTTCGACCTGGGTGACCTCTTCGGAGGCGGCACCCAGGGCGGCGGGGGTTCCGGCGGCTTCGGCGGCGGAATCGGTGACGTCTTCGGGGGCCTGTTCAACCGGGGCAGCTCCGGCACCACGCGGGTCCAGCCCAGGCGCGGCCAGGACATCGACACCGAGGTCAGCCTCAGCTTCACCGAGGCGATCGAGGGGGCGACGGTCCCGCTGCGCATGTCCTCGCAGGCACCCTGCAAGGCCTGCTCGGGCACCGGCGACGCGAACGGCAACCCGCGGGTGTGCCCGACCTGCGTCGGCACTGGCCAGGTCGCGCGGGGTTCCGGCGGCGGCTTCTCGCTCACCGACCCATGCCCGGACTGCAAGGGCCGCGGCCTGATCGCGGAGAACCCCTGCGAGGTCTGCAAGGGCTCGGGGCGTGCGAAGTCCTCCCGGACGATGCAGGTCCGTATCCCGGCCGGGGTCTCCGACAGCCAGCGCATCCGGCTGCGCGGCAAGGGCGCACCGGGCGAGCGGGGCGGCCCCGCGGGCGACCTGTACGTCACGGTGCATGTCGACGCGCACCCCGTGTTCGGCCGCAAGGGCGACAACCTCACCGTCACCGTGCCGGTGACGTTCACGGAGGCGGCTCTCGGCGGCGAGGTCAGGGTCCCCACCCTGGGCGGCCCTCCCGTCACCCTGAAGCTGCCCCCGGGCACGCCCAACGGCCGGACCATGCGCGCCCGCGGCAAGGGCGCGGTCCGCAAGGACGGCACCCGCGGCGACCTCCTGGTCACCGTCGAGGTGAGTGTCCCGGCGGACCTGACGGGGAAGGCTCGTGACGCACTCGAGGCGTATCGCGAGGCAACCGCGGGCGAGGACCCGCGGGCGGAGCTGTTCCAGGCCGCGAAGGGAGCATGAGAGAGATGGACGGCCGTCGACGCAACCCGTACGAACTGACCGAGGAAACCCCGGTCTACGTCATCTCGGTGGCGGCCCAGCTCTCCGGCCTGCACCCGCAGACCCTCCGTCAGTACGACCGCCTCGGCCTGGTCTCCCCCGACCGCACCCCCGGCCGCGGCCGCCGCTACTCGGCCCGCGACATCGAACTGCTGCGCACCGTCCAGCAGTTGTCGCAGGACGAGGGCATCAACCTGGCCGGCATCAAGCGGATCATCGAACTGGAGAACCAGGTCGCCGCGCTCCAGCAGCGCGTCGCCGAACTCCAGTCGGCGGTCGAGGGCGCGGCAGCGGCGATGCAGCAGCGCGAGGCGGCGGTGCATGCGTCGTACCGCCGCGATCTGGTGCCGTACCAGGAGGTGCAGCAGACCAGCGCGCTGGTGGTGTGGCGGCCGAAGCGGCAGCAGTCCGACTGACCCGTCGCATCAAGCAGTCGAAGGGGCCCGGAGGTTGAACCTCCGGGCCCCTGTCGTATGTCGGCGGACCAGGTCGGCGGACGAGGTCAGCGGCCGACGAAGAACTCCAGGGACGAGCTCTGCTCGCTCTGGCGCCCGTAGGCGTCGACGGCGTACACGGTGACCGTGCACGGTCCGTTGTAGGGCGGGATCCAGGAGATGGAGCCGGTGGTGGACAGCCGGGTGCCGCTGTCGCCGCAGGCGCCGCCGATGTCCCAGGAGTAGCCCTTCAGGACCCGTCCCTCGTCGCCCGCGCCGGGCGCGGCCGTGACCTGGATGGCCTGCCGGGCGGGAATCCCCGCCGAGACCAGGGTCAGCTGCGGTGCGGCCGGTCCGGTGGCGGTGGCCGGGGTGAGCCGGTCGACGGTGATCTCCGCGGAGGGCGCGGACTCGGCACCCGTGCCGGCATCCACGGCGACGACGTAGTAGGACGCCTTGCCCGCCGGAGCGATGCGGTCGTCCCAGCCGTTGCCGTGCAGGTTGCCGATGGCGGTCCAGCCGCCGTCGGTGCGGCGGTAGACGCGGTACTGGGGGGCGTCCTCGGGCAGATCCCAGCGGATCTCGGTCCGGTCGTCGTAGAGGGTGCCGGTGAGGCCGGTCGGGGCGGGCGTGCCGCTGGGCTCGGGGCGGGTGGCCGTCACCGGGTCGGAGACCGGGGAGACGTTGCCGGCGCCGTCGACCGCGTGCACCCGGTAGACGTAGGCCGTGCCCGTCTCGGCGGTGACGTCCGTGAAGGACGCGCCGAGCACGATCTCGGGCCCGTCCGGATCCTGCTGCCCCTCCGGGGCGCCCCACACCTCGTAGTGGTGGACATCCGCCGACGAGGAGGGCTGCCAGGTGAGCGTGTTGCCCGCCGTGGTGCCCTGTGCGGTGAGGCCGGTGACCTGCTGCGGGGCGGTGCGGTCGACGGTGGTGACGGCCTGGTCGGCGGTGCCGGACGAGACGTTGCCGGCCCTGTCGTAGGCACGCACCTCGTAGTAGTACGTGTCGCCGGTCACCGGCAGGGTCGTGTCGGTGTACGACGTCGAGGTGGTCGTGGCGAGCGGCGTAGCGCCGAACGACGTGCCCTTGAGCCGCCGGTAGACGCGGTAGCCCGCGAGGTCCATCTCCTTGTTCTTCGACCAGGTCAGCCCGGCCTTGCCGGTCGCGGAGTCGTACGAGACCGAAGTCCCGGTCGGGACAAGGGGTTTGACCTTGTCGATGTCGGCGGAGGTGCGGGGTTTGTAGGCGAAGGAGACGTTCGCCGTGCCCGTCCAGTTGACGTAGTCGACGCGGAGGGTGTGCTTGCCGGAGGGGATCGTGATGTTGACGGTCTTCCTGACCGTCGTGGACACGTTCTTCCAGAGGTCGACCTTGCGCACGCCGTCCAGGTAGACGCGGATGCCGTCCTGGGTGGCGACCGGCAGGGCGAAGGGGCCGCCCGAGCCGAAGTCCCTCGTCACCGTCCAGCGGACGCCGAAGTTGTCCTTCGGGAGGCCGGAGGCGGGGGCGGAGGTACCCCAGTTCTGGTCGATTGCGGAGTCGCAGTCGGTCTTCGTCGGGGTGCCGGAGAACGACGTGTTCGCGAAGAACTGGCGCTTGAAGACGGGCGAGGTGCAGGTGGTCGCGGCGGAGGCCGGGGCGGCCGTCGCGGAGAGCAGACCGGCCGCGGTGGCGAGCACGACGGCGGTCGTGGCCGCGGCGGTCGTGGGTCTGGCTGGGTTCATTCGGTCCTCTGGTCGGGATGGGAACGGCTGATGGAAACTGCCGTGATCACGACTCGCGAGGAATCGGGTTGGTTGTACGGATCTTTGCCCTTCGATTGCCTGCGGTTGCATGGAGAGTCCGTAAAGGACCTTTGGAGGCTTTTCCGCCATGTCTTTACATGCTCAGCGGAGTGTTGCGTTGCGCACTCGTTAAGTAGTTCCGCTTGACGCCTGGGGGCCGCTCCGCGTTGGCTTTTCAGTCATCTGGGTCGCATGTTGCGCCCGCGTCCGGAAGGCACCATAAGTGAGCTCCCCCATGCGTCCCACGCGTCGTACCGCCATCGCCGTGGCAGCGTCCACGATGACTCTGTCGCTCTCCGCCTGCGGCGTGCTGAACGTGTCGGGGGACAGCAGCTCGGCGAGCCCCACGAAGGGCAACGACGTCACCATCGGCCTGCTGCTGCCGGAGACGGCCAACACCCGGTACGAGGACTTCGACTACCCCATCATCAAGAAGCAGGTCGCCTCGCTCACCAAGCAGCAGGGCAAGGTCGACTACCTCAACGCCGACCAGAACGCGGCCAAGCAGGCGAGCCAGATGCAGAAGATGATCGACGAGAAGGTCGACATCATCCTGCTGGACGCCGTGGACTCGCACGCCATCGCCAGTGAGGTGAAGAAGGCGAAGGACGCCGGTATCCCGGTCATCGCCTACGACCGGCTGGCCGAGGGCCCGATCGACGCGTACATCTCCTTCGACAACGAGCTCGTCGGCGAGGTCCAGGGCCGCACCCTGCTCGAGGCGCTGGGCAGCAACGTCGACACCTCCGACAAGATCGTCATGATGAACGGCTCGCCCACCGACCCGAACGCCAAGCAGTTCAAGGCGGGCGCCCTGTCCGAGCTCAACGGAAAGGTGACGGTCGCCAAGTCGTACGACACCAAGGACTGGGACCCGAAGAACGCCGAGGCCAACATGAAGGCCGCGATCGACGCGATCGGCAAGAACAACATCGCCGGCGTCTACGCCGCCAACGACGGCATGGCCGCCGGCATCGTCAAGGCCCTGGAGGACGCCGGCGTGACGAAGCTGCCGCCGCTCACCGGCCAGGACGCGGAGCTTGCGGGCGTGCAGCGGATCGTCGCGGGCGAGCAGTACATGAGCGTCTACAAGTCGTACCCGCAGGAGGCCGCGGCGGCCGCGCAGATGGCGGTGGCCAAGGTCCAGGGCAAGGAGATCGAGTTCGACGCCCTCACCCAGGACACGGTCGACAGCCCCACGAACAAGGGCATCCCGGCGCAGCTCGTCACCGTGACCGCCCTGACGAGGAAGAACATCAAGTCGACGGTCGTCGCGGACGGCATCTACAAGATCTCGCAGATCTGCACCTCGAAGTACTCGTCGGAGTGCGCGGCCATCGGCCTCAAGTAACTCGGTTCGCCAGTACGGGGATCGTCTCTCTGGCCCGGCTCACCTCCCGCAGGTCGAGGTCCACGGCCGTGAAGTCCGGAGCCGGGCCGAGCCTTGCGCGGACCTCGCCGAGCGGTGACACGACCAGGCTGCCGCCGACCCCCGTGGGGGCCGGCCCGGACACGGCCTCGCCCGGATCGGCCTGACCGCAGGCCACGACGAAGCTCGTCGAGTCCAGCGCCCGGGCGCGGGCCAGCAGCGTCCACTGGTCGCGCTTGCCCGGGCCCGCGCCCCAGGACGCGGGCACGACCGTCACCAGGGCGCCGCGCCAGGCCAGTTCGGTGAACAGGCCGGGGAAGCGGATGTCGTAGCAGGTGGCGACGCCGACCCGGACGCCGGCGACGTCCACGGTCAGCGGCTCGGTGCCGGGCGCGACCGTGTCGGACTCGCGTTGCCCGAAGGCGTCGTAGAGATGGATCTTGTCGTAGTGCCCGAGGGGTCCGCCCGGTCCGGCCACGATCACCGTGTTGTGGACGCGGCCGTCGGCGGCAGGGGTGAACATCCCGGCCACCACGGTGAGTCCGGCGTCGGCGGCGAGCTCCCGCACCCGGGTCGCCCACGGGCCGTCCAGCGGCTCGGCGACCGGTCGCAGTGGTACGCCGAAGCGGCACATGGTCGCCTCGGGGAGCACCAGCAGCTGCGCCCCCGCGGCCGCGGCCCGGGCGACCTCCTTCTCGACGAGGAGGAGGTTCGCCGCGGGGTCCGCGGTGCTGCCGATCTGGCCGAGCGCGACCCGCAGGGATGCGGGCGCGGTCACAGGGACTTGAGGACGGACGTCAGGCGGTCCAGGCCGGCCACCAGGTGGTCGTGCCGGGCGGCCGAGTACGCGATCCGTACGTGGTCGGCGTATCGGCCCTGCTGGAGCGGGTCGTAGAAGGTGCCGACGGAGTAGACGATCCCGGCCTCCCGCGCGCGTTCGGCGAGCGACTCGGCGGCCGGGAGGCCGCCGTTGACCTTCGCCCAGACGAAGAAGCCGCCCGCGGGGTCGTCGAACTCCAGCCGGTCGCCGGCCTCGCGCAGGCTGCGGACCGTGAGTTCGGCGCGCTCGCGGTAGATGTCCCGGCCCCGGGCGAGGAGCTGGTCGAACCAGCCGTCGCGGGCGAGCAGGGTGCGGGCGATGGCCTGCGAGAGGGTCGAGCTCTGGAAGTCGTAGCGGCGGCGCAGGTTGATGACGTGCGGGGCCAGCCACTCGGGTGCGATCAGCCAGCCGAGGCGCAGCCCCGGGCCGAGCGTCTTGGCGAAGGTTTGCACGACCACCACCCGGTCGCTGTCCAGCGGGAAGTCGGGCTCGCTGCGGCCGTCGGGCGCGAAGTGACGGTACGGGTTGTCGGACAGCACGAAGAAGCCGTACCGCTCGGCCAGTTCGACCAGCTGCAGACGCTTCTCGTACGGCAGCAGGCCGCCGGCCGGGTTGTGGAAGTCCGGCACGGTGTAGACGGCCTTGGGGCGCAGCCCGCCCTGCAGCCGCTCGGCGAGGACGTCGACGTCGAGGCCGTGCGGGCCCACCGGGACGGGGTGGATGTCGGCGCCGGTGTTCTCGATGATGCGGATCGTGTCGGGGAAGACCGGGTCGTCCACGACGATCACGTCGCCCGGCTCGGCCACCGCCTGGAGCGCGAGTGCGGTGCCGTGCAGCCCGCCGTTGGTGATCAGCACGCGGGAGGGGTCCACGCCCTCGCGGGCGGCGATGAGCGAACGCAGGGCCGGATCACCGGCGTTGGGGCCGTATGCGAGGGCCGGTCCGCCGGTGTCCGGTCCTGCCAGCAGGTCGTTCGTGACCTCCCTGATCTCGGCGAGCGGCAGCGCTTCCACGGCGGGGGCGCCGCTGACGAGGTTCACGAAGTCGAGGCCCGGCTTGCGGGCGGGGACGGCGTAGGGGGAGGAGAGGGAGAGCGACGAGATACGGGAGGAGATCAGGGTGTCGGGGGCGGGGACGGTGAGTGCGGTGGTCATGCGGGTGTCCTTGTCGTGAATGCGGGTACGGGGCGCTCCGCGGGTTGCGCGGGGATGGGTCGTTGTCCGTCTGCGGGTTCGTTGTGGCTGATCGCGCCGTTCCCCGCGCCCCTTTGGGGCGCCCGCAGGAGACGGGGCGACGGGACCAGGCCGAAGCCCGGGCCCGGCAGCGGGGCTGCGCGGTGGCGGATGCGGTCGATCTCGTACGGCGGCACGGTGAGGTCCGGTGCGAACCACTCGTCCTGACGGCCGGACTCGACCGCGACGAGGCCGTCGACATGGGCCGCGAGCAGCCGGCCCGCCGCCCACAGCGGGCCCACCTCGGCCACCTGTACGCCGAGTTGGGCGCGCAGGCCGAGGGTGCGGGCACGGCGCAGCATGCGCAGACTCGCCAGCGGGCCGCCGCACTTGGAGACGCGGACGTTGACGTACGTTGCCGCCGCGTGCCCGATCGCCTCGTCGAGGTCGGTGGGGACGACCGCCGACTCGTCCAGCATCACGGGACAGCCGGCCTCCCGCTGGATGCGGTGCAGGGTGGCCCAGTCGCGCGGGCGGGTCGGCTCCTCCAGCCAGTCGACGGCGTCCGCGAGGAGGGTGGCCGCGTGCAGGGCCTGGTCGGGTGACCAGACGCCGTTGGCGTCGACGGAGACCGTGGTGCGGGACGGTTCGGTGAACTCCCTTGCGGATACGACGAGTTCGCGGGTCGCTGCCGGGTCGGGCAGGCCCTTGACCTTGACGTGGGTCAGCCGGGAGCGCGCCTCCTCCGGCAGCGCGCCGAGCAACTCGGCGGGCGTTCGGCTGGAGTCGACGACCAGTGCGGAAACCGGGACCTGCGGTTCGGGGCGCAGCACCTCTCCGCCCACCACGGCCAGGGCGTCCGCCGCGTCCCGGCCGTGGGCGCGGCACCAGGCGTCCAGCAGGGCCGTCTCCAGGGCGGCCGCGGCGGCCGGGGCCGGGTGATCGGGGGCGCCGAGGGCCGCGGGGAGGTCGAGGGTGTCGAGGGCGCGGACGCCGGACTCGAAGGAGAGGCCGGTGAACACCCCCTCCAACGCCGGGAGTTGGGCGTGCAGCAGAGCATGCACCGCCGACTCCAGGCTCTCCCCGGTGACGTACGTCCGCGGTGCTCCCTCGCCCCAGCCGGTCGAGCCCGCCAGCGTGCAGCGGACCAGGACCGAACGGGATGTGCGGCGCGCGTGCGCCGCGTGCGCGAAGGGACGGGCCATGGGGACCTCGGCGGTGAACACCTCCAGCGGGACGGGCAGACCGGCCGTCATCGCGTGCTCCCGGCCGCCGTCTGCGCGAGCCAGTCCCAGTAGCGGTGCCGGGCCGCCGAGAACTCGACGTAGTGGCCCGAGTCCGTGAAGTCGACGGCGATCGCGCGCCGGGTGAGGCCCGTCAGGACCTGCCAGGAGGTGTCCAGGTCGATGATCGCGTCGTGCTGCGGGCGCACGAAGTGCACCGGGTGCGCGGAGTGTGCCGACGGGCCCGTGTCCCAGGTGCCGCCGCGCATGTAGACGTCCTCCAGCTGCACCATCACCGAGCGGGTGGACGCGGTGACCTGGCGGATCATCAGGATGTCGTTGGCCATGAAGTCCAGGTAGGCCGTTACGTCGGTGTAGTCCGCGTCGGCCAGCGTCAGCGGCGCGGTGCTCAGACCGCCCGCCGAGCGCAGGGCCGCGAGGGCCTCGCCGCTGCCGTGGCGGGCGCGCTGCTGGCCGAGCGCGGGGGCGCAGAAGACGAGGCGGGCGTCGGCGGTGTGTCCCTCGGTGACGAGGGCCGCGAGGATGCTGCCGCCGAAGCTCTGGCCGACGACCGTCAGCGGCACGTCCGGCAGCTGTGCGCGCACCGCCGCGAGGGCGCCGGCGTAGTCGTCGACGACCTGCGCGGCCGAGGGGAGGTGGCCGCGGGGGCCGCCGCTGGTGCCGCTGCCGCGCCGGTCGAGGGCGAAGACGGCGAGGCCGCGCGCGGCGAGCTCGGGGCCGGTCTCGAAGAGCCAGCCCGCGTGGCTCTGAATGCCGTGGACATAGAAGACGGCGGCCGTGGGCGGGCGGCCGGGCGACCAGTGGTGCAGGGTGAGTTCGGTGCCGTCGGAGGCGGTGAGCGAGTGCGTCGTACGGTCGTGGGAACGTGCCGTCAGGGGGCTCATCGGGCGGCACCTGCCGCTTCGGTGACGGGACCGAGCCGCAGTCCCGGTTCGGTGGTCGCCCTGAGCAGCCCCCGCTCGGCCAGGTTGTCCAGCACCTCCCGGTCCCGTTGCAGCCAGTGGTGCTTGATCTGGTTGGAGGAGGTGCCGCGGGCGCGCAGCCGCTCCTCGGAGGCGCGGGCGAAGGCGCCCCATTCGGCGGCCGTGACCTCGATGCGGCCCAGGCGGCGGGACGCGCGCTTCTCGCCGTACTCGATGTTGATCCGGCGCAGTGCGGTGTCGACGTCCCGGGCGAAGGACTCGAGGCACGCCGGGCCCAGGGCGGCGGCGCCCTCGACGACCACGTGGTAGCGCGGCGGGGCGCCCCACACCGGCACGCAGGTGAACAGCGGGCGCCCGCCCAGGCCTTCGGGCAGCGAGGAGACGACGGCCTCGTGGACCTGGGTCTCGGTGAGCTTCTCGCCGGTGAAGGAGGCGCGGAAGCCGGCCCGGCCGGTGAACTCCAGGCGCGGGGTGGCGCCGTAGTGGCCGACGACGCGGTAGACGTCGCCGACGTCGTAGCGCAGCAGGCCGTTGGCCTGGCTCATCACCAGGCGGTACTCGCGGCCGGTCTCCAGCTCGTCGAAGAGCACGGTCGGCGCGTCCGGGGCGAGCGAGTCGCGTCCGTCGGGTGCCTGGGGGCCGTCGACGGGGACGAACTCGTAGACGCCCTGGCCGACGGCGAGCGGCCCTGCGGAGGGGTGGTCGTCCACCGGCAGGGTGACGATGCCCTCGGTGCCGGTCGTACTGAACGGCAGGCGCCGTACGCCGGGCAGCACCTCCGCCAGCCAGTCCCGGTACAGGGCGGCGGACGCTGAGTTCCAGGCGACCGCGAGATCCAGGCGCGGCCACAGGTCCGTCAGACCGGGGGCGCCACCGGTCGCGTCGAGGACGGCGGCGAGGCGGTCGGCGGTCTCCCGGTCCGGGGCGAGGGAGGGGTGGCGGCGGCCGTCGAGGGTGCCGTCGCGCACGTCGGCGACCAGGCGCTCGCCGGACGCGGCCAGCGTCTGCGCCAGGCTGATGATCTTCGACGGGTTCAGGGCCACGACCGCTCGTACGTCGCTGCCGGCGAGGAGGCGCAGCTTGCGGTACAGGGCCGCCTCCCAGCCCTCACCCGGGTCGGCGAGCAGCCACGGCTCGTCGTACCAGGGCGGCAGCCAGTCCCGTGAACTCACCGCGGCGGGGCGGTTGGAGATGCTGTACACGGGCTGCTCGCCGCCCGGTGCGGGACGGCCCGGGGTGCGCTCCCAGGACAGGTCGAGGACCTGCGGAATGTGCGCGGCGGGCGCCGACAGCGCGTCGGCCTCCGCGAGCGCCTCGAAATACAGGCCCCACTGCGCATACAGGGCGGGACCGCGATAGTGGTCGCGCCAGTGCCGGGTGGTGGGGATGTGCTTGGGCGTGCCGCTGGAGCCCGAGGTCTTCAGGAAGGCGTACGGCCGGCTGCGGGTCAGCACCCCGGGCAGGCCCTCGCGGGCGCGGCGGATGTACGGCTCGACGTCCTCGTACTGCTGGATCGGCACCGCCCGCCGCCACTCGTCGAGCGTGCGGACGCGATGCAGGGCGTGGGCGCGGCCGAACTCCGTGTCCGCGCTCTGGTCGAGAATGTCCTCGAATATATTCCGGGCGGTATCACTCGGATTTGCAAATATTTTCCGCTGGCTTTGCAGGGAGTGCTGGGTGCGGATGCCGAACGCGTGGCATGCGCAGGGTGTGGGGGAAGAGATGGCCGAATTCACTGCGGGTGCGGCCAGGGCTGCCATGTTTGTCCTCTGGTTTCGGATTCACGTGTGCAGGTGCAGCGGGAATCACCGGGTTCGCCTGTGGGGAAGCCGGTGGTGAAGGTGGTGAAGGTGCTTGTCAACTGCCGTAGGCGGGGTGGGCGCGGAGAGCGCGCCGGCGCGGCAGGATCAGCGAGAAGTGCGACAGAAGTTGCGCATGGACATGATTATTTGCGGTTTCACTGCTGTCCGTCAAGAAATTTCGGAAGGCAATGTACGGCTATTGTTGCGGGCCGATGAATTCCGCTGTGATTCCGGTGCGGAATTCCCCCTTCCGCTGATGCGGCGGTCGCTCAGCACGCCTGCCAGGGCGAAAAGCGTGACGGCGCATCCGGCGCCCAGCAGCGTCCGCGGGCCGAGGCCCATCAGGCTGCCCGCGAGGGCGGTGCCGGCCGAGGAGACGGCCATCTTGAGGGCGCCCATGGAGACGTACACCTGGGCGCGTGCCTCGGGCGGCGCGTACACGGCGCGCACCGCGAGCGTCGCCGTGAACAGCAGGGCGCTGGTCGCACCGGTGGCGGCGAACGTCACGACGGCGACTGCATAGCCGGGCGCCACCGCACAGCACGCCACCGCCGCCGCGCTCACCGCGACCAGCACGGTCGACGTCCGCTCCGGCTCGCCCCGCAGCGGCACGATGCCGGCCACGACCGACCCGGCGAGATAGCCGAAGCCGTACACGGCGGCCAGGGCGGCGCCCGCGTCGGGGCTGCCGGAGAGCTGCCGGCCCAGCGTGGTCGCCACGACCGTGATGCCGCCGGCGACCAGCGCGGTCAGCGCCATCGCCAGCATCACACGGCGCAGTTGACCGACGGTCGCGATGATCCGGAAGGTCTGCCGGACCCGCAGTGGGCCTGACGCGCCCTTGGAGGGCGGGGCTCCGGCGGGCAGTGTCAGCACGCTGAGCGCGGCCAGGGCAGCCGCCGTACCGAGACACACGACCCCGGCGCGCGCACCCAGCGCGGCACCGACCGCGCCGACGGCCGCGGGCCCGAACGTGTTGCCGATGCCGTACGTTGCCGAGTCCCAGCCCTCCGCCTTGCGCCGCCCGCGCTCGTCCCAGCCGTCCACGGCGGCGAGACGGCTGCTGAGTCCGCCCGTCACCAGCGGCCCGCACAGCCCGGCCACCGTGACCAGCGCGGCCACGGCGAGGAACGGGACGCGCCCGAGCAGCAGCGCGGCCGCGGCCAGCGCGACGCCGAACACGATGAACGAGACGGCGAGGACCCGGCGGCCGTCCCGGGCCCGGTCCAGCACACCTGCCAGCCAGGGCCCCGCGACGTACGGCGCGGTCAGCAGCGCGGCGAGCAGCCCGCCGAGGGCGGCACCGCCGGAGCCGCCGTTGCGGACGGTGAGGGTGAACAGGCCGACTGCCGCGCCGCCGCTCGCGGTGCGGACCAAGGAGGCGGTGAGGAGGTAGCGGACGAGGGTGCCGGTGGTACGAGGGGAGCCGGTGCGGTCGGAGGAGGCGCCCATGTCATCCATCGCCCCGCGCCTGATCCGCTGCCGGCAGAGTCCCTCGCGACTCCGCCACCGCCGTGAGCGCGAACCCGAGCCGTTTCTCGATGTCCCGCCGTACCGCCGCGACCTCCTCGGCGGCCCGGTCGGCATCCTCGCCGACGACCCGGATCATGCCGAAGGTGTCGAAGTTGCCGTTCATCGCCCGGAGTTGGGCGCCGGGCTCGGCGCGGACCCAGCCCGAGTGCAGGCGTGGCCGGAACTCCTCGAACCAGTCGGCAGGGAGGTCCTGCGGTACGACCGCGTCCTGCGCGGCGGCCAGGAAGGTGTGGCTGGCCGCCCGGCGCCACGGCAGCGGGTGTGCGGGCGCGGGTGCACCCAGGAAGAGGTCGACCAGGATCTCGAAGACGTTGTGGTCGGTGGCCATCCGCACCGAGTCCGGCAGCGAGCCGCCGGAGATCCGCGGGTTGGCCTCCACGAGCCGGAACCCCTTGGCCGTACGCATGACTTCGACATGGAAGATGCCGAGGTCGAGCCCGAGGACCTCGCAGACCCGGGCCGCATACGCGCCGAGCTCCGCCTCCTCGGCCGAGGGCAGCCCCGACGGCACGGTGCAGCCCAGCTCCAGCACCGGATTGTCGCGGCCCATCTTGCGGCCCACCGCGACCAGCGGGGTGAACCGCTCGCCGTCGGCGGCCACTTCGACCGAGTACAGCTCGCCGACCGCCAGCTCCTCGACGATGTACCGCTCGTCCAGCTCGGCCGCGAGTCCCGGCTGCATCGCCCGCAACTCCTCGGCGGCGGCGGCGAAATGGGCGCGCAGCCCGTCCGCGTCCTCGACGATGCTGGTGACGGCCTTGCCGACCCCCGACACCGGCTTGATCACCACCGGGTAGCCGATGTCGGCGGCGGCCGCCAGGGCCTGAGGCAGCGTGGTCACCACCGCGAAGCCCAGGCTCGGCACGCCCGTCTCGCGCAGGACCTCCCGGCAGCGGCCCTTGTCGCGGGCGGCGGCGACGGCCTCGTACGGCGTGCCGCGCGCACCGATCCGCTCCGCGAGCCGCGCGGCGCTCAGCACGCACAGGGACAGCGTGGACAGGACGGCGTGCACGTCCCCGGGCCCGATGCCGTGCTCGCGCAGCAGGCCGAGCAGCGGGCCGGCGTCCTGGAGGTCGTCCGAGTGGATCGTGCGGTCGGCGAGCTCCTCCGCCCGGGCGCGCTCGGCGGGCGGGGTGACGAAGTCGTACAACGGTGAACGCAGCAGGGTCACTTCGTGACCGAGCCGCTTGGCGTGCGCGATGGACTGGACGCCCAGCGCGGTGATCTCGACGAAGACGAGGTGGGCCACCTGTGTTTCCCCTCTGATGGGGTGGTGATGGGTGTCGGGAGCGGCCGGGGAAGGGGGTGGCGGCGGCTCAGGACGCGCCGCGGGAGAGCCAGTGCTCGGGCCGGACCCGGATCAGCACCGACCCGGCGGTCCGCCCGGCACTCGCCTCGACGAAGGCGTCGCCCTCCGCGGCCCCCAGGTAGCGGTGGGCCAGCGCCCGCCGCTCCTCGAGCGTGGCCGGGGCGCGGAACTCCACCACCGGGCCCTCCAAGCTGACGTATGTGCGCGGCGGTTCGGTCCGCTGCACACACAGGGAGACGCGGCCGTGCCGGCGCACCAGCGCGGCCTTGCGGCTGTCCAGCGCGGTGATCAGCGTGATGTCGCCGCCAGGCGTGTAGCCGTACCAGAGCGGCACGGACAGGGGCGCCCGGCCGTCCTCTCCCGCGACGCTGACGACGGCGATGTGCGGCTCGGCCAGAAACGCCTCGCGTTCCGCCGCCGACATGGCACCCACCTGCTGGTCCTTCCCCCGCTCACTCATGTCGTCCCAGCCTGCTGGGCACTTCGGCGAGGGTCCAATACAGGTTTTCTTGCCGCCGATCAGGCTTGTTTATGGGGCTTGTTCATCGGGGCGGCCGGGCGGTGTGTGTACGGGCCATGAACTGTCCGTGAGGCGGGCCGGGCCGTCCGCCGGGGCTGCCTACGATGCCCCTATGGAACTGCGCCGCCTCAGGTACTTCGTGGTGCTCGCCCGGCACCGGCACTTCGGACGGGCCGCCGCGGAACTGAGCATCGCGCAGCCCGGGCTGAGCCAGCAGATCAAGGTGCTTGAGCAGGAGCTGAAGGTGTCCCTGCTCGACCGGGGCCCGCAGGGCGTCACCCTCACCGCCGCCGGCCGGGCGTTGCTGGAGGGTGCCGAGCCGCTGCTGGCCGCCTCCGACGAACTGGCCGACCGGGTAAGGGCGGTGGCCGACGGCACGCACGGCAGGCTGCGCCTGGCCTACTCCCGCTCGGGCGCCGACGACCTCGTCACCGACGTGATCCGCCGCTTCCGCAAGGACCACGAGGACGTCCAGGTGTCGGTCACCACCGGCATGTCGTCCTGGTGCCTGCGCCTGCTCCAGGACGGCGACCTCGACGCCGCCTTCGTCCGCGGGGTCATCCGCGAACCCGGCATCACGGCCACCGTCGTCGCCGAGGAGGAGGCGGCGGTGGTCCTCCCGGCCGACCACCCCCTTGCCGCCCGCGACCGCCTCACCCGCCGCGACCTGCGCGGCCTGCCGGTCGTCCTGTGGCCGCGCGAGGCGGGACCCACGCTCTACGAGGAGCTGGTCGCCGACGTCTGGCCGGACGGGCCGCCCCAACTGGCCGCAGAGGAACCGGACTTCGAGCAGGTCGTCGCGTCGGTGGCGGAGGGCACGGGCGTCTCGGTGATGGACCTGGGACGGGCCCGCAAGCTCTGCCCGCCGGGGGTCGTCATCCGCCGTTTCGCCGAAACCGAGACCGAAGCCGGGACCGAAGCGAGGACCGAAGCCGGGACTCCGCCCCGCTACGCCGTCTCCCTCGCCCACCGCACGGACGACGCGAACCCGGTGCTGGCCAGGTTCGCGTCGTACGTACGGCAGCCGGGTCCTCCGGGACTCACGCCACCCGAGTGAACTCCACGGTCACATCCGGCGGTCCGCCGGGCACGCCCCGGTAGATGCCCTTGTGCGGGGTGACGTCGTCGTAGTCGCGGCCCCGGGCCACCACCACGTGGGACTCGTCGGCCCGGGTGCTGTTGGTTGGGTCGTAGCCGCACCAGTCGCCCGCCCAGTACTCGATCCAGGCGTGGCTCTGCCCGGCGACGGGCCGGTGCAGTTCGGCCTCGCGCTCCGGGTGGAGGTAGCCGGACACGTACCGGGCCGGCAGCCCCACGCCCCGCAGCAGGGCGACGGTGAGGTGGGTGATGTCCTGGCAGACGCCCGCGCCCTGCTCCCAGGCCTCCGCGGGGGAGGTGTTCACGCTGGTGGCGCCGGGGAGGTAGGACACCCGGTCATGGACCAGGGCGGAGACCGCGACCGCCGTGTCGTGCGGGTCGAGTCCGGCCGCCGCCTTCCGCGCCTTCTTGACCAGCTTCGGCGGGACCGTCGTACGACCAGTGGGGTTGGCGAACTCCAACAGGCGTGAGTTCGCGATCCGTTCGGCCAGCTCCTCCCACGTGGGCGCGGTCGGGAGCGGCTCCGCCGGGGACGTCTCGACCAGGCTGGAGGCCGTGATGGTGAGCTTGCCGTGCGGGTCCATCAGGTCGAAGCCGGTGACCTGGGTGCCCCAGTAGTCCCAGTACGACCAGGTGGGCGTCGTGGGGTTGACGGTGACGCGGGCGTCCAGGGTGGTCTGGCCGGGCAGCGTCAGCGGCGTCATGCGGACCTCGTTGTGCGAGGAGGCCGCGGGCTGGGCGTAGGAGACCCGGGTGGTGTGCTTGATGCGGAGGCGACGAGCCATGTCAGGCTCCTTCCTGGGCCCACTCGACGGGCCCCTGGTACGGGAAGAACCGCTCCGCAACCGCGTCGGCCGACGCCATGCAGGCCTGCTGCAGATCCCGTAGCAGGACCGGCAGTTGGTCTTCGAGGGTGTGGGTGTCCAGGTACTCCAGGCGCGTGCGCAGCCGGCCGATGGGGCGGCGCGCCGGGTCCTGGCGGGGGCGGCCGAGCGCGGTCAGGCACTCCTCCGCGGTCGTCAGCGCGTGCAGCGCGGAGCGCGGGAAGTCCCGGTCCAGGAGCAGGAATTCGGCCACCCTCGGGGTGTCGCCGAAGCCGCCCCACACGCGCGCGTACGCCTCGTCGGCGCCCGAAGCGCTCAGCAGCGTCGGCCAGTCGGGCGCGTGCGCCGCGTCCAGCACACGCACCGACAGCAGCCGTACGGTCATGTCCACCCGCTCCAGGCTGCGGCCCAGGACGACGAAACGCCAGCTGTCGTCGCGGCTCATGGTCGAGTCGGCGAGCCCGAAGAAGAGCGCGGCCCGGCGCCGTACCAGTTCCAGGTAGGCGTACGGGCCCGTGCGGCGCGCTGCCATCCGCTGGTCGGCGAGCGCGTGCCAGGTGGAGTTGAGGCACTCCCACATCTCCGACGAGACGGCCTCACGGGCACTGCGCGCGTTCAGCCGGGCGGCGCCCAGCGCGCCCTCGATCGAGCAGGTCGAGCGGGCGTCGAAGGCGAGCTGGTCCAGGACCAGCTGCATGTCGACGCGCTCGTCGCCCGCGTCGACGCCGAGGATCGCGTACAACGACCGGCAGGCCGCGTCCTCGTCGCGCCAGGGGTCCTCCAGCATGCGGTGGAGGTATGCGTCGAGGATGCGGCCGGTGGCGTCCGCCCGCTCGACGTAACGGCCGGTCCAGGTGAGGGCTTCGGCTATCCGGGAGAGGATCACGTCGTTCACTGCTGCTGGGCCCCTTCCTGTACGACGGTGGGGTTGCCGTCGGGTCCGAGCTGGCGCGGCGCCACCTCGGGGAGCGAGCCCTCGGCGACGGGCGCCGGCTGCTCGGCCGGGCCCTCCGCGAGCACCCAGGTGTCCTTGGAGCCGCCGCCCTGGCTGGAGTTGACGATCAGGTTGCCCTCCTGGAGGGCCACGCGGGTCAGCCCGCCGGGCAGCACCCAGACATCGTTGCCGTCGTTCACGGCGAACGGCCTGAGGTCGATGTGGCGCGGTGCCATGCGCTCGCCGGCGAGGGTGGGGGAGGTGGACAGGGCGACGGGCCGCTGGGCGATGAAACCCCGCGGATCGGCGATCACGGCTTTGCGAGTGCGTTCGAGGGTGTCCTTGTCGGCCTTGGGGCCGATCACGATGCCCTGGCCGCCGGCGCCGTCGACGGGCTTGATGACCAGCTGGCCGATCTGGTCGAGGACGGCGTCCAACTGCCCCGGTTCGTCGGGCCGGTAGGACTCGACGTTGGGGAGAATCGGTTCTTCGGAGAGGTAGTAGCGGATCAGGTCCGGTACGTAGGTGTAGAGCAGCTTGTCGTCGGCGATTCCGTTGCCCACGGCGTTCGCGAGTGTGACGTTGCCCGCCATGGCGGCGCCCATGATGCCGGGGCAGCCGATCACCGAGTCGGGGCGGAAGTGGAGCGGGTCGAGGAAGTCGTCGTCGAGGCGCCGGTATACGACATGGACGGGCACCTCGCCGCGCGTGGTGCGCATCCAGACGCGGTTGTTGCGGCAGACCAGGTCGTGCCCCTCGACCAGCTGCACGCCCATCAGACGGGCGAGCAGGGCGTGTTCGAAGTAGGCGGCGTTGTTGGGGCCCGGGGTGAGGACGACGACCCGCGGGTCCTGCGCACCGTCGGGGGCGGCGGCGCGCAGGGCGGCGAGCAGCTTCTGCGCGTACCCGTCGACGGGCACCACGTGCTGTTCCGCGAAGAGCGACGGGAAGATCCGGGTCATCGCGCGCCGGTTCTCGATGACGTACGACACCCCGCTGGGCACCCGCACATTGTCCTCGAGCACCCGGAAGTCCCCGGCCTCGTCGCGTACGAGGTCGATGCCGGCGACGTGGATGCGGACGCCGCCCGGTGGCTCGACGCCCTGCGCCGCCCGGTGGAAGTGGGCGGAGTTGAGCAGCAGCCGCCAGGGCACGACGCCGTCCTCGAAGGCGCGGCCGTGTCCGTAGGCGTCGGCGAGGTAGGCCTCCAGGGCCCTGACTCTCTGGCTCACCCCGCGTTGTATGAGATCCCATTCGAGGGCGTCGAGGATGCGGGGCACCAGGTCCAGGGGCCAGGGACGCTCCTCGCCCGCGAAGGCGTAGGTCACACCGCGGTCAGTGAAGGCCCGGGCCATCTGGTCGGCCCGGAACCGGAGTTCACTCGGCTCGATCGGCTGCAGCGCCGCCAGCACCGGCTCATAGGCGGTCCTGACTTCACCCGGCCGCTCAAACATCTCGTCCCACGCATCGGCCAACGCGTATGCGTCAAATATGTCCGCCATGAGGGGACGTTAGAGGCGGTGTGTAACGAGGTGATCACTGACGTATTTCCGGCAGCTTGCGGGCGGCGGCGGGCGCCGCGACGCAACCGGCGGTTGCCGAGGACCACCATCAGCTTGTTGCAGGACGGCCGCCGGAGGGCCGGAAATACCCGGACGTAAAGGCGCTTTTGGCCGCTCACTTCGGGCCGAGCCGTGTTGCGGAGCCGGTCCCGTCCGCGCATAGTTTGCGCTGCGACAGACGCTGGAACCGGGGGTGGGATGGGCGATGGCCGGGCACGGGACGGATGAGCATCCACACGGTGCCGACCGACTGTGCGACGCCGGGGACCGCGTGTACTCCCGGGCCGTACGGCGGGGCCGGGTGACACGCCGGGACGCCGAACCGGTGCCGTGCCTGCTGGAACTGGCCCTGCTGCACCCCGACCCCGACGACATGGACTGGCTGGTCCCCACCTCCCCGCAGGAGGTCATGACCAGACTGCTGCGCGGGGTGTACGACGAGGTCAGCGCGAGCCAGCGGCGGGTGGGCGCGGCGGTCGCCGCCGTGGAGCGGTACGCGGGCCTGGGCCCCGCGACGCAGGCGGGCCCGGGCGGTGCGGAGGGCACCGCGATCCGCGTCCTCGACGGGCTGTCCCGTATCCAGGCCGCCATGGACGAGGCTACGGAGGCCTGCACCACGGAGGTCCTCACCGTGCAGCCCGGCGGTATCCGCCCCGAGCACGAGCTGACCGAGGGCCTGCACCGGGCGCTGGCGCTGCGCGGGCGGGGCGTGCGGATGCGCGACCTGTACACCCATGTGGCCCGGCACGGACAGGGACTGCTCAACTACCTCGAGCTGATGGGCGGTTCGGTCGAGGCCCGCACCCTCGACGAGGTGATCGACCGGCTGATCCTCTTCGACCGCACGGTGGCCTTCATCCCCGCGAACGCGGACCGCACCCTGGCGCTGGAGCTGCGCCACCCGGCGCTGGTCGAGTACCTGGTCACGGTCTTCGAACGGCTCTGGCGCCTGGCGATCCCGCTGACCGCGCCGCTGCCCGACACCGGCATCGAGGGCATCTCCCACCGTGAGCAGTCCATCGCGGCGCTGCTGGCGGAGGGCCACCAGGACGCGGTGATCGCGGAGCGGCTCGGCATAAGCGTGCGCACCTGCCGTGCCCATATCGCCCGGCTCTCCGAGACCCTCGGCGCGGCCAGCCGCACCCAACTCGGCGTCCGCATCGCCCAGGTGGGCCTCCACGGACCCCGCCACCCGGCGGACGTCGGCTCCTCGGTCGCCCTTCCAGGTCAAGAGTCACCGAGGGTCAGCTGAGCGAGCCGGGCTGAGCCATCCCAGCCCGTCCGGCGTTTGAGGACGAGGCCGTTCAGGCCGAAGGGGGGTTCTGGGGGCGCAGCCCCCGGGGACGGTTGTCCGAACCACCGGCGGCAGCCGGCACCGCACGGTCACCCTTCGCGGTCGAGGATCCCCGACGGTCCGCTGAGGCAGCCGGGCTGAGCCATCCCAGCCTGTCCGGCGTTTGAGGACGAGGCCGTTCAGGCCGAAGGGGGGTTTGGGGGTGCAGCCCCTGGGGACGGTGCCCGGACCACCCGCGGCAGCCGGTACCGCACGGTCACCCTTCGCGGTCGAGGATCCCCGACTGTCCGATGAGATAGCCGAGCTGCGCCCGGCTCTCGCTGCCCAGCGTGGCCGCCAGTTTGGCGATGTGGACGCGGGCGGTGCGGACGTTCATGCCGAGCCGGTCGGCGATCACGGCGTCGGTGTGGCCCTCGACGAGGAGGGCGGCGATGGCGCGCTGGCGGGGGGTGACGCCGCCCAGGGCGGGCGGGGAGACGGCCTCGGGGTACATGGGGGTGGCCAGGCGCCAGAGGCGGTCGAACGTGGTGGCCAGGTAGCTGACCAGCGGGGGATGGCGGACCTCCGCGGCCACCGTCCGGTCCGCGTTGGCGGGGATGAAGGCGATCGCCCGGTCGAGGACGATGAGACGGTCGGGGACCTCGTCGAGAGTGCGCACCTCGACGTCGCCGTCCAGGAGTTCGTAGTGGGCGAGGACGGCCGGGTCGTGCCGGGTGGTGTGCTGGTACAGGGTGCGCATACGGCCACCCCGCGAGAGCAGTTCCTGCTCCTTGGGGAGGGCCAGAGCCAGGGACGAGACGGGGCGCTTCCCGCCCGGCTGGATGGTCAGCACCTCGTCACAGGACCGGAGCATGGCCTGCCGGATGGCATCGTTGATCCGCTCGAAACCGCTGACCAGAGTGATCAGTCCGGTGTCCGCGGCCGATGCGGGGCCACTGCCGAGCGCCAGCAGCGGTTCGAAGGCCTCGGCCAGTCGGGTCTCCGCCTGTCGTCTGAGGGCGATGTCCTCGGCGATGCCGCGCAGCAGCCGGGGGAGACCGAGCGCCGGGGCGACGGGACGCAGCCGGCGTACGTCCTCCAGGTCCGGCTGGAGCAGTCCGGCACGGATCACGCAGGGCACCTCGGCCGCCGCCTGCTCCGGGACGGCCCCCTCGCGCAGGGCGCGCCCGTACAACTCGAGGCCTGCCTCGCACAGCTCCTCCGGGCCGTGCCGGTGTGCGTGTGCCGTCATCAGGGCTCCTGCTTCAGGATCCCCGACTGCGCTATGAGAAAGCCGAGTTGGGCACGGCTGCCGCTGCCCAGGGCCGTGGCCAGCTTGGCTATGTGGGCGCGGCAGGTGCGGACGTTCATGCCCAGGCGCCGGGCGATCGCCTCGTCGACGTGGCCCTCGACGAGGAGCTTGGCGATTGAGTGCTGGATCTCGGTGATGCCGTCGGGGGCGGTCTCGTAGGGGGCGCCGGCGCTCAGCGGGACCGCACGGGTCCACATGAACTCGAAGACCTTGATCAGATAGCGGACGAGCCCCGGGTGACGGAGTTCGAGGGCGATCTCCCCGTCGTCGCGCGTCGGGATGAAGGCCACGGTCTCGTCGCAGATGATCAGCCGCTCGACGAGTTCGTCGATCGTGCGGTACTCCACCTTGCCGTCGGTGAACTGGGCCACGTAGGCCAGCGTCTCCGGGCTGTAGCGGGCCGGGTGCTGGTAGAGGGTCCGGATGCGGCAGCCGCGTTCGATCAGCGGCCGGTCGCGGTCCAGCGCTTTGGTGAGGACCTGCTCGAGGCGGCGGCGGCTCGGCTGGACGGTGAGCATCTCGGTCTGGCACTGGGCGGTGGCCAGATCGAGCGCCGAGTTGATCCGGTCGAGGCCCTCCAGCACGGTGATCGAGTGCGTGGTCGCCGTCGACTGGGCGCTGAGCGCCATGAACGGCTCGAAAGCGTCTGCGAGTTCGATGGACAGCCGCCTGCGCTGGGTGATCTCGTTCTCGATCGGGTTGAGCCGTTGGGCGAGCGCCACCGAGGGGGGGACCGGGCGCAGCCAGTTCGGGTCGTCGGGATCGGGATGAAGCAGGGCGAACTCCATCAAGCAGGGCGCGGGTTCCACATCCGTACGGGCTATGCGTCCCGTCCGGAGAGCGCTCCCGTAGAGGCGACGCCCGTCCTCGCACAGGTCCGTCAGTCCATGAGGATGTGTCCGCTTAGTCTCATTTATCGTCAAATCTCCACCCCCCAGGGTCCTGAACGTGCAGGAACATGATGCATCGTTTGTGTGGCCATGACGTGCCGGAATGGGCCATCGTCGTATTCGGACGGGGGAGAGGTGACCTTCAAATGAGGACGAAGCCGACTATGCATAAGAGAATGCTTCGCTCGGCGCTTGCCGCCGCCTTCTCCGCCGTCGTGGCCTTCGGAGCGCTGAGCGGCCTCACGGCGACGAAGGGTGATGTCGCGCAGGACAGCAGCTGGAGCACGAAAGCTGCCCCTCCCGGCGACAGCAGTTGGGTGATCGTTGCGTCCGACGTCCCGGGGGACAGTTCATGGGTGGCTCCGGCTGACAGCAGCTGGGCCGTATCGTCATGACCACTCCACCCGACGACCGGTCCTTCCGCCGCGAAATGGCCACGGCCTACCGCTCCGGCTGGCACTTCATCGACCTTGTCACCGCGATCCCCCATTCCGGTGACTCGCTGATGGTGACCGTCTTCGGAGAGCCGGTCGTCGTCACGCGCGACGAGGACGAGGACGTACGGGCGTACCGGTGTCTGCGGCGGCCTCGGGGGGCGCCGCAGCCCGTGCGATGTGCCATTCGGTACGGAATGATCTTTGTGAATCTCGACCAACGAGACCACCGGCTGGTGGAACCGGAAACCCCCGATGTTCGGACCATCTCAGCCACCCCCCGCAGTGCCTGACGCGAATCCCCCGTCGTAACAGTTCGCTCAGGTGCTTCCCCCCGCAGCGGCGTCACCGTGACCTGAACACGGTGACGCCGCTGCAGTTTTGCGGGACATTTCCGGGTATCGGCAGATTCGGCCGTCTCCGGGCGCTGGCCGAAAACAATCTTCGCGGTCGTGGCCGTCGCGGCCGTCATGCGAGGCCCATCGCCCGTGTCAGCTCGATCTCGATCACCACGCGGGACGGGTTCGGCCCGGGGGTGCGCCGGTAGCGCTCGGCGTACCGCCGCACCGCCTCCGCGATCCGCTCCGGCTCGGTCCGTACGACGGCCCGGCCCTCCAGCGTCGCCCAGCGGCGCCCGTCCACCTGGCACACCGCGACCCGGGCGCCCTCGGCTCCGGCGGCCAGCACGTTCAGCACCTTCGTGCTCGTCCTGTTCGCGATCACCCGAGCGAGCCCGGCGCCGGGATCGTATGTGACCCCGACGGGCACCACGTGCGGACTGCCGTCCGGGCGCGGGGTCGTCAGCGTGCACAGGTGCCGTTCCCGCCAGAAGTCGAGGTACGCGGCGTCGGGGGCGCCGGGGTCCTGCGAATAGGTCGCCATGGCTCCGGAACTTAGCCCCCAAGTCCTCCCGGCTCCTGCCTTGAGTGGAATAGACTCAACTTTGTGTACGCTGACCGAGTCAGCACTGGGAGAGACGTGGCCGACGGCTGACATCAGGAGGAGAACGCGACAGTGGACGCCGAGCTGACCAACCGGAGCCGGGACGCCCTCAGGGCGGCCGAGCAGCGGGCCCTGACCGACGGGCACGCCGACCTCACCCCGGCCCATCTGCTGCTGGCCCTGCTGCAGGGCCAGGACAACGAGAACATCACCGATCTGCTGGCCGCCGTCGACGCCGACCAGGCGGCCGTACGCGCCGGAGCGGAGAAGATCCTCGCCGGGCTGCCCAGCGTGACCGGCTCGACCGTCGCGCCCCCGCAGCCGAACCGCGAGCTGCTCGCCGTGATCGCGGACGCCGCCGAGCGTGCCAAGGATCTCGGCGACGAGTACCTCTCCACCGAGCACCTGCTCATCGGCATCGCCGCGAAGGGCGGCGCCGCCGGTGACGTACTGTCCGGGCAGGGGGCCGGTGCGAAGAAGCTGCAGGAGGCCTTCCAGCAGGCGAGGGGAGGACGCCGGGTGACCACAGCCGATCCGGAGGGCCAGTACAAGGCCCTGGAGAAGTTCGGCACGGACTTCACGGCCGCGGCGCGCGAGGGCCGGCTCGACCCGGTCATCGGCCGGGACCAGGAGATCCGCCGCGTCGTGCAGGTGCTGTCGCGCCGTACGAAGAACAATCCCGTCCTCATCGGCGAGCCCGGCGTGGGCAAGACCGCCGTCGTCGAGGGGCTCGCCCAGCGGATCGTCAAGGGCGACGTGCCGGAGTCCCTGAAGAACAAGCGGCTGGTCGCGCTGGACCTCGGCGCGATGGTCGCGGGCGCCAAGTACCGCGGTGAGTTCGAGGAGCGGCTGAAGACCGTCCTGGCCGAGATCAAGGACTCCGACGGCCAGATCATCACTTTCATCGACGAGCTGCACACCGTCGTGGGCGCGGGCGCCGGCGGGGACTCCGCCATGGACGCCGGCAACATGCTGAAGCCCATGCTGGCGCGCGGCGAGCTGCGCATGGTCGGCGCGACGACCCTCGACGAGTACCGCGAGCGGATCGAGAAGGACCCGGCGCTGGAGCGCCGCTTCCAGCAGGTGCTGGTGGCGGAGCCGACGGTCGAGGACACGATCGCGATCCTGCGCGGACTCAAGGGCCGCTACGAGGCCCACCACAAGGTCCAGATCGCTGACAGCGCGCTGGTCGCGTCGGCCACCCTCTCCGACCGCTACATCACCTCCCGCTTCCTGCCCGACAAGGCCATCGACCTCGTCGACGAGGCGGCCTCCCGCCTGCGCATGGAGATCGACTCGTCCCCCGTCGAGATCGACGAACTCCAGCGCGTCGTGGACCGGTTGAAGATGGAGGAGCTCGCCCTCGAGAAGGAGACCGACCCGGCCTCCCGCGAGCGCCTGGAGCGGCTGCGCCGCGACCTCGCCGACAAGGAGGAGGAGCTGCGGGGCCTGACCGCCCGCTGGGAGAAGGAGAAGCAGTCCCTCAACCGCGTCGGCGAGCTGAAGGAGAAGCTCGACGAGCTCCGCGGCACGGCCGAACGGGCCCAGCGCGACGGCGACTTCGACACCGCCTCCAAGCTCCTGTACGGCGAGATCCCCACCCTGGAACGGGACTTGGAGGCCGCCTCGGAAGCCGAGGAGGAGGTGTCCAGGGACACCATGGTCAAGGACGAGGTCGGCTCCGACGACATCGCGGACGTCGTCGCAGCCTGGACCGGCATCCCCGCCGGCCGCCTCCTGGAGGGCGAGACACAGAAACTCCTGCGCATGGAGGAGGAGTTGGGCCGTCGCCTGATCGGCCAGCAGGAGGCCGTGCAGGCGGTGTCCGACGCGGTACGGCGCACGCGTGCCGGCATCGCGGACCCGGACCGCCCGACCGGCTCGTTCCTCTTCCTGGGCCCGACGGGCGTGGGCAAGACCGAACTCGCAAAGGCACTGGCCGACTTCCTCTTCGACGACGAGCGGGCAATGGTCCGCATCGACATGAGCGAGTACGGCGAGAAGCACAGCGTCGCCCGCCTGGTGGGCGCACCCCCCGGCTACGTCGGCTACGAGGAGGGCGGCCAGCTCACCGAGGCGGTGCGCAGGCGCCCGTACAGCGTGGTGTTGCTGGACGAGGTCGAGAAGGCCCACCCCGAGGTCTTCGACGTCCTCCTCCAGGTACTGGACGACGGCCGCCTGACGGACGGTCAGGGCCGTACGGTCGACTTCCGCAACACGATCCTCGTGCTGACGTCGAACCTGGGCAGCCAGTTCCTGGTGGACCCGATGACCGGCGAGGAGGAGAAGAAGGAGCAGGTCCTGGAGGTGGTCCGGACATCCTTCAAGCCGGAGTTCCTCAACCGCCTCGACGACCTCGTGGTCTTCTCGGCCCTGTCGAAGGATGAGCTGACCCGCATCGCCCGCCTCCAGATCGACCGGCTGGCGAAGCGCCTCGCCGAGCGCCGCCTCACCCTGGAGGTCACCGACGAGGCCCTGGCCTGGCTCGCCGACGAGGGCAACGACCCGGCCTACGGCGCCCGCCCCCTGCGCCGCCTCGTCCAGACCGCCATCGGCGACCGCCTCGCCAAAGAGATCCTCTCCGGAGAGGTCAAGGACGGCGACACGGTCCGGGTGGACGCGTTCGGCGAGGGCCTGATCGTGGGACCGGCGACCGGTAAGACGCTCGGTAAGACCCTGTAGCGGAGGGTGCCGGGGTTGCCACCCCCCTCCCCGGATGAGGGAGGATGACGGCATCCGTACGAAGGGAAAATCACGGTGAGCATCGACCCGTCCTCGATTCCGAACTTCGGGGGCCAGCCCGAGCCGCAGCCCGGCGGACCGGCGGGCCCCGTCGTCCCGGATCAGGACCTCGTGAAGCAGCTCCTGGACCAGATGGAGCTCAAGTACGTCGTCGACGACGAGGGTGACCTCGCGGCGCCGTGGGAGCAGTTCCGTACGTACTTCATGTTCCGTGGCGAGGGCGACCAGCAGGTCTTCTCGGTGCGGACGTTCTACGACCGGCCCCACCAGATCGACGAGAAGCCGCAGCTGCTCGAGTCGATCGACGACTGGAACCGTCGGACCCTGTGGCCCAAGGTCTACAGCCACACCCACGACGACGGCACCGTCCGCCTGATCGGCGAGGCGCAGATGCTGATCGGCACCGGCGTCAGCCTGGAGCACTTCGTCTCCTCCACGGTCAGCTGGGTGCGCGCCGCCATCGAGTTCGACAAGTGGCTCATCGAACAGCTCGGCCTCGAGGAGGAGATCAACGAGGCGGACGAGAAGCCCGGGGACGACGAGGAGTAGTCCTCCCGCTACAGCGGTGTATGGGCGATCACGACCAGATACGCTCCGTAGCCGAAAGAGAGCCCGGCCAGGGCACCGACCACCACGGTCGCGTGCCACGGCCGGGCTCTCGCCGTGCGGACGAGGGCCCGGGCGAGGGGCAGCAGGAGGGGGAAGGCGGGGAGCAGGAAGCGGGGCTTCGACTCGAAGAAGCCGGACCCGCCGAGGGCGATCAGCAGCAGTACGCCGCTGTAGGCGAGGAGCGGGAGCGGGGCGCGGTCGGCGAGCAGCAGGGCGTACAGCACGACGCCCGCCGCCACGATCACCATCGTCATCGGGAAGACGAAACGGTCCCCGTGCAGCAGCAGGTGCCGCACGAACCGCAGCGAGCCCCGCCCGAAGTCGAACCGCGACCCCCACCGCCGCTGCACCGCGAAGTACCCGCCGAGCAGATTCCCCTGGCGGCGCCCGACCCACAGGATGTACGCCGCCCACCCGGCCGGCGCGAGCACGGCGCCCGTCCACAGCCTGTGGGAAACCTTCCCGCGCCGCCTGGCCACCTCGTACGCCGCTGCCGCGAGCACCGCCGCGGCGACTGCGAACCCGTTGGGCCGGGCCAGCCCCGCCAGCGCGGCCAGCGAGCCCGCCCACAGCCAGCGCCCGGCGAGCACGGCGTACAGCGACCAGGCGGCGAACGCGGTCAGTACGGGCTCGGTGTACGCCATGGACAGCACCACGGAGTGCGGCAGCAGCGCCCACAGGAGCACCAGCGCGAACCCGACGGCACGCCCGTGCAGCCGTGCGCCGACCGCGTAGATCCCGCAGGCGGCGACGGCGGCCGCGCCCCAGGACACCACCAGGCCCGCCGCACCCCCGCTCAGCGGACCGACCGCCTGCACGGCGCGCACCAGCGCCGGGTAGAGCGGGAAGAACGCCATGTCGCTGAACACGACCCCCGTGCGGAGGTTCTGGATGCGGCCGTACCCGTGGGCGGCGATCCCCAGGTACCACAGCGAGTCCCAGGACCGCCCGAGCAGCCCGAGCGGGTTCCGCCCGGTCGTCGCCCGGGCCACCAGGGCGAGTGCGGCGACACCGAGCAGCCGGACGGTGAGGAACAGGCCGAGCGCGGTGGCCATGGCTGCCGCCCACGACGCGTGGACACGGTCCTGGGCGCCGGGCTCCGCGACGGGGGGACTGGCGAGGGTACTGGCGGTGGTCACACCGGCACATTGCAGGGTGAACGGGGCATGCGCGAGCGCTGCGCGTCCGGCCGGGTACGGTTTCGCGGCGCTCGGCGTGGCGGCGTGACGGGCCTCGGATCAGCCCGCCAGCGCCTTGAGCCGCTTCACCGCCTCCTCCAGCACATCCGTCCGCTTGCAGAACGCGAACCGCACGAACGGTGCTCCCGCCTCCCGGTGGTCGTAGAACACGGCGTTCGGGATGGCGACGACCCCTGCCCGCTCCGGCAGGGCGCGGCAGAAGGCGAAGCCGTCGGTCTCGCCGAGGGGGCGGATGTCGGTGGTGATGAAGTAGGTGCCGGCCGTGTTGAAGACCTCGAAGCCCGCGTCCCTCAGGCCCGCCGCCAGCAGGTCCCGCTTGGCCAGCATGTCCTCGCGGAAGGCGGTGAAGTACGTGTCGGGGAGGGCGAGGGCCTCGGCGACGGCGTACTGGAACGGGCCCGACGACACATACGTCAGGAACTGCTTCGCCGAGCGGACCGCCGAGACCAGCGCGGGCTGCGCCGTCACCCAGCCCACTTTCCAGCCGGTGAAGGAGAAGGTCTTGCCCGCCGAGCCGATGGTGACCGTCCGGTCGCGCATGCCCGGGAAGGTGGCGAGGGGGAGGTGCTCGGCCTCGTCGAAGACCAGGTGCTCGTAGACCTCGTCCGTGACGACCAGCAGGTCGCGCTCCACCGCCAGCTCGGCGATCGCGGTCAGTTCCTCGCGGGTGAGGACCGTGCCGGTGGGGTTGTGCGGGGTGTTGATGAGCAGGAGGCGGGTGCGGTCCGTGACCGCCGCCCGCAGTTCGTCGAGGTCCAGACGGAAGCTGCCCTCGTGGGGGCGCAGAGTGACCGGCACGCGTGCTCCGCCCGCCATGGCGATGCAGGCCGCGTACGAGTCGTAGTACGGCTCGAAGGCGATCACCTCGTCGCCGGGTTCCAGCAGGGCGAGGAGGGTGGCGGCGATGGCCTCCGTGGCGCCGGCGGTGACCAGGACCTCGGTGTCGGGGTCGTACGACAGGCCGTAGCGGCGCTCCTGGTGTGCGGCGATCGCCGTGCGCAGCTCGGGGACGCCGGGGCCCGGCGGGTACTGGTTGCCGCGGCCGTCGCGCAGGGCGCGCACGGCGGCCTCGCGGACCTCCTCGGGGCCGTCCGTGTCCGGGAAGCCCTGGCCCAGATTGATGGAGCCTGTCCGCACGGCCAGGGCCGACATCTCGGCGAAGATCGTCGTCCCGAACTCGGCGAGGCGGCGGTTGAGGAGGGGGCGGGTGCTGGAGGTCATGCCGGTCATCCTGCGCCGAAGCTCTGGAGTTCCTCAACTCTGCTTTGGGGGGTGAGACAGCCGGGCATTCGCCGTTCACGCAAGAGTTCCAGCAACAGATCCAGCAAGAGTCCAGGCAAGAAGCGAGGCGCCCACGGGGGGTTGCTTCGGGGGAATCGAAAGGACGGTGGCGTTATGTTCACCGGCTTCATCGTGGCGGCGGCAGTGATCGTCTTCGTGGGGATCGTCGTGTCGGCAGCGGGCAAGGGCAAGGGCGGGTCGAGGTCGTACAGCGGCGGCCGCAGCAGCGGGAGCAGCAGCTGGTGGGCCGGCGGGGGAGACGGCGGCTCGTCGGGCGGGCACCACTCCGGGGGTCACCACTCGGGAGGGCACCACTCCTGCGGTGGCGGTCACTCCTCGTGTGGTGGTGGGTCCTCCTGCGGGGGCGGGTCGTCCTGCGGTGGCGGCGGTGGATGCGGGGGAGGCAGCTGACACGGGGCAGCTGAGCTCCTTGAGGGGGAACCGCATATCCCCCCGTCACACCCCTCGAGCACCCGCCGGAGCCCACGCCCCGGCGGGTGCTCGTACGCTCCGGCGTACGCCTGGGCCGCCGTGGCGTACGCCGTGGTTGAACAGTTGAGCAGTGGAGCCCTCTGAGGGATGGAAACCCCACGAAGTTGGGTAAAAACGCTGTGACGGCGCCACCGTTCATGATTCCCTCTGAAACACCGGTGCGGCCCTCGGACGTCCTGCTGAGACCTTCCTGACCTCCCTGACCTCCCGACTGGGCCGACCGGGCCGTCCGGGCCGATCCCCCGGTGTCGCCCGGGTGTGCCGGACCCCCACACCTTCCTCCTTAACTTTCTTTGCGTGCCAGCGGAGAGCCGACCCATGCTCACGACCCTGAACACCTCATACACCGACACGCGCGCGGCCGACCTCGCCTGGGCCCTCGGGCTTGAACCGCTTCCCGCCCTGGCCACGCTCGACCTCGAACTGGCCGGGGCGAAGCTGCAGTTGAGACTCCTCGGTGCGTCCCACCAGGTGCTCCTGGAGGAGCAGCGGGGCAGTTGTTCGGAGACGGTGGCCTGCATGCCGGGCAGCAGCACACCGCTGCCGCTGGGCGTCGCCAAGCGGATGGGCGACTGGGAGTACGAGTTCGCGGCCCGGGTGGAGGTCCTGTCACCGGGGTCGTTCGCGGGGCGCGCGCAGGAGTTGCTCGCGCTGGTCTCCGACCATCCGCACGGCCTGGCGGGCGTCTTCCCCGGCAGCCCGCACGCCTTCACCGCACTGCTGGCCCAGCGGCGCGGGGGCCAGGTCCACTGGCGGACCTGGCACGCGTACCCGCAGGACGGGCAGTTGGTGGCGACGCGGACGCGGGTCGGAGCCCGGGTTCCGGCGTCGCAGGTCAGTCCGCTGGGCGCCTGACCCGAACACACGGCCTCAAACACGCGGTGACGAACTGTCCGACAGTTCCACACGTGTGGGTGACGAAGCGTGAAGTTGCAGTGACGTAACGTCGCAGTCGTGATCGAACCGCACGCGCCGGCACCACCCGGTTCCCCGCCCCCCTGGGCGGGCCCGGCGCGGCTGCCCGTCCAGCCGAGCACCGGACGGTTCCTGGTGCTCGCATGCGTCTTCGTCTGCGCGGCCTGCGGACTCGTGTACGAACTCGAACTCGTCGCCCTGGCCTCGTACTTGATCGGCGACTCGGTCACCCAGGCCTCGGTCGTCCTGTCGGTGATGGTGTTCGCCATGGGCATCGGCTCGCTCGGCGCGAAGCGCCTGCGCTGGCATGCCGCGGCCGGCTTCGGTGCGATCGAGGCGACGCTCGCGCTGGTCGGCGGCTGCAGCGCGATGGCCCTGTACGCCGTGTTCGCGTGGACCGGCGACTGGGGTGGCCTGTGGGCGAGCGGCCCGCGCTGGCTGCTGGTCGCCTTCTCCCTCACCATCGGCCTGCTGATCGGCGCCGAAGTCCCCCTGCTGATGGAGCTGATCCAGCGCATCCGGCGCCAGGACCCGGGCGGCGCGGTGGCCGACCTGTTCGCCGCGGACTACGTCGGCGCACTCGTCGGCGGCCTCGCCTTCCCCTTCCTGCTCCTGCCCCTCCTGGGCCAGTTGACCGGCGCGCTGATCACCGGCGCGGTCAACGCGGTCGCGGGCGGCACCCTCGTCCTCGGCCTGTTCCGCCGCGACCTCACCCGCCGTGCACGCTGGCTGCTGCTGGTCGCCAACCTCGCCGTGCTCGGCGTCCTCGCGGCGGCGGCCGTCCTGGTCGACGACTTCGAGCAGGCGGCCCGGCACGCGGTGTACGGCCACGACGTACGCGTGGCGCTGCAGACCGGCACCCAGGAGGTCGTCCTCACCGGCGGCACCGGCGGCCGCCCCCTCGACCTCTTCCTCGACGGCCGTCTCAGGGTCGGCGGCCGCGACGAACTCCGTTACCACGAAGCCCTGGTGCACCCCGCGATGAACGGCCCGCACGCGCGCGTGCTGATCCTCGGCGGCGGCGACGGCCTGGCCGCCCGCGAAGTCCTGCGCCACGCGGGCGTGCGGCGCGTGGACGTCGTCGAACTCGACGCGGGAGTCGTCCGGTTGGCCCGCCGCGACCCCGGTCTGTCGAAGCTCAACGGCCACGCCTACGACGACCCACGCGTGCGCGTGACGACGGCCGACGCCTTCCGCTGGCTGCGCACGGCGCCCACCTCGACGTACGACGTGGTGATCTCGGACCTCCCCGACCCGGGCATCACGGCCAGTACGAAGCTGTACTCCCAGGAGTTCTACGGCCTCGCCCGGCGGGCCCTCGCGCCCGGTGGCCGCCTGGTGGTGCACGCCGGCCCGTTCGCCACCCGCCCGCGCGTGTTCTGGACGGTTGTCGCGACCCTGCGCGCCGCCGGTCTGCACACCGCCCCCTACCGGGTGGGCGGCCGGGACTCCGGCTTCGCCGCCGGCCCCGACCGCACGGCCGACGCGTCCCGCGCCCCGCGCGACTGGGGGTTCGTCCTGACATGCGCGGACACCCGCCCCCGCCTCCGCCTGGACCCGCACGAGCCGCACCCGCGCACCCTCACCCAGCCGGCCCTGACGGCCGACGGCGCGGCCGCGACGGCCGCGCGCATCACGGGCCTGCCCGCGTCGACGCTGGTGCACCCCCGCTACTGAAGGCGGTCCTTCCATCACGGGCAGGGCGAATGGCTCGACCGCGAGAGTCGGCCAACAACCCTGGTTGATCTCGCCAGGAACGGTAGGCTCGGCCGACATGGAGCATGAGGTGTTCGTTCCGGTTGTGGCCCGGCGGCTGAGGGAGGCCCTCGCCGACTCCGCGCAGGTGGCCCGGGCGGTTCCCGGGCTCCAGCAGGACGCGGGCGCCGAGCCCGTCACCGGACGGCTGAAGATGCGCGTCGGCAGCCACTCCGTCACCTACCGCGGCACCGTCCGTATCACTTTGCAGGACGACGGTTCGTACGCCGCCGAGGGCGATGCCACCGAGACCCGCGGCACCGGCTCGGTCAAGCTCGCCCTCACCCTCCGCGTCGAGGAGGCCGACGGCGGCTGCAGGCTGACCTTCGAGGGCGCGGCCTCCGCGGACGGCCGCCTCACGGAACTGCCGCCCGAGCAGGTCGCGTCGGCCGCGTCCCGCCTGCTGAGCCGCTTCGCGGAGAACCTGGTCGCGGGGGCGCAGGAGCAGCCTGCGCAGCCCGAGGCCCCTGAGGAACCCGAGGAGCCCGAGCCCCTCGTCACCCAGGAGTTCGAGCCCAAGGCGACCAGCGACTTCGAAACGACCCCGGACGCCGACGACGCGCCCGCCCCCGCCGCCGAGCCCGTGGAGCACACCTCGGTCTACGACACCGAGGTCCCCCCGCCGTCCCTGGACCCGCTCGCCGAGAGCGCCGACGACACGGACGAGGGCGAACCCCCCGCCGAAGCGGCGCACGCCCGCCGCACGATGATCGGCCGCAGCGCGGAGGAGGTCGACCACGCCCCGCCCCGCGGCCGCTACGCCCCGGTCCCCGCCCCGCAGACGGTCTCCGCCGGCTCCTCCCTGCGCTGGGCGGCCCCGGCGGCGGCCCTCGTGGTCGCGTCGGCGATCGTCGTGGGCCGGCTGCTGCGCAGGCGCCACTGACGGGGGTCTTGATCGCCCCAGTAGGGTCGTCCCGTGAGTAACGAAGACATCACGCTGACCGCGGGCGACGCGGAGGTGACCGTGCAGCCGGGCAACGGCGGCCGGGTCGGAGGACTGCGCGTCGGCGGCACGGAACTGCTGCGGCAGGGCGACCGCTTCGGCTGCTTCCCGATGGTCCCCTGGTGCGGCCGGATCCGGGACGGCCGCTTCCGGGACGGCGCGGCCGTCCACCAGATGCCGCTCAACTCCCCGCCGCACGCCATCCACGGCACCGTCCGCGACGGCGCCTGGCGCGCCGCGCGAGTGAACGCCGACGAGGCCGTCCTCACGTACGACCTGGTCGAGCCGTGGCCCTTTGCGGGCCGCGTCACGCAGCAGTTCGCCCTCACGCCGGACGCCCTGACCCTGACGATGTCCGTGGAGACGATCGACTCCTCCTTCCCGGCCCAGATCGGCTGGCATCCCTGGTTCAACCGCAACCTCGGCGGCAAGGACGTACAGCTCGCCTTCACCCCCGCCTGGCAGGAGGAGCGCGGCGACGACCACCTCCCCACCGGCAACCGCGTCGACCCCGGCCCCGGCCCCTGGGACGACTGCTTCGGCATGCCCGGCGGCGTCGACGTCACCCTCACCTGGCCCGGTCAGCTGGAGCTGAAGGTGGCCAGCCGCGAGGAGTGGGTCGTCGTCTACGACGAGCAGGAGGCCGCGGTGTGCGTGGAACCGCAGACCGGCCCGCCCGACGGCCTGAACACCCTGCCCCGCCTGGTCACCCCGCTGGAGCCGCTCGAAGCCTCGACCACGTGGACTTGGCACCGCCTTTAAGCTGGGCGGCATGACGGACGTACGTGGCGAGCTGCTGCAGCAGATCAAGGACAAGGCCGTGGTGCACGGCAAGGTGACCCTCTCCTCGGGGCTGGAGGCCGACTACTACGTCGACCTGCGCCGCATCACCCTCGACGGAGAGGCCGCCCCCCTGGTCGGGCAGGTGCTCCTTGACCTGACCGCCGACCTCGACTTCGACGCGGTGGGCGGTCTGACCATGGGTGCCGACCCGGTCGCGGCGGCCATCCTGCACGCGGCCGCCGCCCGCGGGAAGCGCGTCGACGCCTTCGTCGTGCGCAAGGCGGCCAAGGCGCACGGGCTGCAGCGCCGCGTCGAGGGTCCGGACATCGCGGGCCGCCGGGTGCTGGTCGTCGAGGACACCTCCACCACCGGCGGCTCCCCGCTGACCGCCGTCGAGGCGGTGCGCGAGGCGGGCGCCGAGGTGGTCGCCGTGGCGACCATCGTGGACCGCGCCACCGGTGCCGCCGAGAAGATCCAGGAGGGCGCGGGAGTGCCGTACCTCTTCGCCTACTCCAAGGACGACCTCGCCCTCGACTGACGCCTCGACCGAGCTACTCCCGGGTACCTCGACGGCGTTGTCCACAAGCCGGACACGGCGGGCAAAGCATCCGGCCAAGTCTGGAAAGATGGCATCGACGACGACGTCAGCCCCCAAGGTCTAGGTCAGGGCCGTAGTACGCAGCACGCCAACCCGCACATACCAAGGAGCGGACAGATGCCCATCGCAACTCCCGAGGTCTACAACGAGATGCTGGACCGGGCGAAGGCAGGCAAGTTCGCCTACCCGGCGATCAACGTGACCTCGACCCAGACCCTGCACGCGGCCCTGCGCGGTTTCGCGGAGGCGGAGAGCGACGGCATCATCCAGATCTCGACGGGTGGAGCCGAGTTCCTGGGCGGTCAGTACAGCAAGGAGATGGTGACCGGCGCGGTCGCGCTGGCCGAGTTCGCGCACATCGTGGCCGAGAAGTACCCGGTCACGGTCGCCCTGCACACGGACCACTGCCCCAAGGACAAGCTCGACGGGTACGTACGTCCGCTGCTCGCGATCTCCGAGGAGCGCGTGAAGGCCGGCGGCAACCCGCTCTTCCAGTCGCACATGTGGGACGGCTCCGCGGAGACCCTCGCCGACAACCTGGCCATCGCCCAGGAGCTGCTCGAGCGCGCCCGCGCCGCGAAGATCATCCTCGAGGTCGAGATCACCCCGACCGGCGGCGAGGAGGACGGCGTCTCCCACGAGATCAACGACTCCCTGTACACGACGGTCGACGACGCGATCCGCACCGTCGAGGCCCTGGGCCTGGGCGAGAAGGGCCGCTACCTGCTGGCCGCGTCCTTCGGCAACGTGCACGGCGTCTACAAGCCGGGCAACGTCGTCCTCCGTCCCGAGCTGCTGAAGGAGCTCAACGAGGGCGTCGCCGCCAAGTACGGCAAGGCCTCCCCGTTCGACTTCGTCTTCCACGGCGGCTCCGGCTCCACCGAGCAGGAGATCGCCACCGCGCTGGACAACGGCGTCGTGAAGATGAACCTCGACACGGACACCCAGTACGCCTTCACCCGCCCGGTCGCCGACCACATGTTCCGCAACTACGACGGCGTCCTGAAGGTCGACGGCGAGGTCGGCTCCAAGAAGACCTACGACCCGCGCACCTGGGGCAAGCTGGCCGAGGCGTCCATGGCCAAGCGCGTGACCGAGGCCTGTGCCAACCTGCGCTCCTCGGGCACGAAGATCAAGTAACCCGCCTGCGGTCTTCCGCCTGCGGTCTTTGGCCTGCCGTCTTTTGGCGAGCCCGGTGCTACGGCACCGGGCTCGCTGTATACCTGGGGCATGCCCGACGTCCGGATCGCCACCCCGCAGGGCAAGTGGATCCTGCTGACCACCGTGCTCGGCTCCAGCATGGCCATGCTGGACTCGACCGTCGTCAATGTCGCCCTGCCGCGCATCGGCCGCGACCTGGACGCGAACCTCGCCGCCCTCCAGTGGACGGTCAACGCGTACATGCTCACGCTGGCCGGACTGATCCTCCTCGGCGGCTCCCTCGGCGACCGTTACGGCCGCCGCAAGATCTTCGTGATCGGTGTCGTGTGGTTCGCGTCGGCCTCCCTGCTGTGCGGGCTGGCGCCCACCGCCGGCGTGCTCGTCGCCGCCCGCGCCCTGCAGGGGGTCGGCGGCGCGCTCCTCACACCCGGTTCCCTCGCCCTGATCCAGGCGTCCTTCCATCCCGACGACCGGGGCCGGGCCGTGGGCCTGTGGTCCGGGTTCGGCGGGATCGGCGCGGCCGTCGGCCCGTTCCTGGGCGGCTGGCTGGTGGACGGCCCCGGCTGGCGCTGGGTCTTCCTCCTCAACGTCCCGCTGGCCCTGCTGTGCGCGCCCATCGCCGTACGCCACGTCCCCGAGTCGATGGACGAGCGCGCCCACGGCCGCTTCGACGTCCTCGGCGCGGCCCTCGGCGCCCTGGCGCTCGCCCTCATCACGTACGCACTGATCGAGGCCCGCCAGGGCTCCCTGGTCGTCGTGGTCACGGCGGTCGCCGGTGTGGCGGCGGCCATCGCCTTCGTCTACGTCGAGAAGCGGCGTCCGGACCCGATGATGCCGCTGGACATCTTCGCGTCCCGCCAGTTCACGGCCGTCAACCTGGTCACCCTGTGCGTGTACGCGGCGCTGGGCGGCTTCTTCTTCCTCACCGCCGTCCAGCTCCAGGTCGCCGTCGGCTGGTCGCCGCTCGCCGCAGGTACGGCCCTGCTGCCGACGACCGCCCTGATGCTGCTGTTCTCGGCGCGCTCGGGCGCCCTCGCCGACCGTATCGGCCCGCGCATCCCGCTCACGGTCGGCCCGCTGGTCTGCGCGGCCGGGATGCTGCTCATGCTGCGGGTCGGCCCGGGCGCCTCGTACGTCGCCGACGTGCTGCCCGCCGTGCTGGTCCTCGGCCTCGGCCTGGTCACCCTGGTGGCACCCCTGACGGCCACCGTCCTCGCCTCCGTGGACACCGCGCGGGCGGGCCTGGCCAGCGGCATCAACAACGCGGCGGCCCGCGCGGCCGGCCTGATCGCCGTGGCAGCACTGCCGCTGCTCGCCGGGATGGGCCCGGACGCATACCTCTCCCCGACCGCCTTCGACGACGCCTTCCACCGGGCGATGCTGTGGTGCGCGGGTTCCCTGCTGGTCGGCTCGGGCATCGCGTTCGCGACCGTACGGCCACTGCGGCCGGGCTGCCGCCGCCCGGAGTGCCGTAGGCACGGGTCGGTCATGGCACCGCCGCTGGAGGGGGAGCGGGCGCGGAAGCGGATCGCGTAGGGTCTTTCAGCCCGTCCGGCGTTTGAGGACGAGGCCGTTCAGGCCGACAGCGGGGGCCTGGGGGCGGCAGCCCCCAGCAGGGGCGACACTGGTGAACATGTCGATTCACGAAAACCTCCTCGGGGGCCCGCCCCCGACCCACCTCCCCGACGACCCCGCGCCCCGCGAGCTCCTGGCGAACGGCACCGCGCCCGCGGACGTCGCCGCCAAGTACCCGACGTCCTCGCTGGCCTGGGCCCAGCTGGCCGACGACGCGTTCGAGCGGGGCAGCGTCGTGGAGTCGTACGCCTATGCCCGCACGGGCTACCACCGCGGCCTGGACGCCCTGCGCCGCAGCGGCTGGAAGGGCCACGGCCCGGTGCCCTGGGAGCACGAGCCGAACCGCGGCTTCCTGCGCGCCCTGCACGCCCTCGCCCGCGCCGCCGGATCCATCGGCGAGCAGGAGGAGTACGAGCGCTGCACCCAGTTCCTGAAGGACTCCTCACCCACGGCGGCCCAGACGCTCGGCTAGAGCCTGTCCGTCGTACGGGCCCGCCTGCGTGAGTGTGACCAGGCGGGCCTTGCGTTCCGGGCGGACCATCGAAGAGGATGCCCGGCGGGGACCGGGGCCCCCGTGTCGGTAACGGCAGGGGCGGACCGCTACCCGGAGCAACAACAGGAGACAGCGATGTCCCACCAGGCTCAGCCCCATGAGGCTTCGGAGCCCGAGACCCCGCATCTCGACTTCGCAGGTACGACGCCGTACGAGGACTACGTCAAGGCGGACGTGCTCACCCACCTCCAGCACACCCTCTCCGACGACCCCGGAGAGATGGTCTTCCTGGTCACGACCCAGGTGATGGAGCTGTGGTTCACGGTGATCGTCCACGAGTGGGAGACCGCGGCCCACGCGCTCCGCTCGGACGACATCCCCACGGCGGTCGCCGCGCTGAAGCGTTCCGTACGGGAGCTGGAGGCGCTGAACGCCTCCTGGAAGCCGCTCGGCCAGCTGACCCCGGCCCAGTTCAACGCCTACCGGAGCGCGCTGGGCGAGGGCTCCGGCTTCCAGTCGGCGATGTACCGCCGGATGGAGTTCCTGCTCGGTGAGAAGTCCGCGTCCATGCTGGTGCCGCACCGCGGCGCGACCCGCGTCCACGCCGAACTGGAGAAGGCCCTTGCGGAGCCGAGCCTCTACGACGAGGTGCTGCGGCTGATGGCGCGGCGCGGCTGTGCGATCCCCGGGTCCGTGCTGCGCCGCGACGTCTCGCGCCGGTACGAGCCCTCGGAGGCCGTCGAGGCCGCCTGGACCGCGATCTACGCGGGCGACGAGAACGCCGAACTCGCCCGCCTCGGCGAGGCGTTGACCGACGTCGCCGAACTGGTGTGGCGCTGGCGCAACGACCACCTGGTCGCCACCCGCCGCGCGATGGGCGCCAAGCCCGGCACGGGCGGCTCGGCGGGCGTCGCCTGGCTGGAGAAGCGCGCGCAGAAGAACGTCTTCCCCGAGCTGTGGACGGCGAGGTCCCATGTCTGAGCATGAACTGACCGTGCGCGCAGGGAAGTTGGACGCCTCCGACGAACTGGCCGGACTGCGCAAGCAGTTTGTCCTCGACGAGGCGGTCTACCTGGACGGGAACTCCCTCGGCGCCCTGCCGGCGGCGGTCCCGGGGCGGGTGGACGACGTCGTACGGCGTCAGTGGGGCGAGCTGCGCATCCGGTCCTGGGACGAGAGCGGCTGGTGGACGGCGCCCGAGCGGATCGGCGACCGGATCGCACCGCTGGTCGGGGCGGCGGCGGGCCAGATCGTCGTTGGCGACTCGACAAGTGTCAATGTTTTCAAGGCACTTGTCGCCGCCGTGCGGATGGCGGGGGAGGGCCGGGACGAGATCCTGGTCGACGCCACGACCTTCCCCACCGACGGCTACATCGCCGAGTCGGCCGCCCGGATGACGGGGTGCGCATTGCGGCCGCTGGCTCCGGCGGACGTGCCCGGCGCGCTGTCCGCCCGTACGGCTGCCGTCCTGCTGAACCACGTCGACTACCGCACGGGCCGCCTGCACGACCTGCCTTCGCTGACCGCCGCCGTACACGCGGCGGGCGCGATCATGGTCTGGGACCTGTGCCACAGCGCGGGCGCGCTGCCGGTCGGGCTGGACGAGCACGGCGTCGACCTGGCGGTCGGCTGCACGTACAAGTACCTGAACGGCGGCCCCGGTTCACCGGCATACCTGTACGTCCGCCAAGACGTGCAGGACCGCTTCGACTCCCCCCTCCCCGGCTGGAACTCCCACGCGGAGCCCTTCGGGATGCGGTCCGAGTACGAACCGGCGTCCGGTGCCCTGCGCGGCCGGGTCGGCACGCCGGACATCCTCTCCATGCTCGCCCTGGAGGCGGCACTCGAGGTCTGGGACGGGGTCTCGATCGAGGCGGTGCGGGCCAAGTCCCTGGCGCTGACGGACTTCTTCCTGGAGTGCGTGTCGGCGTACGTCCCGCAGGGGCGGGTGGAGCCGCTGACCCCACTGGCCCATGAGGAGCGCGGCAGCCAGGTAGCGCTGCGCTGCGACGACGCCGGGGACGTGATGAAGCGGCTGATCGAGCGGGGGGTGGTCGGGGACTTCCGGCACCCGGACGTCCTGCGCTTCGGTTTCACGCCGCTGTACGTCGGGTTCGCGGACGTGGAGCGGGCGGCCCGGGTGCTGGGGGAGACGCTCGCGGTCAGCTGAGCACGCGGTTGACGAGCCCACCGATGCCGTTGACGGCGGCGAGCACGGCGTTGACGCCGCCGGCTCCCGCCGTCAGGGCGGTCAGGAGGCTGCCCACCAGGACGCGGTTGGGGCGCGGGCTCTGCAGCTGGCTGCGCAACTCCCCGGTGACCGCGCGCAGTTCGTCGGCATCAGGGAGCCGGTCGGCGTACTGGGTCAGCAACTGCTGCAATTCGTCGATACGCCGGTGGAGTTCGTTCGACTCCCTGGACCCGCCGATGGAGACGTTCCCCTCTGCCCGGGCGCCGTGGCCCATGGCGAGGTTGCCCTGGTTGTTGACGTCACCGACCCGGAAACCGCGGTCCTCGCTCATGTCCTGCCTCCCCGTTGTGGCGGCCCGCCCGCCCGGGCGCCGTGGCCCGCGGCGAGGTTGCCGTGGTTGTTGATGTTCCCGGCCCGGAAGCTCTGGTCCCGGTTGTCGTTGTAGTTGTTGATGTTCTGCTGGAACCGCAGGAAGTTCTCCGAGTCGATCCCCTTGGACTCCAGGAAGTCGCCGATCGTGTTCATCAGGTGCTGTTCGGTCGTGCGGACGATCCGGCTCGCGTCCTGGTCGACGAAGTGATGGCCGAACTCCTCACCGCACGCCAGCTCCCGGACGCTGCGCTCGGCGCCGTAGTCGAAGACGTACTTCCCCCGGATCGTCCGCCGCTGCCGCCCCCGGTACGCGGACGCGGCCAGCGCCGCCGAAACCCGGCGCAGCACGCCCCTGGGCGACCACAGCAGCGCGGACGGTACCCGGAACAGTGCCACCGCCAGGGCCCGCAGCGCCGCGCCGACGGCAGTGCGGCGGGGCAGATGGTCGACGGCGTAGTACTCGTTCCGCATCGGCACCAGCGCGTGCGCCGACCACTCCAGGTACAGGGTGCCCTCGACCTGCACCGCTCGCATGTACATGGTGAGCACCAACTGGCCGCTCCACGCGGGAACTTCGATGCTCACGTACGACCGCCTGGTGGCGCTCAGCCCGTCCGGCATGCCGCGCATGAGCGGGACGGAGATCCGGGTCACCGGTGGGTGCAGTGGGTCCGGCAGCAGGTTCTGGTCCCGGGCCACGTTCTGGCCGTCGACGAACAGCCGTTCCTCGACGCGCAGATTGGCCAGTCCCATCCGCCGGGCTGCGGTGACGAGGACCTCGTAGAGTTCACCGTTGGTGAAGCGCTGCGGGCTGCGGCGGCCGCCCCCGTCCGGCAGGAGCATGCCGCGGCGGATGTCGATGGGTGAGTCCCACTGCTCGACGATGTAGCCGCTGCCCGCGAACGGCCAGTAGTGGGAGCAGACGATCACGTTCCCGGCCGGCCGCAGCTTCACCGCCGCCAGTCGCTCCCGGGCCCGTCCGCCCAGCGCGTCCGGTGCCTGGGCCGGGTCGAACCGCCCGTGGGTCATCTTCCGGCGCAGCACGCGGTGTTCGGTCACCCAGGAGTCGAGCGCGAGGACGAACCAGGCCGCGACCAGCAGGAGACCGGCGAGCACGGCGTACCGGTGCCACCAGTCCCCGACGGCGCCGGACGCGAGATCCTCCTTGTGGCCGAGTGCGCCCAGGCCGAGCGTCGCCAGGACGGCCGACAGAACGCACAGCAGGGCCAGGTCGCGGGCCAGGCGACGCCTGCGTGCGGACAGCGCCCAGCGGGTCACCACACCCAGGTCCGCGCCGAAGACCGGCGCCAGCGCCCGATAAGGCTCGTCGACCACCTGCCGTACGACCAGGTCGGCGAAGCCGGGGTCGAGTTGGGTCGCCGCCGTGAGATAGCGGGTCGTGGCCGAGCGGGCGTCGTCCTCGACCGGGGGCGGCGGCGCGTGTCTCGGGGGTGCGTCCGGCAGGGGCGGGACGGGCGGGTCGGTGTGGGACGTGCGCCGGTTGCGGTAGGCGTGCAGATGCGTGACGTCGGTGACGGTGTCGGAACCCGCGGGGCCCGGCGGCGGCTGGTGGAACGTCAGCTCCAGTGATCCGAACCGCAGCCGGTCCCCGTCCTTCAGCAGCACCGGTCTGCCCGGCTCCAGCGGCCGCCCGTTGCGCAGCACCCCATTGCTGGAGTTGAGGTCGTTCAGCCACACCCCGTCGCTGCCCTGCCGTAGTTCGGCATGGCGTTTGCTGACGTCCGGCGAGGTCAGCCGGATGTCCCCGAGCCGGCCCACGATGTGCGCGGGCCGCGTCAGCGGCCAGCGGGTGCCCGCGAGATGAGCCGGATGCGCGACGATCAGGCAGGGGGAAACTCCCCCGTTCCCGGCCGGCGCCGTGGTCCCCGACATGGGGCCCCCTTCCCCCGTATCCCCCGTCCGCGGTCCGGCGCTGTCTGCGAACACGTCGCCGAAGCCCGGATTCCGCGGTATTGCGCCCATGCTCCCTACGCGCCCCCGTGAGCGGCAATTCGTCATTTTTGAGGGTGGCGGCAGGACGTGTTCCGTGCTGGGACGACCTCACGGACACGCGCGGTAGGCCCTCGGAGGCGTACGGTGCGCAACGAACGAGCAGAACCGTTTGACCCTCACCGAGCGTGACATCCCCGTGTCGACGCACGTCACCGGCCTGGTACCGTCCCCGCCAACGGCCGGTTTCCCTCCCTGGTCCGCCAAACATCAATACCGTTACGTCGCTGAGAGGTTGGAGCATGCCGGACGACGACGCCGCAGCAGCCCGGGCCGCCGAAGAAGAGGAGTCGGCGTTCTCGCACCCGGCGGTCGATCCCGACTCCACCGCCGCGTACGGTGACCACCCCGACCAGCTGATCGACTTCTACGCCCCGCGCACCGAGCCGGTCCCCAGAGGTCCCGCCCCACTGGTCGTCGTCCTGCACGGGGGCGCGTGGCGGGCGCCGTACGACCGGCGGCACATCTCGCCGTTCGCGGACTTCCTGGCCCAGCGGGGCTTCGCGGTGGCCAGTGTCGAGTACCGGCGGGGGAGCGCGATCCCGGCCCAGGGCGGCAGCGCTGTCGCGGGCCGGTGGCCGGAGACCTTCGACGACGTCGCGGCCGCCCTGGACGCGCTGCCCGCACTCGTACGCGAAGCCCTTCCGCAGGCCGACCCGCGCCGCATGGTGATCACCGGGCACTCGGCCGGCGGCCACCTCGCCCTGTGGGTCGCGGCCCGCCATCTGCTGCCCGCCGACGCCCCCTGGCGCATCGCCCGTCCCGCGCCCCTGCGCGGTGTCGTCGCCCTGGCCCCGATCGCCGACTTCGAGGTCGCCGACAAACTGGACGTGTGCGCGGGCGCCGCACGCCAACTGCTCGGCGGCGAAGAGAAGTTCGCCGAACGCCGCCCGTACGCCGACCCGTCCCTCCTGCTCCCCACCGGCATTGCGACCACCCTGGTCCAGGGCCGCACGGACCTCGTCGTCCCGCAGGCGGTCGCCGAGTCGTACGCCGACGCCGCGGCGAAGTCCGGCGAGGTCGTGGGCCTCACGCTCCTGGAGGACGTCGGCCACTTCCCACTGATCGACCCGGCGGCGGACGCGTGCGCGGTGGTGGCGGAGGAGATCGCCCAACTGGCGTGGTGACGCGACTGTGGGCGGACCCCCTTCATACCCGTAGTACCTGAGAGCTACGCCCCAGGACAGCTCCCTGGCGTGACGCGGACGACACGTCACCGTCCGTAACTTCCCTATCAGACAAGCCCGATGGCCGGGCGGACTGAAGGGAAGACGACCATGGGGCTCAAGACGGGGGAGCGGCTGGACCTGCGTAGCCTGCGGGCATTCGTGCCGCCTAGGGCGGCACGGGTGGGCGCAGGCGGCACCCGGCCAGCGCCGGCAAGCGAAACCCCGCCACCCAAGCCCAAGCGCCGCCGCACCCACAAATGGCGCCGAGCCACCCTCGCAGCCCTCATCACCGGCGCGGTGGTCCTCCCTCTCTCGGGTGCCGCGCAACCTGAGATCCCCGCTCCAGCCCCGGCATCCCTCGCGCCGCTGACGGCATCAACCCTGGACGCGGCCTACAAAGCCAACCGCACCAACGCCGCGGCAGCCTCCCGCATGGCCTCCGCCCACGGCGACAACAAACGCGCCGCAGCGGACCACGCCATGGCCGCCCCCTCCCGCCAGTTCCTCCACTTCGACGGCCGCGGCGCAGGCCAGGCCACCGAGGTCTTCGGCAACCTCGCCCACGCAGACCACATCGCAGTCCTGGTCCCGGGCTCCGACACATCCATCGACACCTACGACCGCTTCCGCGCGGGCGCTCTCGCCCTGCAGGACCGCCTCACCCGACAGGCCCCGCAGGGCACCCGCACCGCCGTAGTGGCCTGGCTCGGCTACAAGACCCCCGGCACGATCAGCACCACGGTCCTCACCACAGACCGCGCCGACCAGGCAGCCCCGCACCTGCGCGAGTTCATCGGCGAACTGCGCCACATAGCGGGCCGCAAGGCGAACATCTCCCTCCTCTGCCACTCCTACGGCACGGTCGTCGGCGCCCGCGCCGCCGCCGGCCTGGACGTGCAGGACATCGCCCTCGTCGGCAGCCCCGGCACCGGCGCGGACTCGGCAGCGGCCCTGCACACACGGGCCCGCGTCTGGGCGGCGCGCGGCGCCGACGACTGGATCGAGGAGGTCCCGCACGTGAGGGCGGACCTGTTCGGAGCGACCGTCGGCTTCGGCACCGACCCCGTGTCACCGGCCTTCGGCGCCCATGTCTTCGCGGCGGGCCCCGGCGGCCACAGCGACTACTTCAGGCCGGGCTCGGTCTCCCTGGCCAACCTCACCCGGATCGTGCTCGGCGAGTCAAAGGAGGTGACCCGTGCGTGAGTTGAAGCAGGGTGCGCGAACTCCGCTGCGGTTCCGGAGCGCCCTGAAGGGGCGCGGGGCTGTGTCGATGTGCGGCTCCGCCGCGATGGGGGTCCCCCCGCTCGAGCGAAGTCGAGAGTGGGGGAGCGACCAGCCACGATGGCGCCGCAGACGATCGACGGCAGATCGCGGCACATCCCGCGGAGCGCTTCGCGTGCGCCGCGCGTGGGACGGCATACGACAGGGCGCCGACCGTATCGACGCCGCCACCCCCGCGGACCGCGACCGGGCCGTGGACGCCCTGCGCGCCTTCGCGATCCTCGGCGTGGTCCTGGGCCACTGGCTGGTCACGGCCCTGGTGGCGGACGGCGGCACCCTGCACGCCTCGAGCCCCCTCCAGCACATGCCGTGGCTGGCCCCGATCTCCTGGGCCTTCCAGACTCTGGCCGTGTTCTTCCTGGTGGGCGGCCATGTGGCGACCCGCAGCTATGCGGCGGCCCGGGCCAAGGGCACGCCGTACCGGCAGTGGCTGACGGCTCGTCTGTCGAGGCTGTTCAAACCGGTGGCCGCCGTACTGGCCCTGTGGACGATCGCCGCGGCCGCCCTGCTCCTGTCGGGCGCGGAGTTCGAAACGATCCGCACGCTGGTCAAACTCGCCCTCTCCCCCCTCTGGTTCCTGCTGGTCTTCGCGGCCCTGACGGCGGCGACCCCGCTCCTCACCCGACTCAACCCCCTGTGGCCGCTGGCCGTCGTCCTCCACGTGGACCTTCTCCGTTTCGGCCTCGGCGCCCCGCAGAGCCTCGGCTGGGTGAACCTGGCGGCGGGCTGGCTGGTGCCGTACACCCTGGGCGCGGCCTGGACTCGCGGCGAACTGGACCGCCCCCGCGCGGGCTGGATCCTGCTCACCGGAGGCACGGCGGCGACGGCCGTGCTGGTCGCCTTCGCGCACTACCCGGCCTCGATGGTCGGCGTTCCGGGGCAGACGATCTCGAACCTCAACCCGCCGACCCTGGCCGCGGTCACCTTCGGCCTGGCCCAGTGCGGCCTCGCCCTGCTCCTGCGCGACCGGCTGCGCCGCACGCTGCGGCGCCCCCTGGCCTGGGCCGCGGTGGCCTTCGTGAACCTCTCCGCGATGACGATCTTCCTCTGGCACCAGACGGCGATGATGGCGACGACGGCCACGGGCCTCCTGGCGGGACACCTGCCCGGCCTGCACACCTCACCCGACGACCTGGGCTGGGTGGCGTTCCGCCTGGCCTGGCTCCCCGTCTTCGCGCTGGCCCTCACGGTCTGCTGGACGGCCTTCCACTCCTACGAACGCCGGGGCCCGCGTCGCAGAAGTACCGGCCCCTCCCGGGTGATCCGAGCCCACCGCGGCCGGGACCGGACGCGAGCGGGGATCGCCCATCGTGCCTAGGGTTGGCCGCGTGACGGAAACGGGGATGCAGCGGATGCTCGGCGGCCGCCTACTGCGCTGGCTGCGGGTGCTCCGCGACGACCTGTGGACGGTCCGTGCGGACCCGTTGCCCGCCTTCGGGCGGCTGCGCCGGGTCCCGCACGGTGTGCTGTGCATTGCCGCGCTCGGGATCATGCTCGGCGGCATCGCGCAGCTCACGGACAACGGACATCTGGGCTTCGTCTACGCCTTCCTGATCGGGCTCGCGCAGGGCGGCGCGGTGGTTGTGGCGCTGTGGCGGCCGATCCCCGCCTGGTGGCTGTCGACGACGGCCTCCGTCGTGGGGGCCGTCGCCGTGCACTTCCAGCTGGGCGCCCGTGCGACGCGCGAATTCACATGGCCCTGGACCGCGGCCGGGATCATCGCGAACCTCCTTGTGCTGCTGCTGCTCGCGTTGCGCGTGCGTACCCGCGTGTCCGTGGAGGCACTGGTCGGGACGGTGCTGGTCACCCTTGTCCTGCAGGGCGTGTGGGAGGTGCCGCACCAGCAGTCCGCCGTCCGGCAGCAGTCGACCGGCCCGCTCGCGATCGCCCTGTCCGCCGTCGTCGTCCTGCTCGGCATCGCGCTGCGCAGCCGCCGCGAGGCACGTGCGGAGGTCGGACGGCTGACCACGCTCACCGCGGAGGAGCGGGCGCGGCGCACCCTGCTGGAGGAGCGCAACCGCATCGCGCGCGAGCTGCACGACGTGGTCGCCCACCACATGTCCGTCATCTCCATCCAGGCCCAGGTCGCCCCGCACCTCGTCCAGGACCCGCCCGAGGAGCTCAAGGAGAACCTCGAGGGCATCCGGCACAACGCGCTGGAGGCACTGACCGAACTGCGCCGGGTGCTGGGCGTGCTGCGCTCGGAGGACCCCGGCTCGCGGGACGCCCTCGACGGCGCCGGCAACGGCCCGCACAGCCCCCAGCCCACCCTGGACCGGCTCGACGCGCTCGTCGAGAACACCAGGGCCGCCGGTCTGACCGTGACCACGCAGACGGTCGGCGAGCGGCGCCCGCTGCCGTCGGGCGTGGAGCTGTCGGCGTACCGGATCGTGCAGGAGGCGCTCAGCAACGTACTGCGCCACGCACCCGGCGCGAGCGCGAGCGTCGAAGTCGCCTACGTCCCCTACGGACTGCGTGTGGAGGTCGTCAACTCGCGTCCGCTGCACAAGGCTCCGTCGTCGCCGGGCGCGGGACACGGTCTGCTGGGCATGCGGGAGCGGGCGGCGATGCTCGGCGGCGACCTGTCCGCACACCCCCGGCCGAACGGCGGCTACCAGGTCTCCGCCTTCCTGCCGGTCGACCCGCGCGCCGCCGGCCCGGACCTCCCCGATGCCCCTGACCTCGCCACCGACGCCATCAACGCCACCGACCCGAAGGACGACACCGCATGACGAGCAGCAGCAACAGCCCCATCCGCGTAGTGATCGCCGACGACCAGCAGATGGTCCGGCAGGGCTTCACCGTGCTGCTCAACACCAAGCCGGACATCGAGGTGATCGGCCAGGCGGTCGACGGGCTGGACGCCGTCGCCAAGGTCGCCGAACTCGCCCCGGACGTGGTCCTCATGGACATTCGCATGCCCGAGCTCGGCGGCATCGAGGCCACCCGCCGCATCACCGACAAGACACCGCACATCAGGGTGCTGGTGCTCACCACCTTCGACCTCGACGAGTACGTGTACGAGGCGCTGCGCGCGGGCGCGTCCGGGTTCCTCCTGAAGGACGCTTCGGCGGACCAACTGGCCGAGGCGGTAAGGGTGGTGGCGGCCGGCGACGCGCTGCTCGCGCCCGGCATCACCCGACGCCTGATCGCCCAGTTCTCCCGCCTGGACGACAGGCCCCGGGCCCCGCTCAAGGAACGCGTCGGCGACCTGACCGAGCGCGAGACGGAGGTCCTCGCACTGATCGCGCAGGGCCTGTCGAACGCGGAGATCGCCCAGCGTCTGGTCGTCGCCGAGCAGACCGTGAAGACCCACGTGGGCCGCATCCTGGTGAAGCTGGGCCTCAGGGACCGCACACAGGCGGCCGTGTTCGCGTACGAGTCGGGGCTGGTGCGGCCGTCCGGCTACTGACCCGAGGACGCCGGGCGCCGGGATCCGCCCGGTACCCGTAGTACCTGAGGGGGAGGCCGCAGGACCCTCCTCACTGGTGACGACCGCGACCCCCGCCACGGCCTACCTTTTTCAACGTGACCGAGATGCCCCAGACGCAGCCGATACCACCGGAGCCCACCAGGCAGATGGAGCCACCGGACAGCGCGTACGAGCCGTACAAGCCGAGCAGCCCGGAGTTCCGGGCGGCCATGGACGCCCTGCGCGGAATGCGTCAGGACCTGTTCCACGACGCCTTCGCATACCGTCCGCTGCCGCGCCTGAGCGCCCACGCCCCGCTCGTCCGCCGCCTGCGCGGCCGCATTGGGGAGTACGCGACCTGGACTCCGCACGCCGTGATCACCGCGTTCGGCGTCCTCGCCATGCTCATCGCCTCGAACAGCGCCATGCGCGGCGCGGGTGACAACGCGATCCTCGGCCTGCTGGCCCTGGTCCCGGTCCTGCTGACCATGGTCCGGCCGATCGGTGCGTTCTGGATGTCGATGGCTGCGACCCCGGTCGCCGCGGTGGTCGGTGCCAGCTGGGGTGACGAATGGCCGTGGCTCGCCGGCGCCTTCGCCTGCCATCTGTTCGTGCTCACGATCGTGGCGATACGCACCAGGCCGCGCACGGCGGCGTGGATGTGGGCGTTGACGGCGGTGTACGGCCTGGTGGTCGACGTCTTCTTCGACTGGGGCCACTCGGCCTTCGGCTCCGACACCGCCCAGCTGCTGTCCTTCTCCGCCCTGGTCCTCCTCGCCGTCAGCGTCCGGCACATACGCCGCGAGGCCCGCCAGGAGGTGACCGCCCAGCAGACGGTGACCGCGCACGAGCGCTCCCGGCGCACCCTGCTGGAGGAGCGCACGACGATCGCCCGTGAGCTGCACGACGTGGTCGCCCACCACATGTCGGTCGTGGCGATCCAGGCGGAGGCCGCCCCCTACCGGGTCGAGAACCCACCCCCGGAACTGGAGAAGGCGTTCGCCACCATCCGGGAGAACGCGGTGGCGGCGCTCGCCGAACTGCGCCGCGTGCTGGGCGTGGTCCGCGCCGAGGACTACGAGGCCCCGGACGCCCCCCAGCCCACCCTCGCCGACCTGGACGCGCTGCTCGCCAATGTGCGGGACGCGGGCCTGAGCGTCGACAGGACGACGACCGGAGCGATACGTGAACTCCCGCAGGGCGTCGAGCTGTCGGCGTACCGCATAGTGCAGGAGGCGCTGAGCAACACCCTGCGCCATGCACCGGGCGCGGCTGCCAAGGTGGAGGTCTCGTACGTCCTCGGCGGCCTGGGCCTGCGCATAGTGAACGAACCGCCACCGAACCCGTCCCTGGTCAAGCCCTCGCCCGGCGCCGGCCACGGCATCACCGGCATGCGGGAGCGCGTCACCATGCTGAACGGCGAGATGACAGCGGCCCGGACGGACGAGGGAGGCTACGAGGTGACGGTGTTCCTGCCGGTCGCCGCAGCGAGCGAAGGAGAAGCATGACGATCCGCGTCCTGATCGCGGACGACCAGATGATGGTGCGCGAGGGCTTCTCGGTCCTGCTGAACGCGATGCCGGACATCGAGGTCGTGGGCGAGGCGGTCAACGGCCGAGAGGCGGTCGACCGCGTCCGCGAACTCGCCCCCGACGTCGTCCTGATGGACATCCGCATGCCGGAGCTGAACGGCATAGAGGCGACCCGCGAGATCGTGGCCGCCAACAGCACGGCAAAGGTCCTGGTCCTGACGACCTTCGACCTCGACGAGTACGTGTACCAGGCACTGCGCGCGGGAGCCTCCGGCTTCCTCCTCAAGGACGCCTCGGCCCGCCAACTGGCCGACGGCGTAAGGGTGGTGGCATCGGGCGAGGCACTCCTCGCCCCCTCGGTGACGAAGCGCCTGATCACGGAGTTCTCAAAACTGTCGGAAACCCCGCGCCCGATGCACTCCGCAATGGCGGCCTACGGCGACCTGACCGACCGCGAGACGGAGGTCCTGGTCCTCATCGCCCAGGGCCTGTCGAACTCGGAGATAGCCGAGCGCCTGGTGGTCGCCGAGTCGACGATCAAGACCCACGTCAGCAGGATCCTGGTGAAACTGGGGCTACGGGACCGGACGCAGGCGGCGGTGTTTGCTTATGAGGCGCGGTTGGTGACGCCGGGCTAGTGTGGGGCGCCGGAAACCACGGGCTTGGTCTCTTGCCTGCGAAAAGACTGCGGCACGTATCGTCCGTAGGAGGGCGAATGGCGCAAACCCCGCCCGAGAAATATCCGCCGGAGGGCAAATCACTGGGCCACGGCCCCGACTACGAGTCGGCGGCGAAGGTCACCTACTCCACCGAGACCCCTGGAGTACGCAAGCTGTGGTGGCGGATCCGCTCAGCGGTGAGATGGCCGCAGCGGGCGCGCCGCCGGACACGGTGACGTGCCGTGGTTCTGGCACTGCTGCAGAACTCGTCGTAGGTGCGTGGGCACGCACCAGGAGGGTGCCCAGGTTCCCGGGTTCCGGAGCCTGGAGGACGCGGGCGTCGATGTCGGTGAAGCCGTGCCGTTTGAGGATGTCCGCCCACGTCTCGGGGGTGTACTGCCAGCGAAGCACGGTCAGTTCGCGCTCGCGGCCTTCGAGCCACTTGCCCCGCATCTGCTGAGGGCCGTACGAACCGGCGACTGGTTCGGCCTGCGAGAACGCGAAGACCCCACCGGGTGTCAGCCGCTTGAGGACACACGGGAACAACTCCTCAGGGTCCGTGAACCACACGGCCCCCCATACCGAATAGATCGCGTCGTACGTAGTGGAGACAGACGTGAGGTAGGCGCAGGCCTCGCTCTGGACAAAGGACAGCCCGGGAGTGCCCTTCCACCAAGTGCGGGCGCGCTCGACCTGGACAGAGGAGAAGTCGACCCCGATCACCTCAACACCCTGGCGGGCCAGATGAGCGGCTTCCTTGCCTTCAGCCGGGCCGAGCTCCAGAGCGCGAAGGGGGTGGCCGAGGACTTCGGCCCCAGGGCCGTGACCTGGATACTGCGTCCAGTCGAACCGGTCGGCCAATGGCGCCGGTTGGGAACCCTCACCCTTGTACGGCTTGTACTTGTCCCAGTACTCGGCCGGCGTCATGGGCGCTTGAGGCATGGGGCTCCTCGGGAGGGCGGGGTGGCCGGTGTCCAGTGAGCTGGACACCGTACCGGTACTGCCTTCCGCCTGTGCGCGTTGCCTGGATTGCTCGACCTATCGTTTATCGATACTATCGATAAACGATAGGTCGGTGGATGGATTGTCTTGACGGGGGAATCGTGAGCGTGGAGTCTTTGCAGGTCAGGCGTGGTGGTCGGCTGCTGGAGGTCGTCCTTGGTCTGGCGTTGGCGCTGGCGGGAATCTTCGGGGTGTTCCTGCCGTTCCTCGGGGTGACCGGGCCCTTCGACTCCAGCAGGGCGCGTGACGTGACGATCGAAGCCGTCACCCGGGTGCCGGCCGCAGTGTCGAGCGGACCGGTGACGCTCCACGGCACCCACCGGGCGGAGATCGCCCTGGCCCATCCCGATGTCCAGCAGCGGATACTGCTGGCTCTGCCCGACCTCTTCTACGGTGCGTTGCTGATCCTGGTTCTCGCTCTCCTGCTCCGCATGGCCCGTACGCTGCGCGAAGGGGACGTCTTCGTGCCGGAGAACGCCCGGCGGCTGCAGGTCATCGCGGCGGCGATCGTCGCCATGGGCGTACTCGGTCCGGCGGTGGACGCGATCACCACCCACCTCCTGATCAGCGGTACGGCCGTCAGTCCCGCAGTGCCTTTCGCCTACACCGTCTCGGCCGCGCCGCTCCTGCTGGGCCTGCTCGTCGCGGCGCTGGCCGAGGTATTCCGGCAGGGCACGCGGCTGCGCGAGGACACCGAGGGGCTCGTCTGATGCCATCGGAGGAAGACCACCGCATCGAGGTCCACCTCGACCGACTGCTCGCGGAACGCGGCATGACCCTGGCCGAACTGGCGGCACGGGTCGGTGTCACGGTGGTCAACCTCTCCGTTCTGAAGAACGACCGCGCCAAGGCGATCCGCTTCTCCACGCTCGGTGCGATCTGCCGGGAACTGGGGTGCCAGCCCGGTGACCTGTTGAGCTACCGCGACGCATAGGCAAGGAATGCCTTGTGAAGGCAATGTCCTGACATATGCATCATATATAAGACATATGCTGGAGCCGTATCCGGAGAACGGATCCCGTCTGAGTGCCGACGAGTAGTGAAGCGGAGCGGGCTATGGGATGGAGTCTGGAAGGCCGGTATTTCGAAGCATGTCCTTGTGACGTGGTGTGTCCGTGCACCGTCTCGGCCTTGGCGATGCCGGCGGACACCGAGCGGTGTCAGGTGACGCTGGTGTTCCACGTCGACCGGGGGGACGTCGAAGGTGTCGACGTCGGTGGGCTCACCGTCGCGCTGCTGGCGGACGCGCCGGGACAGATGTCCCTGGGCGGCTGGCGCGTGGGACTGTTCCTCGACGAGGCGGCCTCGGCCGAGCAGGCCGAGAAGCTGCAGGCGGTGTTCAGCGGAGCGATGGGCGGGCCGCCGGAGGTCCTCACTCCCCTGGTGGGCGAGATCGTCGGGGTGGAAACCGCTCCGATCACGTTCGACTCCGAGGGCCGGATCCACCGCGTCACCATCGGGGACTCGGTCGACATCGAGGTCGAGGACTTCTTCCACGAAGGCGCGAGTGAAGGCGCGACTCTGCATGGCATGACCATCACGCCCAACCCGGTCGTGACGATCGCGAAGTCCAATGTCGCCCGGATACGGGCGTTCGGTCTCGACCTCGACCTGGCGGGTCGCAACGGGCACTCCGCGCCGTTCGCCTGGTCCGTCTGACGGCCTCGCCGGGGGAGACGACTCACGCTGCTGCCAGTTCGCACCAGACGTACTTGCCTCGGTTGCCGTTTCTGGACTGCGGCTGCCAGCCCCATACGTCGGCGCAGGCGCGGACCAAGGCGAGGCCGCGGCCGCTTTCGGCTTCGGTGAGGTGGTCCAACGCGCGTGGCGGGTCCGGCGGTTCGGGGTCCGCGTCCCATGCGCCGAGGCGCAGTACGCCTGCCGAGCAGTGGACCCGTAGGGCGGCGGGGCCCTTCGTGTGCAGTACGGCGTTCGAGACCAACTCGGTGGCCAGGAGTTCGGCGGTGTCGACCAAGGTGATCAGGCCGTGCAGGGTCAGGATCAGGCGGAGCGTGCGGCGGCAGACCGTGACCGCTCGGGGGTCGTTGGGGATGTAGAGGGAGTACTCCCAGGGGGCCGACGGTTCGGATTCGGGCATGGGTAACTCCTGTGGGGGAGAGGGGAGTTGAGGAGAGGGGTCGGTGGCAGTGCCGCGTCCGTCATGGCAGGACGGAGCGGTGCGCTTCCGGTGCCCCGGGGATTCGCAGCGTGTGCGTCGCGTCACCGACGGTAGAGGAGAATTTTCTCCTCGCGCAACCTGCTGTCGTAATCTGGCACCCGAACGTGGAACGTCTGCAAGGGCGTTGGGGACGGGAGAACGAATGGCGCCGAGAAGCAACCCCACCGCTCGGCAGGTGCGTCTGGGGGCCGAGTTGCGCAAGCTGCGCGAGTCGACGGGCCTGAAGGCGCGTGAGGTGGCGGCGTTCCTGGACTCGACTTCGGCGCAGATGAGCCAGATAGAGGCAGGTATCTCCGGGGTCAGCGAAGAGCGCGTCCGTCGGCTTGCGGCTCATTACGGCTGTGCGGACGAGGCGTTCGTCGACGCCCTCGCGGCCATGGCCGGTGAACGTTCACGTGGTTGGTGGGACGACTACCGCGGAGTCCTGCCCCAGGTGAACCTGGACTTGGCGGAGGCGGAGCATCGAGCGACGTTCCTGCGTGAAGTCGTGATGTCCTACGTCCCCGGTCTGCTGCAGACTCCGGACTACGCGCGCGCGGTCTTCAGGTACATGCGCCCGGATCTGCCCGAGAGCGAGCTGACGCCCCGGGTGGAGCATCGGATGAGGCGGCGCGTCGTCATCGAGGGTGACGACCCGACCCCGTACGAGACGGTCGTCCACGAGTGTGTCCTGCGTATCCGCGTGGCCGACCGTCAGACGTCCGTGTCTCAGCTCCGCCTCATCCTGGACGAGATCGAGAAGGGGCACGCCACCGTGCGGGTCATCCCGCTTGACCGGGACGGGTTCGCCGGTGCCGACGCCTCGCTGCTGTACATGGGTGGTCCGGTGCCGAAGCTGGACACGGGGCACCTCGACTCCCCCACCGGGTCCCTGTTCATCGATGCCGAAGCGCACTTGAATCGGCTCCGAACACTCTTCCGCACGGTGAAGAAGTCGTCGCTCGACCCCTCGGGGTCCCGGGACTTCATCCACCGTTTGACGAAGGAACTCTGATGAACTGGCGAAAGTCCACCTACTCCGGCGGCTCCGAGGGCAACAGCTGCGTCGAGATCGCCGAGCTCCCCACCCGCATAGCCATCCGCGACTCCAAGTTCCCCACCCGCGCCACCCTCTCCTTCCCCGCACCCGCCTTCACCGCCCTGATCGACCACCTGAAGGAACACCCCTGGTCAGAGGGGCAGATACCGGGTTAGCGTCCCCGCATGGCAGCTTTCGACCCCTGGGACCCGGCTTTCCTCGCCGACCCCTACCCCGCTTACGCCGAGCTCCGTGCCCGGGGCCGCGTGCACTACTACGAGCCGACCGGGCAGTGGCTCGTCCCGCACCACGCGGACGTCTCCGCGCTGCTGCGGGAGCGGCGGCTCGGGCGGACGTACCAGCACCGCTTCTCGCACGAGGACTTCGGGCGTACGGCCCCGCCTGCCGAACACGAGCCGTTCCACACCCTCAACGACCACGGGATGCTGGATCTGGAGCCGCCGGACCACACCCGCATCCGGCGGCTGGTCTCGAAGGCGTTCACACCGCGGACCGTCGAGCAGCTCAAGCCGTACGTCGCCAAGCTCGCGGGGGAGCTGGTCGACGGGCTCGTGCAGCGGGGCGGCGGCGACCTGCTCAGCGATGTCGCCGAACCGCTCCCCGTCGCCGTCATCGCGGAGATGCTGGGTATTCCGGAGGCCGATCGGGCTCCTCTCCGCCCCTGGTCGGCGGACATCTGCGGGATGTACGAGCTGAACCCGCCGGAGGACGTCGCGGCCAAGGCGGTCCGCGCATCGGTCGAGTTCTCCGACTATCTGCGCGAGCTCATCGCCGAGCGGCGCAAGGAGCCGGGGGACGATCTGATCTCCGGCCTCATCGCCGCCCACGACGAGGGCGACCGCCTCACCGAGCAGGAGATGATCTCGACCTGTGTGCTCCTGCTGAACGCCGGGCACGAAGCCACGGTCAACGCGACCGTCAACGGCTGGTACGCCCTGTTCCGCAACCCGGAGCAGTTGGCTGCCCTGCGCGCCGACCACAGCCTCATCCCCTCCGCCATCGAGGAGCTGATGCGCTACGACACTCCGCTCCAGCTCTTCGAGCGCTGGGTCCTGGACGAGATCGAGATCGACGGTACGACCATCCCGCGCGGCGCGGAGATCGCCATGCTCTTCGGGTCCGCCAACCACGATCCGGAGGTGTTCCAGGCCCCCGAGTCGCTCGACCTCACCCGCAAGGAGAACCCGCACATCTCCTTCTCCGCCGGCATCCACTACTGCATCGGCGCACCGCTCGCGAGGATCGAACTGGCGGCATCAATGCGGGCGCTGCTGGAGCGGGCCCCGGGGCTGAGCCTGACGGCGGAGCCGGAGCGTAAGCCGAACTTCGTCATCAGGGGCCTGGATGGCCTGGCCGTCTCGGTCCGGTGAGCGGGCGTGAGTCGGCGCGGGTCGTCCTGCGCTGCAGGACCGCGCCGAGCACGATTCCGCAGAGGAGGAAGGCCACCCCTGCGGCCAGCCACGCCCAGGGGTTGTACTCGTCCACGCACGACTGGCCGGTGGCCGTCGTCGTGCACACGTTGCCCGGGCCGCCGCGGTTGAGGAAGGCCACGTAGAGGAGCGGTATTCCGAGTCCGGAGACCAGGCCGGGAAGCCCGACCGACGAGTTGCGCCGGGCGGTGACCAGGAGGGCGGCCGCCACGACGGTGACGGGCAGCAGGTAGACGCCGATGGTGAGGGCGGTCAGAAGGCTGAGCGAGGCCAGTCCACCCACGATGAACCAGGCACCGAACCACGGCCAACTGCTGGTTCTCATCCGTCCTCCTCGCCCGGAACATCGAGCGCGTGTCCCCGGGCCCTCGGTTGAGCAGTCGCTCAAATGCTAGGGCCGGGGTGTACGGCAGAACAAGACCGCGGAGCCCGGCCCGCACCCGGGCCGTCGGTGCCGTCGGTCACGTCGTCATGTCCCTCCGCCGCAGCCCCGCCAGTCCGCCGGCCACCAGCGCGACCGATACCAGGAGCAGGATCAGCACCGGTCCCCACTCCATCCCCCCGCCCGGCAGCTTCGGCAGATGGCCGAAGGGGGACACGTCGAGCACCGCCTGCGGGACGTCCAGGGCCGGTCCCACCCAGCCGATCAGCAGGACTGCACCCGCGACACCCCACGCCGCCATCGCCGCCCGCGGCAGCACGCCGTACAGCAGCACCGCCAGCCCGCCGACCACCCACACCGCGGCCACCTGCACCAGGCACGCCCCGAGTATCGGGCCGACCTCCTCGCCGTAGCCGACTGCGAAGCCGAGGCCGGCGAGCAGCATGATCAGTACGGAGCCGCCGAAGGCGATCGTCAGGTGGCCCGCGGCCCAGCGCAGGCGTCCCACCGCGTTGGCCAGCAGAGGCTCCGCCCGGCCCGATGTCTCCTCGCCGTTCAGGCGGAGCACGGACGCCACGACGTACAGCGCGGCGATCAGGCCCAGCATGCCGACCATCGACGCCAGGAAGGCGTCGGTCAGCCCGCTGTGGCCTCCCATCCGTTCGAAGATCTCGCGGGCGTTCTTGTTGTCGCCGACGAGGTCGGCCACCCCGTCCGTCAGACCGCCGTAGACGACGCCGGCGAGGAAGAACCCGATCGACCAGCCCAGGACGCTGCCCCGCTGGAGTCGCCAGGCCAGCGCGCCCGCCGTGGCCAGGCGGCCGGCCGGCGGTCCGGGGCGCGTCGGCAGGAAGCTCATGCCCACGTCCCGGCGGCCTGCGAGGCCGTATGCCACCGCGGCCTGGAGGGCCACCGCCGCCGCGAACAGCAGCAGCACCCACCAGCGTTCGTCGGCGTAGGGGCGCAGGTTCTCCAGCCAGCCGAGGGGGGACAGCCAAGTCAGGGCGGAGGAGCCGTCGTCCGCCGCCGCGTCGCCCGCCGCGCGCAGGACGAAGGCCGCGCCCAGGACGCCCGCCGTCAGCCCGCGGGCCAGCCGCGCGCTCTCCGTCAGCTGCGCGACGATCGCCGCCATCGTCGCGAAGACCATGCCGACGGCCGTGAGACCGAGGCCGAAGGCGAGGGCGCCCACGGCTCCCTGGGTGGCAAGTCCGGCCACAACCAGCAGCGCCAGTACGGCATTTGCCACCCCCGCGGCCAACAGGGCCGCCGTCAGCGAGGCCCGGCGGCCCACCATCCCGGACGCCACCAGCTCCTGGCGGCCGCTCTCCTCCTCGTCCCGGGTGTGCCGTACGACGATCATCAGGCTCGTCGCGGCGGCCAGCGCACCCGCATACACGCCGACGCGCCAGGCCGTCAGTGCGCCGATCGAGGTGTCGAAGACCGGGCCGATCAGTGCGCGGAAGGAGGCGTTGGTCGCCACCTGATGGATCAGGTCGGTGCGTTCGGCCGGGGTGCCGTACAGGTTCTTCAGGGTGTTCGGCATGGAGAGGACCATGAGCGCGTTCACGCCGACCCAGACCGGGATCATCACGCGGTCACGGCGCAGGGCGAAGCGCAACAGGGTTGCGGTGCCTGCCAGTTGGCGGGAGCCGCCGGTCGTGCGTACGGCGAGGCTCGTCATCGTGACACCTCGTCCTGGTAGTGGCGCAGGAACAGCTCCTCCAGCGTGGGCGGCGTCGAGGTCAGCGACCGTACGCCCGACTCGCTGAGCGAGCGCAGCACGGCGTCGAGTTTGTCGGTGTCGACCTGCAGCCGCACCCGCTTTCCCTGTACGTCGAGGTCGTGGACGCCCGGCAGGTGCGTCAACCCGTTGGGGGGACCGGCCAGTTCGGCCGTCACGCTCGTCCGCGTCAGGTGGCGCAGGTCGGCGAGCGAGCCGGACTCGACCGTCCGGCCCTTGCGGATGATGCTCACGCGGTCGCAGAGCTCCTCGACCTCGCTGAGGATGTGGGAGGAGAGGAGGATCGTCCGGCCCCTGTCCCGCTCCTCCTCCACGCAGCGCTGGAAGACCTCCTCCATCAGCGGGTCCAGGCCGGAGGTGGGCTCGTCCAGGATCAGCAGGTCGACGTCCGAGGCGAACGCGGCGACCAGAGCCACCTTCTGGCGGTTGCCCTTCGAGTACGTGCGGCCCTTCTTCGTCGGGTCCAGCTCGAAGCGGTCGATCAGGTCGGCGCGGCGGGCGGCGTCGAGGCCGCCGCGGAGGCGGCCGTAGAGGTCGATGACCTCGCCGCCCGACAGATTCCGCCACAGGGTCACGTCGCCGGGGACGTACGCGATCCGGCGGTGCACCTCCACCGCGTCCTGCCACGGGTCGCGGCCCAGCACCTGCGCGGCGCCTGACTGCGCACGCAACAGGCCGAGCAGGACGCGGATGGTGGTGGACTTGCCGGCGCCGTTCGGGCCGAGGAAGCCGTGGACCTCGCCGGTCTCCACTTCCAGGTCGAGGCCGTCCAGGGCGTGGGTGCGGCCGAACGACTTGTGCAGCCCGGATACCTCGATAGCGGGGTTTGCCTTCGTCATGCTTCAGAACGTACGCTTCTTTCAGAAATTTGTGAAGTTAAGGAAGCGTATGAAGCCCGGTTAGGGTGGTGACCATGAGGGATGAGGCGGGGCGTGACCCGGAGGCGGTCTCGAAGTTCGTGGAGGGTTTCGCGGCGCAGCTGGTCGAGGCCGGGATGCAGCGCATGCCCGCCCGTGTCTTCGCCGCGCTGCTCGCCTCCGACGAGGGCTCGATGACCTCGGCCGAGCTGGGGGAGCAGCTGCAGATCAGCCCGGCGGCGGTCTCCGGCGCGGTGCGCTATCTGACCATGACGCACATGGTCTCGCGCGAGCGCGAGCCCGGTTCACGCCGCGAGCGCTACCGGGTGCACGGCGACCAGTGGTACGAGGCCCTGACCAACCGCGAGGCCATCATCAAGCGGTGGGAGGTCGCCCTGCGCGACGGCGTGAGCAGCCTCGGCGCCGATACGCCCGCCGGACGCCGCATGGCCGAGACGCTCGCCTTCTTCGAGTTCATCGAGGGCGAGGTCTCGGCCATGATGGAGCGGTGGCGGGTGCACCGCCAACAGACTTTCGGGGACCGGTAGTTACCGCTCCTTGGTCTCCTCCAGCACCGTCCGCCCCAGCAGCGCGTACCGCTCCGGCGACCGGCGCTTGAGGTACTGCGCGTAGCCGATGCCCGTCGCCGCGACCAGGGCCACCAGCCACGGCGTCGCCTTCAGCAGCAGCGAGCCGGACTCCGAGCCGGCCGCGACGCTCATGTTGGACACCAGGAGCAGCACCACTGCGAGCATCGCGACGCCGCCGATGAGCGGGGCGGCGAAGGTCTTGAACCAGTGCCGGCTCTCGGGGTGGTTCTTGCGGAAGTAGACCAGGACGGCGAACGAGCACACCGCCTGCACGATCAGGATCGCCATCGTGCCGAGGATGGCGAGCAGGACGTAGAGGGCGTTGGCCGGGTCCTTGCTCGTGGCCCAGAACGCGACGATCAGGACGGCGGAGACGACCGTCTGGACCAGGCCCGCGATGTGCGGGGAGCCGTGCCGGGGGTGGGTGCGGCCGATGGTGTTCTGCAGGGAGGGGAGGACTCCCTCGCGGCCCAGCGCGTACATGTAGCGGGCGGCGCAGTTGTGGAAGGCCATGCCACAGGCGAGCGAGCCGGTGATCATCAGCCACTGCATGAGGTCGACCGCCCAGTGGCCGACGTAGTGCTCGGTGGGGTTGAAGAACAGTGCGAGCGGGTTCGCCGACGAGGCGACCTTGACGGCCTCTGTCTCGCCGTTGCCGATGATGGCCATCCAGGAGACGAAGACGTAGAAGACGCCGACGCCGAGGACCGAGATCATCGTCGCCTTGGGGATGATCTTCTTCGGGTCGCGGGACTCCTCGCCGTACATCGCCGTCGACTCGAAGCCGACCCACGACCAGAAGGCGAAGAAGAGACCGAGGCCCGCGGACGTGCCCTTGAACGCGTTGACCGGGTTGACCGGGCCGAGGGTGAAGCCGTGCGGACCGCCGCCGTGCAGGGCGACCGAGATGGCCATCGCGGCGAGGACGGTCACCTCGGTGCCGAGCAGGACCACGAGGAGCTTCTCGGCGACCGAGACGCCGAACCAGGTGCCCGTCGCGTTGACGGCGAGCATGAGCAGCGCGAAGGCCCACCACGGGATGTCAAGTCCCGTCTGGTCCTTGAGGGTTCCGGTGGCGAACGTCGAGAAGATGCCGATCAGTGCCGGCTCGAAGACGGCGTACGCGAAGGTCGCGAGGAGGCCGGAAGCGAGCCCGGCGGTGCGTCCGAGGCCGTAGGAGATGAAGCCGTAGAAGGCGCCCGTCGACGTGATGTGCTTCGCCATCGACGTGAAGCCGACGGAAAAGATTGCCAGGACGACCATTGCGACGAGATAGCTCGCCGGGGCGCCGATGCCGTTGCCGGACGACACCATGAAGGGCACATTGCCCGTCATCGCGGTGATCGGGGCGGCGGTCGCGACGGCCATGAAGACCACGCCCAGCAGGCCGATCGCGTTGGGCTTGAGCCGGTGAACCGTGCCTTCGCCGTCTGTTTTCGTCGCCGGGGCGACGCCCTCATCCACTGCCATCGGGGTGGCCCCTCTCCTGGTGATCCGCTGTGGCGCAGTTGGTGCACTGGACCGGAACTCTGTAGCCCGAATGAGTCGGTCAAGGGTGTCGGCGCGTTAAATGTTTGTCAACCAGACCTTTAGAAATCTGACGCAATCTGGCGGCAACAAGCGGCTCGTACGGTCGCCGCCATGAGCTCGTACTCCTCCACCCTCGGCGGCCACCGGTACCGCTTCGACTCCCTCGCGCGCCTGCTGGCCGCCGCGAGCCCGGAACGCTCCGGCGACCGGCTGGCGGGCCTCGCCGCCGCGAGCGCCCAGGAGCGGGTCGCGGCGCGCTGGGCGCTGGCGGAGGTGCCGCTGGCGGCCTTCCTGGCCGAGCCGGTGATCCCGTACGAGACCGACGACGTGACCCGGCTGATCGTGGACACCCATGACGCGGGCGCCTTCGCGCCGGTGGCCGGGATGACCGTCGGGGAGTTCCGGGAGTGGCTGCTGGCGGCGGAGAGCGAGTCGCTGGCGGCGGTGGCGCCGGGACTGACGCCGGAGATGGTCGCGGCGGTCTCGAAGCTGATGGGCAACGCGGACCTGGTGGCCGTCGCCCGCAAGGTGCAGGTGGTCACCGCCTTCCGCTCGACGATCGGCCTGCCGGGCCGCCTGGCCACGCGCCTGCAGCCCAACCACCCCACCGACGACCCGGCGGGCGTGGCGGCCGCGCTGCTCGACGGCCTGCTGCTGGGCTCCGGCGACGCGGTGATCGGCATCAACCCGGCGACGGACAGCCCGAAGGCGGTACGGGACCTGCTGGAACTGCTGGACGGCGTGATCGACCGCTACTCCATCCCCACCCAGTCCTGCGTCCTGTGCCATGTCACGACGAGCGTGGACCTGATGGAGCGCGGTGCACCGGTGGACCTGGTCTTCCAGTCCATCGCGGGCACACAGGCCGCGAACGCCTCCTTCGGCGTGACGCTGGGCCTGCTGGACGAGGCGTACGAGGCGGCGCGCGGACTGGGGCGGGGGACGGTCGGCGACAACGTCATGTACTTCGAGACGGGGCAGGGCAGCGCCCTGTCGGCGGACGCGCACCACGGGGTGGACCAGCAGACGGTGGAGGCACGGGCGTACGCGGTGGCGCGCCGCTACGACCCCCTGCTCGTGAACACGGTGGTGGGCTTCATAGGCCCGGAGTACCTCTACGACGGCCGCCAGATCCTCCGAGCGGCCCTCGAGGACCACTTCTGCGGCAAGCTGCTCGGCCTGCCGATGGGCCTGGACATCTGCTACACGAACCACGCGGACGCCGATGACGACGACGTCGCGACCATGCTGACGATGCTCGGCGTCGCGGGCGCGTCCTTCGTGATCTGCACGCCGGGCGGCGACGACATCATGCTCAACTACCAATCGGCCTCGTACCACGACGCGTTGTACCTGCGCGAGGTGCTGGGGCTGCGCCCGGCGCCGGAGTTCGAGGCGTGGCTGGGGTCGATCGGGCTGCTGGACGAGAGCGGGTCGATCAAGGACGTGTCGGGCGCATCAGGGGCCCATCCCCTGACGGCTATCGGAAGGGAGCTGGCGGCATGACGGATCGTCAAGTAGCAGTGCTTACGGACGACTTGGCGCTGTGGGCCGCCATGCGCCGGCACACCCAGGCCCGGATCGGCCTCGGCCGCGCGGGCTCGGCCCTCCCGACCCGGCACCGTCTGGAACTCCAGACCGCGCATGCGGCCGCCAGGGACGCGGTGCACTCGCCGTTCGAGCCGGATGCGGTCGCGGCGGGGCTGGCGGGGATGCCGACGGTACGGGTCCGCAGCGCCGCCGGTGACCGGCTCACCTACCTCCAGCGCCCCGACCTGGGCCGCCGCCTGCACCCCACGGACCGTGCGCACCTTCCCGCCGGGGACTGGGACGTCGTCTTCGTCGTCGCCGACGGGCTGTCCAGCCGGGCGGTGCACGAGCATGCCGCGGCGGTGGTGCGGGAGACGGCGGCGCGGCTTGCGGGGTGGAGCATCGCCCCCGTCGTCCTCGCCGAACAGGCCCGAGTGGCCCTCGGCGACGACATCGCCCACGCGATGGGGGCGACGATGGTCGTCGTCCTGGTCGGCGAACGCCCCGGCATGTCGGCGGCGGACTCCCTGGGCGCGTACCTGACGTACCGGCCGACACCGGGTGTGACGACGGACGCCGACAGGAACTGCCTGAGCAACATCCGGCCGCCGCTGGGGCTGACGTACGAGGGGGCGGCGGGGAAGTTGGCGGGGTTGATGGGGAGGGGGCGGGAGTTGGGGGTCACGGGCGTGGCACTGAAGGACGAATCCGATCACAGTGCGGTGTCTGAGCAACTACTCTGAGTCGCAGCTAGTTCGCGGCGCGGGGAGGTCCTCGAGCGCGGAGCGCGCCTACGAACCGGACATCCACGCGGTGCACCGCCGTACCTACGAGACGATGAGCAACCGTGTGGACGGCAAGGCGCTTTCCTTCGTTGTGGAGCTGACCCTTCCCTCCACCCGGGACGACGACCGTACCGACAAGGTCGAGACGTACGGCAAGGCTGGAATCCCCGTCTACCTGCTCCTGGACATGCAGGAAGAACAGGCCACCGTTTTCTGGTCCCCCTCACCGCTGGGATACCAGGGGCGCTTCACCGCGCCGTTCGGCGAGAAACTGCACATCCCGGAGCCGTTCGACTGCCCGCTCGACACCGGCGGCTTCCAACGGCCCGGCTCAGGCTGACGGCACCGTCAACCCCCAAGCCCCCTCCCAAACCGTCCACGTCCGCCTCCGCACCGGCCCCCACACCCCCGCATCCGCCCGGTAGCGGAAATCCGCCCCGGACACGCTCACGGTCCGTCCCAGTGCCCGCAGGGGCGAAGCCTCCGCGCCCACCGACAGCGGACGTACCTCGACCTCCGCCAGGCCCGCGTCGCCCGGTGTCACCGAGACCGCCTCCACCGGCTGGTCCAGGTCCAGCAGCGTCACGCCGTCGACCTCCACCCGCAGGCGGGCCGGCCGAGGCGCCGGGACCGGGACCTCCCGGGCCGGTACCAGGGTCCGTACGAGGGACTGGGCCGTGCGCAGCCAGGGCCGCCCCGCCTCCACGGACGGGGCCTGCGCGGTCATCGGCGGGATGTGGAGCGCGCCGAGCACCACGCCGTCGCTCTCGTCCACCAGCAGATCCCGCCGCCGCACGACCCCGTCGAGGACCGCCCGCGCCGCCGCCACCGCCCCCGTGGGCACCCCCAGCGAACAGGCCACGGAGAGCAGGCTGCCCACCGGCACTACCGACAGTGCACATCCGGCCAGCTCCCGCTGCCGGTGCAAAAGGGACACCGCACGGACCAGCGCCCGGTCGTCGCCGACGACCACCGGTCGCCGCGACCCCCGCCGGGCCAGTGCCCGGGCGAACTCCTCCGGACCCTCCGGCAGGCACACCTTCGTCTGCGCACCCGCGCTGAGCACGTCTTTTGCGATGCGTACCGACTCCCCGTCCGTCCGTCGGGCCACCGGATCGATGACCACCAGCAGCTGGTCGGAAGTCGCGGAAGTCGCCACCTCGGTCCTGCCTCGCTTCCTCGGGTAGCATCTTTGTGCAAGAGCCCCTTGCGCTATTGCGCCAGGGGCTTCGTCTATTCCGGGGCATCCGGTCCGACGGTTTGCGGCCAACGACGGCCGCGGTGCACGCGGCGGTGAACCTTACGCGTACGCCCCTGACCTTGGACATGCCCCGCCCGGAAGGGGTGTACGCGCGTGCCCGCACTTGTGCTGCTCGGTGCTCAGTGGGGTGACGAAGGCAAGGGAAAGGCGACGGACCTGCTAGGCGGCTCCGTCGACTATGTGGTGCGCTACCAAGGCGGCAACAACGCCGGCCACACGGTAGTCGTGGGCGACCAGAAGTACGCCCTTCACCTGCTCCCTTCCGGAATCCTGTCCCCGGGGTGCACCCCGGTCATCGGCAACGGTGTCGTCGTCGACCCGTCGGTCCTGTTCTCCGAGCTGAACGGGCTGAACGAGCGCGGCGTCGACACGTCCAAGCTCCTGATCAGCGGTAACGCTCACATCATCACGCCGTACAACGTGACGGTGGACAAGGTGACCGAGCGCTTCCTCGGGAAGCGGAAGATCGGCACCACCGGGCGCGGCATCGGCCCGACCTACGCGGACAAGATCAACCGCGTCGGCATTCGTGTACAGGATCTCTACGACGAGTCCATCCTCACCCAGAAGGTGGAGGCGGCCCTCGACGTCAAGAACCAGATCCTCACCAAGCTCTACAACCGCCGCGCGATCGCCATCGACCAGGTGGTCGAGGAGCTGCTGGGCTACGCGGACAAGCTCGCGCCGTACGTCGCCGACACGGTCCTCGTCCTCAACCAGGCGCTGGAGCAGGACAAGGTGGTGCTGTTCGAGGGCGGCCAGGGCACGCTCCTCGACATCGACCACGGGACCTATCCCTTCGTCACGTCCAGCAACCCCACCGCGGGTGGTGCGTGCACGGGCGCGGGCGTGGGCCCCACGAAGATCAGCCGGGTCATCGGCATCCTCAAGGCCTACACGACCCGCGTCGGCTCCGGCCCCTTCCCGACCGAGCTCTTCGACGAGGACGGCGAGGCGCTGCGCCGCATCGGCGGCGAGCGGGGCGTGACGACCGGCCGTGACCGCCGCTGCGGCTGGTTCGACGCCGTCATCGCCCGCTACGCGACCCGCGTGAACGGCCTGACCGACTTCTTCCTCACCAAGCTCGACGTCCTCACGGGCTGGGAGGAGATCCCGGTCTGCGTGGCGTACGAGATCGACGGCAAGCGGGTCGAGGAACTCCCGTACTCGCAGTCGGACTTCCACCACGCGAAGCCGGTCTACGAGACCCTGCCGGGCTGGTCGGAGGACATCACCAAGGCGAAGTCCTTCTCCGACCTGCCGAAGAACGCGCAGAACTACGTGAAGGCGCTCGAGGAGATGTCGGGCGCGCCGATCTCCGCGATCGGTGTGGGCCCCGGCCGGGACGAGACGATCGAGATCAATTCGTTCCTGTAAATCCCGTATGTCCGCTAGCTGTTGGGCCGGTCATGGACTTCCTTGACCGGTCCATGGCTTGTTCCTGGTTCCGAATGTAACTAGAGGGGCGCAACTATCTACGCGGGTAGTCCCGCCGCGCCCGCCTCCAGTTCCTCTCCATGACCAGGAGCCCCGTATGCCCGTCAGTCCGCTGAACCGCCGGGAGTTCGTGAAGAAGTCGGCCGTCACCGGGGCGGCCGTCGCCGCGGCCGGGACCGTCGCGGCAGGCCCTGCACAGGCCGCCGACCGCACGCCCGAAAACGCCGCCAAGGCCCCCAAGACCTGGTCGTTCTCCATCCTGGGCACCACCGACCTGCACAGCCACGTCTTCGACTGGGACTACTACAAGGACGCCGCCTACAGCGACAAGGCCGGCAACTCCGTCGGCGTCGCCCGCGTCGCCACCCTCATCAAGCAGCAGCGCGAGGCCAAGGGCGAGGAGCACGTCCTGCTCGTCGACGCCGGCGACATCATCCAGGGCACCTCGCTCGCGTACTACTTCGCGCGCGTCGACCCGATCACCGGCAAGGACGGCAAGAGGGGGCCCAAGCACCCCATGGCCGTCGCCATGAACCACATGCGCTACGACGCCGCCGCCCTCGGCAACCACGAGTTCAACTACGGCATAGACACGCTGCGCAAGTTCGAGAAGCAGTGCCACTTCCCGCTGCTCGGCGCGAACGCCCTCGACGCGAAGACCCTGCGGCCTGCCTTCCACCCGTACACGGTGAAGCGCATCTGCGTCCCCGGCGCCCCGGACATCAAGGTCGGCATCCTCGGCCTGACCAACCCCGGAATCGCGCTCTGGGACAAGGACAACGTCAGCGGGAAGATGGTCTTCCCGGGGCTCGTCGAGCAGGCGAAGAAGTACGTGCCGCGGCTGCGCGCGCTCGGCTGCGACGTCGTCTTCCTGACCGACCACTCGGGCCTGGACGGTTCGACGTCGTGGGGCGACTCCCTGCCGTACGTCGAGAACGCCTCCAACCTCGTCGCCGAGCAGGTCCCCGGCATCGACGCGATCCTGGTCGGCCACACGCACACCGAGGTGTCCTCGTACACCGTCAAGAACGAGGAGACCGGCGAGGAGGTCCTGCTCTCCGAGCCGTACTGCTGGGGCTACCGCCTCACCGTCTTCGACTTCGAGCTCGAACTCCACCACGGCCAGTGGAAGGTGACGAAGAAGACGGCCCAGACCCTCAACCCGAAGGACGTCGAGGAGGACCCGGAGATCACCAAGCTCCTCAAGGCCGACCACGACCTCGTGGTGAAGTACGTCAACACGGCCGTGGGCACCTGCACCCAGGACCTCTCGGCGGCGGAGTCCTGCTGGAAGGACGTCCCCATCATGGACTTCATCCACGAGGTCCAGATGCAGTCGGTGAAGGCGGGCCTGTCGACGAGTGATGCCGCCCTGCCCCTGATCTCCGTCGCCGCACCCTTCAGCCGCACCGCCGACATCCCCGCGGGCAGCGTCACCATCAAGGACATCGCCGGCCTGTACATCTACGACAACACGCTCTACGGCAAGAAGCTCACGGGTGCGCAGTTGAAGGACTACCTGGAGTTCGCGGCGAAGTACTACTACCAGGTGCCGTCGGGCACGAAGGTCGACACCTCGACGCTGACGAACGCCAACAAGTTCTGGGACTACATGTACGACACCGCCGCCGGCGTCTCGTACGACATCGACATCGCGCAGGCCGAGGGTTCGCGGATCAAGAACCTCACGTACAACGGCAAGGCGGTCGCCGACGACCAGGTCTTCGTCGTCGCGGTCAACAACTACCGCGCGAACGGCGGCTCCGGATACCCGCACATCGCGACCGCCGACATCGCCTACAGCTCGACCAACGAGATCCGCCAGCTGATGATCGACTACGTGACGGCGAAGGGCACGCTGAACCCGGCGGACTTCGCCGTCGCCAACTGGAAGCTGACGCAGGACGGGACGGCGGTCTTCTAGGTCAGCCGCCGAAGGCTGACACATGGGCGCCGGCCCACTCCGTGAACGTCCGCGGCCGGCGCCCCAGCACCTTCTCCACGGTCGCAAGCACCTCTGCGCCCCGGTCGCTTTCCAGGGTGCGCTGCATGATCGCGTCGACGACTTCCGGGGGGAAGCCGTACCGCGTCATGCCCGTGCGCGCCGCGTCGTCCGGGACGGGGCGCAGGTGCAGGTCGCGGTCCAACGTCTTGCCCAGGACGGCCAGTTCGTCCGCCGGGGTGAGGGATTCCGGGCCGCTCAACTCGTAGGCGGCGCCCGCGTGTTCGTCGGTGGTCAGGGCCAGTGCCGCGATCTCCGCCACGTCCGCCGGGTCGATGCTCGCCGCCGGGCGGTCCGCGAAGGGGACGGACACCTCGTCGCCCGCGCGGATCTGGCCCGCCCACTGCAGGGCGTTCGACATGAAGCGGCCGGGGCGGAGCAGGGTCCAGGTCCAGTCCCGGGACGGGTCCGTCACCGCGGCCTCGGCCTCTGCGTGCCAGCGGGCGATCACGTCGGAGCCCGCGCCGCCGTCCAGTACCGACAGCTTCACCAGGCGCCGTAGCCCCGCCCTCGCCGCCGCTGCCGCGAGGGCGAGGTCGTGGGTCGGTCCGGGGGCCGTGCCGACGCCCTGCGCCGACATCAGGAAGGCGGCCTCCGCACCCGCGAACGCCGCGTCCAGGCTCGCCGGGTCGTCCGCGTCGCCGTACACCGTCTCGACGCCGGCAGGGAAGCGTGCCTCGGCCGGGCGGCGGGTCATCGCCCGTACCGGGTGGGCGGCGGCGGCCAGTCGTCGTACCAGCTCGCCGCCCACATGCCCCGTCGCGCCCGTCACCAGGATCATCGCCGTCTCCTCTCGTCGATGCCGATGACTTCAGACTGCGCGCGCCCGCCTCCCCTGCGCGTCGCACACGCGGAGGCATCCCCTCTGCTCCCGGGGAAGTACCGACAGAACATAACGGGCTTAACGGGCATATTCTGATGCTGTACGTGCGTGTGCGTCAGCAGATACAGAAGAGGTGAGTGCTATGCGCATGCTGCTCAAGGCGTCCTTCGACACGGAGAAGTCGAACGAGGCCATCCGGAACGGCACCCTGACGAAACTGATGCAGGAGTCAGTGGAACAGATCAAGCCCGAGGCGGCCTACTTCACTGCCGACCACGGCAAGCGCACCGCCTTCTTGGTCTTCGACATGCAGGACAGCTCCCAGATGCCGGTGTTCGCCGAGCCGCTCTTCGTGAACCTGGACGCCGAGATCACCTACACCCCGGTGATGAACCTGGAGGACCTGCAGAAGGGCCTCTCCCAGCTGCGCTGACCACGTGTGATCAGCCCGACCAGCCCTGCGCGACCTCGCCGAGCGCCGTGACGAGGCGGGCCCGGGCGGCCGGGTCGGAGCGGACGCTGTAGCTGTTCTCCACGTGCAGGAACTCCACGCCCAGGTCGGCCGCCGTACCGGCCTGGACGTTCGTCCGGCCCTCCAGCCCGCCGCAGTCGCCGGACCAGGCCCGGCAGACCTCGAAGCCCTGTGCCGCGATCCGGTCGGCCGCCGCGACGGCCGTCGGGGTGCGCCCGGCGGGGCCCGTCGAGAGCACCACGTCGTGGCCGGGGGAGCTGGCGTCGGCGAAGCCGTGCACCTGGAGGGCGGGGATGCGCCGGGTGACCAGGGCGTCGCACACCGCGTTGAAGACCGTATGGCTGCGATGAGCCATGTCGGCGGTGCGGCCCGCGGCGGCGTCGCGGGGCGCACCGGCGAGGACGAGCACGCCGCCGGGCACACGGGCGAACAGGTCGGCGCCGATCAGCTCGGTGTGCAGGTCCGAGCGGGGGTGCGGGATCTGGACGCTCCAGCGGACGGGGGCGCTGAGGTCCACGTAGACGCGGCCCCAGCCGCGGCCCGTTCCCGTCATGTGCTCGGTCGGCTCGGCGATCTCGGCCACCTCGCGGCCGGAGCCTGCCAGTTGATGTCTCGTCAGGCCGTAGTCGATCTGCCGCAGCAGGTGCTGTGCGGCGATGGAGCGACTGCCGTGCAGGGTGCCTGTCACGGCCTCGGCCACGGCTGTGCGTTCGCTGCTGGTGGGGGTGCGGTAGCCGCCGTTGCGGGGGAAGTGCTCGACGTATGCGCGGAGTTCGTCGGTGAGGTGGAGCTTCGGGGTGGTGGGGGGTTCCGGGGAGAGCAGGGCGTACGTCGTCGGCACGGCCGCCGCCGCGCCCGCCGCGGCGAGGGCGATCAGGAGGGTGCGGCGGCGTGGCTGAAACTCGCTCACGAATTGCATGATGCGCCGAGCGTAGACCCTGGTTGCCTGTGAATGGCGTGGGGTCGATCACAGCGTCAACTGAGCATTAATTTGCTGGTGCTGATGAACCTGCGCGCGTCTTGCCTCGTCTTGCAGGTCGCTTGCCGGGCCTTTCGGTCCGGGAAATTCACCTGTCCTTCTGGTCCCCCACTCAGGAGTGATTTCATGCAGGCAGTCGGGCCTGCCCGTCGCCGACGCCTGCTGCGGAGAAGGCGCGTGGACATGCCGTTGCTCGGCGGTGTCCGGCCTCCCGTAGCGGTTCTGCTCACTTTGTTGGTAACCGTTTGCTGCCTTACTTCATTCACGGTCGGGAACTCTGACGACCAGGCAGTTTCACGTGCGATCGTCGATTCACAGGGAGATATCGCGGTCGATTCCGCGCGTTCTCTGGGCGCCTCCCTGGAGCAGAGTTCGGCGGATCTGCACGACGCCGTCTCCCTGCTGGAGCGGGGTGGGCGCAAGTCCCCGAACGCCGTTCTGGCCTCCCTTGCAACCGCTTACGGCAAGTGGCGCGGACTCGCGGTCGTGGACCCCGGCTCGGGCAAGCTGCTCGCCTCCCGCGGGGAACACATACCGCTGGACGGCCTCGACCCGGACGAGCCGCGCTCCCGCCTCGTCGGCGGTGGCTCGGGCGCACCCCGGCTGGTGTCCGCCGCCCGGCTCGAACGGGCCGACGGCACCGAGCAGTTGGTCGTCGCTTCCGGGCCGCTGCGGCTGCCGGACCAGTACGGCGGCCGCAGCGCCTACGTCACCGACGCGCACGGCCGCACCGTCCTGGCGTCCGGACCGCACGCGGGCGATGCCGGGCTGCGGAAGGCCGTACAGGACTGGGATCTCGATGTACGGCGCGCGGGCGGCCGGTACTACGTCATCGGGCGCGGGGAGGTGCCCGGCGGCCCGCACGTACGGGACCTCGGGCTGACCGTCTCGACCGTGGTGCCGGTGCCCGCCGGGACCGCCGTCGGGGACGACCGGCTGCGGGGGCTCGGCGCGGCGGGTGCGCTGTTGGTCGTGGGGCTCCTCGTGACCTGGCTGCTGGTGCGGTACGTCCAGCGACCGCTGCTCGCGCTGCACCAGGAGGCGCGACGCATGGCCCGCGGCGAAGTGGCACGGCCGGTCGCCGTGCGGGCCCGCGGCGAGGCGGGGCGGATCGCGGGGGCGCTGGAGTCGCTCCGACGGCAACTGCTGGGCGAGACGGTCGAGTCGGCGTCTGCCAAGGAAACCGCGCGGAGTCGGCCGCAGTTCGGCAGCGCCCTGAAGGGGCGCGGGGCTGTGTCGATATGCGGCTCCGCCGCGGGGCGCGACCAGCCACAACGGAGCCGCAGAGAAAAGACGGCATATCGCGGCACGCTACGCCTCGTCGTGGCGGGCTGCGCAGCCCTGATCGCCGCCTGGGCGGTCGCCCTGCCCCTGGCCGGCCATGGCCAAGGCGGCCGATACGTCCCCGCACAGGCCGCCCGCGACCAGCGAGACCGCACTCAGGCCGCCGCCGACCGCATCCGCCGCACCCTCGGAGAGACCGTCGCCGACCTGTCCTCCATCGCCAGGCTCACCGCCGGTGCCCGTGGCCTCGGCGACGTGCTCGACGACGAACTGCCCCGGCACGGCGCCTGGCGCTCGCTCTACCTCGTGAACCGCGACGGCAGGGTCCTGGCGCGGTCCGGCCACCACCCGCTCGACATCGACCGCAAGTCCGTGCTGGCCCCGGTCAAGCCGGGCGGGCCCACGGTGCTCCAGCTCAACCGCAGCGGCAGGGTGCCGGTGGCGGCGGCCGTCGTGCCCGTCGGCGACGGCAGCCGCAAGCTGGTCGGCGAGCTCACGCCGGACGCCTTCAACGGTGTCCTGACCCGCTCCGGGCTCGGCCGGTCCTGGCTGGTCGACCCGAACGGCCGGATCATCGCCTCCAACCAGGGCTTCATCGCCTTCCGTTCACCGCCGGCGCCCGGCGGCCGCACCCTCGTCGCCACCGCCCCGGTCAAGGGCGCGAAGGCCGTCCAGGGTCTGCGCTGGCGCGTCGTCACCCACAAGCCGCTGTCCTGGACGCGCCTGGCCGCGTACGAGACCGAGCGGCACGCCGAACTCGCCGCCCTGCTGGCCCTCGCGGCCGCCGGGCTCGGCCTCGGCTGGCTGGAGCTGACCGTGCTGCGCCCGCTGCGCGCCCTCGACCGCTCGGCGCGGGCCCTCGCGGCCGGCGACCGCACGACGGTGATCTACCCGGTCCACCACGACGAGGTCGGCTCCGTCGCCCGCAGCCTCGAACTCGTCCGGCAGCAACTGGCCGCGGCACCCGCACCCGCGCATGCACATCGCGATGCACACCCAGAAGCACACCGAGAAGCAGGGTCATGGTCTTCCTCTTCAGCGTTTTCTTCGTAGGCTGCCTCGGCCTGCTGGTCGCCGGAATCGTCGAACAGCGCCGGCACTACGCGAACCTCGACGCGATACCCCAGCGGGTGCTGGTCAACGGCATCCGCGGCAAGTCCTCCATCACCCGCCTGTGCGCGGGCGCGCTGCGCGGCGGCGGCCTGACGACGGTTGCCAAGACCACCGGCACGGCCGCCCGCTTCATCCACCCCGACGCCACCGAGGAGCCCGTCCACCGCAAGTTCGGCATCGCCAACGTCGTCGAGCAGATCGGCATCGTGCGCCGCGCGGCCGTCTACCGGCCCGACGCCCTGGTCATCGAGTGCATGGCCGTCATGCCCGCCCTCCAGGAGGTCAACCAGACCAAGCTGATCCGCTCCACCATCGGCGTGCTGTGCAACGTCCGCGAGGACCATCTCGCCGAGATGGGGCCGACCCTGGACGACGTCGCCCGTTCGCTGTCCCGCTCGATGCCCGTCGGCGGCATCTGCGTCACCGCCGAACGCGAGCGGCTGCACATCCTCCAGCAGGAGGCCGCAGCCCGCGACTGCAAGCTGATGTACGCCGACCCGGACACCGTCACCGACGAGGAACTGCGCGGATTCTCCTGGTTCACCTTCAAGGAGAACGTCGCCATCGCGCTCACCGTGGCCGAACTCCTCGGCGTGGAGCGCAAGACGGCCCTGCAGGGCATGTACGACGCCCCGCCGGACCCGGGGGTGCTCTCCGTCGAGCGGTACCGCACCCCCGACGGAGGCGAGCTGCGCTTCGCCAACGTCTTCGCGGCCAACGACCCCGAGTCGACGCTGATGAACGTGGGCCAGCTTCTCGACCTGGGCGCGATCGGCCGCCCCCTGCACGTCGTGATCAACTGCCGCCCCGACCGCGTCGAACGCAACGTCCAGATGGGCCAGATCATCCCCGACCTCGCGCCCGACACCGTCTTCCTGATCGGCCACCCCACCAAGAGCGCCCGCGACGGCATCCCCGGCAACTGGGGCGGACGCGTCGTCGACCTCGGCGGCGACGACCGCGGCGCCGACGCACTCACCGCCGACCTGCTCGCCGCCCTCGGCCCGGACTCCTCCTTGGTGGCCATCGGCAACATCCACGGCCAGGGCGAGCAGCTCCTGGAGCGGCTCGCGCGGCTCGCGCAGCTCCCGGCGGCCGACGCCGTCACCCTTCCCGCTCAGCGCACCCGCAGCACCGATTCCGGACACGGACACAACGGAGAAAACGACCTGTGACCCCCGTCGCCCTCAGCCCCGACATGGCCGCGATCGGCATCGCGCTCGGGCTGTTCTTCTCGCTGATCTGCTACCTCACCACCAACCTCTCGCCCGGCGGCATGATCACCCCCGGCTGGCTGGCGCTGGCCCTGGTCGGGGACTGGCGGCTGTTCGTGATGGTGCTCGGGGTGAGCGTGGTGACGTACGGCTGCACACGGGTGATGCAGCGCCTCGTGATCCTCTACGGCAAGCGGCTGTTCGCGGCCGTGGTGATGTGCGGTGTGCTGATCCAGGGGGCGCTGTATCTCGCCCTGCAGCATCAGTTCCCGTACCTCTTCAGCCACCAGACGCTCGGCTACATCGTGCCCGGCCTCATCGCCTACCAGCTGGTCCGCCAGCCGCCGCGCGCCACGCTGCTGGCGACGACGACGGTCACGGTCGGCGCGTACATCGTCCTGGCCACGGGCGCGCTGCTCGGCGCGCTGCCCGGCGTCTGACCGCCCGGGCCCCGCGAGCCTCAGCTGAAGACGATCATCGACCCCTGCGCCAGACTCCGCGTCGCCGCCGCGTGCAGGCCGAGCCACACATGGCGCTCGCGGGCGAAGGGGCTGGGGTCGTACGGCGCGGGGACGGCGGGCTCCTCCAGCTCCGTCGGGGCGCGCGGGGGTTCGGGCGGTGTCGGCGGGTTGGCGGGATCTATGCCGATCGAGGGGGCCACGTACTCCAGTTCGCGCAGCAGGGCCTGGGCGGAGCCCAGCGGGCCGCCGCCCGACAGGAGCTCGTCGTTCGACAAAGGCTGGGGGAAGTCGACCGGGACGTAGGCGCCCGCGTGGTCGTAGTGCCAGACGAGGTGCGACTGCTGGGCCGTCGCCTCGAACATCTCCAGCAACTGCTCGTAGTCGCCGCCCAGTTCGTCGACCGGCGTCACCGGCAGCCCGCACACCTGCAGCAGATACACGCGGCGCAGGAAGTGCAGCGCGTCGTAGTCGAACCCGGCCACCGGGGCGACCTCGCCGGACAGACCCGGCATGTACTGGTACACCGGCACCGGCGGCAGTCCGGCGGCGGCGAGCACGTTGTTGTACTGCGCGAGTTCCTCGGCGAACGGATTGTCGGGGGTGTGGCACAACACGTCGACGAGCGGTACCAGCCACAGGTCACAGGCCAAAGAAGGCTCCTCACACGGCAATGCGGTCAAGGCAGCGTAATCGGTGCGGCACCAGGTCAGCTCCCATCGTGCAGGTCCCATACCCACACCCCGTCCACCCACTTACCGGGCCGGCCCACCAGTTCGGTAACGGCCCCGCGCAAGGCCTCGTCGTGCAGGCCGGGGGCCACGACCAGCGCTCCTGCCTTCCAGTACGCGAAGTCGCGCCGCGCCTGTGCCTGCCAGTTCCGGTCGAGCTTCGGGACGACGCCGGTGTCGCGGACGTCACTCAGCAGGTCGGAGGTGTAGCGGGGGGAGGCGCCGTAGATGCCGATGCGGTCGGCGCCGTAGGGGCCGTTGAAGTAGCCGCCGGGGAGCTTGAAGCCGAGGCCGGCCCGCTGCTGCCAGTGCAGGGCCTCCGCGTCGCCGGCGCCGGGCAGCGGCACCGTGACGAGCGACTCGCCCTTGCGGACGTACGGCTGCCACGCCCCGTCGGTGAAGAAGGCGGGCGTCGCGGGGCGTTCGACCGTCTTCAGCGGGGCCGGGACCAGCGGGAGCAGGGCCAGGCAGACGCCGAGCAGGCCGAGGTACTGCGTGCCCAGGTTGCGGGTCGCCGCCAGCCGGTCCAGGGCCAGGGCGAGCAGCATGCCGAGCGCCGGGGCGCAGATCATCGCGACCCGGCCCTCGATCACCGACTCGAACAGCGGGAGCTTGGCGAGGAACGCCCAGGGGCCCGGGTAGACCTTGTCCGTCATCGGGATGCGGAACTTCGGGCCGAGCGAGAGCAGCGCCGCGCCGACCGCCGTGACCGCCAGCGCCTTGACCAGGGCGTGCTCCCACAGCCGTACGACGATCGCGAAGGCGAGGGCGGCCAGCGGCCAGCCGTAGAAGGCGTTCTGCTCGGTGGGGTTGGGCGAGAGGGCGTTCGCGCGCTGGGCGTTGCCCGCGATCAGGGAGCGTTCGGCGAAGGAGAGCAGGGCGAGGGGGCTGTTGCCCGAGTTGGCAGCGTGCGGCATCCGGCTGTAGCTCTGCGGACCGGCGAACTGCCAGGTCAGCGCATACGCGACGAGCGGAAGACAGACCGCGGCAGCGATCGCCAGGCCACGCAGCAGCGGCCGCCGGGCTTCCTTCGCCACATCCCTGCGTACGACGCCGTAGGCGCCCGCGAACAGCACGAGGCCGATCGCCGCGAGCAGCAGGGGTTCTTCGCCGAGGAAGACCTGGTACGCGGCCATCAGGCCCAGGACCACCCCGTCCCGGACCACCCGGGTGCCCGCGCACAGGCGCAAGGCCCGGTCGATGATCAGCGGGATCATGAACAGCACCACGAAGTTGGGGTGCGCATTGGCATGGCTGACCATGGGCGGCGCGAACGCCGCCAGCGCCGCGCCGACGAAGGCCGCAGGTCGCCGCCGTACGACGCGTTTCACGATCAGCCAGTACCAGGCGGCCGCGGTGGCGGCGAGGCCCAGCGTCATCACGACGCTGAGGGAGACCGCCGGGCCCGCCAGGAGGGTGAGCGGTGCGAAGGGGACGGTGAGGCCGAGCATGACCGTGTTGGCCATGAGGTTCACGCCGTCGGGGAAGCCCTGCAGATCGGAGAAGAGGGGGTTGCGGAGGTGGGCGAGGTTGTCGGCCGTGACCGCGAAGAACCACTCCCACTGGTTCTGGTCCTGGAGGGAGTCGGGCAGGTAGCGGTGGTCCGGGTCGAACAGGCGGCCCGAGTACAGGGCCATCGACATGAGGAGGAAGAGGGCGACGACCAGGACGTCGGCGGGCCGCAGGGAGCGCAAGCGCAGTCGGGTCAGTTCGGCGAGGACACGGACGTAGTCGAGGTGGCGCAGTTTCGAGCCGGACTGGTGGGACCAGCGGATGGGGACCTCGGCGACCTGCCAGTCGGCGCGGTGGAAGTGACGCAGGACCTCGACGTCGATTCCCCAGCCGTTGATCCGGGAGGCGGCGAAGGCCTCGCGGGCCCGCTCGCCCTCGAAGAGCTTGAAGCCGCACTGGGTGTCCCGGATGCCGGGCACGGTCGTGCGGCGTATGAGTAAGTTCCCGGCGCGGCCCAGCAGTTCGCGCAGCGGATGCTGACGGTCCCCGATCGTCGCGCCGGGCACGGAACGGGAGCCGATCGCCGCCGCGTTCCCCTCGCCGAGCGCCTTGTCGAGCAGCTCCAGCTCCTCTATCGGGGCCGCGAGATCGGCGTCCGTGACCAGCACGCGCCGCCCGCGGGAGGCGGCGACGCCCAGGCGCAGGGCGTTGCCCTTCCCGCGGTTGCGGGGGCTGGTGACGAGCTGGATACGGGCGTCCCGGCGCTCCGTGACGACATCACGGGTGGTGTCCGTCGACCCGTCGTCGGCGACGACGACCTCCCACTCGCCCCAGCGGCCCTCGTTCTCGCCCAGATAGCGGGTGACGGCGTCGAGGGTGGGGCCGAGGCGCTGCTCCTCGTTGAAGGCGGGGATGACGACGGAAAGGTCCACGGCCCAGGCAGGTGTGCTCCTGGCCCGCTTGCTCATTCGTCCGCCAGCCGCTCGATGAGGGCCAGCGCGTGCTCGTTGTACGCGCCGACGATCGCCCGCGCCGTCCTGGTGTCGCGCTTGGCCAGGGCGTCGACCAGGTCCGTGTGGCCGGACCACAGGGCGCCGCGCAGATCGGGCAGCCGGCGCAGATGCTGCACCGCGCACACCCAGGACTGGACGCGCAGCCGGTGCAGGAAGTCGGCCAGGTAGGGGTTGCCGAAGAGGGTGCCGAGCTCGTGCCAGAAGCGCAGGTCGTAGCCGATCAGCACGGTGAGGTCGCCGGCCAGCGAGGCCCGCTGCGCCTCCTCGCCGCGCCGCCGGACCCCGGCGAGGGCGGCGACGGCACGGGGCTCGTCGTGCGGCGGGAAACGGTTCTGGTCGTTGTCCAGGGCGATGAACATGCCGTCGGTGACCAGGCTGCGGGCCTCGACGATGCCGCGGAAGTCGGCGACCGAGTACTCGTGGACGTGGAAGCCGCGGTGCTGGTCGGCGTCGAGGAGCCCCTGCGCGGACAGGTCGACGAGCGCCTCGCGCACGGGCGTCGCGGAGACCCCGTACTGCTCGGCGATCTCCTTCACCGTGAACTCCTGACCCGGCTGGAGCCGCCCCGCGAGAACCTCGTCGCGAAGCGCGTCGGCGATCTGCTGCCGCAGGGTGCTGCGGGTCACGGAGCCGTTGCCGCTGCTGCCGGGCATGGGTCGGGCGTCTCCTCGTCGCGTTCGGGTGGCGTGCACATACCTATCTACGAGCACGCCACCTTACGCGTTCGACCTCCCGCTGTTTACCCGCGTAGCTGTGGCCCTTCGATGCGGTTTCTCAGCGGTCGCGAGCCGCTACTCCGTGTACTCGTCCGCCACGGAGAGCGCCGCGTCCAGCGCCGCGAATCCCTCCTTCAACTCGGCCTCGCTCACGTTGCACGGCGGCACGACATGGGTGCGGTTCATGTTGATGAAGGGCCAGATGCCGTGCTTCTTCGCGGCCGCGCCGAAGGCGAGCATCGCGGCGTTCGCCTCGCCGGCCGCGTTGTACGGCACCAGCGGCTCGCGCGTCTCCTTGTTCTTCACCAGGTCCAGCGCCCAGAACATGCCGACACCGCGCACCTCGCCGACGCTCGGGTGCCGCTCGGCCAGCTCGCGCAGCGCGGGCCCGACGACGCTCGCACCCAGGTGCCCGGCGTTCTCGACGACGCCCTCCTCCGCCATGACGTTGATCGTCGCGACGGCGGCGGCGCAGGCCAGCGGGTGTCCGGAGTACGTGAGCCCGCCCGGGTACGCCCGCTTCCCGAACGTCTCGGCGATCGCGCCGGAGATGGCGACACCGCCGAGCGGCACATATCCGCTGTTCACGCCCTTGGCGAAGGTCATGAGGTCGGGTACGACATCGAAGAGATCGGCGGCGAACCACTCACCGGTCCGCCCGAACCCGGCCATGACCTCGTCGAGGACGAAGACGATCCCGTACTTGTCGCAGATCTCACGTACACCGGCGAGGTAGCCGGGCGGCGGCACCATGATCCCGGCGGTGCCCGGAATGGTCTCCAGGATGATCGCGGCGACGGTGGCCGGCCCCTCGAAGGCGATCGTCGTCTCGAGGTGCTCCAGCGCCCGCGCGCACTCCTGCTCCTCGGTCTCGGCGTAGAAGCGGGAGCGGTAGAGATACGGCGCCCAGAAGTGCACGACACCGGCGGCAGCGCTGTCGGAGGCCCAACGGCGCGGATCCCCGGTGAGGTTGATCGCCTGCTGGGTGCCGCCGTGGTACGAGCGGTAGGCGGACAGCACCTTGGCCCGCCCGGTGTGCAGCCGGGCCATCCGCACGGCGTGCTCCACGGCGTCCGCGCCACCGTTGGTGAAGAAGATCTTGTCCAGGTCGCCCGGCGTCCGCTCGGCGATCAGCCGGGCCGCCTCCGAACGGGCCTCGATCGCGAAGGCGGGCGCGAACGTGGAGAGGGTTGCGGCCTGCTCCTGTATCGCGGCGACGACCTTCGGGTGCTGGTAGCCGATGTTGGTGTAGACGAGCCCGCTGGTGAAGTCCAGGTACCGCCTGCCGTCGTAGTCCCAGAAGTACGACCCCTCCGCACCGGCGACGGCGAGCGGGTCGATGAGCTCCTGCGCGGACCAGGAGTGGAACACATGAGCACGGTCCGCGGCCTTCACGGCGGCGCCGGCCTCGGGGTTTGGCTGAGGGGTCATGGCGGCGAGCGTAGGTGTCCGCGGTGCCCGCTCGGTATCGGCTTCCTGTCTGTGATGTGGGGGTTTCCACGACAGGTTGTCGACAGGGCAAGATGACAGTACGCTGTCGAAAAGACAGCATCCTGTCATCCTTGGATGGAGGAGCCATGAACAGCAGCCGCAAGCCCGTCCATCTGGCCGTGTACGACAGCCTCGCCGACTGGGAGACGGGGCATACGACCGCGTATCTCGCCCGCGCCGGGTACGAGATCCGCACCGTGGGGCCGACCCGCGAGCCGGTGCGGTCCATCGGAGGCCTCCGCGTCCTGCCCGACCTGGCCCTGGACGACGTACGCCCCGAGGACAGCTCCCTCCTGATCCTCCCGGGCGCCGACCTCTGGGACGCCGGGGACGACCTCGCGCCCTTCGCCCGCAAGGCCCGCGCCTTCCTTGATGCCGGCGTCCCTGTCGCCGCCATCTGCGGCGCCACCGCCGGGCTCGCCCGCGAGGGCCTGCTCGACGAGCGGGACCACACCGGTGCCGTCTCCTTCTATTTGGCCGCGACCGGGTACAAGGGCGGCGAGCGGTACGTCGACGCCGATGCCGTCACCGACGGGGACCTGATCACCGCCGGGCCCACCGAGCCCGTCGCCTTCGGCCGGGAGGTGTTCCGGCTGCTCGGGGTGTACGAGGGCGAGGTGCTCGACGCCTGGTACCGGCTGTACCACGACTCGGACGCGGAGGCCTACGCCGTGCTGCAGAAGGCCGCGGCGCAGTGAGCAGAGAGCGTCAGGAGCTGCTCAGCCGCAGCGCCCTCGGGGTCTTTCGGCTCAACGGTCAATTCCTGGCCGTCGCAGAGGAGTTGGCGAAGCCTGCCGGGCTCACCGCCGCCTGGTGGCAGGTGCTCGGCGCGGTGCTCGGGGAGCCGTTGTCGGTCGCCGGGATCGCCCGGGCGATGGGCATCACGCGGCAGAGCGTGCAGCGGATCGCGGACCTTCTTGTCGAGCGCGGGCTCGCCGAGTACCGGCCCAATCCCGCCCACCGCCGCGCCAAGCTCCTCGCCCCGACCGAGGAGGGCCGCGCGGCGATCCGGCGCATCAACCCCGGGCACGCCGCCTTCGCCGACCGCCTCGCGGAGGCCTTCGGGGAGGACGGGCTCGCGGAGGCCGTGCACGTGCTGGAACGGCTGTCCAAGGTGCTGGACCAGCTGGGGCCGCCTGTTACGGAACCGTAGACACCGGTCCGCTCGCCTCCCCGTACGCCCGCACTATCGTTGGGATGTTGAACAAGGGCGTGGCGGGGGATTTCGGGGGAGGCCTGCGATGGAGAAGCTCGGGGCTGGGGATCCGATGGGGGTCCCCCCGGCCGGAGGCTGGGGGAGGATCGGGGCGTATCGGCTGCTGGCGCGGCTCGGCGCCGGAGGGATGGGGTTCGTCTACCTCGCCCGCTCCGACCGCGGCCGTACCGTCGCCGTGAAACTGGTGCGCGAGGAACTGGCCGCGCAGGAGGAGTTCCGGGCGCGGTTCCGGCAGGAGGTGCAGGCCGCGCGGCAGGTCGGCGGGCACTGGACGGCGCCCGTTCTCGACGCCGACACCGAGGCCGCGGTGCCGTGGGTCGCCACCGGGTACGTCGCCGGGCCCAGCCTGCAGCAGGTCGTCGGGCACGACCACGGGGCGCTGCCCGAGCGCTCGGTCCGCATCCTCGCGGCCGGTCTCGCCCACGCACTGCAGGACATCCACGCCGCCGGGATCATCCACCGCGACCTCAAGCCGTCCAACGTGCTGGTGACCATCGACGGACCGCGCGTCATCGACTTCGGCATCGCGCGGGCGCTGGAGACCGTGACGGACGGCGGGCTGACACGGACCGGCGCGCTCGTCGGATCGCCCGGCTTCATGGCCCCCGAGCAGGTGCGCGGCGACCGCATCACCCCCGCCTGCGACGTCTTCTGCCTGGGCTCCGTGCTGGCGTACGCGGCCACCGGCCAGCTCCCCTTCGGCAGCGCCAACAGCGGTGTGCACGCCCTGATGTTCCGCATCGCCCAGGAGGAACCCGACCTGGAGGGGGTGCCCGAGGGCATCGCCGACCTCGTACGGGACTGCCTGAAGAAGGACCCGGCCGCGCGGCCGACGCTGGACCAGGTGCTGGAGCGCACGGGCGCCGAGGACACCGTGCTCGGCGGGCGCTCCCGCGACCCCTGGCTGCCCAGCGCACTCGTCGCCCAACTCGGCCGTCATGCCGTGCAGTTGCTGGACGCGGAGGACCCGGAGGAGGGGACGGCACCCCAAAGGGACCAGGGCCCCGGCGGGCCCTCGCTGCAGAAGACGGCCCCCGAGGCCTCCCCCGAGCACGCCCCCGCCGCCGACGACTCCGCACCGGAACCGGGCCCGCCCGCCGGACCGCCCCCGCCCGGGCAGCCGGGCAGCGGCGCCCCGCTGAACCACCTCCCCACGATGGTCGCGGGCCAGGGCGCACCGACACCCCCGCCCGCCCATGCGCAGACACCCCCGGCCTACGGCTATCCGCAGCAGCACCCCCAGCAGCAGCCCGCCTACGGCTACCCGCCCCAGCAGCCCGGCGGGTACGGCTACCCCCAGCAACCCGGCGCCTACGGAGGCCTCGGCTCCACCCCGCCCTACGGCCCGCCCTACACCGGCCCGGTCCCGCCCGCCCCGCAGGAACCGCCCCGAAGGAGCGGCCGTTCCACCGCGGCACTGATCGCCGTCGCCCTGATCGTCGCGCTCGGCGCCGGCGGCTCGGTCTACGCCCTCATGAACGGCGGCGGCGACAAGGCCGACAACAAGCCGAGCCCGGCGCCGACCGCCGCCGCACCCTCGAAGACCGAGCCGAGCCCGACGGCCACGACGAGCGCGCAGCCCACCACCTCCGCGCCCTCGAACGGCGCGATCCCGGCCGGCTACCTGGGCACCTGGACGACCACCATCACCAACGCCGACGGCGAGAACACCCGCGAACTCACCATCCAGCAGGGCAAGGTGGGCGACACGGTCATGTCCCTCGTCGCCGACGGCCCCACGAGCAACGGCACCTACCACTGCGTGTTCCAGGCCGATCTGACCGCGGCACCGGGCAGCGCCGGCCCCCTGGAGATCGGCCCGTCCAGCGTGACGTCCGGCGACTCCGGCTACTGCAAGCCGGGCGACGCCACCGAGATCAGCCTGCTGCCGGACGGCAGCCTGCAGCGCGAGAACACCAGCAACGGCGAGAAGCTGAAGTACACCAGGCAGTGACGCGGGTGAGGGGCTGACGGGCACCCTTGTGCCGTAGTGGCGTGTCCATGACGATGGGCGGAGCGTCGGCATCGGCAGCCCCGGGAGGACACATGCGTCCCAGCCCCACCAGGAGAACGGTCCTGACCGCGACGGCGGCGAGTGCGGCGGCACTCGGGGCGGCGCCGAGCCCGGCCGAGGCGGCCACGCCGGGCCGCCGCCCGCCCGTCACCGCACAGCCCCCGAACCGCGAACTCCGCGCGCTGCTGCGCGAGTTGGACTCCGCCCGCATCGAAGCGACCATCCGCAAGCTCGTCTCCTTCGGCACCCGTCACACCCTCTCCGCCCAGGACGACCCGGACCGCGGCATCGGCGCCGCCCGCGACTGGCTCCTCGCCGAGCTGCGCTCCTGCGCCGCCGCCTCCGGCGGCCGGATGACGGCCGAACTCCAGTCGTACGTCCAGGAACCCGCGTCCCGCATCCCCACCGCCACGAAGATCACGAACGTGCTCGCGACCCTGCGTGGATCGGTGACACCGGAGCGCGTGTACGTCGTCTCCGGGCACTACGACTCCCGGGTCACCGACGTCATGAACGCCACCTCCGACGCGCCGGGCGCGGACGACGACGCGTCCGGGGTGGCCGTCGTACTGGAGCTGGCGCGGGTGATGGCGAAACGCCGTCCGGCTGCCACGATCGTGTTCGCGGCGGTGGCGGGGGAGGAGCAGGGGCTGTACGGATCGACGTATCTGGCACAGCAGTTGAAGGCGGCCGGCACCGATGTGCAGGGGATGTTCACCAACGACATCGTCGGCAGTTCCACGGCGGACGACGGCACGAAGGACCCGTACACGATCCGCCTGTTCGCGGAGGGCGTCCCCTCCTCGGAGACCCCGGAACAGGCGGCGATCCGCAAGTCGGTCGGCGGCGAGAACGACTCCCCGGCCCGCCAACTCGCCCGATTCGTGCGGGACGTGGCCGACAACGACGCCACCGGCATGCACATCCGCGTCGTCTACCGCCGCGATCGCTACCTCCGCGGCGGCGACCACATCCCCTTCCTCGAGCGCGGCTACCCGGCCGCCCGCTTCACCGAACCGGCCGAGGACTTCGCCCACCAGCACCAGGACGTACGCGTCGACGAGACGGGCAAGCAGTACGGCGACCTGCCCGAGTTCTGCGACTTCGACTTCGTCGAGCGGGTCGCGCGGGTCAACGCGGCCGCCCTGTGGACCCTCGCCCAGGCACCGGGCACACCACGCGGAGCGAAGATCGTGACCTCCGCCCTGACCAACTCCACCCAGCTGGTGTGGACGCGGGGCACGGAACCCGACCTGGCGGGCTACGAGATCGTCTGGCGCGAGACGACGGCACCGGAGTGGACGCACGTGATCCCCGCCGGGGACGTCACGACGTACGAGGTGGACCTGTCGAAGGACAACGTGTTCTTCGGCGTTCGGGCCGTGGGCCGGGCGGGGAACAGGAGCCCGGTGGCGTTCCCGGCCCCGCAGTCCTAGACGCCCGCTCCCATGCGGTCACCGCGGCTCGGGCGGCCGCTGCCGCGGCATGTTCGGCCGCGAGCCCGCCCCCGGAGGCAGTGGGAAGCGCCCCGGCACACTGCCCTGCTCGTGCCGCCCGGCCCCGGCCGCCGCGGACTGGATCCCCAACGGCGCGGATCCGGTCCGGAACTCCACCATCCAGTCCGCGGTCTCCGTGCGCACCAGCTCGGTCACGTCCTCCGAGAACCGCCGCAGCACCGCCAGGCACCGCTCGGCGGCCTCGCTCGCCGTCCCCTCCGCGGGGCCCAGCACCTCGCGCACACTCTCCGAGGCCCAGTCGAACTGCAGCACCTGCAGCCGCCGCTGCACGGCCTGCGCGGTCGCCACATCCCTTATCCAGCCCGACGTCACACCGAAGAACCGGTCCACGGCCACGCACGCCACCGCGAACAGCAGCGCGAGATACCCCCACGCGGCCATCCCGGCGGCCACCCCGGTCAGATCCAGCAGCGGCAGCGCGGCCCCGGCGGCGGCCCCCAGCGCGGCCCCCGTGCGCAGCGCCCGCGCACCCCGCCGCTTCCACACCCGGTCCGCGAGGTACCAGGCCGCCGTCTGAAGCGCCCCGCGCTCCACCCAGAGGTACAGCTCGTGCAGCCGCTCGGCCGGCTCGCCCCAGTCCCCGAGCGGGAACGACCGCCCGATCAGATCGCCCGGCCGCAGCCCGGCCGCCCCCTCGCCCCGCCCGTCCTGAGCCGGTCCCTCGGGCTGCATCTCCGGCTGACCCACACGGCACTCCCTACTGATCACGGCGCTGATCACGAGGCTGACCACGACCGAACACGTTGCGTGACACCTGATCCTGATGTGCCCGACCCTTCCTACCGCCCAATGGGTGGCGGAGCCCCTGGATTCACCTCTATTCCGCCCGGAAGTGGGTCTTGATCAGGTATAGGACTCGGCAACACCTCACTCGAAAGAGTGCTGGGGCGATGGCTGCCTGGACCACGTAGGCTCGTGCCAGGCGGGAAAACCTCGCCCATACAGCCGTACGAAACCAGGAGCTGATCGTGATTCCCGGTGGTGGCCAGCCGAATATGCAGCAGCTGCTCCAGCAGGCCCAGAAGATGCAGCAGGACCTGCAGCGGGCGCAGGAGGAGCTGGCACAGACGGAGGTCGACGGGCAGGCGGGGGGCGGCCTGGTGAAGGCCACCGTCACCGGATCCGGCGAGCTGCGCGCGCTGAAGATCGACCCCAAGGCGGTGGACCCCGAGGACACCGAGACCCTCGCGGACCTGATCGTCGCGGCGGTCCAGGCGGCGAACGAGAACGCCCAGAACCTCCAGCAGCAGAAGCTGGGCCCGCTGGCCCAGGGCCTGGGCGGCGGCAGCGGTATCCCCGGCCTGCCTTTCTAAGAGGGGCGTCCGCCAACTACCGTACGTACTTGTAAGGAACCCCGGGAAGGACGGCAGTCCGTGTACGAAGGCGTGGTGCAGGACCTGATCGACGAGCTGGGCCGGCTGCCCGGCGTCGGTCCCAAGAGCGCCCAGCGGATCGCCTTCCACATCCTGCAGGCGGAACCGACGGACGTACGGCGGCTCGCGCAGGCGCTGATGGAGGTCAAGGCGAAGGTCCGCTTCTGCGCGACCTGCGGCAATGTCGCACAGGAAGAGCTGTGCAACATCTGCCGCGACAGCCGCCGCGACCGCTCCGTCATCTGCGTGGTGGAGGAGCCGAAGGACGTGGTCGCGATCGAGCGCACCCGCGAGTTCCGCGGCCGTTACCACGTGCTCGGGGGCGCGATCAGCCCCATCGAGGGAGTGGGCCCCGACGACCTGCGTATACGAGAACTTCTCGCGCGGTTGGCCGACGGGACGGTCACGGAACTGATCCTGGCCACGGACCCGAACCTGGAGGGCGAGGCCACAGCGACGTACCTCGCCCGCATGATCAAGCCCATGGGCCTCAAGGTCACCCGCCTGGCCAGCGGCCTCCCGGTGGGCGGAGACCTGGAATACGCGGACGAGGTCACCCTCGGCCGCGCCTTCGAGGGGAGACGACTCCTAGATGTCTGACGCCACGCTGCATGCCACGACGCAGGACCCGGACGACTTCGCGGTCCAGATCGCGGACCAGGTAGAGAGCTTCCTGGTGGCCGTCACAGAGGTGGCGAAGGGCGACGAGCCCGACTCGGCCGTCCCCTTCCTCCTCCTGGAGGTCTCCCAGCTCCTGCTGGCCGGCGGCCGCCTCGGCGCGCACGAGGACATCGTCCCCGACGAGCGCTACGAGCCCGACACGGGCCCGGACGCCGACGTGGACGAACTCCGCGAGAACCTGGCCCGCCTGCTGGACCCGATCGACGTCTACTCCGAGGTCTTCGACCCCTACGAGCCGCGCAAGGCCCCGGTCCCGGCCCGTATCTCCGACGACCTGACCGATGTCATCACCGACCTCCGCCACGGCATGGCCCACTACCGCTCGGGCCGCACCACGGAGGCCCTGTGGTGGTGGCAGTTCTCCTACTTCTCCAACTGGGGCTCCACGGCGTCGGCGACCCTGCGCGCGCTCCAGTCGGTGGTCGCGCATGTGCGGTTGAACCAGCCGCTGGAGGAACTGGACGGGCTGGACACGGACCAGACCGCCATGGGGGACGAGACCCTCGAGTTCGAGGCCGGCAAGGTCATGGCGGAGGAGATCGGGGAGCCGCTGGGGATGCGCCCCGGCAAGTAGGCGGGTGGGGGCAGCAGCTTTACGGCAGCCCCCACAGCCCCTTCCCCACCGCGGTGACCCCGCCTGCCAGCGCCAGCGACAGCACCAGCAGGCGGGCCCGCTTCTCGGGTATCCGCTCGGCGAGCCCCCGCCCGATCAACGCCCCCACCACCATCGCGGTGACGACCCACCCCCAACGGGCCCCGCTCAGCTCCGGCACCCCGTTCGCCGCCACCGAGAACGCGTTCACGATCACCCCGTAGAACTGCGCGTTCGGCACGAACTCCCGTACCGTCCAGCCCGCGTTGACGGCGTACAGCGAAACCGGCGGACCGCCCACGCCCGCGGCCGAGTTCATGAACCCGCCCACCGCGCCCGCGGCGACGGCACCCTTCGTGCCGCGCAGGGCGGGCACCCGGGCGCCGCGCATGACCAGCAGTACGGCGGCCGTGACCAGGCCGCCCATGACCAACAGCAGTGCGGGCTCCGGCAGTTGACGGGTCAGCCACGCCCCCGCCGGCACCGTACATGCGGCCGCCACGCACAGCGGCACCATCGCGCGCGGCCGCACCCGCCGCCAACCGCCGGCCAGTCCCACGACGCTGATGGCCCCCGCCGCGCAGTTGGCGAGCACGACACCCTGGGCCGGTCCGAGCAGCAGCACCAGCGCGGGCACGGCGACCAGGGCGAACCCCATACCGGTCAGCCACTGCACGGAGGACCCGAGCAACACGATGCCCGCCAGCAGTATGTCCGTCGTGATCAAGTGGTCACTCCATGTGAGTTGGGTGCGTCTTGGATCTGCGCTGTACGACGGCTGCACGGGCCCTAACCAGTGAAAAGCGAGTCTGGAGTCACTTCCCCAGCAGGGAGGTGAAAGACCCGGAACCGCACCGAAACTGGAGACAGCGATGACCCGTCGTTCCATAACCAAGCGCGCAGCCGTCGTCACCGCCACCGCTCTCGTCGCCGTTGGCACCTTCGCTGCCGGGATCGGCGTCGCCGGCTCAGACAACGACGCGAAGGCGAGCAAGAAGCAGATAGCCGGGCTGTTCGACACCTGGAACAGAACCCTGCAGACCGGCGACCCGGAGAAGGTCGCGGACCTCTACGCGGACGACGCGGTCCTCCTGCCCACCGTCTCCAACAAGATCCGCACCGACCACGCAGGCATCGTCGACTACTTCGAACACTTCCTGGAGAACAAGCCGGTCGGGAAGAAGCTCGAGACGATCGTCAACGTGCTCGACGACGACTCCGCCATCGACACCGGGATCTACCAGTTCACGCTCACCGACCACGCGACCGGGACGCAGAGCGTCGTCAAGGCCCGCTACACGTACGAGTACGAGAAGCGGGACGGAAAGTGGCTGATCGTCAACCACCACTCCTCGAAGATGCCCGAAGGCTGATCCTGACCTCCAGCCCGCCGCCGGGAGCATCCCGCAGGGTCACGGTCCCGCCGTCGTCGGTCACCAGCTGCTTGACGACGGCGAGGCCGAGGCCGGAGCCGGAGCGCCCGGTCAGGCCCTGGCCGCGCCAGAAGCGGTCGAAGGCGCGGGACTTCTCCGCGTCGGACATGCCGGGGCCCTGGTCGAGGACGGAGAGCACCACTTCGTCCCCACTCGGTTCGATCCGGACGGTGATCGTGGAGCCGTCCGGCGAGACCTCCAGTGCATTCGAGAGCACGTTGTCCAGCACCTGGTCCAGATGACCGGGGCCGGCCAGCACAGCCGGCCGGCCGTCGGCACTCCCCCTGAGCGTGATGGTGACTCCGCGCTCGTCGGCGGCCGGCCTCCACACCGACAGACGTTCGTCCACGATCTCCCCGAGGGGCAGCGGCTCCGCGGCCGTCACCTTCGCCTCGGCCCGCGCGAGCACCAGCAGGCCGTTGACCAGCCGGCTCATCCGCACCACCTCGGCGGTCGCCTGCTCCACGTCCTCCCGCACGAACTCGTCGTCCACCCCGTCCGCGATGTTGTCCAGCGACAGGCGCAACGCAGTGAGGGGCGTACGGAGTTGGTGGGAGGCGTCGGCGACGAAGATCCGCTGTGAGGCGACCAGCGTGTCCAGGCGCTCCGCGCCCTGGTTCAGGGTGCGGGCGAGGGTCTGGGTCTCCGGCGGGCCCGTCACCGGGGAGCGGGCGGTCAGGTCGCCGTCGCTGAACTTGCTTGCCATGGAGTTCAGTTCGCGCAGTGGCGCGGTGATCCGGCGGGCCGCGACCGCACCGATCAGCGCCGCCACACCGAGCACCGCCACCGCGAGACCCGCCCGGAAGCCCCAGATCGTCCACAGCCTGTGGGTGAGCTCGTCGGTGGAGTACTTGATCCGTACGGCGCCCACGACCGGGCCCTTGCCCGCACCGGCCGCCGTGGCCTCGCGGGCCGGAACGGTGATCACCAGGTTCCGGCCCCAGATGAACCTCGAGCCCCAGTCGGTCGTGCTCTTCCCGTCCCGCACGGCCTGGGTCAGCGCCGCGTCCCGGGCCGGTTTCTGCAGGTCCGGCGCGCAGGGCCGGCCGGTCGTGGAGACGACCTGGACCGTGCCGGGCGTCTCCACGTCGTACACCGCGGCCATCTCGGCCAGGGCCTTGCAGGACGCCGGGTCGCCGTTGCCCAGCAGCAGGGCCATGGTCGTGGCCTCGCGGTGCACGGACTCCCGGGTGTCGTCCCGCAGCTGTGCGGTGAGCGTGAAGGCCACCGGCACGGTGAACAGCAGGATGGCGACCGCGACGAGCAGGATGTAACTGCGAATGAGCTGGCGGTTCATGACGCCTCGGCGTCCTTGACGACCTCCAGCCGGAAGCCGACCCCGCGCACCGCCTCGACGGTGATGATCCCCGCGAACTTCCGCCGCAGCGCCGCCACATGCACATCGAGCGTCTTGGTCGGCCCGAACCAGTTCGCGTCCCAGACCGCTTCCATGATCTGCTCCCGGGACATCAGCGCGCCCGGCTCCTCGGTGAGGAAGGCCAGCAGGTCGTACTCCTTGGGCGCGAGGGCGACCTCCTCGCCGTCCACGTGCACCCGGGCCGCCTTGCGGTCGATCGTCAGCCGGGACCCGTACCGGTCCGGGCCTGCCGCGGCCTCCTCCGGCGTACGGGGCTGCACGCGCCGCATCACCGCTCGTATCCGCGCGATGACCTCCCGGACCCCGAACGGCTTGGACACGTAGTCGTCCGCGCCGAGTTCCAGGCCCACCACCCGGTCCGTCTCGTCGCTGCGCGCGCTGATCACGATGATCGGCACATCACTGCGCTCGCGCAGCGCCTTGCAGACGTCGAGGCCGTCGGTGTCGGGCAGCCCGAGATCGAGGAGTACGACGTCGTACGGATCCTTGTGACTCAGCGCCGCGCCGCCCGTGGTGACCCACTCCACCTCGAAGCCGTACCGGGTCAGGCCACGGCGAAGGGACTCGGCGACCGGCTCATCGTCTTCCACCAGAAGTACGCGCACAGGCGAACCCTAATGCTTGAAATTTAAAGACGACCGGCCGCCGAGCCGGGGGGTGCTGCTACCACATGGCGGGCAACCGCTCCGGAATCCGCTTCATGAACCCGGTCCGCCAGACCAGTTGCTCGATCGGCACCGCGAGCCGCAGCCGCGGCATCCGCTCCAGCAGCGTCTCCAGGGCGATCTCGGCGTGTTTGCGGCCGAGGGCGGTGGCGGGGCAGTAGTGGCTGCCGCCGCCGAAGGAGAGGTGGGCCGTGCTGTTGGCGCGGGTCAGGTCGACGGTGTGCGGGTCGGGGAAGGCGGCCGGGTCGAAGTTCGCGCCCTCGACGAGGACGAGGACCAGCTGTCCTTTACGGACGTTCACCTCTCCCAGGCGTACGTCCTCGGTCGCCAGCCTCGGCAGCCCGTCACCGATGGAGAGATTGATGCGGAGCAGTTCGTCGACAGCCGCGGGGATCTTCCCGGGGTCCGCGACCAGCTCCTCCTGCAGCTCGGGATGCTGGATCAGCGACACCAGCGCCATGGTCAGGAAGCCGGACGTCGAGATGACGCCCGCGCCGAACATCGTCACGCCGACCGTCGCGAGCATCTCGTCGGTGAGGTGGGCGTATTCGGGGTCCGTGCGCAGGGCGGCGAGCTCGGCCATCAGACCCGTGGTCGCCGGGTCGTCCAGCCGCTCGGTCATGTAGGCGATGTCGCGGTCCCAGTTGAGCCTGGCGCCCGTGACCGGACAGGCCGAGTTCATGAACGCGATGTCCAGGCTCCGCATCAGCCCGGGCGCGTCCGCGTACGGGATGCCGAGGATGCGGCAGTGCATGCCCGCCGAGTACGGGTCGGCGAAACCGCCCCGCAGGTCCACCGGAGCGCCCTCGCGGACCAGGCCGTCGACCAGCTCGTCGGCGTACGACCGCAACCACCCCACGAGCCCCGGGCTCTTCGGGTTCAGCGCCTTGAGCACGGCCTTGCGCAGTCCCGCGCCGGTGATGTTCCCCATGTTGTTGACGACCTCGGGCGGGATCGTCAGCGCGTACTGGCGGGGGACCCCCGGGGCCGAGGTGTCCTTCAGGCTGAACCGCGGGTCCTCGAGGACCTGTTTGCACAGGTCGTACGACGACACCAGCCAGGCCTCGTCACCCGCGATGGTGCGCACCCGCCGTACGGGCGTCGACTCGCGCAACTCCTCGACCTCGGCGGGGAGTTGGTCGCCGCGCCAGGAGAACGGGAAGGCGATGACTTCCTCGAGTTCCTCAGTGGGCATCGGTGACTCCCTCGGCCGGCGTGACGATGGCGTGGCCCTGGTTGCGGGAGGCGCGCAGCCCCGCTCCGGGCGAGTAGAGCAGCTCGGCCATCGGCAGGAGCTGGTGGTAGCAGTTGAGGGAGGAGGGGACGCCCAGGATCGCGGGGGTGTCGAGGAAGAGGGGCGCCTCCGCGGTGACGTACTCCATGCAGACGGCCCGTTGGCGCGCGGTCACCTCCCGCGCCTTGGTCGACAGGAAGGAGTCGACGAGTTTCTCGCAGGTCGTGCGGAACTCGTCGTCGCGGGTCAGCCGGGTGCGGAGGTCCTCGTGGAGCTCCCGGTAGGCCGGGTTGCCGCTCAGCTCGGACATGGCGTGGGCCCTGAGGCGGGTGCCGTCGGGGTCGACGGCCTCGACGGCGCCGAGGACCTTGGCGCGGACGCCGCGCAGGTTCTTCACCGCCTTGCGGCGCGCGTCGTCGGCCGGATAGCCGGAGGCCTCGTACATCTCGGCCACGTGCAGATCGGTGTAGACGAAGTCCACGCGCTCGAAGAGGGCGAGGCCCCAGCGGGCCAGGTCGTGGATGCGGTGTGCGGAGAAGTAGCTGTTGCCGGGGGAGACGCCGATGACGGCGTGGTCGGCGGCGGTGCGGATGACCTCGCAGTGCGGGGAGAAGGGCCGGACCTGGAAGAGGTCGGCGGGCGTGACGTGCTGGATCTCGGAAACGGTCGCAGTCGTCAAGGAAGGAGAATCCTTCGCGTCGCTAGTCCCGATGGAGCCGTGTGCTCCTGGTGTGGCGACGACGACGCGAAGTTATCGGTCGGCTACTCAGAGCGTCAACGGGTGACCTGGCCCACTTTGCGGAGTGTTCATGTGCGGGGTGGGCAGGGGCCGTGCTGGAGCGCCGGGTCTCACCATGTGGTTTCCCCAAGGTCGATATCGGGCGCTCGGTAAAATGAGCCGACAGATTACGGGACGAGCGAGGAGCGCACGTGGGCCTTGTCGTGCAGAAGTACGGAGGCTCCTCCGTAGCCGATGCCGAGGGCATCAAGCGCGTCGCCAAGCGAATCGTGGAAGCGAAGAAGAACGGCAACCAGGTGGTTGTCGTCGTTTCCGCGATGGGCGACACGACGGACGAGCTGATCGATCTCGCCGAGCAGGTATCTCCGATGCCGGCCGGGCGTGAGTTCGACATGCTGCTGACCGCCGGAGAGCGTATCTCCATGGCGCTGCTGGCCATGGCGATCAAAAACCTGGGTCACGAGGCCCAGAGCTTCACCGGCAGCCAGGCAGGCGTCATCACCGACTCCGTTCACAACAAAGCCCGGATCATCGACGTCACGCCCGGCCGTATCCGTGACTCGGTGAACGAGGGCAACATCGCCATCGTCGCCGGCTTCCAGGGCGTCAGCCAGGACAAGAAGGACATCACCACGCTCGGCCGCGGCGGTTCCGACACGACCGCCGTCGCGCTGGCCGCCGCTCTCGACGCCGAGGTGTGCGAGATCTACACCGACGTCGACGGCGTGTTCACCGCCGACCCGCGCGTGGTGAAGAAGGCGAAGAAGATCGACTGGATCGCCTTCGAGGACATGCTGGAGCTTGCCGCCTCCGGCTCCAAGGTGCTGCTCCACCGCTGTGTGGAGTACGCCCGCCGCTACAACATCCCGATCCATGTGCGCTCCTCCTTCTCGGGGCTGCAGGGCACCTGGGTCAGCAGTGAGCCGATCGAGCAAGGGGACAAGAAGGTGGAGCAGGCCATCATCTCCGGTGTCGCGCACGACACCTCCGAGGCCAAGGTCACGGTCGTCGGCGTCCCGGACAAGCCGGGCGAGGCCGCCTCGATCTTCCGCGCCATCGCCGACGCCGAGATCAACATCGACATGGTCGTGCAGAACGTGTCCGCCGCCTCCACCGGGCTGACGGACATCTCGTTCACGCTCCCCAAGACCGAGGGCCGCAAGGCCATCGACGCCCTGGAGCGGGCGAAGACGGCCATCGGGTTCGACTCGCTGCGCTACGACGACCAGATCGGCAAGATCTCCCTCGTCGGCGCCGGCATGAAGACCAACCCGGGTGTCACGGCCTCCTTCTTCGAGGCGCTCAGCGACGCCGGGGTCAACATCGAGCTGATCTCGACCTCCGAGATCCGTATCTCGGTCGTCACCCGCGCCGACGACGTGCCGGAGGCCGTGCGCGCCGTGCACACCGCCTTCGGCCTCGACTCCGACACCGCCGAGGCGGTCGTCTACGGGGGCACCGGCCGCTGATGGCCGGCAGGGGACGGCCCACGCTCGCGGTCGTGGGTGCGACCGGAGCCGTCGGCACGGTCATGCTCCAGATCCTGTCCCAGCACGCGGACATCTGGGGCGAGATCCGTCTGATCGCCTCACCGCGCTCGGCCGGCCGCAAGCTGGCCGTGCGCGGCGAGGAGGTCGAGGTGGCGGCCCTGACGGAGGAGGCCTTCGACGGGGTCGACGTCGCCATGTTCGACGTGCCCGACGAGGTCTCCGCGCACTGGGCGCCGATCGCCGCGGCCAAGGGCGCGGTGGTGGTCGACAACTCGGGCGCCTTCCGGATGGACCCGGAGGTGCCGCTGGTCGTCCCGGAGGTCAATCCGCACTGCGCCCGGCGCCGCCCGCGCGGGATCATCGCCAACCCCAACTGCACGACCCTCTCCATGATCGTGGCCCTGGGCGCGCTGCACGCCGAGTTCGGGCTGCGCGAGCTGGTGGTCTCCTCGTACCAGGCGGTGAGCGGGGCGGGGCGCGCCGGTGTCGAGACCCTGCGCCAGCAGCTGTCCCTCGTCGCCGGTACGGAGCTGGGGACCAGCCCCGGTGACGTGCGGAGGGCCGTCGGCGACAACACCGGGCCGTTCCCGGAGCCGGTCGCGCTGAACGTCGTACCGTGGGCCGGGTCCTTGCGCGAGGACGGCTGGTCCTCGGAGGAGATGAAGGTGCGGGACGAGTCCCGCAAGATCCTCGGCCTGCCCCACCTGCCGGTCGCCGTCACCTGCGTACGGGTACCGGTGGTCACCACGCACTCCCTCACCGTCCACGCCCGTTTCCAGGGCGAGGTCACCGTCGACGGGGCCCGGGAGATCCTCGCCACCGCCCCAGGGGTCGTCCTCTTCGACGATCCGGCCGCCGGCGAGTTCCCCACGCCCGCCGACGTCGTGGGCACCGACCCGACCTGGGTGGGCCGGGTGCGGCGCGCGCTCGACGACCCCACGGCGCTCGAACTCTTCGTTTGCGGCGACAACCTCCGCAAGGGCGCGGCCCTCAACACCGCACAGATCGCGGAGCTGGTGGCGACCGAGTTCCTGTGACGGGGCGTGACGATGGTCGCGCTCCCATGACGTGCCGTGTTGCGTGCAACACATCCCGAAGCAAGGGGTTACCGCCGGAAAAGCCCTGGCCGTGGCCCGTTTGGTTTGTAGGATCTGTGGGCGACACGTGGCCCGGCGATGGTCCGTACCACTTGCCCCGGGCCGCCTCGGCATCCGAAGATTTCCCTCCCCGCTCTCCGCAACCGCGCGAAGGGCGGGGAGCGTCTTTGCGAACGCCCTTCGGGGTGCGGGGATGCGCGGTGAGGCGTGGGGACGCCTCGAACATTCGGGACATAGGGGAAGAGCGGGTAGGCATGAGGGCGTTTGACGCACGGTCAGTTGCGCTGCCTGACACCGGACGGCCGGCTGCGGCACATGACGCAAAAGTGACGCCCGGCACGTACAACCCTGACGGGGGGGAGCGTGTCCAACTGGCGTGGCAGAGGTTCTCGACTTCCAAGCGGCGACCCGCGGTACGGCTCTACGGCCGCCCCGCCCGTCGCTCCGACCCCGCATGCCCGGCGCGCCCGGCGGCATGCCGGTGATCGCGCCCATGCCCGCAGCGCGGCCCGCCCGCATACCGAATCAGCGTGATGGCGCCGACGACATCGCGGCGGCCGGTACGACCGTCGACCACCTCACCGAGACCTACCGCGCGCACTACCGCTCGCTGCTGGGTCTCGCCGCCCTCCTGCTCGACGACACCGCCTCCTGCGAGGACGTCGTACAGGAGGCCTTCATCCGCGTGCACTCGGCACGCAAACGGGTCCGCGACCCGGAGAAAACGCTCGCCTACCTGCGTCAGACGGTCGTCAATCTTTCCCGCTCGGCCTTGCGCCGCCGCATCCTGGGCCTCAAGCTCCTGTCGAAGCCGATGCCCGACATGGCGAGCGCCGAGGAGGGCGCGTACGACCAGCTGGAGCGCGACTCCCTGATCAAGGCGATGAAGGGCCTGCAGCGCCGCCAGCGCGAGGTCCTGGTGCTGCGCTACTTCGCCGACATGACCGAGGCCCAGGTCGCCGAGACGCTCGGCATATCGCTGGGCTCGGTGAAGGCGTACGGCTCCCGCGGTATCGCGGCCCTCCGTCTCGCGATGGAGGCACCGGCATGAACAAGGACGGCGAGGGACGTGATTCCCATGACCGCCATGAACCCTTTGCCTGGCACGAGCCGACGGCAGGGCACGAGCAAGAGCACAGGCAATCGCACGCTGGGAACGGAACTGTGAACCACGGCCCCGACGACCAGAGCCCCGACGGGCTCGACTCGGACGAGCTGGCTCTGCGCAGGCTGCTGCACCAGGCGGTGCAGACGGTCGAACCGTGCGACGGCACGCTGGACCATCTGCGGCGGGCCGTACCCGCACGGCGCGCCCGCAAGCGGCAGGCCGTCGTCGGCATGGCGGCCGCCGCGCTGTTCATCGGCACCGCCGTTCCGGCCCTGGTGCACGTCTCCAACTCCACCGGCTCCGACGTCAACCCGTCCGTCGCCGGCCAGGCCTCGCAGGCCCAGGGCGGGGCGAGCCAGGGAAAAAACGCGGACGGCAGTGAGACCACTGCCGGCGGCAACCCGGGCACTTCGCCGGGCAAGGGCAAGGGCGACTCGAAGGGCGACGGCAAGGGCAAGGGCACCGGTACGGGCACGGGCAGCAGCACCGGCCCCGCGTCCACCAGCGCCGCCGGTGCCCCCGTGTGCACGGCCGACCAGTTCGGCTCGGCCACCCAGTCCGTCACCGCCCCCGACACCGGCGGCGCGGTCTACGGCACCTTCCGCGTCGTCAACATCTCCACCTCCGCCTGCACCGTCGGCGGGGCGGGGACGCTGAGCACGCTCGCGCAGGGCGCCGCGGACGCCACCAAGATCACTACGGCCCGGCATGTGACCGGGGACGCCGCGACCGGCCTGCCCGACCCGTCCACCGAGGTCACCGGGCTGCAGCTGCAGCCGGGCGCGGCCTACGAGGTGAAGTTCGCCTGGGTTCCCTCGGAGACCTGCCCCACCACGGGCGGCAGCACCGGCGGCACCACCGACGGCGGTTCCACCGCGAGCCCGACCCCGACCCCGACCGCCGACACCGGCAGCACGTCCGGCACCAGCTCCACCGGCACGGACAGCGGCGCCACCACGCAGATGATGACGGCGGACGGCACGGCGGACGGCAGCGTGATCGTGTCCCACACGACGGCGGCAGGGTCGCCGACGGTTTCGGCGACGGTGTCCAACGCGTGTGCGGGTACGGTGATTTACACCGGGGTGCTGGCCGGGGCGTAGACCCGCTCAGCCTGCGGGCAGTCGTGCCGCTGGGGCGGCACGGGTGGGCGCAGGCGGCACCCCGCAAGCGCGGGCAAGTGACACCCCTCAAGCCGCAGCGCCGGTGCAGCCGAAAGCAGGTCAGACTGCAACGCCCTCTTCCTCGGCAACCAGACCCATCTCCGCATCCCGCGCGAACTCCGCCTCCCGCCGCAGCAGCCGGAACCACATGAAGACCACGAACCCGGCGAAGACGAACCACTCGCCGGTGTAACCGAGGTTCTGGAACGCCTTGAGGTCCAGCCCGGAGTCCGCGGGCGCCGTCGCCGGCACGGCCGTCATCCCGGCGTCGGCCTTGTCCAGCGTGACCCAGGCGTCGTACACGTCGTACGGCACGAGGTTCACCAGAGACGCCGAGCTGATCGCCGCGGTCTGCCCGGACGGCAGGCCGCCCTGGGCGCTCACCCCGTTGTCCCCCGGCGTCTCGGACGCCTGCAGCGCACCGGTCACGGTGACCTCACCGGTGGGCGCGGCGGGCGCCTTGGCCGCGTCGGCGGAACCCGGCAGCCAGCCCCGCACCACGGGCAGCGCCTTGCCGCCGTCGGTGCGCAGCAGCGTCAGGACGTAGAACCCGCGCTTGCCGTCGAGCTGCCGGTCCGGGACAAGCAGTTGCTTGCCGTACCGCCCGGTCGCGGTGGCCTGCCTGCCCGACGTCGCCTTGTCCACGGGCAGCAGCTCCCGCAGCGGGCGGGCCGCCTCGTGCCGGTCCGTCGTGACCTGCTCGGTCGCGTCGCGGTGGGCCTGCACCCGGTCCTCGAACCGGCTCAGCTGCCACGACCCCATGAAGATGCAGAAGGGGATGGCGAGCAGCACGAAGACGTTGATCCCCCACCAGCGGGGCGTCAGCAGAAACCGGTACACGCCTTCAACGGTACGGGGCCGCTGCGCCGGGCCCGGCTGCGGGGTTCGGTACCGCCGGCAGTCAGCCCTTGGCAGCCCGCAACGAGTACATCAGCGGGAAGCGCGGCCGGTCCGCCGGAAAGCGGAAGTAGCCGTCCCGCTCCTCGAAGGCCTCGAACTGCCTGAACACCGAGACGTCGTGCTCGTGCAGGAACTCGATGCGCAGGCCCGCCGCGGCGAGCGCGGAGACGACCTCGCCGAGCGGGTGCGTCCACTGCACGGTCCGGTTCTGCACGGTGTCGGTGCTCTCCGCCCCGTACGTGCCGGAGAAGTCGTAGACCTGTGGCTCGCGGTCGAAGTAGTCCCGCACGATCCGCGAGCCGGTTTCGTCGTCGAGGACGTCGGCCAGCGGATGGAACTCGGCGAGATAGAGGAACCCGCCCGGAGCCACCAGCCCGGCGGCCGTCTCGGCCCAGCGGCGGATGTCGGGCAGCCAGCACAGCGCGCCGGTGCCGGTGTAGACGATGTCGTACGAGGACTCCGGCACCGCTGTGGCCGCGTCGTACACGTCGGACGCGACGAACTCCGCCCGTTCGGGTCCGAGGCCGAGACCGGCGGCGAGATCGCGGGCGACCGCGACGGCCGGTTCGGAGAAGTCCAGGCCGACGACGCGGGCGGCGCCGTGCCGGGCCCAGGACAGGGTGTCGGTGCCGATGTGGCACTGCAGGTGCAGCAGCGACTTGCCGGTCACGTCGCCGACCTCGGCCAGCTCGAAGTGGCGCAGGGGATCCTTGCCGGCCTGGAAGCCTTCGAGGTCGTAGAAGTCGCCGGCGGTGTGCAGCGGGACCCTCTCGTCCCAGTTGGCGCGGTTGGTCTCGCGCCAGTCGGCGGGGGAGGCGGGCGGGGTGGGAGAGGACATTGAACCGGCTTTCTGACCTGCTTGGACGTGTGTTCGGTAAGTGCCGGGTAGAAGTTATCCACAGGCTGGGGGCCCCGCCAGCGAATTGTCGGTGAGGGCAGGCACTATGGGGCCATGACTGAGAGCAACGGGTCCGGCGCGCCGGAGCGGAACGAGGACATGCCGGACTGGGAGAAGCGCTTCCGGGCGCCGCGGGTGTCGCTGCCCGACTGGGCGGAGGACGCACCGGACCGCTCCCTGTTCGTGTCGAACGCGACGGGGACGTACGAGCTGTACGCCTGGGACCGGGCGACGGGCGGGCAACGCCAGGTCACGGACCGGCCGAACGGCACGACGGACGGCGTGCTCACCCCCGACGGCGCCTGGATCTGGTGGTTCGACGACAAGGACGGCGACGAGTTCGGCGTCTGGCGCAGACAGCCCTTCGACGGCGGTGCGGACGAGCTCGCGGCGCCCGGCCTGGAGGCCTCCTACCCGGCGGGCCTGGCCCTCGCCCGGGACGGCCGCACGGCGATCGTCGGCCGCTCCACGGACGAGGACGGCACGACGATCCATCTCGCGCGAGCGGGCGAGGCCCCGGTGGAGATCTACCGCCACCGCGAGTCGGCGGGCGTCGGCGACCTCTCCCACGACGGTTCGCTGATCGCGATCGAGCACACGGAGCACGGCGACGCCATGCACTCCGCGCTGCGCGTCCTGCGCCCCGACGGCACGGCGGTCGCCGAACTGGACGACACCAAGGGGGGCACGGACGAACTGGGCCTGGAGGTTCTGGGCTTCGCCCCTGTCGACGGCGACACCCGACTGCTCATCGGCCACCAGCGCCGCGGCCGCTGGGAGCCCCTGGTGTGGGACGTGGCGACGGGCGAGGAGACCGACCTGGCCCTGGAGCTGCCCGGCGACGTGAGCGCCGAGTGGTACCCGGACGGCACCGGTCTGCTCATCGTGCACAGCTTCGAGGCGCGCAGCGAACTGTTCCGGTACGACCTGGCGAGCCGCGCCCTGGAGAAGGTCCCCACCCCGCCCGGCACGGTCTCCGGCGCGACGGCCCGCCCCGACGGCAGCGTGGAGTACCTCTGGTCCTCGGCCGCCGAACCGTCGGCGGTCCGCTCGACGACCGGCGCGGTCGTCCTCGACCCGCCCGGCATGAAGTCCCCGGGCTCGGTGCCGGTTGAGGACGTGTGGGTGGACGGCCCCGGCGGCCGTATCCACGCCCTGGTCCAGAAGCCGGCGGGCGCGACCGGCCCGCTGCCGACGGTCTTCGACATCCACGGCGGCCCCACCTGGCACGACAGCGACGCGTTCGCGGCGGGCCCGGCGGCCTGGGTCGACCACGGGTATGCGGTGATCCGCGTCAACTACCGCGGCTCCACGGGCTACGGCCGTGCCTGGACCGACGCCCTCAAGCACCGCGTCGGCCTCATCGAACTCGAGGACATCGAGGCGGTCCGCGCCTGGGCGGTGGACTCCGGCCTGGCGGACCCCGAGCGCCTCATCCTCACCGGCGGTTCCTGGGGCGGCTACCTCACCCTCCTCGGCCTCGGCACCCAGCCGGGCGCCTGGACGCTCGGCATCGCGGCGGTCCCGGTCGCCGACTACGTCACGGCGTACCACGACGAGATGGAGGCCCTCAAGGCCATGGACCGCACCCTCCTCGGCGGCACCCCCGAGGAGGTCCCCGAACGCTTCGAGGCCTCGTCCCCCCTGACCTACGTCGACCAGGTCAGATCCCCGGTCTACATCTCGGCCGGCGTCAACGACCCGCGCTGCCCCATCCGCCAGATCGAGAACTACGTCAGACGCCTGGAGTCGAAGGGCGCGGCCCATGAGGTGTACCGCTACGACGCTGGTCACGGTTCCCTGGTGGTCGACGAACGGATCAAGCAGGTGAGACTGGAACTGGACTTTGCGGAGCGGTACTTGGCGTAGCTGCGGGCAGTCGTGCCGCTGGGGCGGCACGGGTGGGCGCAGCGGCACCCTGCCGGCGCGGGCAAGCGAACCCACCCCCACCCCCACCCCCGCCCCAGCACCGGTCAGGCCCCGGCCCGCTCCCGCGGACGCCGCCCCAGCAACTCCGCCAACCCCCGCCGCGTAGCGGCCAGCACCACCCGGTCCGACCCCCTCAGAACCCGCTCGTCCGGCAGATCCCACACCAGCCTCGACCCCGGCCGATCCTCGTACGCCTCCTCGGAAGCAGGTTCCTCCCGCCGCCCGCCGGAGACCCTCGTATCCAGGGCCAGCACCCGCCACGCCCCCGCCCGAAACGCCTCCGCGACCGTCTTCCCCTCCAGCTGCGGATGCCCGGCCACATCCATCGCGGCGAACAGCAACACCCGCCGCTCCACCGGAATCGCCCCCAGGATCTGCCGCCCCATCATCGCCCCGGCAAAAGCGGGCGCCGCCAGATGGGACACACTGCGACTCCGGGTGGACGCGCGCGGATGAGCAGCCCGCAGCGTGCGGTACACGGCGGTCGCGAAGTCGTCGTCGTACAGCCGCAGCACGACCCGTAGATCGGGCCGCACGGACCGTGCGTACAGCGCGGCCTCGAGGTTCGTCGTGTCCGCGCTGGTCACCGCCAGCAGCGCATGGGCGCGGTGGATCTTGGCGGCCTCCAGGACGCCCTCCTGGGTGACGTCCCCGAGCACCACGGGCACCCTGAGCCGCCGCGCCGTGGCCAGTCCCCGGGCCTCGGGGTCGGACTCGACGCACACCACGGGGATGTGCAGTTCCCGCAGCCGGGTCAGCACCCGCGTACCGATCTTGCCGAGCCCGAGGAGGACCACATGCCCGCCCAGCCCCCGAGGCGGCTTCCGCAGCGCGGACGTCGTCCGGAAGGTGCCCAGTGCCTCGAGCACCGCGGCCAGCAGGACCGGCAGCAGCAGCAACCCCGTCAGCCCGGAGAGGAGTTGGAGGATCTGCCGCCCGATGGACTCCCCGATGGCGGGGTTGTCGATGGCGAAGAGATCGAGCAGCGTCAGATAGAACGCGCTCAGCGGATGCATCCCCGTCACCAGCCACAACGCCACCGCGAGCGCGACCACGCACCCGACCATGCCCGCCAGCGACCACCGCAGCCGCCGCGAGAACAGCGAGGAGAACGCCACGGCCCCGCGGGCCGGGGGCAGTTGGGGTCCGGCGTAGGACACCTGCTCCAGTACGACGGTTCCGCGGCCGGTCGCGGCGCGGACCGCCGCCGCGTCGGGCAGCAGCTCCGGCCCCTGCTCGCCGCCGGTCTCGGCACCCTCCGGGGACAGCAGCGCCAGCGTGGCCAGTCCCGGCCGGGCCAACTGCCCGACGAGCGGCGTCCGTTCCACCGCCCGCAGCAGCAGCCCGTCGGTCTGTACGACCTTGCTGGTGCCGGCGACGGCGGTGGCGGCCAGCGCGGGCGCGGCCGTATCGGCGTCGGAGAGCACGGTGGTGGAGGTGTCGCTGCCGGAGGATCCGCCGTCGCCGGTCGCCAACGCGGCCGCCTGGTCGAGGAGTTCCTCGATGTGCTGGCCGAGCCGCCGGTTGTAGAGCCTGAGGACGAGCCGCAGCCGCGGGTTGAGCCGGCGGGCGGTGAGGGCGGCACGGATGTTGGTCTCGTCGTCGTCGTACACGAGCGCCAGCGCGGCGGCCCGCTCCACGCCGGCCGCGCCGAGCGCCTCCTCGGTCGCCTCGGCGGCCTCCACGACCTGGGCGTTTGCGACAACGGGTTCGGTGGCGGCGCCGTTCGCCCGGTTGACGGCCGCGTTCACCATCCGGTCGAAGAGTGCCGCCGTGGTCGCCCGCGCGCGCCCGACCACCGGCGGTCGCACACCGCGGTCGGCGGGCGGCACGACGAGCGTGACCTGTTCGCCGTACACACCCCGCAGTTCGGCGGCCAGCCGATGCGCCAGTCCGTCGTCGCCGCACACCACCATGTGCGCCGACACCTCACCATTCGCCACACCTTGATTCGGAACGCTCCCCACGAGTGAGAAGACTGCCTCATCGGGAGAGGTGGTTCCAGAAGCAACTGACCGTAGTCATTGAACGGGCGCTCCTTCTCCATCGTATGGATGGGGAGGGAAACCAGCGCCCTTCCGCACCACCGGAGGTACCTCGTCCGTGGCCATCACCAAAGCAGCCCCTACAGGGGCGGACAGCCATGAGCCGGTACGCGGCGCGCCGGAGCCCGATGAGCCGACGAAGGCCGGGCAGGACAACGGCAGCCAGGGCAACGGGAAAGAAGACTCGAAGTCCCCCCTCGTCCTGACCATGCTCCTGCTCCTGCTGGTGCTGCTGCAGGGCCCCATCCGCGGAGCGCTCTCCGCACCCGTCATGCAGAGCTGGATGACGGTGTTCGTGGCCGTGCTCGTGCAGGCCCTGCCCTTCCTCGTGCTCGGGGTCCTGCTGTCGGCGGCGATCGCCGTATTCGTACCGGCGTCGTTCTTCGCCCGTGCGCTGCCCAAGCGGCCCGTGCTGGCGGTGCCGGTCGCCGGGATGGCGGGTGCGGTGCTGCCGGGCTGCGAGTGCGCGTCGGTACCGGTGGCGGGCGCGCTGGTGCGCCGGGGCGTCACCCCCGCCGCGGCCCTCGCCTTCCTGCTGTCCGCCCCGGCGATCAATCCGATCGTGCTGACGGCGACGGCGGTCGCCTTCCCCCGCAACCCCGAGATGGTCCTCGCCCGTTTCGTCGCCAGCCTGCTCGTGGCGTGCGTGATGGGCTGGCTGTGGCAGCGCCTCGGCCGCACGGACTGGCTGCGCCCGCCGGAGCGTCCGCACTACGAGGGCCAGAGCAAGGGGGCGGCGTTCTGGGGCTCGGTCCGGCACGACGTGATGCATGCGGGCGGTTTCCTGGTCATCGGCGCGATGGCCGCCGCGACGCTCAAGGCGGTGGCCCCGGCGAGCTGGCTGCGCACGGCGGCGGACAACCCGCTGGTCGCGATCCTGGCCCTGGCGATCCTCGCCGTACTCCTGTCCATCTGCTCGGAGGCGGATGCGTTCGTGGCGGCGTCACTGACCCAGTTCTCGCTCACGGCCAAGCTGGCGTTCCTGGTCGTGGGCCCCATGATCGATCTCAAGCTCTTCGCGATGCAGGCGGGCACCTTCGGCCGGGGCTTCGCCCTGCGCTTCGCCCCCGCCACCTTCGCCCTCGCGATCGCGGGCGCGGTCCTTACCGGGGCGGTGCTCCTGTGAACCGGCAGGCACAGGCGGCGGTCCTGTTCCTCACGGGTGCGGCCCTGCTGCACGCGGGCTTCACCAACCTGTATCTGCGCTACGTCAAGGCGGGGCTGCAGCCGCTGTTGCTGCTGTCGGGCGGGGTGCTGATCGCGGCGGCGCTGGCGACGGTCTGGTACGAGTGGCGGGGGAGGAAAGGGAAGCAGAGCGACGGTCACGATCACGGCGACGGTCATGTCCACCGCGAACCCCGCGTCTCCTGGCTGCTCGTCCTGCCGCTCCTGGCTCTCATCCTGGTCGCCCCGCCGGCCCTCGGCTCGTACAGCGCGATGCGCACCGGTACGGCGCTGCAGCAGCCGTACGGCTACAACAAGCTCCCCGCCACCGGCCCGCTCGACCTCAATGTGGTCGACTACGCGACCCGTGCCGTCTACGACCACGGCCGTCACATGGAGGGCCGCCAGATCAAGGTCACCGGTTTCGTCGCCCTGGACCGTTCCGGCAGCCCGTACCTGGTCCGCATGGCCCTCAACTGCTGTGCCGCGGACGCCCAGCCGGTGAAGATCGCCCTGACCGGCAAGCTCCCGCCGGTCCTGCAACCGGACAAGTGGCTGGAGGTGACCGGGACTTACACCGCCAAGCAGACCAAGGACCCCGTCAACAACGGCCCGATACCGTACCTCCGGGTCACGGCGGCGACGCCGGTGCCGACGCCGAAGGATCCGTACGACGAGTCCTGGAACAACTGACGGGAGCCACCCCCTTGGCCGGCGGCCCCTGCCCCTGGATATCTGACGGACCGTCAGTTATCGTCCCCTGCTGTGCGGCTTCCGAACGGGTGCAGGAAACGGGTGAATGAAGGGGTGAGCGCAGTGGAGACGACGACACGTCCCCCCAGTCCGCAGCCGACCGGGGCTCCCCGCTGGGTGGCGCTGTTCCACCGGCCCTCCTCGGCCTCCTGGCAGGTGTGTGCGGAGTCGCCCCACCGCGCTCCCGTGCAGTACGCGCTCGCCGAGATGGCCCACACCGTGCGGGCGCGCGGCGGCGACCTCGCGGTCAGCCTGTGGGGTCCGAAGGACGGTGCGTGGCAGCGCTTCGACGTATCGACTGCGACCACGAACGCCGCGGCGCCGGAGCCGCCGTCGACCGGCCCCAAGGAGCCGAGCACGCTGACGGAACGCATGAGCGGCCGCCGGCAGCAGGTGCTCATGGCCGGATTGACCAAGGCAGGCCTCTACGACCTCGAGCCTGACGACTACGCGGCCGTACAGACCCTCGTCGAGCAACTCGACGAGACCACGGTGCGAAAGGTCGCCCAGTGGCTGACCGCAGCAGGCGGTCGGTCGGGGCCCGGATGACGCGGGTGGCTGCGGCAGGGCATAAGAATGCCCGACCGCTGGCGACGGGGGATGCACCAGCGATCGGGCTGTGGCCAAGCGTAACAAGGCCGCAGGCTCGACGGGAGTCGACTGCTCTGCCGCGTCGCGGGTATGTGGCCGGGATCACTGAGTCGGCCCTGTTGGAGCAGGACTGCCACCAGGGCCGTCACCAGGGCTGACACCAGTTCCGGCGCATGGCTGTCGGCAGGACGTCGACCACTCGGACTATTGGCCGCACGGAGGCTTGTACGAGAGTCGCGGCAGGTATTCGTGCCATTTATCCGGTGTCAGGACGCCCCGCGTGGTCGAGCAGATGTGCTGGATCGCGACGTCGGCGTCCAGGTTCCACAGCCGTACGGTGTCGGCGCCGCTCGACACCCCGAGCAGGTGGCTCTTGGGGCTGAAGGAAAGGAAGTTGCCGGTCTTGGCGTTGGGGCTCATCGACTGCCCGATCGGGGTGGCCTCGGAGGGGGCGGCCACGTTCCAGAGGCGGACGGTGTTGTCGTTGCCGCCGCTGGCCAGGGTGCGGCCGTCCTGGCTGAGGGTGAGCGACATGACCGCTTCGGTGTGCCCGGTGAGGGGAGCACCTGCCTCGGTCGCGTGGAGGGGGTCGGTGACGTTCCACAGCCGCACCGTGTCGTCGTCGCTGCCGCTGGCCAGCGTGTGGCCGTCCGGAGTGTAGACGAGGGCGTTGACGGGGCCGCCGTGGCCCGTGAGCGGTGCGCCGAGGGGGGTGACACGGCGGGGGTCGGTGACATTCCAGAACCGGATGGTGGCGTCCGCGCTGCCGCTGGCGAGGGTATGGCCGTCCGGGCTGAAGACGAGGCAGTTGATGAAGCCCTTGTGGCCGGTGAGTGGAGCGCCGGACTTGACGGCATGGGACGGGTCGGCGACGTTCCACAGCTGGATGGTGCGGTCGTCGTAGGGGGTCGCCAGCGTGCGTCCGTCCGGGCTGAAAGCCACTGTGTGGGTGCCCGAGAAGCGGGTCTGCAGGGAGAGGGGCGTCCGGTAAAGGACCGGCCGGGCCGGGTCGGTGACGTTCCACAGGTACAGCTTCCGGCGTCCGTTCATCACGGCGAGCGTGTGGCCGTCGGGGGAGAACGCCAGCTGGCGCTGGGCGCCGTCCGCGGGCATGAACGGTTTGCCCATCGCCACGGGCCGGCCGGGAACTCGCACGTCCCACAGCCGGATCCGCCCGTCGCGGGAGGCCATGGCGAGTACCTTCCCGTCCGGGCGGAATGATCCGAAGGCACCGGTCATGTCCGACATCGGCACCGACCACAGGCGCACCTTGCTGTCGCCGCTGCCGGTGGCGAGGGTGCGGCCGTCGGGGCTGAAGCCCACGGCGTACATCTCGCCGCTGCTGCCCGCGAGCGGCTCGCCGACCTGCGACGGGGAGGCCGGATCGCTGACGTTCCACAGACTCGCCGTGCTGTCCGCGCTGCCGGCCGCGAGCATGCCGCCCTTGGGGCTGAAGGCCACGGACCACACGGGACCGGTGTGGCCGGCGAGCGGCGAACCCAGCTGGGCGGCGTGGCGCGGGTCGGTGACGTCCCAGAGCCGGACGGTGTCGTCTGCGCTGCCGCTGGCGAGCGTGTGGCCGTCGGGGCTGAAGGCCACCGAGTGCACGGTGTCCGTGTGGCCCTTCAGCACCTGGTCGACCGGCTTCGGACGGCGCGGATCGGACGTGTCCCACAGCATGATCGTGTCGTCGTCGCCGCCTGCTGCCAGCAGATGGCCGTCAGGGCTGAAGGCCACGGACCGCACGGCGGCGGAGTGGCCGGTCAGGGGGCCGAGCGCCTTCGGACGGGCCGGGTCGGTCATGTCCCACAGGCGTACGGTGTGGTCCTCGCCGGCGGAGGCGAGCGTCCGTCCGTCCGGGCTGAAGGCGAGCAGGTAGATCGTGCCGGTGTGGCCGGTCAGGGGCGTGCCGAGCGGCCTGGGGTGCGTGGGATCCCGCACGTCCCACAGCCGGACGGTGCCGTCGTCCCCGGCGCTGGCGAGGGTGTGCCCGTCCGGGCTGAAGATCGCGGTGCTCACCCAGCTGGTGTGGCCGGTGAGCGGCTTGCCCAGCGGCTTCGGGTGCGAGCGGTCGCTGACGTCCCACAGCCGGACCGTGCGGTCGTAGCTGGCGGTGGCCAGGAGCTTCCCGTTCGGGCTGAACGAGGTGAGGTAGACGGCGCCGGTGTGGCCGAGCAGCGGTGTGGCCAGCGGCGCGTTGACGATCGAGACCAGCCGGTTGTTGGCCCCCGCGTCGTCCGGCCGCAGGCCATGGGCGACCAGGTCCAGCTGGGCGGAGAGCGAAGGGTCGGTGTACTGCACGCGGTCCGCCTCGGCGACCACCTGCTCGAACACCGCGTCATTGCGCTGCTGCCAGGCGACGACCGCCGCGCCGACGGCCAGGACGGCCAGGACGACCAGCGCCGACACCGCGCCGCGCCGCATGATGACGGTGCGCTTGCGCAGCCGTACCGAAGCGGCCAGGAACTCCACCGCGCTGCGGGTCAGGAAGGTGTCGCCGGCGGACTTCGCCCAGTTGCGGGCCTGCGCCAGCCGCGAACCCCGGTACAGCAGCGAGGAGTCGCGATCCGAGCCCTCCCAGGCCCTGCCGTCCTCCTCCAGCTGCTGGCGCAGCAGATGGTCGTTCCTGCCCTCGTCGATCCAGTCGCGCAGGCGCGGCCAGGCGGTCAGCAGCGCCTCGTGGGTGATCTCCACGGTCTCCGCGTCGAGCGTCACCAGCCGGGCGCGGACCAGCGCCTCGAGCGACTCCTCCGTCTTGCCGGGATCCGTCGACTCCGCCGACAGCTGACGCCGGGTCCCCCGCCGACGGGTGGCCTGGGTGTCCTCGCCGAGCCGGACCAGCCGCAGCAGCAGCAGCCGCGCGGCCGTACGCGCGGGCGGATCGAGGCTCGACCAGGCCCGCTCGGCGGTGGCGGCCACCGCGCCCTGGATGCCGCCCGCGGCCCGGTAACCGGCCAGCGTCAGCCGCCCCGCCTTCCGCCGCTGCCAGGTGGCGAGCAGCGCATGCGAGAGCAGCGGCAGCACGCCCGCGTCGTGCGCCCCCCGGGGCCCGTCGGTGCTCACTTCCCGGACGATCAGCTCCGCGAGGCCCGGTTCGAGCTCCAGCCCGACGGCCTTCGCCGGCCCGGTCACCGCCTCGCGCAGCTCCGCCGTGCTCAGCGGCCCGAGCACCATGTGCCGGTGCTGCAGCGCGTCGGCCAGTTCGGGATAGCGCAGGCACTGCTCGTAGAAGTCGGCGCGGATGCCGAGGACCACGAGCACGGGCGCCGGGTCGTCCGGCCCGGCGGGCGAGCACGCGGCGTGCAGGACCTGCACGAACGTGCGCCGGCTCGCCTCGTCGGGGCAGAGGGTGAAGGCCTCCTCGAACTGGTCCACGATGACGACCGGACGATCGCCTTCGCACCCCTCGCGCTCCATCCACGCCGTGACGGCGCCGTGGACCGCGGCCGTGAACTCCGGAGTACCGGCCTCCTCCGCCGCCGGGACCACGGTCTTGAGCTCGGGGATCAGCCCGGTCAGCTCCGAGAGCGGAGCACTGCCCGGCACGAGCTGTACGACCCCTGCCGTTGACGCCGTTGACGCCCCGCCGTCCTCGCCGCCGAGCGCGCCGTCCCGCAGGGCGGTCACCACACCGGCGTTCAGCAGCGAGGACTTCCCGGCCCCCGAGGCGCCGACGAGCATGACCAGCCCGCCCGTCTTCTCCGCCGCCCGCAGCTGGTCGACGAGAGCGTTGGTGCTCCGCTCCCGGCCGAAGAACCACCGGGCGTCCTCCTGCCGGTAGGACGCCAGCCCCCGGTACGGACAGACGGCGACGGCCGGAGCCTCGGCCGGAGGCCGCTCGTCCGCCTCCGCGGACGCCGCGGGCCGCTCGCCGGCCGGGTCCGCCAGGGCACGCTCCCACAGGCGCTGCCACTGACCCATGTCGTACAGACCGGCGGAGACCGGCGCGGGCCGGGCACGCCGGGCCTGGGGGATCAGGACGTGCAGCACCGCGGCGAGGGCGGCGAACTGGGCCGGCACGTTCTTGGCCCGCCGCCAGTCGCTGATCCGCTGAGCGGAGACCCGTACGGGCCGCCCCCGCTCATCCACCCGCTGAAGGTGTACGACCGCCTCGGCCACGCGCGCGAGAGGAGGGTTGCCGGCCTCCTTGTACAGCAGAGCGAGCCGCTCCGCGAAGGCAGTACGTGCCCCAGAGTCGGGACCCAAGGCCTCCACCCCTTACTCCCCCCGCGCTTGGACATCCGGACCGGAAAACTCACTTTATACGGCTGACCTGCGGCGTAAGCCTCCGGACCGGCACCGGAATCTCCTCACGGGAAGCCACAGCTGGCAGGATCACGACGCAAGGGCGAACCCGTCACCCACCGTCTGGGCAGGCCATCGGCTCAGCGCTCGGGAAGACAGCCCACGGCGCCGAAACATCTCGGCCAGCTTCCGCAGGGGCTACGGGACGGCGGAGCCGGACAGATCGCCCGAGCCCGCGAGATCCGCGCCGTTCGGCACCGGTCCCCACGAGGGGAGGGACCGGAGCCGAACGGCGCGGAGTGCTTTTTGATCACTGTTGACCCTCCTTTGTAGCTGCCGTCACTCGCGTGATCTACGCTCCGCTCACTTCCCCAGTTCCACAGGGGCTCTTTTTCGTTCCGGGGGGTTCGAAACCACCGTGCGCACACGCACTCTCCCGGCCGCGACAGCACTCGCGGTCCTCTTCTGCTCGGCCGCGCTCGCGGTCACGTCGGCCGCGCCCGCGCTGGCCGACTCCAGCACCGTCCTGCCGGTCGCCTCGACCGGCGACGTCGTCGTCGACGGCGTCCACCAGCGGGTCTTCATCAGCGACCCGAAGAACGGCAAGGTCGTCGCGACCGACTACAACGGCACCGTCGTCGGCACGATCGAATCGCTCGCCGGCGTCCGCGGCCTGGAGCTCTCCGCCGACTCCGGCACCCTGTACGCGGCCGTCGAGGACGCCGACGCGATCGTCGCCATCGACACCGCGACCGCCACCGAGGCCCACCGCTACCCGACGGGCGCCGGCACCCAGCCCGAATACCCGGCCCTCGCCGGCGGCAAGCTCTGGTTCGGCTACCGCGGATCAGGCACCGGCAACATCGGCTCGCTCGACCTGAGCGGCAGCGACCCGGTCGTGTCTCTCGGCCAGGACACCAACAAGACCTGGAACGACGCCCCGATCCTGGCCTCCTCGCCGGGCGCCCCGGGCACTGTCGTCGCGGGCACCTCCGGGCAGAGCCCGAACGAACTCGCCGTCTTCGACGTGTCCTCGGGCTCGGCGACCCGCACCGCGTACGCCTGGGACCCGGGCAGCAGCAGCGACCTGAGCGACCTCGCCGTCACCCCCGACGGCAAGGACGTCGTCACGGCCAGCGGCTCCCCGTACAAGCAGCAGGTGTTCAAGGTCTCGGACCTCTCCGGGGACGGCAGCTACACCACCAACGCCTACCCGAACGCGGTGGACATCGCCCCGAACGGCGCGGTCGCCGCCGGCACCTTCTCCTGGTACGACCCCGACGTCCACATCTTCGAGCCGGGCATCTCCGCCCCGGTCCGCCAGTACGACTTCCCGAACACCGGCAACAGCAGCGGCGCCGACACCCTCGCGGCCTCGGGCCTGGCCTGGGCGCCGGACGCGAGCAAGCTGTTCGCGGTGTCGTACAACGACTCGGACGTCTACTCGCTCCGCGTCCTCGACAACCCGACCAAGGCGGACACCACCCTCACGGCGACGGCCCCGGCCACCGCGCCCCGCGCCAAGTCCCTGTCCGTCACGGGCAAGCTGACCTCGGACGCGGCCTTCCCGTCCGGCACGACGGTCTCCGTCCGCCGCACCGACGCCGAGACCCCGTCCGGCAAACTGCTCGGCACGGCCACGGTCGGCGCCGACGGCTCGTACTCCTTCGCCGACACCCCGCCGGCCGGCGGCCAGGTCACGTACACGGTCACCTACGCGGGCGACGACTACCACGCGAGCGCCACCGCCACGTCAACGGTGAACGTCGCGAAGACGACGACCACCCTGACCCTGAACAACAACGGCAAGGTGTACGCCTACAACAGCCAGGTGAAGTTCACGGCGCACCTGGGGACGACGTACAAGAACCGGACCGTCGCGATCTACGCCGACCCGTACGGCGGCGACAAGCCCAACAAGCTGGTCAAGTCCGGCACGGTCGACTCCTCCGGAAACCTCTCCGCCACCGTCTACCTGACCCGCGACACCAAGCTCACCGCCAAGTTCACGGGCGACACCCGCTACGCCCCCGTCACGGCCACCAGCACGGCAGGCGCACAGGTCAAGGTCTCGACCGCCCTCAGCGGCTACTACACGACCAAGACGGCGTGGAACCAGACGTACCGCTACTTCCACAAGTCCAAGGACCCCGTCTACGACACGACGATGACGCCCTACCCGAACCGCAAGTACAAGGCGGAGGTCCAGGGCTACTACGACGGCGCCTGGCGCAGCACGCACAGCGAGTACCTCGTACTCGGCTCGGGCGGCACGGACACCCTCGAACTCACCGGCACCCCACCGACAGGCGTCCGCTTCCGCATCCGCTCGTCCTACATCGACACGACGTCGGGCGACAACGTGAACTCGACGACGTACGGGACGTGGAAGTACTTCATCTTCACCAGCTGATCAGGGCGCGGGTCTGCTGCCGGGCGGGCCCGCGCCGCCGCTGTGGATGCCGGGGTGCGGCACGGATCATGCTGCCGTGCCGGGGGCGTCGGCGGCCGGCCTGAGTGTCTTGTCGGTGCGGTCGGGGACGGACGGCGGCAGCTCCGCGGCGGGGGTGGCGGCCGCGGTCTCCCGGGCGAGGAAGGAGCCGAGTTCGCCGATGGTGCTCATGAGGGGGGCGGGGAAGACGACGGTGGTGTTCTTGTCGACGCCGATCTCCACCAGGCTCTGCAGATTGCGCAGTTGGAGGGCGAGGGGGTGGGCCATCATCGTGTCCGAGGCGTCGCCGAGCGCGGCGGCGGCCAGGGACTCGCCCTCCGCGTTGATGATCTTCGCTCGCTTCTCCCGCTCGGCCTCGGCCTGGCGGGCCATGGCGCGCTTCATGGTGTCGGGCAGCTGGATGTCCTTGAGCTCGACCAGCGTGACCTGCACGCCCCATTCGACGGTGGTGACGTCGAGGATCTCGCGGATGTCGAGGTTGATGCGGTCGGTCTCCGACAGTGTCTCGTCCAGGGTGTGCTGTCCGACGACCTTCCGCAGGGTGGTCTGGGCGATCTGGTTGATCGCCGCGTGGACGTTCTCGACGGCGACGACCGACTTCACCGCGTCGACCACGCGGAAGTAGGCGACCGCGGACACGTCGACGCTCACGTTGTCCCGGGTGATGATGCCCTGGGACTGGATGGGCATGGTAACGACCCGCAGCGACACCCGGTGCAGGACGTCGACGACCGGGATGATGAACCGCAGCCCCGCGTCACGGGTGCCGACGAGCCGCCCGAAGCGGAACAGCACGCCCTTCTCGTACTGCTTGACGACCTTCAGGGAGAGGGCGAGACCGAGGAGGGCCAGAAGGCCGATCACGACGACGAGAACGATCAGGGCTTGCATGGGAGGCTCCTCGGTACGAGGGTCACGGGGTGCGGGGAGTTCCCGGCACTCGTTCGGTCCGGTGGGCGGATCGCCGGGGAATCCGGCCGCGGCGACCGTGCCACGGGCAGGACCAGCACCCGCAGCGCGACCGGTCCGGGCAGTCGCACCGTCTCGCCGATCTCCAGCCACCCCCAGGACTGGAACGCGGTGCGGGCGGCCCGGTCGTACGGATGGACCAGGGTCACCCCGAGTGAGGCGTGGAGGTCGGTCAGCAGCCGTTCCTGCAGTCGGTCGGCGATGTCGCGGTTCTGCTCGTGCGGGTGGGCCACGACCTGGGTGAGGGCGAAGACCCGCCCGGCGGTGGTGAGTTGCCCGATGCTCCACGGCAGTGTGCCGGCGAAGCCCCGCCACCAGGAGCCGTCGCGGCCGACCGGGAAGCCGAAGGTGCAGCCGACCATGGTCGTCGTCTCCGCGACCAGCAGGGCGAAGCCCGGACGCCGGATGTCATCCGCCAGACGACGGAGGAAACCTTCCCGGTCGCGGTACTCCTCGCCGCCCGCCCCGACGGCGGACCTCACGTACAGGTCGGCGATGTTCCCCCGCAGGCACTCGGCCTGCCCGCGGTTCAGCCGGCGCAGGCGGATCGCGTTCAGGGGGGCCGCCTCGTCAACTCCCTTCCTCGACAGCGCTGTTCCTGCCCGGTTCATCACAGAAGCACGCGATCGGAGCCGGTGTCCGCGAGAAGCCGTGCGGTCTGTCCGGACGGGTGGTGCAGCCGCAGGGACGCCTGGGCCTCGGCGGCGTGCCGTGATGCGTCGAGGAAGACGCGCAGGCCGCTGCTGTCGCAGCAGCCGACGGTGGTCAGGTCGACGTCGATGGTGGTGATGCCGTCGTACAGACACCGCTCCAGGGCGGTCCGCACCTGGGGCGCGGTGACCGGGTCGATCTCACCGGCCAGGGTGACCAGGGCTCGCGTGCCCCGGTCGTGCCGGTAGATGTTCAGCTGCGGAAGAGTCATGACGCCTCGGTTCATGGGGCCCGGCCGCTCCTCGCACGGTCGATGGCTCGGTGACGGAAACCGGCTGGTCACCGCTGGTGAGTGCTACGGCCGCTGCGGCGCCGCGGCGGGAAACGGCCACGGCCCCCGTCGCGGTGGTCCCGGCGTTCGACGGCGGTCGGCGACTCGGACCGGTCCGGTCCCACCGGGGGCTGCGGCGTCCCGCGTCCGCGCCGGCCGGGCAAGGGGGAGCTGTACCGGTGCACGGCGATTCTGTCGGCGTGCTCGAGGTTCAGCCGGTGGATCACGTATGCCGCCGCTGCGATGAGGACGACGAGGGTGGCGGCCGTCAGGAAGGCGTTCATGGCGGCCGCCTCACATGCCGACGATCAGGCGACTGGTCCGGCTGGTCTCACTGACCGGCCTGGGCGGATCGGGCTGTTGCGGGACGGCCGCGGACACCGCGGAGGCGCCGCCTTCGTACTCCCATGCCTCGTCCGGGTCCAGTGGCTTGTCGTCGGTCGCGGCGGCGCCGTGCCGGGTCTCGTCCGCGGCGATGAGCGCGCTCGCGGTCAGAGGCGGGCCGTCGTAGTCGGATGCGGCAGCCATCAGCCGGGCCGCCGACTCCGGCCCGGTCTCCGGCGGGATGATCAGCAGGTCCCAGCGGCCGGTGCCGTACGAGAGCAGCAGCAGCTTGTGGGGGTCGATTTCCGGGGTGAACCAGCCGACCTTGACGATGTGGCCGTTCACGGGAACCTTGCGGGGGATGACCGGCCAGTACTTCGGGTTGACGGCAATGCGGGTGATGCGGCCCCACAGGGGGTCCAACACATCGGTCAGCGCGGGCAGTTCGCTCAGCAGATCCCGGGAGCGGGGCCACCAGGCACCGTCCAGGAGTCCACGGGAGGTGCCGTCGGTCTTCAGGGTGAGACGCGCGGCCGGGGCTGCGACGGGCTCGGGGTGCGGCAGGGGTGGAAGCAAGGTCGCCGACATGATGCGGACCCGTCTCCGGGCCGCTTTCTGCAGCGGCCCGGGTTTCATCTCTCGCCGAGAACGACCCGGCGTGGAAGCCGGTGTGCGAAATGCTCTCGGTACTGCCCACACTACTCCGCGCTCCGTCCCGGCGGGGAACAGTGGCCGCCTAGATGCGGAGCAGTCGCTGGGTGATCTCCCGGTACTGCCTCAGCGCGTGCCGGAATTCGTCGGACTGCGTCTCGGGGTCCTGGTCCTGCCGGCTTGCGCGCAGGACGCGTCGCCGCTCCCCGAGGGCGTTCACGAGCTGGGCGGTGGCTTCGTCGTAGGCGCTCTCGGCCTCTTCCAGCGCCTCGCGCGGGGTGTCGGCGAAGGTGTTGAGGGCGTGCCGGAGCCGCTGGAGGACCTTGTCCTGTTCGTCCGACGAGAGCAGCGGCTCCGGGCCCGCGCTACTGCGCCCGGCCGGGCCCGGGGCCTGGCCAGCGGACTGCCGGGCGCGTGTCTGGTCGTACATCATCGGGGGCCGCTTCCGTTTGGCCTGAAGGCGCCCCTGGCCTTCTCGACGGCTTGTTTCAGGCTTCCGGAGACACGGTCGTTCCTGCCCCGGCGCTGCAGTCGCCGGTTGTGGGTGACCCGGCCGAGCTCCTCCGTGATCCTGCCCTTCAGCGTCTGCGCCTGGTTCCTGATGTTCCGTGGAACGGTCATGGCCGGCCTCGCTGTTGTCCGGTGGGTGGGTTCCCGCGGGGGCTGGGCGAGGCGGGTGGGCGGAATGCTCGCCGGGCGTTCTTTCAGTGGCATGGCCCTGCGCCGCGCTGCCAGTCAACGTCCGGCGGCGCTCCGTGTCAACGCGATGGCCACGCTGTCCGGCCCGTCCGTTTCCGAGCATGCGGGAGTACCGTGAAGCAAGCGAGGACCTTTCGTCTGCCGGCGTCGCAACCGGCCCTGTTCTCGCGTCTCCCGTCACAGAGGCAGCCCCTGACCCCGGCCGCGCCATCCGCACCGAGGCCGAGGAGCCCCGCATGTCGCTCGATTCCACCACGTCCACGACGGCGATTCCGTCGGACACCGCCTCGCCGCAGCAGGACTACGACGGCACTTCCCCCTTCCCGTCGGACGGCTCGTTGCCCGCGCGCGAGGGCGGGGAGCGGTTGTACGTGGCCGTGACGGCGGTGATCGTCGTCCTGCCGTTCGTGGCGCTGGGCCTGGCCGGCTGGCTGCTGTGGGGCCGGCTCATCCACCCCGCCGACATCGTTCTCGCCGCCGTCCTCTACGCGGTCACGGGCCTCGGTGTCACGGTCGGTTTCCACCGGGGGCTCACCCATGGCAGTTACCGTGCGGTCCGTCCCGTGCGGATCGCGCTCGCGGTGGCCGGTTCGCTGAGTTTCCAGGGCAATGTCATCGACTGGGTCGCCACGCACCGCCGTCATCACGCCTTCACCGACCGGCCGGGTGACCCGCACTCGCCGTACCGCTACGGCACGCATTTGCGCGGCCAGTTGCGCGGACTGCTGCACGCCCACGTCGGCTGGCTGTTCCGCAACGACCGCACGCCGCCGGAGCGTTACGCCCCGGACCTGCTGGCCGACCGCGACATCCGTGCCGTCTCCCGCGCCTTCCCCCTGCTGTGTCTTCTCACGCTCGCGCTGCCGTTCGGGCTGGGCTGGGCGATCGGCGGCAGCTGGGTGTACGGCGTGACCGCCCTGCTGTGGGCGGGTCTGGTCCGCATCGCCCTGCTCCACCACGTCACCTGGAGCGTCAACTCCCTCTGCCACATGATCGGTGAGCGCCCGTTCCGTACCCGGCGTCACGACCGGGCCACCAACCTGTGGCCGCTGGCCCTGCTCTCCTTCGGGGAGAGCTGGCACAACCTGCACCACGCCGATCCCACCAGTGCCCGGCACGGAGTCGACCGCGGTCAGATCGACCCGTCGGCCGCCGTCATCCGCCTTTTCGAACGCCTCGGCTGGGTGCACGACGTGCGCTGGCCGACGCCGGAGCGGGTCGCGGCCCGTCGCGCCTGACGTCAACCATCCATTCGTGCAAGGCAGTTGGCAGGAGCCATCATGACCACCGCGCTGCAGCCCTCGCTCCCCTCCCAGCCCGTGCTGCGCCTGCGCCTGGCACCCCACGGGGCTCTGCCCCGGGCCATCGACGGCGCGTGGTGGCCGCGTTCGTACGATCTGCTCGCCGAACTTCCGCGACTGCTCGCCGGGTTGCCGCGCGCATGGGGCCACATCACCAGCGTCACCGTCAACGGTGCGATGTGGTCCGCGGTGCCCGGCCGGATGCTCGTCTCCAACCAGGTCGTACGACTGCGCAGGACCCTGACGGCGTCCGCCCCGCACACCGTCGTCCTGCTCGCCCCCGGCCGGGGGCGCTGGGACCTGCTGGTCGTGCCCCCGGATACGACCGAGCAAGCTGCGGTACCGCTCATGGCGGCCGCCGCGGGCGGTCACGGCTGATCGGGGCTGTCATGCACTGCCCGGCGATTCACCGGCACTGACGGCCGGGGCGGTGACGTCACCGTCACATCCCCGCCGCCAGTCGGCCGAGCTGTCCGGCGGCGGCTTCGTACGACGAGGAAGTGTCGGCCTGTTCTGCCGTCATGAGATCGGACGCGGTCGACTGCGGGCCGGTGCTCGCGCTCGCGGCGGCCATCAGCCGGGCGGCCGAGGGGGCACTGGTCTCCGGGGGAACCACCAGGAGGTCCCAGCGGCCCGCCGTGTAGGAGAGCAGCAGGATCTTGTGCGGGTCCAGCTCTGCCGTGAACCAACCCACCTTCACCACATGGCCGTTGACGAAGATCCTGGGCGGGATGACCGGCCAGTAGCGGGGGTTGACGGCGATACGGGTGACCCGCCCCCACAGCGGGTCCAGCACGTCGGCCAGCGCGGGGAGTTCGTGGCTCAGGTCACGCGAGCGGGGCCACCAGGCGCCGTCCAGCTCGACACATTCCGAGGAAGTATTCAGGGGTTTGAGGGCGACGCGGGCGGTCGGGACCCTGAAGGGCACGGCGCGCGGCGAGAGATGGTCGGTGGTCGCGGACATCGCCCGAACCCGTCCCCGGACCTCTGCGCACAGGCAGTTGTCCGGTGTCATTGCTCACCAGGAACGACACCGGTATCGGGGCCGGTGCGCGAAGTACTCCCGATGACTTCACGCTACTCCCCGAAGAGGCCGGACGGACCACTCCAGGAGGTCGCCTCACTTCCGGCGTCCGTTCTCGCCCGAGGAGCGGCCGGCCTCCAGCCAGGACCTGACCGGCTCCGCCGCGCGGGTGGTGTCCACGGTGGGCTGGAGACGGGTGCCTCCCTAGGTGTCCGAGGGGAAGCTGCGCTCCTCGGTGGCGTCGAAGCAGCGGCGGAGAACCCCGTGATGGCGCACCCTTGGCCAGGAGTGCCGGCGCGGGGCCGGAATGCCTCGGGCCGTGCCGACGCGTGCTGGCTGCCGATCGCACGGGGTCTCACTCCGCACGGGATCAGGCACTCCCATAAGCAGTCATGGGAGAAGCTCGGGATCCCGCCCAAACTCATGGATGAACGGATGACGTTCGGGGAGTCGATTTCCTTGATCCACTCCCCATTCACTTCCCGGAGACTCTATGGAACGAGTCAGGGCCGGTTCCCCGCGAAGGGAAACCGGCCCTGACCTGGTGTTTCGGCTGTCGGGGTGGCGGGATTTGAACCCACGACCTCTTCGTCCCGAACGAAGCGCGCTGCCAAGCTGCGCTACACCCCGATGTCGTCGCATGTCCTGCTCATCGCGGCGACGTCGTTTACTTTAGCCCACTGGTGGCTGGAGACGAAATCCGGTTTTCCCGCGGTGGCGGACGGGGTTCGGGCGGACGTGGTCGAGGGCGATCATGAGGACGGCGAGGCCGTAGAAGGCGAGGCCGAGGAGGAGGGCGTTGCCGAGGACGCTCTTGTAGCTGTGCAGGCCGGCGTCCAGGAACGGGTAGAGATAGCGGCCAGGGGTGCCGGGGAGGATCAGCTCGCCCCGGCCGAGAGAGAACACCAGGTATGCCAGGGGGTAGAGCAGCCATGTCGGCGCCTGGCGGAGGTGGAGGCGGCCGGGGGCGGTCAGCAGCAGCCAGTCGAGCAGTGCGGCGATGGGGACGGCCGTATGCAGGATCTGGTTGCTGATCCACTGCCAGCCGGTCGGCGGTGTTGTGCCGCCCGTCATGGAGAACGGGCTCGAGGTGTTGGTCAGGAGCAGGTGGTACACCAGGCCTGCGATGGTGATGTACAGCAGCGTCGCACCCGTCAGGGCGGAGGGGAGCGGGCGGCGGGCCGTCCAGGCGCGGCGGGCTGCGAGCGTGAAGACCAGGGCCAGCAGGATGTTGCTCTGGATCGTGAAGTAGCTCAGGACGTGGACCGGGCTGCCGAGGACCAGGTCGATCGTCACACCTGCCACTGCCACCAAGGCGACCAGCAGGCGGTACACGGCGGCCAGTGGGCGGTGTACGGGGGCCACCACCGCGGAGGCGGGGACGGGGGAGGACAGCAGTGAGGGCACACCGGGCAGTGCGGGGATGTCCGGTATGTCCCTGGGTATGGGGGCGGTCATGCCGCCAGGCTAGGCAAAGGGGGCATATCGGGCGATGTGGGTGAGGCGACCGGGTTACGTCCTGCCCAGGATCCGGCTCATCACCCCGTGCGTCACGCCGTCCATGCCCCGTCTACGATCTCGCCCCCGCCCCAGTCACCCCGGCTGCCGCTCCCGGCCCACCAACGTCAGCAGCGTCGCCTCCGGCGGGCAGGCGAACCGTACCGGCGTGTAACGGCTGGTGCCGCAGCCTGCCGACACGTGCAGGTACGACGTACGGCCTTCCGCCGTATGCCTGGACAGGCCCTTCACCCGCCCGGGGTCCAGGTCGCAGTTGGTGACCAGGGCGCCGTAGAAGGGGATGCAGAGCTGGCCGCCGTGGGTGTGGCCGGCCAGGATCAGGGGGTAGTCGTCCGCTGCGAAGGAGTCCAGTACCCGCAGGTAGGGGGCGTGTACGACGCCCATCGAGAAGTCCGCGGTGGCGGACGGGCCGCCGGACACCTGGGTGTAGCGGTCGCGCTTGATGTGCGGGTCGTCCAGCCCTGTCAGCTCCAGGGTGACGCCCTCGATCTTCAGGGTGCCGCGCGTGTTCGTGAGGTTCAGCCAGCCCGCCGCGTCGAAACCGTCCCGCAGGTCCTCCCACGGGTTGTGGCGCGCGCCGACGACCGGAGGGTTGCCGTTCAGGCCGTGGCGGCCCTGTGCCTTCTCCAGCAGGTAGCGGGCGGGGTTGCGCAGCGTGGGGCCGTAGTAGTCGTTGGAGCCGAAGACGTAGGCACCCGGGAACTCCATCAGCGGGCCCAGCGCGTCCAGGACCTCCGGCACGCCCTCCGGGTCGGACAGGTTGTCGCCCGTGTTGATCACGAAGTCGGGGCGCAGGCCGGCCAGCGAGCGCAGCCAGCGCTGCTTCTTGCGCTGGCCGCCGACCATGTGGATGTCGGAGACCTGGAGGACACGCAGGGGGCGCATTCCGGCGGGCAGGACGGGGACCGTCACCCGTCGCAGGCGGAAGGAGCGGACCTCGAATCCCGCCGCGTACACCACACCGGCGGCACCGGCCGCCGCGATCCCCAGAGGTACTCCGTATCGAGCGCGCATACATCCATCGTGTCAGACCCGGAAGACCCCTCGAGCCCAACCGCCCCTTGAACGCCCGAGCCCCACCGCCCTTTAAATGAACGGGCATCGGACCTGGCACACCTGCGACAATCAAATCCATGACCACCACGCTCAAGTCGAAGCTGCAGGAAGACCTCAACGCCGCGATCAAGGAGCGCAACGAGCTCCGCTCCTCGACGCTCCGGCTGACGCTCGCCGCGATCACCAAGGAGGAGGTCGCGGGCAAGGAGAAGCGCGAGCTCTCCGACGACGAGGTGCTGAAGGTGATCACCAAGGAGGCGAAGAAGCGCCGGGAGGCGGCGGACGCCTTCGCGCAGGGTGGCCGGGCCGAGAGTGCCGAGCGGGAGAAGGCGGAGGGCGAGGTGCTCGCCGAGTACCTGCCCAAGCAGCTCAGCGACGAGGAGCTGAACGACATCGTCGCCCAGGCCGTCGGGGAGGCCAAGGCCGCCGGCGCCGAGGGCCCGCGTGCCATGGGCGCCGTCATGAAGATCGTGAACCCGAAGGTCGCGGGCCTGGCCGAGGGCGGCCGGGTCGCCGCGGCGGTCAAGAAGCTGCTCGCGGGCTGAGCGGCACGGGGCGCACCGAGGAGAACGGCCCCTGATCTTCGTACGAGAGAAGTCTGCGTACGAAGATCAGGGGCCGTCGGTGTTCTGGGTCACGCCGTTCTCAAGTCACGGTTCTCGCAGGCCACGGCGATCCCAGGCCACGGCTTCACAAGCCATGGCCTCAGCCGCGCCGCCCCCCGTTCCCGTTCCCGTTGCTCGTGCCCTGGAACAGGTTGTCCGGGATGGAGAAGGTGGGCGTCGGGAAGGTGGTGCCGCCGTTCGTGCCGCCGTCGGTCAGGCCGCCGATGAGGCCGCCGTCGGTGGTGCCGCCGTTGTCACCGTTCTTGCCGTCGCCGTTCCCCTTGCCCTTGTTGCTGTCGGGGATGTTGACGAGGTTGAACTCCTCCACGGGCTTGCCGTCCAGGGCGCCGGTCATCATGTCGCGCCAGATCGGGCCGGGGACCTTGCCGCCGTAGACCTTCTCGTTCCAGACGCCGCCGATGCTGATGTTCTTCATCTGGCGCTTGTGGGCCGGGTCGCCGACCCAGACCGCGCCCGCCATGTTCGGGGTGAAGCCGACGAACCAGGCGGCGTAGCGGTTGTCCGTGGTACCGGTCTTGCCGGCGCTCGGGCGGTCGGTGAGGCCCGCCTCCGTACCCGTACCGTCCTCGACCACGCCCTTCAGCAGGGTCGTCACGGTGTCAGCGGTCTTCTGCGACATCGCGCGCGTGCAGGTCGACTTCGGCACCGCGAGGGACTTCTTCTGGCTGCCGACGGTCTGGGTGATGGACTCGATGGCGACCGGCGTGCAGTAAATGCCGCGCGAGGCGAAGGTGGCGTACGCGTTCGCCATTGTCAGCGGGGACATCTCCTGGGTGCCGAGCGCGATGGAGGGGGCCTGCTGCATCTTGCCGCCGTCCGCGCGCTCCACGCCCATCTTCTTGGCCATCTGGGTGACCGGGCAGATACCGATGTCGCTGATCAGCTGCACGTAGTAGGTGTTGACCGACTTCGCGGTCGCTTCCTTCATGCTGTACGGCCCGTGCTCCTCCACGTTCTCGTTCGTGAGTTTGGTGGGGTTGTTCGGGTCGTCCTTCCACTGCTTGCCGTCACAGATCGAGACCGGGCTCGGGTACGCCATCTCGTACGGCGACGGGTACGTCTGGTTCGCCGGCGTGCCGCCCTCTATGGCGGCCGCGGCCACGATCGGCTTGAACGTCGAACCGGGCTGGTAGCCCGCGCCGCCGCCCATGGACTGGTTCACGGACAGGTCGATCTGCGTCTCGTGCTTGCCGAAGCCGTACGGGCGGGACTGGCCCATGGCGAGGATCTTGCCGGTGCCGGGCTCGACGATGGTGGCGGCCGTGGCCACGTCGTCGGTCTTGTAGACGTGCTCCTTGATGGACGCCTGGGCCGAGGCCTGGGCCTGCGGGTCGAGCGTCGTACGGATCGTCAGACCGCCCTGGTTCCAGATCTTGGCCCGGGCTTCCTTGGTCTTGCCGAACATCGGGTTGGTGAGGAACACCTCGCGGACGTAGTCACAGAAGAAGCCGGCGCCCTTGACCGCGGTGATGCAGCCGTTCTTCGGCTGGCTGGGGTTGAGGCCCAGCGGCGTCTTCTTGGCCTTGTCGGCCTCCGCCTGCGAGATGTCGCCCATGTCGGCCATGCGCTGCAGGACGACGTTACGGCGCTTGGTGGCCTCCGTCGAGTCGTTGACCGGGTCGTACCGGCTGGGCGACTGCACGATGCCCGCAAGGAGCGCCGACTCCTGGACGTTCAGGTCCTTGGCGTGCTTGGAGAAGTAGCGCTGGGAGGCGGCCTCGACGCCGTAGGCCTGCTCGCCGAAGAACGTGATGTTCAGGTAGTTCTCGAGGATCTTCTTCTTGCCGAGCTCCTCCTCGAGCTGGATCGCGTACTTCAGCTCCCTTATCTTGCGGCCGAGTGTCTGCTGGGTGGCCTGCGCGACCTTCGTCGGGTCGTCGCCGGCCTCCTCGATGGCGACGTTCTTCACGAGCTGCTGGGTGAGCGTGGAGGCGCCCTGGGCCACCCCGCTGCTCTGCACGTTCTTGTTCAGCGCGCGCAGGATGCCCTTCAGGTCGACCGCGCCGTGCTGGTAGTAGCGCGAGTCCTCGATCGCGACGATCGCCTTCTGCATGTACGGCGAGATGTCCTTGAGGCCCACCACCGTGCGGTCACGCGAGTAGACCGTGGCGATCTGGCCGCCCTCTGCGTCGAGGATCGTGGTGCGCTGGCTCAGGGGTGGCGTCTTGAGGGTGGCGGGGAGTTCGTCGAAACTCTCCACCGAGCCCTTGGCCGCAAGTCCCAGCGCGCCGACGGCAGGCAGCGCGATACCGGCCAGGACGGCTCCCGCGAGCACACTGACACCGAGGAACTTGGCGGCCTGCTGCGTGGGGGACAGGCCACCGCCCGAGCGCTTCTTTGGCATGAGGGCAGCCTACGTTCTCATTCGCCGGACACGCGTATATGCCTTGGCCTAAGCTGCTCTCAACTGTCACAACAGTAGGACCACGTATCAATACGTCCGGCGACCCCGAATCGTTCCGGAGGTTCCCCAACTTTTTTGATGGGGGCGTGTCCGAATCCGCCTTGTGTGTCACCTGGCGCCCGTTGTGACTCAACTGAACTGTCCCGGTTTGCCGGGAAGGTCACGCATGTCACCAGCTCACTCCCCCGGGTGATCTGCCGCTTACGCATAGTCCGTTCGGGCCATTCAAGATTGGGCCCGAAGGGGGTGTTGCGCTGTGCCCACCTTCCGTAACGTCCTCAACTGGCGGCGGTGAATATGCCGCTGCCGCCGTGGGGGAGCCTCGATTCGGGAGAGGACGGCGCCGGTATGGGCTGGGTAACCGACTGGAGTGCGCAGGCCGCCTGCCGCACTACCGATCCGGATGAACTGTTCGTTCAGGGAGCAGCGCAGAACAGGGCCAAGGCGGTGTGCACCGGATGCCCGGTACGCACCGAATGCCTGGCCGATGCGCTCGACAATCGCGTCGAGTTCGGCGTGTGGGGAGGCATGACGGAGCGGGAGCGCCGCGCACTGCTGCGCAGGCGACCCACCGTCACCTCCTGGCGCCGGCTTCTTGAGACGGCTCGTCTGGAATACGAACGCGGCGTGGGGATCCTGCCGCTCGACGACGACGAGGTGTACGAGAACTACGCGGCGGTGAGCTGAGGGCACCCCTCGGCTCAGTCGACGGCAGCCTCGGGCAGCTCCGGCCGATTGGCCGCGAGCCGGTCCCCGATGTCCCTGAGCCCCGTGAGGTCGTGCACATCGCCGGGCAGCGCGGCCACTTCGGCCACTGCCACCTCCGGGTGGAGCGAGGTGAAGCGGTCACGCGTGCGCTGCTCGCGGGAGAGCAGCTGCATACGTTCGGCGTGCAGCCTCAACAGGCCTGCGGTGAGCCGCTCGACGCTCTGGGCGGCCTCGTCCTCCTGATCCGGACCGGGGGAGTCGGTCTCGGACGCGGGAGGCGCGGCGGACTCGGATGCGGGGGATCCTGAACTGCCGTACGTGTCGGGAGAGTTACGAACTCCAGCTTTCCCGCCGTCCTGATCCACAATGCGGGGCTCCACAAGATTTTCCGCGGCGGCGAGCGCACGCTCGGCCGACAGCCGGGCGGCGCCGCTGCCGTGGACCCGGTTGAGCACCAGACCGGCGAGCGGCATGTCCTCGGCGGCCAGCCGCTCCACGAAGTACGCGGCCTCCCGCAGCGCGTCCCGCTCCGGGGCCGCCACCACGAGGAACGCCGTCCCGGGCGCCTGCAGCAGCCTGTACGTCGCATCCGCGCGCGTGCGGAACCCGCCGAAGGTCGTGTCCATCGCGGCCACGAACGTCTGGACGTCCTTGAGGAGTTGACCGCCCAGCAGCTTGCCGAGGGTGCCGGTCATCATCGACATCCCGACGTTCAGGAACTTCATGCCCGCCCGCCCGCCGAGCTTGGCCGGGGCGGTGAGCAGCCGGATCAGCCGGCCGTCCAGGAACGAGCCGAGCCGCTTGGGTGCGTCCAGGAAGTCGAGCGCCGAGCGGGACGGCGGGGTGTCGACGACGATCAGGTCCCACTCGTCCCGCGCCCGCAGTTGCCCGAGCTTCTCCATCGCCATGTACTCCTGCGTGCCCGCGAAGCCCGCAGAGAGAGACTGGTAGAAGGGGTTGTTCAGGATCGCGGCGGCCCGCTCACCGTCCGCGTGCGCCTCGACGATCTCGTCGAAGGTGCGCTTCATGTCGAGCATCATGGCGTGCAGTTCGCCGTCGCCGTCCACGCCCTTCACCCGGCGCGGGGTGTTGTCGAGCGAGTCGATGCCCATGGACTGGGCGAGCCGGCGCGCAGGGTCGATGGTCAGCACGACCACCTTGCGCCCGCGCTCGGCGGCCCTGAGGCCGAGGGCGGCCGCGGTCGTGGTCTTTCCCACCCCGCCCGAGCCGCAGCACACCACGATCCGCGTCTTCGGGTCGTCGAGCAGCGGGTCGACGTCGAGCACGCGCGCGGGGGTCAGGCGGTGGCGGGCGGTCTCCTGTGTGTGGGCCGGCTCCGGACTCATGACATCCCCTGCTTCCGCTGCTTACGACTCGTGCTCCGCGTGCCCCGGCTCATGACAGGCCCTGCTCCCGCAGCTCGGTGGCCAGCTCGTACAGCCCTGCCAGGTCCATGCCCTCGGCGAGCAGCGGCAGTTCGTGCAGCGGCAGGTTCTGCTCGGCGAGGACCGCACGCTGTTCGTGCTCCAGCGCGTACCGCTCGGCGTACTCGTCGGCCTGCTGGAGCAGCGGGTCCACCAGCTTCTCCGCGTTCCCACCGCGGCGCGCCCCGCCGAGCCCCGCCGCCGACAGCGACCTGGCAACAGAAGAACGCGGCACACTGCGTACGAGTTCCAGATCCTCCGCGTCCAACACCTCGGGCCGCACCATGTTCACGATGATCCGCCCCACCGGCAGCTTCGCGGCGCGCAGTTCGGCGATCCCGTCCGCGGTCTCCTGGACGGGCATCTCCTCCAGCAGCGTCACCATGTGCACGGCCGTCTCCGGCGACTTCAGCACCCGCATCACGGCCTGCGCCTGATTGTGTATCGGGCCGATCTTGGCGAGGCCCGCCACCTCGTCGTTCACGTTCAGGAAGCGGGTGATGCGGCCGGTGGGCGGTGCGTCCATGACGACGTAGTCGTAGGCGAACCGCCCGGCCTTGTCCTTCCTGCGTACCGCCTCGCATGCCTTGCCGGTCAGGAGCACGTCCCTGAGGCCCGGTGCGATGGTGGTGGCGAAGTCGATCGCGCCGAGCTTCTTCAGGGCTCTGCCCGCGCCACCCAGCTTGTAGAACATCTGGAGGTAGTCCAGAAGGGCCAGTTCGGGGTCGATGGCGAGGGCGTACACCTCCCCGCCCCCCGGAGCGACGGCGATCTTCCGCTCCTCGTAGGGCAGCGCTTCCGTCTCGAAGAGCTGCGCGATGCCCTGGCGCCCCTCGACCTCGACGAGAAGCGTCCGCTTCCCCTCGGTCGCGAGGGCCAGCGCGAGGGCGGCGGCGACCGTCGTCTTTCCGGTCCCGCCCTTGCCGCTGACGACCTGGAGCCTGCTCACGCCTTCGAGCCTAACCAGTCTGTGTGCCAACCACGCGACAGCCTGTGGATAACGCGAGAACGGGCGGCGTTCGGGCAGCGGCTAGAGTCGGCCACATGACCAAGTGGGAATACGCGACTGTGCCACTGCTCGTCCACGCAACGAAGCAGATTCTGGACACCTGGGGCGAGGACGGCTGGGAGCTCGTCCAGGTCGTGCCCGGGCCGAACAACCCCGAGCAGCTGGTGGCCTACCTGAAGCGGGAGAAGGCATGAGTGCCGTAGAGGCGAAGCTGGCCGAGCTCGGCCTGACCCTGCCCGACGTCGTGCCGCCGCTGGCCGCGTACCAGCCGGCCGTGCAGTCCGGTGTCTACGTGTACACGGCCGGACAGCTCCCGATGGTGGAGGGCAAGCTGCCCGTCACCGGCAAGGTCGGCGCGGAGGTCACGGCGGAGGAGGCCAAGGAGCTGGCCCGCACCTGTGCCTTGAACGCCCTGGCCGCCGTGAAGTCCGTCACCGGTGACCTGGACCGCATCGCGCGCGTGGTGAAGGTCGTGGGCTTTGTCGCCTCGGCCTCTGACTTCACCGGCCAGCCCGGTGTGGTGAACGGCGCCAGCGAACTGCTCGGTGCGGTCCTCGGCGACAAGGGTGTGCACGCGCGCAGTGCGGTCGGCGTGGCGGTGCTGCCGCTGGACGCACCGGTCGAGGTCGAGATCCAGGTCGAGCTCGTCCCGTAGCCGGCCGTAGCCGGTGCTCTGACCTCGGGGACCTCTCGAACATTCGCGCACCACGGGATAGCCTCCGCCCATGGCGAATGGGCAGTGGTTCCCGCAGGACTGGCCGGGACGCATCCGCGGACTCGCGGACGGCACGCTCACCCCGGTCGTCCCCAAGCGCGCGGCAACCGTCATGCTCCTGAAGGACACCGACGGCGGTCCCTTCGTCCACATGCTGCGCAGACGCGCCTCCATGGCCTTCGCCGGAGGCGCGTACGCATATCCGGGCGGCGGCGTCGACCCCCGCGACGACGAGCACCATGTCCGCTGGGCGGGCCCCACGCGCGCGTGGTGGGCGCAACGGCTCGGCGTCGACGAGAGAGCGGCCCAGGCGATCGTCTGCGCGGCTGTACGCGAGACGTACGAGGAGGCGGGCGTCCTGCTCGCCGGACCGTCCGCCGACTCCGTGGTGGGCGACACCACGGGCGAGGACTGGGAGGCCGACCGTGCGGCCGTGGCCGCGAGGGAGTTCTCCTTCGCCGAGTTCCTCGACCGCCGCGGCCTGGTCCTGCGCTCGGATCTCCTCGGCGCCTGGACCCGCTGGATCACCCCGGAGTTCGAATCCCGGCGCTACGACACCTGGTTCTTCGTGGCAGCCCTCCCGCACGGCCAGCGCACCCGCAACGCCTCCACGGAGGCCGACCGCACGGTGTGGATCCGCCCCGGGGACGCGGCAGCCTCGTACGACAAGGGCGAGCTGACGATGATGCCGCCCACCATCGCGACCCTGCGCCAGCTGGCCCCCTGCGCCACGGCCGCCGACGCGCTCGCCGCGGCCCCCGACCGCGACCTCACCCCCGTCCTCGCGCAGGCCCGGCTGAAGGACGGCGAGATCGTGCTGTCGTGGCCGGGCCACGACGAGTTCACGAAGCACATCCCGACCGACAGTCCGACCGACCTTCCGACCGGTGGAGCCTCCGCATGACGGACGCAGCAGCCCTTCCCGGCCAGCCGCGGGGCGGGGTTCTCACCGGCCCCGCCACCGCCCGGGCCTTCAACGTCCTGGCGCCCAACGCCTCGGTGATGACCCTCGACGGCACGAACACGTGGATCCTCGCCGAGCCCGACTCCGACCTGGCCGTCGTCGTCGACCCCGGCCCCCTGGACGAAGGGCATCTGCGCAACGTCGTGGACACGGCCGAGAAGGCCGGCAAGCGCATCGCGCTCACCCTGCTGACCCACGGCCACCCGGACCACGCGGAGGGCGCCGCCCGCTTCGCCGGGCTGACCGGCACGAAGGTGCGCGCCCTGGACCCGGCGCTGCGGCTGGGCGACGAGGGGCTCGCGGCCGGGGACGTGGTCACGGTCGGCGGCCTGGAACTGAGGGTCGTACCGACCCCCGGTCACACCTCGGACTCCCTCTGCTTCCATCTCCCGGCCGACCAGGCCGTCCTGACGGGCGACACCGTCCTGGGCCGCGGCACGACCGTAGTGGCGCACCCCGACGGCCGCCTGGGCGACTACCTGGACTCGCTACGACGGCTGCGCTCGCTGACGGTCGACGACGGCGTCCACACGGTGCTCCCGGGCCACGGCCCCGTCCTGGAGGACGCCCAGGGAGCCGTCGAGTTCTACCTGGCCCACCGCGCCCACCGCCTCGCCCAGGTCGAGACGGCCGTCGAGGACGGCTACCGCACGCCGTCCCAGGTCGTCGAGCACGTGTACGCGGACGTGGACCGGTCCCTGTGGCCGGCGGCGGAACTGTCGGTGCGGGCGCAGCTGGACTACCTGGTGGAGCACGGGCTCATCTGAGCCCTTGGGGCTTTGACGCCGTGCACGCGCGCGTACTCCTCGGCGAGCCACGGGCCGAGGTCGTCGACGTACGAGTGCAGTACGGCGGCGTCACCCGTCGGCTCGTACCCGAGGACGGCCGCCGCCCGCATCTGCTCGGCCCGCTCCGGGTAGTACGCGCCGAAGGCCTCGGCCATCTCCGCAAGGTCGCTGGTCCAGCCGTTCCAGCGGGGCATCACGAGCGTGAACCCGGTACGCACGAGATGCCGGGACATGAAGCGCACGAGCGGCCGCCGGGCGTCGTCGGCGTTCTCGGTGCTCTCAGGGTTCTCGGCCTCCGCGATCCGCTGCCGCCAGCGGGGCAGCAGCAGGGCCAGGTCCCCGTTGGTCTCGCGGGCGAGCACGGAGTCGGGCCGATAGCGCGGCAGGTACTCGGCGAGGTCCTCGCCGAGCAACGGCGTGCACAGACAGGCGACGAACCAGCCCAGGTCGTACGTCTCCGCCTCGCTCAGCAGCCGCGTCCGGCTGTACAGCAGGATGCCGACCCCGTCGATCTGTGCGAACCCCTTGCCGACGGCTCCACCGAGCGCCCGGGTGGCCTCCCGGTCCGCCTCGGACGGCTCCTCCCGCAGCACGACCAGCAGATCCAGATCACTGCGCCCCACGCGCGCGGTGCCGCGCGGAATGGACCCGTACAGGTACGCGCTGTCCAGCCGCGCCCCGAACACCTCGATCAGCCGGTCGCGCGCGGCGGCCACGACGGGGCGGAAGGCGTGCGGCACGCGCGCGAGGGACCCTTCGCGCTCGATGCAGCCCTGGGCGTCGAGGCCTCTGGAGGTCGCGTTTTCGGACATGGGGTCACTACACCAGCCCGTCCGGCGTTTGAGGACGAGGCCCTTTAGGCCGAAGCGGGGGTCTGGGGGCGGCAGCCCCCAGGGACGGTCACCGCGAACGCTTTGCCAGCCGCTCGACGTCCAGCAGGATGACCGCCCGCGCCTCCAGGCGGAGCCACCCGCGCTGCGCGAAGTCGGCCAGCGCCTTGTTGACCGTCTCCCGCGAGGCGCCGACCAGCTGGGCCAGCTCCTCCTGCGTCAGGTCGTGGACGACGTGGATGCCCTCCTCGGACTGCACGCCGAAGCGGCGCGAGAGGTCCAGCAGGGCGCGGGCGACGCGTCCGGGGACGTCGGAGAAGACCAGGTCGGACATCGCGTCGTTGGTCTTGCGCAGCCGGCGGGCGACGGCGCGCAGCAGGGCGCCGGCCACCTCGGGGCGGGCGCTCAGCCAGGGCTGCAGGTCGCCGTGGCCGAGTCCGAGGAGCTTGACCTCGGTCAGGGCGGTGGCCGTGGCGGTGCGCGGGCCCGGGTCGAACAGCGACAGCTCGCCGATCAGCTCGCTGGGGCCGACGACGGCGAGCATGTTCTCGCGGCCGTCGGGGGAGGTGCGGTGGAGCTTCACCTTGCCCTCGGTGACGACGTACAGCCGGTCACCGGGGTCGCCCTCGTGGAAGAGCGAGTCACCGCGCGCGAGGGTCACCTCACTCATGGAGGCGCGGAGCTCCGCGGCTTGCTCGTCGTCGAGCGCCGCGAAGAGCGGGTTGCGCCGCAGAACGTCGTCCACGAGTTCTCTCCTTGTCGACCTGCTCAGGGGATCTTGCTCCCCCTTGGTACCAGGGGACCGTGCTCCCCATTTTGCCGGACGGTCCAAACAGTGTGATCTGTCACAAGGATGCCGTACACATGTCCCGAGGTAAGCGGCAGGGGTCCAATTGGGGGCCGATCTCCCGGGTCCGGGGCGGATGTCAGTGCCGGGCTTTAGGCTGGCCGGGTGTCCAAATCGCCGGTGAGAGCACAGGCCAAGGGGGCTGGGCGGGTGGTTGTACGTCGTGATTCCGCTGTGGGCGAACAGAACCCCGGTGGAGGAAAGAAACCGGCAAAAGTGACGAAAAGCGCTCCGGTGCAGAAGGCTGCCGCGAAGAAGGCCGCGGTGAAGAAGGCTGCCGTCAAAAAGGCTGCGGCCGGCAAGAAAGCGGCCGCCGCGCCCAGGAAGGCGACGACCGCGGCGAAGAAGGGCGCGGCTGCGGCCAAGAAGCCGTCCGCCGTGGCCAAGGACGTCCCTCCCGCCAAGTCGTCCGTCGCCAAGCCGCCGAAGGACGAGTCGCGCACCGCCCTGGTCCGTCGTGCCCGCCGCATCGACCGCGAGCTCGCCGAGGTGTATCCGTACGCCCACCCGGAGCTGGACTTCGAGAACCCCTTCCAGCTCGTGGTCGCCACGGTCCTGTCCGCCCAGACCACCGACCTCAGGGTCAACCAGACGACGCCCGGGCTCTTCGCCAAGTACCCCACTCCGGAGGACCTCGCCGCCGCCAACCCCGAGGAGGTCGAGGAGATCCTCCGCCCGACCGGCTTCTTCCGGGCCAAGACCAAGTCGGTCATGGGGCTGTCGAAGGCGCTGGTGGAGCAGTTCGGCGGGGAGGTCCCCGGCCGGCTCGAGGACCTGGTCAAGCTGCCCGGTGTGGGTCGCAAGACCGCCTTCGTCGTGCTGGGGAACGCCTTCGGGCGGCCCGGCATCACCGTGGACACGCACTTCCAGCGGCTGGTGCGGCGCTGGCAGTGGACGGACGAGACCGACCCGGACAAGATCGAGGCCGCCGTCGGTGCGCTCTTCCCCAAGAGCGACTGGACGATGCTCTCGCACCACGTGATCTTCCACGGCCGCCGCATCTGCCACGCCCGCAAGCCCGCCTGCGGCGCCTGCCCCATCGCTCCACTCTGCCCGGCCTACGGCGAGGGCGAGACGGACCCGGAGAAGGCGAAGAAGCTGCTCAAGTACGAGAAGGGCGGCTTCCCCGGTCAGCGCCTCAAGCCCCCGCAGTCGTACCTGGACGCGGGCGGCAAACCGGCGCCGCCGCTGGGGGCCGGATGACGGGCGATGCGGTACGGCTCCGGGGCCGGACACGGCCGGCTCAGGAACGATCTGGGGCCTTCGAGGCGTTGGACCCGGCAGGACGGGGGTGGCGATGACGCGCGCGAGCAATACGCGGGGTGGGCCGGTGGTGCTCAGCAAGGAGGGGCTGCCCGAGTGGCTGGACCCGGTGGTGCATGCCGTGGAGACGGTGCAGCCGCTGCAGCTGAGCCGCTTCCTGCCGCCGGAGAACGGGGCGGGGCGGCAGTCCGCCGTACTGATCCTGTTCGGCGAGGGCGAGCGCGGCCCCGAGCTGCTGCTGATGGAGCGGGCGAGTTCACTCAGGTCGCATGCCGGGCAGCCGTCCTTCCCCGGCGGTGCCCTCGACCCCGAGGACGGCGACCCGAAGGCCGACGGGCCGCTGCGGGCCGCTCTCCGCGAGGCCGAGGAGGAGACCGGACTCGACCCCTCCGGCGTGCAGCTCTTCGGTGTGCTGCCCAAGCTGTACATCCCGGTCAGCGGCTTCGTGGTGACCCCCGTGATGGGCTGGTGGCGCGAGCCGAGCCCGGTCGGGGTCGTCGATCCGAACGAGACGGCCCGGGTCTTCACCGTCCCCGTGGCGGATCTCACGGATCCCGACAACCGGGCCACCACGGTCCACCCCAGCGGCCACCGAGGTCCGGCATTTCTGGTCGAATCGGCCCTGGTCTGGGGCTTCACAGCCGGAATCATCGACCGTCTGTTCCACTACGCGGGCTGGGAGCGGCCCTGGGACCGGGCCAAGCAGGTCCCGCTCGACTGGCGGTCATGACAGGGTGTCTGCCGTGCTGTGTCTTTCCGGGGGACACTGTGATCGGTTGCCGCTGCGCGGCGGGCCGGCCCCCGGCCGACCTGAGGTGACCGCAGAGTGATGAGGCGAGGCTCGAACCGGTGAACGTGCTGGACATCCTGTTGCTGGTCGCCGCCGTGTGGTTCGCGATCGTGGGCTATCGCCAGGGGTTCGTCGTCGGAATCCTGTCGGTGATCGGCTTCCTGGGCGGCGGTCTCGTCGCCGTCTACACCCTGCCCGTCATCTGGGACGCGCTGACCGACAACGCCGAGGTGAGCACGACCGCCGCCGTCGTCGCGGTGGTGGTCGTCATCGTCTGCGCCTCCGTCGGACAGGCCCTGACCACCCACCTCGGCAACAAGCTGCGCCGCTACATCACCTGGTCCCCGGCCCGCGCGCTGGATGCGACCGGCGGCGCCCTCGTCAACGTCGTGGCGATGCTCCTCGTGGCGTGGCTGATCGGCTCGGCCCTGGCCGGTACGACGCTGCCGACCCTCGGCAAGGAGGTCCGCGGCTCCAAGGTGCTCCTCGGTGTCGCCCGGGCCCTTCCCGACCAGGCCGACACCTGGTTCGCGGACTTCTCCTCGGTCCTCGCGCAGAACGGCTTCCCGCAGGTCTTCAGCCCGTTCTCGAACGAGCCGATCAACGATGTCCGTCCCCCCGACCCGGCTCTCGCGAACAGCCCCGTGGTGACGCGCGCGAAGCGCTCCATCGTCAAGGTCATGGGCACCGCGCAGAGCTGCGGCAAGGTCCTGGAAGGCAGCGGCTTCGTCTTCGGCGACCGCCGCGTCATGACCAACGCGCACGTGGTCGGAGGCGTCGACGAGCCCACCGTCCAGATAGGCGGCGAGGGCCGGAAGTACGACGCGAAGGTCGTCCTCTACGACTGGCACCGCGACATCGCCGTACTCGACGTACCCGATCTCAAGGCGCCCGCCCTGAACTTCACGACCACGGACGCCCGCAGCGGCGACAGCGCGATCATCGCGGGCTTCCCGGAGAACGGGTCGTACGACGTCCGAGCCGCACGCGTGCGTGGCCGCCTCCCGGCCAACGGCCCGGACATCTACCACCGCGGCACCGTCCGCCGGGACGTCTACTCGCTGTACACGACCGTCCGCCAGGGCAACTCCGGCGGCCCGCTGCTCACGCCCAGGGGCAATGTGTACGGCGTGGTGTTCGCGAAGTCCCTCGACGACGCCGACACGGGGTACGCCCTCACCGCGGACGAGATCCAGGAGGACATCGCCAAGGGGCGTACCGCGAACCAGCAGGTGGACAGCGACAGCTGCGCGCTGTGAGCCGCCGGGTGGTGGGAGGAGGCGCGTCAGCCTCGGGGATGGCGCAGGCGTACCGAGACCCAGCGGGCCCGGCGGCGCAGAATGCGCGGAATGCCCACCCTGAGGTCCGTGCCCGCCATCTGCGGTGCACCGCCTCGCTGGTGGGAGCTCAGGCCACTGGCCGAGCGGCGATTGCGTGCTGCGTCACTGTAGTCGTGCGTCCAGCCCATACCTCGACGTCTGCCCCTGCCCCAAGGTCGATAACCGCCCCCTGGGCCCCCAATTGGCCTATGCGCCGGGCAATTGGCCGTTCGTAGGACACACGTTCAGATCCGGATACCGGGCGCATCGGCTCGGTCACCGATCGGGCTCGGGGTCTTTCAGCCAATTGACCAGTTCTGTAGAGAAAGCGACCGGATCCTCCTCGTGCGGGAAGTGCCCCAGTCCGTCGAACAGCCGCCAGCGGTACGGTGCTTCGACGTACTCGCCGGATCCGGCCGCGCTCCGTGTGCGCATCACCGGGTCGAGTGAGCCGTGCAGATGGAGGGTCGGGACCCGGAGGGGGCGCTTCATGCGGCGGTTGAACTGGATGCCGTCCGGGCGGGCCATGGAGCGGACCATCCAGCGATACGGCTCGATCGCACAGTGCGCCGTCGACGGGATGCACATCGCACGGCGGTACGTCTGAATCGCCTCGTCGTCCGGCAGGTTCGGCCCCGACCACTCCCGGATCAGCTCACCGACGAGCGCGCCGTCGTCCGCGGTCAGCTGCCGCTCGGGGATCCAGGGGCGCTGAAAGCCCCAGATGTAGGAGCCCGCGCGGGTCTGCTTGACGTCCGAGAGCATCGCGGAGCGCCAGCGTCGGGGATGCGGCATCGAGGAGACCGCGAGCCGCCGGACCAGCTTCGGGCGCATCACGGCCGCCGTCCACGCCAGATATCCGCCCAGGTCGTGGCCGACCAGCGCAGCGTCCGGCTCGCCCAGGGAGCGGATCACGCCGGTGATGTCGAGCGCGAGGTTCGCGGGGTCGTAGCCGCGCGGGGTGCGGTCGCTGCCGCCGACGCCGCGCAGATCCATGGCGACGGCCCGGAAGCCCGCGTCGGCCAGCGCGGTCAGCTGGTGCCGCCAGGTCCACCAGAACTGCGGGAAGCCGTGCAGCAGCAGCACCAGGGGCCCGTCGCCGGCCTCGGCGATATGGAAGCGGGCGCCGTTGGCGGCCACGTCCCGGTGCGTCACCTTTGTCCCGTCGGGCAGGGCGTCCGGTCGTACGACCGAGGTGGGTTGCGCCCAAGGTGATTGCCCCGCAGGGGTGGAGGAACCCGTCATGAGGTCGAGCGTGCCACAGCCTCGATGGCCGCGGGGGCCCGGTCCTCGAGCGCCGGGGCTTCCGGCTGCTCCGGCCGCGGGTGCGGCTTGGCTTTCTGCAGCACGCCCGCCGTCTCCTTCATCGACGCGGCGACCTTCTGCGGGCCCTTGCTCTTCTTCGCCTTCTTCGCGAAGACCACGCCGATCAGGGCGAGGACGACCGCGACCAGTACGTTCGCCGCGAAGGACAGCAGGAAGCAGATCGCGAGGTTCCAGTCGCTCCAGGTCCGGATGCCGTACGCCAGCGCGAAGTTGAGCATCGGCAGGGAGAACACCAGGACCAGGGCGGCCACCGTGAACGCGCCGCCGCTCGTCGCGCCGCGCTTGACGTCCTGCTTGAGCTGCGCCTTGGCCAGTGCGATCTCGTCATGCACCAGCGCCGACATCTCGGTCGTCGCGGAGGCGAACAGCTGGCCGATGCTGCGTTCGGCGCCGACCGGGCTGCCGTCGGGTGCGCTCATCGCGGTCTCCCTCGTCCTACTGCTTGTGTACGGTCCTTTTGTACCGTCCCGTCAGATCATGCCGGACGGTCGTCGTCCTCGCCTGCCCCGCCCGGTACTTCGGCAAGCGCGCGTCGTTCGGCGGCCTTCAGTTCGGCGGTCCGGCGGTGCTCGGCGGCCTTGTTCTCGTAGATCGCGGCCATCCGCAGGTGGTACGCCGGGTCGTCCTGCTCGTAGATGTCCGGGATGCCGTCGAGGTCCTCGTCGCGCTCCTCGTCCTCGCACAGCCTGCGGTACTTGGCGTTCCGTATCTTCAGCAGCACCGTCGCCAGGGCCGCCGCGATGAGGGAGCCCAGCAGCACGGCGGCCTTGACCTCGTCCGTCAGTACGGCGTCCCCGGCGAAGGCGAGCTCGCCGATCAGCAGCGACACGGTGAAGCCGATACCGGCCAGCGTCGCCACCGCGAACACGTCCGCCCAGGCGAGGTCGTCGCTGAGCGAGGCCCGGGTGAAACGGGCCGTCAGCCAGGTACCGCCGAAGATCCCGAGCGCCTTGCCGACGACGAGCCCGAGCACGACGCCCAGCGTCTCCGGCTTCGTGAAAACGTCGCCGAGCGCGCCGCCCGAGATGGCGACACCGGCACTGAACAGGGCGAAGAGGGGGACGGTCAGGCCCGCCGACAGGGGACGTACGAGATGCTCGATGTGCTCGCCGGGGGAGTGCTCCTCGCCCTCGTGGCGGTGGCAGCGCAGCATCAGGCCCATCGCCACGCCCGCGATGGTGGCGTGGACGCCGCTGTTGTACATCAGCGCCCAGATGACGAGCGCGAGCGGAACGTACACGTACCACCCGCGTACGCCCTTCCTCAGCAGCAGCCAGAAGACGGCGAGGCCCACGACGGCGCCGCCCAGCGCGGCGAAGTCGATGGTGTTCGTGAAGAAGACCGCGATGATCAGGATCGCGAAGAGGTCGTCGACGACCGCGAGGGTGAGCAGGAAGGCCCGCAGAGCGCTCGGCAGCGACGTCCCGATGACGGCGAGCACGGCCAGCGCGAACGCGATGTCGGTGGCGGTGGGCACCGCCCAGCCCTGGAGCGAGCCGCCACCGGTGATGTTGGTGAGGGCGTAGACGAGCGCCGGTACGGCCATGCCGCACAGGGCCGCGACGACCGGGAGTGCGGCCGCCCTGGGGTCGCGGAGATCACCGGCGACCAGCTCGCGCTTGAGCTCGATGCCGGCGACGAAGAAGAAGACCGCGAGGAGCCCGTCGGCGGCCCAGTGCGCGAGCGACAGATGCAGGCCGAGAGCCTCGGGGCCGAGGTGGAAGTGGCTGACGCTCTCGTAGCTGTCGCGCAGTGCGGGTACGTTCGCCCAGATCAGCGCCGTGATCGCGGCTACGAGCAGCAGCACCCCGCCGACGGTCTCGGTGCGCAGCGCGTCCGCGACGAAGTTCCGCTCGGGCAGCGAGAGCCGTCCGAAGAGCTTGCGGGCGGGGGCGGTGCGGGGCGCGGCCACGGGGGAGACCTCCGGTCGGTGGGCAGGGCAGGGCTACTCGCCGACCAGACTTCCCGGCACACCTTGAGGATCACGTTGTTTTGCTTAGTTTACCTAAAAGGGGCGCCCGGCGCGTTCTCGCGCCGGGCGCCCCTTCGGGACGGAGTGACTTCGGGGGCTCAGTCCTCGCTGGGCGCCGCCGGCAGCTTCTCCTGGATGAGATCCATGACCGTCGAGTCCGTCAGCGTCGTCACGTCGCCGAGCTGGCGGTTCTCGGCGACGTCCCGCAGCAGGCGCCGCATGATCTTGCCGGAGCGGGTCTTCGGCAGCTCCGCGACCGGCAGGATCCGCTTCGGCTTGGCGATCGGGCCGAGGGTGGCGCCGACGTGGTTGCGCAGGTCGTTGACCAGGCCCTCGTCCTCGGCGTTCGCCGTGCCGCGCAGGATCACGAAGGCGACGATCGCCTGACCCGTCGTCTCGTCCGCCGCGCCGACGACGGCCGCCTCGGCGACCGACGGGTGCGAGACGAGCGCGGACTCGACCTCGGTGGTGGAGATGTTGTGCCCGGAGACGAGCATGACGTCGTCCACTCGGCCCAGCAGCCAGATGTCGCCGTCGTCGTCCCTCTTCGCCCCGTCACCGGCGAAGTACTTGCCCTCGAAACGCGACCAGTAGGTGTCGAGGAACCGCTGGTCGTCGCCCCAGATGGTGCGCAGCATGGACGGCCACGGCTCGGTGAGGACCAGATAGCCACCGCCGCCGTTGGGCACCTCGTTGGCCTCGTCGTCCACGACGGTCGCGGAGATGCCCGGCAGCGGAGTCTGTGCGGATCCCGGCTTGGTCGCGGTGACGCCCGGCAGCGGCGAGATCATCATCGCGCCGGTCTCGGTCTGCCACCAGGTGTCGACGATCGGCTTCGAGTCGGCGCCGATGTGCTTGCGGTACCAGATCCAGGCCTCGGGGTTGATGGGCTCGCCCACGGAGCCGAGGATGCGCAGGCTGCTGAGGTCGAACTTCGCGGGGATGTCGTCGCCCCACTTCATGAACGTACGGATCGCGGTGGGCGCCGTGTACAGGATCGTCACCCCGTACTTCTGCACGATCTCCCACCAACGGCCCTGGTGCGGGGTGTCCGGCGTGCCCTCGTACATGACCTGCGTCGCGCCGTTCGCAAGCGGCCCGTAGACGATGTACGAGTGCCCGGTGACCCAGCCGACGTCGGCCGTGCACCAGTACACGTCGGTCTCCGGCTTGAGGTCGAAAACGGCGTGGTGGGTGTACGCGGCCTGGGTGAGGTAGCCGCCGGAGGTGTGCAGGATGCCCTTCGGCTTACCCGTCGTACCGGACGTGTACAGGATGAACAGCGGGTGCTCGGCCTCGAACGCCTCCGGCGTGTGCTCGGCGGACTGCCGCTCGACGATCTCGTGCCACCACACGTCGCGGCCCTCGGTCCAGGCGACCTCCTGGCCGGTACGGCGGACGACCAGCACGTGCTGCACCCGGTCCACGCGCGCGATGGCGTCGTCGACGGCCGGCTTGAGCGCGGACGGCTTGCCGCGCCGGTAGCCGCCGTCGGTGGTGATGACGACCTTGGCGTCGGCGTCCTCGATACGGGTCGCCAGCGCGTCCGCCGAGAAGCCGCCGAAGACGACCGAGTGGGCGGCGCCGATCCGCGCGCAGGCCAGCATGGCGATCGCCGTCTCCGGGATCATCGGCATGTAGACGGCGACCCGGTCGCCCGCCTGAACACCCAGCTCCAGCAGCGCGTTGGCGGCCTTGCTCACCTCGTCCTTGAGCTCGGCATAAGTGATGGCACGGCTGTCGCCGGGCTCCCCCTCGAAGTGGATGGCGACGCGGTCGCCGTTCCCCGCCTCGACATGCCGGTCCACGCAGTTGTACGCGACGTTCAGTTCGCCGTCCTTGAACCACTTGGCGAACGGCGGGTTCGACCAGTCCAGCGTCTCGGTCGGCTCCTTGGCCCAGGTCAGCCGACGGGCCTGCTCGGCCCAGAAGCCCAGCCTGTCAGCCTTGGCCTGTTCGTACGCCTCCGCCGTGACGTTGGCGTTGGCGGCCAGGTCGGCGGGGGGCGCGAACCTGCGCTCTTCCTTGAGCAGGTTGGCCAGGCTCTCGTTGCTCACGGCATCTGCCTTTCCCAGGGTGTCCGTTGTGTCCCAGGCCACAGCTCATCAGACCCGGGGGGCCGATGACAAGGGTCGACGGAAAATTGGTTTAGACCTGTGGGCGAGGTGCTCAGGCGCCCGGAGTCATCCGTACCCACGGACGCCGACGCGGCGGAGTTCAGCACTTGTAACGCCTCTCACACCCCAGTGCACCGCTGCTGCGCGGAGACGGTCACGTGTTTCGTGGCCCGGGCGAGTCGGGACGCCCCGGTGCCGGACACGCCACGGGTGCGCGACCCGCCCCGAAAGGGGCCGCACACCCGTGGCGGAACGGTGCCGGTCAGGCGGACAGGTCTGCCGCCTCCACGTGGTCGAACACCTCGTCCCCGTCCGCCGCCCCCGTGAGCAGATACGCCTGTGCCTCGCCCACGTGGAAGTACATCCCGTGCAGCTCCAGCGCGCCGTCCCGCAGGGCCCGGGACACCGACTCGTGGGCGCGCAGGTGCTCCAACTGCTGGACCACATTGGTCAGACAGAGCTGCTCGACCGCGTCGGCCGGCGCCCGGCCCGCGAGCCGGGCCCACGGCCGGCTCTCGTCGGCCATGCGCTCCAGGCTCGGCAGCCCGTGCCGCAGCCACCGCTTCAGCGGCGTCCGGGCGCCGCCGGGCTCGGCGTCGAGAAGGGCCTGCATGGCCCCGCACCCGGAGTGCCCGCACACCGTGATGGACCGCACCTTCAACACGTCCACCGCATACTCGATCGCCGCCGCCACCGAGTCGTCGCCGCTCTCCTCTCCGGGCTGGGCGCACATCCCGGCGTTGGCCGGGGGAGGAACGAGGTTGCCCACGTTGCGCACCACGAACAGATCGCCGGGACCACTGGAGGTGATCATCGACGTGACCAGCCGCGAGTCGGCGCAGGTGAGGAAGAGCTGGGACGGCCGCTGCCCCTCCCGGGCCAGCCGGGCCAGCTCACCCCGCACGAGCGGTGCGGTATTGCGCTGGAACGCGCTGATGCCACGCGCCAGTTGATGCCCGCTCCGGCCGCCGGAGCCGTCGGGCCCACTCGGTCCGGTCGACCCACCGGCAGCGCCGGGGGGATCGGCGTCCGGCGCGGACTGCGGGCGCTCGCACTGGTGGTTGCGCCAGGGCGTCCAGGGACGACAGCGGCAGCCGACGGAGGACTCGCCGGGTTCCTCGGCGAGCGGCGTGGGCTCGGTGAGGGCTCTGGTACCGGCTCGGCGGCCGGTCAGCTCGGCGGAGCCGCCCTGTGCGGTGTGCGTGTTCTGCCAGTCCTGCAGGGACTCGTACGCCGCGTGGTCCATGAACGACCCGTCCAACTCCACGACGGCGTGGGCGCCTTGGGGTACGAGATGCAGGGTCCGACTGAGCCGTGGCACCGCGAGGAACGTCAACTGCCCTCGGACATGTACGTGATGGACTCCTTCCTTCTCCTCGTGCGTGATGCGGGTGCGGGCGAGGCGGTTCATGGCGACGGCGACGGCCACGGCGATCCCGAGGGTCACGCCCTCCAGGACGCCGAGGAACACCACGCCGAGTGTGGTGACGGCGTACACCAGCACTTCTCGGTGGCGGGTCACCGTGCGGATGTGGTGCAGGGACACCATCTGGATGCCGACGGCCATCACCAGGGCGGCGAGCGAGGCGAGCGGGATGAGCTCCAGGAGCGGGACCATCAGCAGCGCGGCGACTACTACGAGAACGCCGTGCAGCATCGTGGAGTTCCGGCTCACCGCACCCGCGTTCACATTCGCCGAACTTCTTACGGCGACGCCTGCGACCGGCAGTCCGCCGAGTGTGCCGGAGACGATGTTGGCGGCGCCCTGCCCGAGGAGTTCGCGGTCCAGGTCGGCGCGTCCGACGCGGGCGGTCAGGCCGGGTCTTGCGGCCACCAGCTTGTCCACGGCGACCGCACCGAGCAGCGACTGCACGCTGCACACCAGCGTGGTGGTGAGCACGGCCGCGGTCAGGCCGAGCGCCGGGCCCTCGGGGAGACCGGCCAGGGCGTGGCTGCTCCAGGAGGGGAGGTCGACCTTGGGCACGCCGAACCCCGAGAGCGAGGCGGCCGCGGTGGCGCCTGCCACGGCGACGAGCGCGGCCGGGATCCGGCGCAACAGGTGTCCGGCCCGGCCGGGGATCCGCGGCCAGAGCAGCAGCAGGGTCAGGGTCAGCAGGCTGACGGTCACGGCGGCGGGGTGCAGGTTCGCCAACTGGGCGGGCAGGGCCCGGAGGTTGGCGAGGACGGAGCTCTGCGGGGTGCCGCCGAGGACGATGTGCAGCTGGGCGACGGCGATGGTGACGCCGATTCCGGCGAGCATGCCGTGCACGATGGCGGGGCTGACGGCGAGCGCGGTGCGTGCCACCCGCAGGCAGCCGAGGCCGAGTTGGGCGAGTCCGGCGAGGACCGTGACGGCACAGGTCGTACGCCAGCCGTAGCGGTGGATGAGGTCGGCGGTGACGACCGTGAGCCCCGCGGCGGGGCCGCTGACCTGGAGCGGACAGCCGCCGATCCGGCCGGCGACGAGCCCGCCGACCCCGGCGGCCACCAGACCGGCCTGGAGCGGGGCGCCGGTGGCGAGGGCGATGCCCAGGGACAGCGGGAGGGCGATCAGGAAGACCGCGACCGAGGCCGACAGGTCGGCGCCCGCGATGTGGAAGCGGCGGTCTGGGTTCGGCGGGGGGCTGTGGGGCTGGTGGTCGCACTTGGTGCGACTCGAGTCGGTGGCGCGGGTGGGGGCGCAGGCTGACATGTTTCCCGTCTCCTCCGGGCAGCGCGGTCGCGGATCAGGTCGTCCCCGTCGATGAGCGGGGGTCGGTCGCGGCCGTGGGTCACGGCGTGCAGCGGCGGGATGAATCAACGCTCGGTAAATGGATCGTAATTCAGAGTAAAGGCCAGGCATAGACTTTCCTGGCAAATGGGGTAATAAATCACTCCAATGAGTGAAGCGGTCATTTCATCGGCTTGTCGTACTAATTCCTTCTCGGTCCCGTGCGACCTTGGCGGCCTTGTCGAGAAGGAAGAAGGTGAGCGGAACATGACCGCCACCCAGAGGATCGCCGTGGGCGTCGTGATCACCGTGTCCTGTGGCGCGTGGGTCGCCGGCTGTGCGATCGGCTCCAACGGTTCCAAGGCGGGTGCGCTCGGTCCGCAGAAGGCCCGTCCGGCCCACGTGGCGGGGAGCGCGGTCCGCCTGATCGGCGACGGCTCCACCGCGTACACCGGAGCCCAGCCGTACCTGCCCAGACCCGAGCGTCTGCGGCCCGGCCAGAAGCCCCCGCAGTTCGTCGTCTTCTCCTGGGACGGCGCGGGCGAGGACAGCCAGAAGCTGTTCTCCCACTTCCGCAAGCTCTCCAAGGCCAACCACGCGACCATGACGTACTTCCTCAGCGGCGTGTACATGCTGCCGGAGGAGAAGCGCGACCTCTACAAGCCCCCGGAACACTCACCGGGCAGCTCGGACATCGGCTTCAACGACGAGAAGGGCATCGCCGACACCGTGCAGCAGCTGCGTCTGGCGTGGCTGGAGGGCAACGAGATCGGCACCCACTTCAACGGCCACTTCTGCGGCCCGAACGGCGGGGTCGGCCAGTGGTCGGTCGCACAGTGGATGAGCGAGATCGCGCAGGCCAAGAAGTTCGTGAAGAGCTGGAGGACCAACTCCGGCATGGACAGGGCGGCCCCGCTGCCCTTCGACTACGACAAGGAGCTCATCGGCGCGCGCACGCCCTGTCTGGAGGGCCAGAAGAACTTCGTCAAAGCCGCGAGCCGGCTGGGCTTCCGCTACGACACCAGCGGAGTCAACGACCAGGTCTGGCCGAAGAAGAGGGAAGGGCTGTGGGACCTGTCGATGCAGCTCGTGCCCTTCCCCGGACACCCCTACGAGCAGCTCACCATGGACTACAACTTCATGGTCAACCAGTCCGGCACGCAGACCCAGGGCGACCCCGACAAGTTCGACTACTGGGGCGACCAGATGCGCGACGGCCTGCTCAAGGGCTTCCGCCGCGCCTACCAGGGCAACCGCGCACCCCTGGTCATCGGCAACCACTTCGAGTCCTGGAACGGCGGCACCTATATGCGGGCCCTCGACGAGGTCATCGAGAAGGTCTGCAACAAGCCCGACGTGCGCTGCGTGTCCTTCCACCAACTGGCCGACTGGCTGGACGCCCAGGACCCGCAGACCCTGCAGAAGCTGCGCACCCTGAATGTCGGCCAGGCCCCCGAGCAGGGCTGGGCGTCCTTCCTGTCGGGCCACCCCGCCCCGGCCCCGAAGGGCGTACCCGGGGCGCCGGCCGCCAAGGGGTAGCCGTCACGCAGAGGCGCTGACGCCCTCACCGAGCACGAACCCGGGGTCGACCTGCGCCGCCAGGTCGGCCCCCGTGCGCGCGTTGCCCCACGAGGCCGCGTTCTTCAGGTGGAAGTGCACCATCTGGCGCGTGTAGCGCTCCCGGTCGCGCAGCTCGTACGTCGCGTCCGCAGCGACCTGAAGGGCGCGCAGGGCACGGCGGTTGGCGTCCTCCAGGAGCTCGAACCGGGGCGGGCGGCCCTTCTCCATGGCGCGCACCCAGTCCGAGTGCCCGACGGTCATCAACAGGTCGTCCCCGACCTCGGCGCGCAGGAAGTCGAGGTCGTCCTGCCCCTGCACCTTGTTGCCGACGACCTTCAGGACGACGCCGTAGTCGCGGGCGTACTCCTTGTACTGGCGATAGACGGAGACCCCCTTCCGGGTCGGCTCGGCGACGAGGAACGTGATGTCGAAGCGGGTGAACATGCCGGAGGCGAACGAGTCCGAGCCCGCCGTCATGTCCACCACGACGTACTCGCCCTGCCCGTCCACCAGATGGTTCAGGCACAACTCCACCGCTCCCGTCTTGGAGTGGTAGCAGGCGACCCCCAGGTCGGCGTCCGTGAAGGGGCCGGTGACCATCAGACGGACGGCGCCGCCGTCGAGTTCCACCGGCCGGGCGCAGGCGTCGTAGACCGGGTTGTCCTCGCACACCCGCAGCAGCCGCGAGCCCTCGCCGGGCGGGGTGGTTTTGATCATCGCCTCGGCGGAGGTAATGCGCGGGTTGCAGCCGCGCAGATAGTCCTTGATCAGCGGCAGCCGGTCGCCCATCGCCGGCAGCGCGGCGGCCTCCGCCTCGTCCAGGCCCAGCGCGGCGCCCAGGTGCTGGTTGATGTCCGCATCCATGGCGACGACCGGCGCTCCGGTGGCTGCGAGATGGCGGATGAACAGGGAGGACAGGGTCGTCTTGCCGCTGCCGCCCTTCCCGACGAAAGCAATTTTCATGTTCACGAAGGGTAGTCGGGTGGTAGCTGTATGTGGCAGGTGGGCGTGAAGAAGACCACTCATTCGTGGGGCGTGCCCCTGGGGTGGCTAGGGTCGTACTCATGAGTACGACAGGCGCGAACGCCGATCCGCTCGCGGCCCTGGGCTCGCTGCCCGGGGTGGCCGAGTCCGTGGAATCCGTGCGCAAGGCCGTGGACCGGGTCTACGGGCACCGGGTCATGCGGCGCCGCAGCAACGAGATCACCTCCGAGGCCGCGCTGCGCGGTGCCCGCGGTTCGGCGGCGCTGTCCGGCGCCGACTGGGCCCTGGAGGAGGTGCGTCGGCGCACCGACTTCAGCGGTGACGACGACGCGCGCGTGATGGGCGCGGCCCTGAGGCTGACCGCGGAGGCGGGCCAACTGCTGTCCGTGTGGCGGCAGTCGCCCCTGAGGGTGCTGGCCCGGCTGCACCTGGTGGCGGCCGCGAGCAAGGGCGAGGAGGTCGGGCGGCCGCGGCTGGCGGGCGAGTCCGTCGACGAGCCGCTGGTCGAGCTGCTGCTGCCGGGCGCGGACGAGGTGCACGGCCGGCTGGACGGCCTGGCGGAGCTGATCATCACCGGCAGCTCCGCGCCCGCCCTGGTGACGGCCGCCGTCGTCCACGGCGAACTCCTCGCGCTGCGCCCCTTCACGTCCCACAACGGCCTGGTCGCGCGTACGGCCGAGCGCATCGTCCTGGTGGGCAGCGGCCTCGACCCGAAGTCCGTCTGCCCGGCCGAGGTCGGCCATGCCGAGCTGGGGCGCGCGGCCTATCTGGCGGCGCTGGAGGGGTATGTCTCCGGTACGCCGGACGGCATGGCCGCCTGGATCGCCCACTGCGGCAGGGCGGTCGAGCTGGGTGTGCGCGAGTCGACGGCCGTGTGTGAGGCGCTGCAGCGCGGGGCGGCGTAAAAAGTCCGGGAAAAGGGTTGCGGCGGTACGAGGATTCGTACCGCCGCTGGCATGCTCACCCAGTTACCAAGCGTCCTCGATATGTTGCCCATCAGGTCGGGAACTCTGCCCGTCACCTGGTGTGGCTGGCCCGTAATCGACGGGTCGACGTCGCGTGGGTGCCCGGTGTTCATGCTTCGGTCCGTGGGGCCAAATGCGTTATTAAGGTGATCCTTTCGGATGTCCTTGGTCTCGCGGGCCGTTAACCCCTTTGTACTCCAGGTCCGAAGCAAGCGGAACCCCTGGCTGTACTTCTTTACTTTTAGTCTCAAATAGGCTGTAAACGGGCGACGACATCTCGAACGCGGTCTTGGTGTCGGCGAATCGGCAGGTCAGACGATCGCCGCCCGGCGGCGGCTGGCGTACCAGACGAGGCCCGCTGTGGCCGCCGCGGCGCCTATTGCCGCGACCGCGACGAGGGCCGGACGGGGCGGTACGGAGAATGTCGGGATCCGCTGCTTGAGCCGGACCGGCCGATGGAAATCGAGAATCGGCCACCCACGCGCGAGCGCCTCGCGCCGCAGCGTCCGGTCCGGGTTCACGGCGTGCGGATGGCCCACTTCCTGCAGCATCGGCAGGTCGGTGACCGAGTCGCTGTAGGCGTAGCAGCGCTCGAGGTCGTACCCCTCGGACCGGGCCAGCTCCTTGATCGCCTCGGCCTTCGTCGGGCCGTACGCGTAGTACTCCACCTCGCCGGTGAAGCAGCCGTCCTCGCCCACGACCATGCGGGTCGCCACCACCCGGTCGGCGCCGAGGAGTTCGCCGATCGGCTCCACCACCTCGGCACCCGACGTCGACACGATGACGACGTCGCGGCCGGCGGTGTGGTGCTCCTCGATGAGGGAGGCGGCTTCGTCGTAGATGATCGGGTCGATCAGGTCGTGCAGGGTCTCGGCGACGATCTCCTTGACCTGCTGGACGTTCCAGCCGCGGACGAGCGCGGACAGGTACTCGCGCGTCCGCTCCATCTGGTCGTGGTCCATGCCGCCGACGAGGAAGACGAACTGGGCATATGCGGTACGCAAGGCGGCCCTGCGGTTGATCAGTCCGCCTTGGTAGAACGACTTGCTGAACGTGAGCGTGCTCGACTTCGCAATGACCGTCTTGTCCAGGTCAAAGAAGGCCGCTGTGCGGGGCAAGGAGTGGTTTTCCACGCCCCGAGCATAGGCGCAGCCCATTCGGCGTAAGGTGGGGCGCGTGGGTTTGCCTGAGAAGGGTCTCGGGTACACCATGGAAGTCACGGATCGTTCGCGACCGTGCTAACCCGGTCCGGCTCCTCCCCCCCCGAGTCGGCCGTGGAGACGACCCCCACTCTCCCCCCCGGTGGGGGTCGTCGCATGTCCGGACGGGTTTTCCCTCTTCTTCCTCTTCCTGGCGCGGCCGTACGGCCGTCATGAGGCGGCTGCAGCCGCGTCTTCCGCATGCCCGTGATCCGTCACTGTGCGTAGCCGTCAGGCTGCTCTGTGGAAGTCGCGCACGGGTTGGCACAGGGGTCACCGGTATGGGTGACGGCGTTATTCACAACAGCCGACTTGTCCACAGTTATCGACCAAGATCCACACGATTTCCGGGATCGCTGCACCGTGATTCAAACGCGTCCCGCTCGCGCCGAGTTCAGAGCCGGTTCCGGTTTGTCGGGCGGGTTTGGCCGGTTCGTATCGGCCGTTCATATGGAGACCGGTTGCCGGTTCTTCACACGTTTGGGAATCGCGGGGCCGCAGGGGCTGCGCGAGAGATGCAGCGAAGGGGGACCAAGACCGTGGCCGGAGCCGTCACACACGAACCGCCGCCCGCCGCCTCGGGGCGGCAGGCCGGACCACTGATCGTCACGGAGGACGTCGAACTCCTCGACGACCTGCTGCGCCTGTGCGCCGCGGCAGGAGCGACACCCGAGGTCCACCACTCGGTGCCGGAGCGCGCGGGCGGCTGGGAGGCCGCACCGCTCGTCCTGGTCGGCGACGACGCCGCGCGGCGGGTGCGCGGGGCCGCACGCAGACGAGGAGTGGTGCTGGTCGGCCGCGACCAGGACGACTCCGGGGTCTGGCGCCGGGCCGTCGAGATCGGCGCCGACCACGTCCTGATGCTGCCCGACGGGGAGCAGTGGCTGGTCGACCGCATCGCCGATGTGGCCGAGGGCGTGGGCCGGCCCGCCCTCACGGTGGGCGTCATCGGGGGCCGCGGCGGGTCCGGAGCGTCCACGCTCGCGTGCGCCCTTGCCGTCACCTCCGCACGCGAGGGGCTGCGCACCCTGCTCGTGGACGCCGATCCACTGGGCGGTGGACTCGACGTACTGCTCGGCGGCGAGAGCGCCGAGGGGCTGCGCTGGCCCGCCTTCGCCGCCTCCCGTGGGCGGGTCGGCGGCGGCGCCCTGGAGGAGTCGCTGCCGCAGCTCCACTCTCTGCGGGTGCTCAGCTGGGACCGCGGCGACCGCATCGCCGTCCCGGCCCAGGCCGTACGGGCGGTGCTCGCCGCGGCCAGACGGCGGGGCGGCACCGTGGTCGTCGACCTGCCGCGCCGCATCGACGACGGGGTCGCCGAGGCCCTCGCCCAGCTCGATCTCGGCCTCCTGGTCGCCCCCGGCGAGCTGCGCGCCGTCGCTGCGGCCGGGCGGGTGGCGTCCGCCGTCGGCATGGTCCTGCGCGACCTGCGGGTCGCGGTACGAGGGCCGTACGCGCCCGGACTCGACGACCGGGAGGTGGCCCGGCTGCTCGGACTGCCCCTGGCCGGTGAACTGCCCGTGGAGTCGGGGCTGCTGCGCCCGGGGGAGGGCAGGACGCCGCCCGCCGCCGACGGCCGCGGGCCCCTGGCGCGCTTCTGCAAGGAGTTCTGGGAGCGGGCGCTGACGGAGGCGAGGAGCGCGTGAGCACGTATTCGGCAGGCGAAGGGGCGGGCGGCTCGGTGCGGGGAGCATCCAGGGCGGTGTGGCGGCCGGGCGACGGCTCGGCATCGGCGGCCGTTGCTTCGGACATGCCCTCAGGGCTGCTGGACGGCGTACGGCAGTGGCTGGTCGAGAGCGGGGCCGAGCCGACACCCGCGCGCGTGGCGCAGGCCTTGCGGGAGCAGGGGCGGGTCCTGGGGGACGCCGAAGTCCTCGGTGCGGCCGAGCAGTTGCGGTCCGAACTGGTCGGCAGCGGGCCGCTGGAACCGCTGCTCGCCGATCCGTCGGTGACCGACGTGCTGGTATCGGCCCCGGACCGGGTCTGGGTGGACCGGGGCGGCGGACTGGAGCTGACCTCGGTCTCCTTCCCGGACACGGCCGCCGTACGACGTCTCGCGCAGCGCCTGGCCGCGGTGGCCGGGCGGCGGCTCGACGACGCGCGGCCATGGGTCGATGCCCGGCTGCCCGACGGGACGCGGCTGCATGCGGTGCTGCCGCCGGTGGCCGTGGGTTGTACGTGTCTGTCGCTGCGGGTCGTACGGTCGCGGGCGTTCACGCTCGACGAGCTGGTCGCGGCGGGCACGGTGCCGCCGGGCGGGGACCGCGTGCTGCGGGCGCTGATCGAGGCGCGGCTGTCGTTCGTTGTCAGTGGCGCGACCGGCTGTGGCAAGACGACGTTGCTGAGCGCGTTGCTGGGGCTGGTCGGGCGCGGTGAGCGGATCGTGCTCGCCGAGGACTCGGCGGAGCTGCGGCCGGACCATCCGCACGTCGTACGGCTGGAGACCAGACCCGCCAACCAGGAGGGAGCGGGCCTCGTCTCGCTCCAGGACCTGGTGCGGCAGGCGCTGCGGATGCGGCCGGACCGGCTGGTCGTGGGCGAGGTGCGCGGGCCCGAAGTGGTGCATCTGCTGGCCGCGTTGAACACCGGCCACGAGGGCGGCTGCGGCACCGTGCACGCCAATGCCGCCACCGACGTACCGGCCCGTCTGGAGGCGCTCGGTACGGCGGCCGGGCTCGACCGGGCCGCCCTGCACAGCCAGTTGGCGGCGGCGCTGGCGGTGGTCCTGCATCTCGTGCGGGACCGGGCCGGGCGGCGGCGGATTGCCGAGGTGCACGTACTGGAGCGGGACCCGTCGGGGCTGGTGCGGACGGTGCCGGCGCTGCGGTGGGGCGCGGAGGCGTTCGTGCACGAGCCGGGTTGGGAGCGGCTGAGGGGGCTGCTCGACAGCGAGTCCTTCGAAGGGGGACGTCATGGGTGAGACGGCGATGGGGGCGGCCGTGCTGTGTGTCGGTGCGGCGGCCCTGCTGATGGGCGGATGGCACTCCGGAGCGCGACGGGCGCAGCTGTTGCTCGCGGGCGGCGGGGTGGTGGGCACCGGACCTCCGGCCTGGCGGGAGGTGACGGGGGGACTGCGGCGGATCCGCGGGCGGCTGCGGCCCGAGTGGTGGGCGCCGGCCGTCGGGGTGGTGCTGGCACTGCTGGGTGCGTCGGTGCTGCCGGTCGTCGCGGGGGCGGCCGGGGTGCCGTTGCTGCGGCGGGTACGGCTGGCCGGGGAGGCCCGGCGGGCCCGGGAGCGCCGCGGGGACGCGGTGATCGCTCTGTGCGCGGCCCTGGCCGGGGAGGTGCGGGCCGGGCGGCAGCCGGGACAGGCGCTGCCGGGTGCCGCGCGGGACTCCGGCGGGCTCGGGGGCGCGCAGGCCGCGGTGCTGGCGGCGGCGCGGTTCGGCGGCGACGTACCGGGCGCGCTCGCGATGGCGGCACGGCAACCGGGCGCGGAGGGGCTGCTGGGCCTCGCGGCGTGCTGGCGGGTGGCCGTGGACCAGGGCGCCGGCCTCGCAGCCGGACTCGACCGGCTCGAAGGGGCGTTGCGGGCGGAGCGGGACCAACGCGCGGATCTGCGCGCCCAGTTGGCGGGAGCGAAGTCCACGGCGGTGATGCTCGCGGGGCTGCCCGCTCTGGGCCTCGCCCTGGGGACCGCCCTCGGGGCCGACCCCCTGCATGTGCTGCTGCACACCGGAGCCGGGCTGGGCTGCCTGCTGGTCGGCGGTCTGCTGGAAGGCCTCGGGATGTGGTGGGCGATGCGGATCGTGCGGGGAGCGGAGGCGGCGTGAGCACGGAAGTTGTCCACAGGCTGGGGGCGGCCGTGGGGATGTTGCTCGTCCTCGGGTGGCTGCTGCGCCGGCTCGGGGCCGTACGGCGTGCGCGGAGAGTGCGGAGGCGGCTGGCCGAGCTGGTGGCCGACGGCGAGGCGATGCAGGCCAGGCCGCGCTTCGAGGTACGGGAGGCCGCGCGGCGGTGGCTGCCCGCGGTGGGGGTGGTGTGCGCCGGGTGGGTGCTGGTCGGCGGCCTCGTCGGTGTCGTGCTGGGGCTGGCCGTCGCGGGCGGGCTGTGGCGGTGGCGTGGACGGCAGGCGGCCGGGAGCGGTGCGGAGGCTTACGACCCGGCCGAGGCGGCCCGTCAACTCCCGCTCTCGGCCGATCTGGTGGCCGCGTGCATCGCTGCCGGTGCCGGGCCCGTGGTCGCGGCGCAGGCCGTGGGCGAGGCCCTGGGCGGCCCCGTCGGGGACGCGCTGGCGCGGGGTGCGGCAGAGGTGCGGCTCGGCGGCGAACCGGCCGAGGCCTGGCGGCGGCTGGCCGCGCTGCCGGGCGCCGGAGCCCTGGCCCGGCTGCTGGAACGGGCCGACGTGTCCGGACTCCCCGCCGCCACACCGGTCGCACGGCTCGCGGCGGACGTCCGCGCCGACCGGTCCCGCACCGCGACGGCACGGGCCCGGCGGGCGGCCGTCATGGTCACCGCACCGGTGGGTCTGTGTTTCCTGCCCGCGTTCATCACGGTCGGCGTGCTGCCCGTGGTGATCGGGCTCGCGGGTGGGGTGCTGGGAGGGGGTGGTGGATGACGGGAGCGGGCGAGGACGGCACCTGAGGGGTGGCCGAGCAGTGAGTAGCCGGTGTCGAACGGCACGTGGTCAACAGGACTGATCCTTACGGGGGTTGAGATGTGCAAGGCGGTACGGGCGCGGCTGCGTGCCCTGGTGTGCAGGGCGCGTGCGGCGCGGAGGGACGCGGGGATGGTCACTTCGGAGTACGCGATGGGGATCGTGGCGGCGGTGGCGTTCGCCGTCGTCCTCTACAAGGTGGTGACCAGCGGGCAGGTCAGCGAGGAGCTGCAGGGCATCGTGAAGCGGGCACTCGATGCGCAGATGTGAGCAGGGCGGCGACAGGGGGTTCGTGACGGCGGAGTCGGCCATGGTGCTGCCCGTGCTGGTGATGTTCGCGATGGCGCTGGTGTGGGGGCTGCTGGTCGTGGCCGCACAGATCCAGTGCGTGGACGCGGCGCGGACCGGGGCGCGTGCGGCGGCCCGGCAGGACCCGGGCGACAAGGTCGTCCAGGTGGCCCGTGCGGCGGCCCCGCGCGGCGCGAAGGTAACGGTCGACCGGGAGGGGGACCAGGTCCGTGTGGCCGTGGTGGCCAGGCCGCCGGTGCTGCGCGGTCTGCCCTTCGACGTACGGGAGGAGGCCGTGGCCGCGGCGGAGGAGACCGTGGGGGTGGGGCCGTGACCGGCGGCTTCTTCGGGCGCCGGTGGGCCGTCGCCCGGGGCGGGGACCGTGGTTCCGCCACCGTCTGGAGCGTCGGTGCGATCGCCGTGCTGTGCGTGGTGTTCGGTGCCGTGCTCGCCCTGGGGCAGGCCGTCGTGGTCCGGCACCGTGCGGCCGGCGGTGCGGACCTCGCGGCTCTCGCGGCGGCGGACCACTGGGCGGACGGCACCGCGGCGGCCTGTACCCGGGCCGGCCGGGTGGCCCGGGCACAGGGCACTCGGCTCGTGCGGTGCGTGATCGTCGGCGAGATCTCGGACGTGACGGCGGCGTCGGGACGGGGGCCGTTCGCGACGGAGGTCAGGGCGCGGGCGGGGCCTGCGGGGCCGGTGCCGCAGGCGCCCCCGCCACCGGCTCTTCCCCGGCCTTCTCCTCCGGCGCACCCCGCAACAGCACCGTGAGCAGCCGCACCGCCCCCCTCTTGTGCAGCGGATCGTTGCCGTTGCCGCACTTGGGGGACTGGATGCAGGACGGGCAGCCGGCCTCGCACTCGCAGGAGGCGATGGCCTGGCGGGTGGCGGTGAGCCAGGCGCGGGCGGTGTGGAAGGCGCGCTCGGCGAATCCCGCACCGCCCGGGTGGCCGTCGTAGACGAAGACCGTCGGGAGGAGGGTGTCGGGGTGCAGCGGGACGGAGACCCCGCCGATGTCCCAGCGGTCGCAGGTCGCGAAGAGGGGCAGCATGCCGATCGACGCGTGCTCGGCGGCGTGCAGGGCGCCGCCGAGGATCTCCGGGTTGATCCGGGCCTCGTCCAGCTGGTCCTCGGTGACGGTCCACCACACCGCGCGCGTGCGCAGCGTACGAGGGGGCAGGTCGAGTTTTGTCTCGCCGAGCACTTCACCGGTGATGAGCCGACGACGCAGGAAGGAGACCACTTGGTTGGTGACCTCGACGGAGCCGTAGCACAGGCGCCCGTCGCCCCAGGGGATCTCGGTGTCCGTATCCAGGACGGTGATGGATGTCGTGTCGCGGGCGACCGTCGAATACGACGGGCTGGCCTCCTCGACGAGGGCGACCGAGTCCTCCAGGTCCAGAGAGCGTACGAGGTAGGTGCGGCCCTGGTGGAGGTGGACCGCGCCCTCGTGGACGGTCGTGTGGGCGGCGCCCGCGTCGACCGTGCCGAGCAGGCGGCCCGTGCCGGACTCGACGACCTGGACCGGCCGGCCGCCCTCGCCGCGGATGTCGGTCAGGTCGGCGGCCCGCTCCCGGCGCGTCCAGTGCCAGGCCTTCGTCCGGCGGCGGAGCAGCTTCGCGGCCTCCAGCTGCGGCAGCAGTTCCTCGCAGGCGGGACCGAAGAGCTCGAAGTCCTCGTCGGTCAACGGCAGTTCCGCGGCAGCCGCGCACAGGTGCGGGGCCAGGACGTACGGATTGTCGGGGTCGAGGACCGTGGACTCCACGGGCTGGTCGAACAGGGCTTCGGGGTGGTGGACCAGGAAGGTGTCCAGGGGGTCGTCGCGGGCGACCAGGACTGCCAGGGCGCCTTGTCCGGAGCGGCCCGCGCGGCCCGCCTGCTGCCACAGGGACGCGCGCGTGCCCGGATAGCCCGCGATCACCACGGCGTCCAACCCGGAGACGTCGATGCCGAGTTCGAGCGCGGTGGTCGCGGCGAGGCCGAGGAGTTCACCGGAGTGCAGGGCCTGTTCGAGGGCGCGGCGCTCCTCGGGGAGATAGCCGCCGCGGTACGCCGCGACACGCCGGGCCAGGGAGCGGTCGACCTCGGCGAGGCGTTCCTGGGCGATCACCGAGATCAGCTCGGCGCCGCGCCGGGAGCGCACGAAGGCGACCGAGCGGACGCCCTGCACGGCGAGGTCGGTCAGCAGGTCGGCCGTCTCGGCGGTGGCGGTACGGCGGACGGGGGCGCCCTTCTCGCCCTGCAGCTCCGTGAGTGGGGGCTCCCAGAGGGCGAACACCAGTTCACCGCGCGGTGAGGCGTCGTCGGCCACCTCGACCACCGGGAGGCCGGTCAGGCGGCGGGCGGCGACCGAGGGCTCGGCGGCGGTCGCGGAGGCCAGGAGGAAGACCGGAGAGGCGCCGTAACGGGCGCAGAGGCGGCGCAGACGGCGCAGCACCTGGGCGACGTGCGAGCCGAAGACACCGCGGTAGGTGTGGCACTCGTCGATGACGACGTACTTCAGCGACTTCAGGAAGGAGGACCAGCGGGGGTGGGACGGGAGTATGCCCCGGTGCAGCATGTCCGGGTTGGTCAGGACGTAGTTGGCGTACTGGCGGACCCATTCGCGTTCCTCGAACGGAGTGTCTCCGTCGTACACCGCGGGGCGTACGGCATTTCCCAGAGGTTGTGAAAGTTCCTTCACGGAACGGCACTGATCTGCCGCAAGAGCCTTCGTGGGGGCCAGGTAGAGGGCGGTGGCGCCGCGGCCGTTCGGGGCCTCGGAGCCGTCCAGGAGCGTCGAGAACACCGGGACGAGGTACGCCAGGGACTTGCCGGACGCCGTGCCCGTGGCGACGACCACCGAGTCGCCGTCCAGCGCGTGCTCGGCGGCCCGTGCCTGGTGGGCCCAGGGGTGTTCGATGCCGGCTGCCTGCACCGCGGCGATGACTTCCGAGCGAATCCGGTCAGGCCAGACGGCATGGCGGCCCTCGCGCGGGGGCAAGTGCTCCGTATGAGTGATGCGCGAAGCCCGGCTCGGCCCGGAGGCGAGCCGGCCCAGGATCGTGCCCGGTGCGAGCCGGGACACGGGGTCCGTCGGGGATCGATCGGATCGGTGATTCTTGGCCATCGGCACCGAGTGTGTCACTGGCGTGGCGGACAATGGGACCAAGGCGTCGTGCACGTCTGCCGTAAGTGATTGAATGCCATCGCGGCTGGCGAACCGTTCCGGGGGCTCTGCCGAGGTGTCCCGAGGGGCGACCGCTCGAGTAGCAAGGTGCTGGAGGATCCGTGGACCTGTCCCTGTCGACCCGTACCGTCGGCGATCGTACGGTCGTCGAGGTCGGTGGAGAAATCGACGTATATACCGCGCCCAAGCTGCGCGAGCAGCTGGTCGAGCTGGTGAACGACGGGAGTTTCCACCTCGTCGTAGACATGGAGGGCGTCGACTTCCTCGACTCCACCGGGCTCGGCGTGCTGGTCGGCGGCCTGAAGCGGGTGCGTGCCCATGAGGGCTCGCTGCGCCTGGTCTGCAACCAGGAGCGCATTCTGAAGATCTTCCGCATTACCGGCCTCACCAAGGTGTTCCCGATCCACACCTCGGTCGAGGAAGCGGTGGCGGCCACCGACTGATCACCGCCCCACGGAGCGGGAAAGGACCGCTCCCGGGACGGAAGAAGTTCCATCAAGGGGGTCCGGGCTTTCGGCAGCCCGGTCCCCCGACAGCACGCCCGAAGTTCCGAGGGGGATGCATGGCCACCGTTGAACTCCGCTTCAGCGCGCTGCCCGAGCACGTCAGGACCGCCCGACTGGTGGCGGCAGCGGTGGCGCGCAGGGCCGGAGTGGACGAGGCCGTCCTCGACGAGGTCAGACTCGCCGTCGGCGAGGCCTGCAGCCGTGCCGTCGGACTGCATCAGAGCGCCGGGATCACGGCGCCGGTGAAGGTGCAGCTGGTCGAGGAGGAGAAACAGTTCTCCATCGAGGTCGGCGACGAGGCACCGCGTTCGTCCCCGGGAGACGGGGCGCCGGGCTCGGCGGGTGAGGACGTGGAGACCGAGGAGGACGAGATGGGCCTCGCGGTCATCAGCGGCCTCGTCGACGACGTGGAGGTGACCGCCGGCGCGCACGGCGGGCTGATCCGCATGACCTGGCCGACCACACCGCCCGCCGCGGTGCTCCCCTGACCTCACCCTCGTACGACGTCCAAGGGCCCTGCTGAGCAGGGCCCTTGGTGTTTTTCCGGCCGCTCCCCGGAATTCGTGAATGAATTCACGATCAATCACCCGATAATTTGATCAAGCGTCAATGCAGGCGTCAATGCCTTTGAGGCATTACCTCTTTCGGGTTCTGTGGCGTGACGTCGATCATTTGCTGAAGAGCATGTGAAGGCCAATTCCGTTTACCGTGCTCTGTTTTGATCAGGTGCCGGGTACCTAGAATCCGTCCACATCTTGAGCTCAGCCCAAGCGTCAAGGAGGACGAATGGCGGGGCTTTCTACCCCTCATCAGTTTGACCACCCCACAACCCTCGCAGCCGCAGTACTGACGGACGACAACCGGATCATCGTGACGCTCATTGGGGTCGTCGCGCTGGCCGCGCTCGTGGTCGCAGGCATCCTGGTGCGCCAGGTGCTCGCGGCGGGCGAGGGCACCGACAGCATGAAGGAGATCGCAGGAGCGGTCCAGGAAGGTGCGAACGCCTATCTGGCCCGGCAGCTGCGCACGCTCGGCGTATTCGCCGTGGTCGTGTTCTTCCTGCTCATGCTGCTGCCCGCGGACGACTGGAATCAGCGCGCCGGACGATCGATCTTCTTTCTGATCGGCGCGGCGTTCTCGGCAGCCACCGGCTATATCGGTATGTGGCTCGCCGTGCGCAGCAATGTCCGTGTCGCCGCGGCGGCCCGGGAAGCGACCCCGGCGGAGGGTGAGCCGGAAAAGGATCTCACCGCCGTCTCGCACAAAGCCATGAAGATCGCTTTCCGTACGGGCGGCGTCGTCGGCATGTTCACAGTGGGGCTCGGTCTGCTGGGCGCCTCCTGCGTGGTGCTGGTGTACGCGGCCGACGCGCCGAAAGTGCTCGAAGGCTTCGGCCTCGGGGCCGCCCTGATCGCCATGTTCATGCGTGTCGGCGGCGGCATCTTCACCAAGGCCGCCGACGTCGGCGCCGACCTGGTCGGCAAGGTCGAGCAGGGCATTCCGGAGGACGACCCGCGCAATGCCGCGACCATCGCCGACAACGTGGGCGACAACGTCGGCGACTGTGCGGGCATGGCGGCCGACCTCTTCGAGTCGTACGCCGTGACCCTGGTCGCCGCGCTGATCCTCGGCAAGGTGGCCTTCGGCGACTCCGGACTGGCCTTCCCGCTGATCGTGCCCGCGATCGGTGTCGTCACCGCCATGATCGGCATCTTCGCGGTCGCCCCGCGCCGGGCCGACCGCAGTGGCATGACCGCGATCAACCGGGGCTTCTTCATCTCCGCGGCGATCTCGCTCGTGCTGGTGGCGGCGGCCGTCTTCATCTATCTCCCGTCCAAGTACTCGGACCTCGACGGCGTCACCGATGCCGCCATCAGGGCCAAGGACGGCGACCCGCGGATCCTCGCGGTCGTCGCGGTGGCGATCGGCATCGTGCTGGCCGCTGTGATCCAGCAGCTGACCGGCTACTTCACCGAGACCAACCGCCGTCCTGTCATGGACATCGGCAAGACCTCGCTGACCGGCCCGGCCACCGTCGTCCTCGCCGGTATCTCGGTGGGTCTGGAATCGGCCGTCTACACCGCCCTGCTGATCGGCCTCGGCGTCTACGGGGCCTTCCTGCTCGGCGGCACGTCGATCATGCTCGCGCTGTTCGCGGTGGCGCTGGCCGGTACCGGCCTGCTCACCACCGTCGGAGTGATCGTCGCGATGGACACCTTCGGTCCGGTCTCCGACAACGCGCAGGGCATCGCCGAGATGTCCGGCGACGTCACAGGCGCCGGCGCCCAGGTGCTCACCAACCTGGACGCGGTCGGCAACACCACCAAGGCCATCACCAAGGGCATCGCCATCGCCACCGCCGTCCTGGCGGCGTCGGCGCTCTTCGGGTCGTACCGTGACGCGATCACGACCGGCGCGCAGGACGTCGGCGAGAAGCTCTTCGGAGCGGGTGCGCCGATGAGTCTGATGATGGACATCTCGCAGCCCAACAACCTCGTCGGTCTCATCGCGGGCGCGGCGGTCGTCTTCCTCTTCTCGGGGCTGGCGATCAATGCGGTGTCGCGGTCGGCGGGTTCCGTGGTCTACGAGGTGCGGCGGCAGTTCCGCGAGCACCCCGGGATCATGGACTACACCGAGAAGCCCGAGTACGGGCGCGTCGTCGACATCTGCACCAAGGACGCTCTGCGGGAGCTCACGACGCCCGGTCTGCTCGCGGTGATGGCGCCAATCTTCATCGGGTTCACGCTCGGTGTCGGCGCGCTCGGCGCGTACCTGGCCGGCGCGATCGGCACGGGCACGCTCATGGCGGTGTTCCTCGCCAACTCCGGTGGCGCCTGGGACAACGCCAAGAAGCTCGTCGAGGACGGCCACCACGGCGGAAAGGGCAGCGAGGCCCATGCCGCCACGGTGATCGGCGACACGGTCGGCGACCCCTTCAAGGACACCGCGGGTCCCGCGATCAACCCGCTGCTGAAGGTGATGAACCTGGTGTCGCTGCTCATCGCGCCCGCGGTCATCAAGTTCAGCTACGGCGAGGACAAGAACCTCGGGGTACGGATCGCGATCGCGGTCGTCGCCCTGGTTGTCATCGTCGGGGCGGTCTACGTCTCCAAGCGGCGCGGGATCGCCGTGGGCGACGAGGACGACAAGAAGGAGCGAGTGGCCAAGTCGGCCGATCCTGCGGTGGTTTCGTAGGCGGTCTTACGAGGCCCGGCTTCAAGGGACGGGCGGGAGGCGCGTGTTGACGCGTCGCCCGCCCGTCCCGTGCGTTCACACCCTCACCGTGAGCCTTCTCTCGCCTGGTGCAAGTAGTGACAAAAGGTGTCATAGTCGTCGTTCGGCATGCGGCCGACGCCCGCCCGGCGTGTATGTTCCGGGGCCGAGAGCCATGGAAGGGACCAATCCGGTGAACAAGAAGCTCGCGGCCGCACTGTCCGGCGGTGCGGTACTGGTACTGGCGCTGTCGGGATGCACCAGCGACAACGGCAACGACAAGCTGGACGCCTGGGCCAAGCAGGTCTGCGACGCGGTGCAGCCGCAGGCCAAGAAGATCGAGGCCGCCAATGCCGCGATCCAGAAGGAGACCTCGGACAACAGCACACCGGAACAGGTCCGGAAGACCGACGCGCAGGCCTTCCAGGACATGTCGGATGCCTACAAGGCGATCGGCGACGCGGTCCAGAAGGCCGGGGCGCCCGATGTCGACAACGGTGCGAAGAAGCAGACGGACGCGGTCAAGGAGCTCGACGGCATCGCCGCGTCGTACACCGCTCTGAAGTCGAAGGTCGACGCGCTCGACATCAAGGACCAGGCCAAGTTCGCCGACGGCCTCAAGGGCATCGCGACCTCGCTGGACAAGCTGAGCACGAGTGGCAACGACGCCCTCAAGACCCTCGAGGCGGGCGACGTCGGCAAGGCGATGGCCAAGCAGGCCAGCTGCAAGAGCGCGTCCGCGTCCCCTGCGGCGACGGCGAGCTGAGCCGGAGCTGCAGCCGACCCCTCGTCCCCGCCACAATGGGGGCGTGAGTATCTCCGGTCTGCCCGCCCTGCCCGCTGCCCCTGCTTCCGGCCCTTCCGACGTCGCCGCACGCCTGCGGGACGCCCTCCTGGGGGCGTCCTTCACCGCCGACGGGCTGCTCGAGCTGCTCGGCGCCCCCGCGTACGCGGCGCTGGCGCGCAGCGAGACCGTGCCCGCCCTCCGGGCGACCCGTGGGGACACTCCGCTGGAGGTGCTCGTACGGCTGTTCCTGCTGCAGCAGCCGGTGCTGCACGCGCGCGTGGCTGACGTCCTGCCGGTCGAGGCGTGCCTGGAGAGCGGCTGGCTGGTGCGGGTCGGCGGAGCCTCCGAGGACAACGTGGCCGCGACCGTGGATGTACGGCCGTACGGCGGGCCCGGCGGCGAGGACTGGTTCATCGTGTCGGACCTGGGGTGTGCGGTCGGCGGCGCCGGTGGTATCGGCAGCCGTGAGGAGGGCGTCGTCCTGGGCGTCGGCGGTGCGTCCACGACCCTCGCGGGCGTCACCGTCCGTACGCCCGTCTCCGCCGCCCTCGACCTCGGCACCGGCTCCGGCATCCAGGCGCTGCACGCCGCGCAGCACGCCACGCGCGTGACGGCGACCGATCTCAACCCGCGCGCGTTGCACATCACCGCGCTGACGCTGGCGCTGTCCGGCGCCCCGGCGGCCGATCTCCGGGAAGGCTCGCTGTTCGAGCCGGTGCGCGACGACGAGAAGTACGACCTGATCGTGTCGAACCCGCCCTTCGTGATCTCGCCGGGCGCGCGGCTGACGTACCGGGACGGCGGGATGGGCGGGGACGATCTGTGCCGCACGCTCGTTCAGCAGGCGGGGGAGCGGCTGAACGAGGGCGGGTTCGCGCAGTTCCTCGCCAACTGGCAGCACGTGGAGGGGGAGGACTGGCAGGACAGGCTCAGGTCGTGGGTGCCGCGCGGGTGCGACGCGTGGATCGTGCAGCGTGAGGTCCAGGACGTCACGCAGTACGCCGAGTTGTGGCTCAGGGACGCCGGGGACCACCGTGGGGACCCGGCCGAGTACCAGGCGCGGTACGACGCGTGGCTGGACGAGTTCGAGGCGCGCAAGGTGAAGGCCGTCGGCTTCGGCTGGATCACCCTGCGGAAGACGACGGCCGCCGTGCCCTCCATCACCGTGGAGGAGTGGCCGCACGCGGTCGAGCAGCCGCTGGGCGACACGGTACGGGCGCACTTCGACCGCCTCGACTATCTGCGGGCGCACGACGACGCGGCGCTGCTCGCAGGGCACTTCAAGCTCGTCGCCGAGGTCGTGCAGGAGCAGGTCGGGCTGCCCGGCGCCGAGGACCCGGAGCACGTCGTGCTGCGCCAGCACCGCGGGATGCGCCGGGCCACCAAGGTGGACACGGTCGGCGCGGGCTTCGCGGGCGTGTGCGACGGCTCGCTGAGCGCGGGCCGCATCCTGGACGCGATCGCCCAACTGGTCGGCGAGGATCCGGTGTTGCTGCGCGACCGCACACCGGCGCAGATCAGGCTGCTGGTGGAGCAGGGGTTCCTTGAACCGGCGTAGGGGCGGGGGCGGCGAAGTGGGCCGTTTTCGGGACGCGGGCACGGATTTGCGGGTCGGTCATTGGGGCCGTTCGTGCCCCCGAAAAAATGGGCTGCGAGAAGGTCGTCGACAACTCGAACAAGCTGTGCCGGCACAAGCTGTGCAGCAACTAATTCGAGTCGACCTGGGTGCCGGGGCCCGAGCGCATCGTGTGCTGCTGTGTGGCGGACGGGACGGCTGGGGCCGCCGGTGAGAGTCGGGCGAGAGCCCGGGTGAGTCGAGAGGTCCGTCGGCTTCCCGTTCACCCCGGGTTCGCCTGTGCGCCGTCCGCGCGTGTCAGTCTCCCTGGGCTGGGCACTCGCGAACGGGAGAAAAGGGGCACGGCAAACCATGGAGAGCGGACCGGCGATCTTCGCGGGAGTGGTGTTCGCCCTGTTCGGAGGGGCGCTGCTGGCATGGACCGTGACCCGGGTACGGCACGGTGAGCCCGTTGCCCACGGTGTGAACCCCGTCGCATCGGCGACTCTCGCGAGTCTTGCCTCGGTGATCGCGCTGGCCGTCGGAACCTGGTGCTTCACCCGGGTCTGAAAGCGGCCCCGGAGCTGCGGCTCCGGCAATTGAGAGGTGATCCTCCGGACAGGCTCGAAAAGGCCGGTGGGTACTCCGGGCGGCAGGAATGGCGGTAGTCGGGTTACCGTTCGAGTGGCCGTTGCGGGCTTTTCCCGTTTGACACGGGGGCGGGATGTACCGTCACACTCCGCAGCGTCACCATGACCCGCCCTCGGGACCAAGAACCCCGGGGAGGCCCCAGCGTCGACCGGAGAGAAGAGCGAAGTTGTCCCCGACCAGCGAGACCGCACACGGCGGCCGCCGACTCGTCATCGTCGAGTCGCCTGCCAAGGCGAAGACGATCAAGGGCTACCTCGGCCCCGGCTACATCGTCGAGGCGAGCGTCGGGCACATCCGCGACCTTCCCAACGGCGCCGCGGAGGTGCCGGAGAAGTACACCGGCGAGGTCCGCCGCCTCGGTGTGGACGTCGAACACGACTTCCAGCCCATCTATGTGGTCAACGCTGACAAGAGGGCCCAGGTCAAGAAGCTCAAGGACCTGCTCGCCGACTCCGACGAGCTCTTCCTCGCCACCGATGAGGACCGCGAGGGCGAGGCCATCGCGTGGCACCTCCTGGAGGTGCTGAAGCCCAAGGTCCCGGTCAAGCGCATGGTGTTCCACGAGATCACCAAGGACGCGATCCGCGACGCCGTCGCCAACCCGCGCGACCTCAACAAGCGCATGGTCGACGCCCAGGAGACCCGCCGCATCCTCGACCGCCTCTACGGCTACGAGGTCTCGCCGGTCCTGTGGAAGAAGGTCATGCCCCGGCTGTCCGCCGGCCGTGTCCAGTCGGTCGCCACGCGACTCGTCGTGGAGCGGGAACGCGAGCGCATCGCGTTTCGTTCTGCTGAGTACTGGGACCTGACGGGCACCTTCGCGACCGGCCGCGCGGGAGATTCGTCGGACCCGTCGTCGCTGGTCGCCCGCCTGCAGACCGTCGACGGCAGGCGAGTCGCGCAGGGCCGCGACTTCGACTCCCTGGGACAACTCAAGAGCGCGAACACCCTCCACCTCGACGAGGCGAACGCCCGCGCCCTCGCCGCCGCCCTGGAGGACACGCAGTTCTCGGTGCGGTCGGTCGAGTCCAAGCCGTACCGCCGCTCGCCGTACGCCCCGTTCCGTACGACGACGCTGCAGCAGGAGGCGAGCCGCAAGCTCGGCTTCGGCGCGAAGGCCACCATGCAGGTCGCGCAGAAGCTGTACGAGAACGGCTACATCACCTACATGCGTACGGACTCCACGACGCTCAGCGACACCGCCGTGGCCGCCGCCCGCGCCCAGGTCACGCAGCTGTACGGCGCCGACTACCTGCCGTCGAGCCCGCGGACGTACGCCGGAAAGGTCAAGAACGCGCAGGAGGCGCACGAGGCGATCCGCCCCTCGGGTGATCGTTTCCGCACCCCTGCCGAGACCGGCCTGACCGGCGACCAGTTCCGGCTCTACGAGCTGATCTGGAAGCGGACCGTCGCCTCCCAGATGAAGGACGCGACCGGTAACTCCGTCACGGTGAAGATCGGTGGCCTGGCCGCCGACGGGCGGGACGTCGAGTTCAGCGCGTCCGGCAAGACGATCACCTTCCACGGCTTCCTGAAGGCCTACGTCGAGGGTGCCGACGACCCGAACGCCGAGCTGGACGACCGCGAGCGCCGGCTGCCGCAGGTCGCCGAGGGCGACCGGCTCAGCGCCGAGGAGATCACGGTCGACGGGCACGCCACCAAGCCCCCGGCCCGCTACACCGAGGCCAGCCTGGTCAAGGAGCTCGAAGAGCGCGAGATCGGCCGCCCGTCGACGTACGCGTCGATCATCGGCACGATCCTCGACCGCGGATATGTGTTCAAGAAGGGCACGGCACTCGTCCCGTCCTTCCTGTCCTTCGCCGTGGTCAACCTCCTGGAGAAGCACTTCGGGCGGCTCGTCGACTACGACTTCACCGCCAAGATGGAGGACGACCTCGACCGCATCGCGCGCGGTGAGGCGCAGGCCGTGCCGTGGCTGAAGCGGTTCTACTTCGGCGAGGGCGCCACCAACGGCACCGCGGCCGACGCCGGCAACGGCGACGGGGACCACCTCGGCGGCCTCAAGGAGCTGGTGACCGACCTGGGAGCGATCGACGCGCGCGAGGTGTCGTCGTTCCCGGTGGGCAGCGGCATCGTGCTCAGGGTCGGGCGCTACGGCCCGTACATCGAGCGCGGAGAGAAGGACGCCGAGGGCCACCAGCGGGCGGACGTGCCCGAGGACCTGGCCCCGGACGAGCTGAGCGTGGAGCTCGCCGAGGAGCTGCTCGCCAAGCCGAGCGGCGACTTCGAGCTCGGTGCCGACCCGCAGACGGGCCACCAGATCATCGCCCGGGACGGCCGCTACGGCCCGTACGTCACCGAGGTGCTCCCCGAGGGCACCCCGAAGACCGGCAAGAACGCCGTCAAGCCGCGCACGGCCTCGCTGTTCAAGTCGATGTCGCTGGACACGGTGACGCTCGAGGACGCGCTCCGGCTGATGTCGCTGCCGCGCGTCGTCGGCGCCGATGCCGAGGGCCAGGAGATCACCGCGCAGAACGGGCGCTACGGGCCGTACCTGAAGAAGGGCACGGACTCGCGTTCGCTGCAGACCGAGGACCAGCTCTTCACGATCACGCTCGAAGAGGCGCTGGAGATCTACTCCCAGCCCAAGCAGCGGGGGCGTGCGGCCGCCAAGCCGCCGCTGAAGGAGCTGGGCACCGACCCGGTCAGCGAGAAGCCGGTCGTCGTCAAGGACGGCCGCTTCGGGCCGTACGTCACCGACGGGGAGACCAACGCGACACTGCGCTCCGGCGACAGCGTCGAGACGATCACCCCGGAGCGCGGCTTCGAACTGCTCGCCGAGAAGCGGGCGAAGGCGCCCGCCAAGAAGACGGCGAAGAAGGCGCCCGCGAAGAAGGCACCGGCCAAGAAGGCCACGGCCGCCAAGAAGACGGCTGCGAAGAAGACGACGGCCGCGAAGAAAACGACCGCGGCCAAGACGACCGCCGCCAAGAAGACCGCCGCGAAGAAGGCGACGGCTTCGAAGACGGCGTCGGACGACTGAGCCGAGGCGTCTTCCTCCACGGACGCTTCGCAAAACGAACGCCCCGATATCGCTTTGGTGTCGGGGCGTGCGCACGTTCGGACGCGCGCCGCGGGCTGTCAGTCGGTCCCGATAGGCTGAAAGCATGACGCGAGCCGAGCAGCCAACGGCCCACCAGCCGGCCCCCGACGACGCCCTTGTTGCGGACTCCCGCGAGCGCGCCGTCCGCGCCCTGCTGCGCCGACCGCAGCTGCGGCGGCTGTGGAGCGCACAGCTCGTGGGCGGAGTCGGGGACACCCTGGCCCTCCTGGTGCTGGTGCTCCTCGCACTCCAGGCGGCGATCAGCGAGGGCTCGTTCGGCGGTGGGTACCGGGGCGTGGCGTTCGCAGTGGCGACCGTTTTCGGAGTGCGCATCCTGGCGACGCTGCTCTTCGGGGCCGTCCTCCTCGGGCCGCTGACCTCGCTGACCTCGCAGGAGGGCCCGCTCGACCGCCGCTGGACCATGGTCGGCGCCGACGGTGTCCGGGTCGCCGCGCTCATCGTCGCGCCGCTGTGGATCGACTGGACGCCCGACAGCGCGCTGGCCGCCCTGCTGGTCACGGCCTTCGTCACCGGAGTCGCCGAGCGCTTCTGGACGGTGTGCCGCGAGAGCGCGGCGCCCGCCCTGCTGCCGGCCCCGCCCCCGGAGGGCGCGACGGTACGACCGCTGCCGGACCACATGGACGCTCTGCGCCGCCTGTCGCTGCGTACGAGTTTCGTGGCGATTCCCCTGGCGGCTGCCGCGCTCGTCGTCGCGGGGCTGCTCAACAACCTGCTCGGCGCCGGGCTCGACTGGTTCGACCAGCACCAGGCGGCCCTCGCCTCGTATGTGGCCGCCGGGCTGTTCGCCGCGTCCCTGTCCGTGGTGACCTTCCTGGAGCTGCCCGACACGCGCACCCCGCGCGCGCGGTCGCCGCTCGAGGGGCTGCGCCGCCCCAAGACGGGCACGGGCGTGGACAAGGGCCGCACGGGCGCCATCCCGCTGCTGGTGCTCTCGGCCGCCGCCGTCGCGGGTGCGATCTCCGCGGCCGTCGCCGTCTGCGTGCTGCACGCCAAGGACCTGGGCGGCGGCCCGGTGACGTACGGGCTGCTGGTGCTCGCGCTGACGGGCGGTGTCGTCGTCGGCATCCGTACGGCGCCTTCTGTGCTGCCGACCCTGTCGCGGCGCCGGCTGCTCGCGCTGGCGATCGCCTTCACCGGCGTCGCGCTGCTGGCCGCCGGGCTCGTCCCGGACGTCACCACGGTCATGCTGATCGTCGCGCTGGCCGGTATCGGCGCGGGTGTGGCCGCCAACACCGGACACACCCTGCTCGACCAGGAGGCCGAGGACTACCGGCGGACGCGCACGACGGAGCACCTGCACGCGGTCGTACGCGTGTGTGTGGCGCTCGGCGCCGTGATCGCGCCCGTGGTGGCGGCGGGGATCGGGCCGCATCGGCTTGAGAACGGCAAGTTCGTGTTCGCGCACGGCGGCGCCGCGTTCACGCTGATGCTGGTCGGCGCGCTGCTGCTGCCGGTGGCCGCGCTGGTCCTGGCCAAGGTCGACGACCGCTCGGGTGTGCCGCTGCGGCACGACCTGCGGGACGCGCTGCTGGGCGGCGACGACCCGGTGCAGACGCCCACGGCCTCCGGTTTCTTCATCGCCCTGGAGGGCGGCGACGGGGCCGGCAAGTCCACGCAGGCCGAGGCGCTCGCCGAGTGGATCCGCGGCAAGGGCCACGAGGTCGTGCTGACGCGCGAGCCGGGGGCCACGCCGGTGGGCAAGCGGCTGCGGTCGATCCTGCTGGACGTGTCGAGCGCGGGGCTGTCCCACCGGGCGGAGGCGCTGCTGTACGCGGCGGACCGCGCGGAACACGTGGACACCGTGGTCAGGCCCGCTCTGGAGCGGGGCGCGGTGGTCGTCTCCGACCGCTACATCGACTCCTCGGTGGCCTACCAGGGGGCGGGCCGCGACCTGTCCCCGACCGAGATCGCCCGCATCAACCGCTGGGCGACCAACGGACTCGTACCGCATCTGACCGTGCTCCTCGACGTCTCGCCGGACATCGCCCGCGAGCGGTTCACCGAGGCGCCGGACCGGCTGGAGTCGGAGCCGGCCGAGTTCCACGCGCGCGTGCGGTCCGGTTTCCTCACGCTGGCCGCGGCCGACCCCGGGCGGTACCTCGTGGTGGACGCTGGCCAGGAGCCCGAGGCCGTCACCACCGTCGTACGGCACCGGCTCGACCAGATGCTGCCGCTGTCCGAGGCCGAGGTGAAGGCCCAGGAAGAGGCGCGGAAGAAGGCCGAGGAGGAGGCCCGCCGCAAGGCCGAGGAGGAGGCCGCGCGCAAGGCCGAGGAGGAGCGGCTGGAGCGCGAGCGCCAGGAACAGCTCGAGCGGCTGCGCGCCGAGGAGGAGGAGCGCAAGCGGCGCGAGCTGGAGGAGGCGCAGCGCCGCGAGGCCGAACGGCAGGCGGAGGAGGCCCGGCAGCGCGCCGAGGAGGCCCGCCGCCGCGCCGAGGAGGAGCAGGCACGGCTCCTCGCGGAGGAGAAGGCGCGCGCCGAGGAGGAGGCCCGCCGCAAGGCCGAGGAGGACCGGCGGCGCAAGCAGGCCGAGGAGGAGGCCCGGCTGCACGCCGAGGCCGAGGCGCGGCGCCTGGAGAAGCAGCGCAAGGCCGAGGAGGCGCTGCTGCGGGCCGAGGAGGCCAGGCGGCTCGCCGAGCAGGCCGCGGCCGCCGCGGAGGCGGGCCCCAGGCGGCCGGCGGCACCCGCGGTGACGCCGACGAACGCGTCGGGCGGGCCGGTGGAGGACACGGCCGTGCTGCGGCCGGTGCGCGAGCAGAAGCAGGACGCCGCGCAGACCGGTGACCGTCCGGCCCGTGAGTCCGAGTCCGAGGTGACGGCGAAGCTGCCGCAGCCGCCGGCTCCCGCTGGGGCGGCGGAGGAGACGGCTGTGCTGCCGCCGGTCGTGCCGGGAGCGGCCGACGAGACGGCTGTGCTGCCTCCGGTGCCCTCCGGCGCCGAGGACGAGACCGCGCTGCTGCCTCCCGTGCGGGGCGAGGATCCTGCGCATCGGGTGCCGCCGGGGCTCTTCCGGGACGAGCGCGCGGGCGCGCGGCCGGAGGGCGCCGAGGACCGTACGCGGGAGATGCCTCAGGTCGACGCCGAGGGCGAGCCGCGGCGGCGGGCGCGCTCGGACTGGGCCGAGGAGACGCCGTTGGACGACCTGCCGACGCTGGCGGACGAACTGCTCGGTCCGCGTGACGACGGGTACGACGACGGCGCGGACCGGGGGCGGCGCGGTCGGGGGCGGCGGGGCTGAGGCCGGTCGGCCCGTTGCCCGCTGCGGTCGCCGGGGCCTGGGTCGGGCTCGTCCGGCGTCGGCGCCCGGGCGCGGCAGCCGGCGGCATGAGGCCGGCAGGCTCGTTGCTCTGCGCTTTCGCGCCGGGGCGTGGATCTGGCCGGCCCGGCCTTCCCGGCCGGGCGGCACCGGTTGCTCGTCCGCCGTTGTCAGTGCCGCCCCGCACAATGGATCCCGCAACGTGAAACGTGACGAAAGGGCGGGGTGAGCGCATGACTGTCTGGGACGACCTCGTCGGCCAGGAGAAGGTGGCCGAGCAGCTCGGCGCCGCTGCCCGGGACGCCGATGCGCTGGTCACCGCGGCCGCCACCGATGCACCGCCGCCCGAGGCGTCGAAGATGACGCACGCCTGGCTGTTCACGGGGCCGCCGGGGGCGGGGCGCACCCAGGCGGCGCGGGCGTTCGCCGCAGCGCTGCAGTGCATCAGTCCCGACCGTGCGCTCGGCGGAGTCCCGGGCTGCGGGTTCTGCGACGGATGCCACACCGCCCTCGTCGGCACGCACGCGGACGTCACGACCGTCGCCGCCGTCGGCACGCAGATCCTCGCCGACGACATGCGCGACACCGTCCGCAAGTCCTTCACGTCGCCGGCCAACGGCCGCTGGCAGGTCATCCTCGTCGAGGACGCCGAGCGGCTGAACGAGAAGTCGGCCAACGCTGTGCTGAAGGCGGTGGAGGAGCCCGCCCCGCGTACGGTCTGGATGCTCTGCGCGCCCTCCATCGAGGACGTCCTGCCCACGATCCGTTCCCGTTGCCGGCATCTGAACCTGCTCACACCTTCGGTGGACGCCGTCGCCGACATGCTCGTACGGCGCGAAGGCATCGAACCGCCCGTGGCCGCCGCGGCGGCGCGCGCCACGCAGGGGCATGTCGACCGGGCCCGCCGCCTGGCCACCGACCCGGCCGCCCGCGAGCGCCGCTCCGCCGTGCTGAAGCTCCCGCTCCGCGTCGAGGACGTCGGCGGCTGCCTCAAGGCCGCCCAGGAGCTCGTCGACGCGGCCGCCGAGGACGCCAAACAGCTCGCCGAGGAGCGGGACGGCAAGGAGACCGAGGAGCTGAAGGCGGCCATGGGTGCGTCCCAGGGCGGCCGGATGCCGCGCGGCACGGCGGGCGTGATGAAGGACCTGGAGGACAAGCAGAAGCGGCGCAGAACGCGTACGCAGCGCGACAGCCTCGACCTCGCCCTGACCGACCTCACCGGCTTCTATCGCGACGTCCTGGCCCTCCAGCTCGGCACCCGTGTGGCCATCGCCAACGCGGACGCCGAGGACACCCTGGAGCGCCTTGCCCGCGGCAGCTCGCCCGAGTCCACCCTCCGCCGTATCGAGGCGATCGCCGCCTGCCGCGAGGCCCTTGACCGCAATGTGGCCCCGCTGCTGGCGGTGGAGGCGATGACGATGGCGCTCAGAGCGGGCTGACCGGCCCGGTGATCAACGGGAAGTTGACGGCGTAATTCATACGGGCCACGGTGTGCACGGACAGCACCTGGACCACTGCGCAGAGTTACGCTCGCGTGATGTACATCAGGCGCAGCTCCCGTCCCTGTCGTCCCAGAACCGCAGCCACCCTCCTCGCCGCGGCCGCGCTGCTCGTCTCCGCCTGCTCCTCCGGAGGCACCGCGAGCACCGGCGGCAATGCGGCGGAGGCGGTGCTGGCCGCGCTGCCGCAGTCGACACCGTCCGCTCTCTCGCCGTACTACGGGCAGAAGCTGAGCTGGCGCACCTGCGGTGTCCCGGGCTTCGAGTGCGCCACGATGAAGGCACCGCTCGACTACGCCAGGCCGGACGCCGGGGACGTACGGCTCGCCGTGGCCCGCAAGAAAGCCACGGGCAAGGGCAAGCCGCTCGGTTCACTGCTGGTGAACCCGGGCGGGCCGGGCGGCTCGGCGATCGGGTACCTGCAGCAGTACGCCGGTATCGGCTACCCGGCGAAGGTCCGCGCCCGCTACGACATGGTCGCGGTCGATCCGCGCGGCGTCGCCCGCAGCGAGCCCGTCGAATGCCTCGACGGGCGGCAGATGGACACGTACACACAGACGGACACCACGCCCGACAACCAGAAGGAGACGAACGAACTCGTCGACGCGTACCGGAACTTCGCGGAGGGCTGCGGGAAGCACTCGGCGGAGCTGCTGCGGCACGTCTCCACCGTCGAGGCGGCCCGCGACATGGACATCCTGCGGGCGGCGCTGGGGGACTCGAAGCTGACGTATGTGGGGGCGTCGTACGGGACGTTCCTCGGGGCCACGTACGCCGGACTCTTCCCGGACCGGGTGGGCCGGCTCGTGCTGGACGGCGCGATGGACCCCTCGCTGAGCAGCCGCCAGTTGAACCGGGACCAGACTGCGGGATTCGAGACGGCGTTCCAGTCCTTCGCGAAGGACTGCGTGCGGCATTCCGACTGCCCGCTCGGCCGCAAGGGCACCACGCCCGCCCAGGTCGGCGACAACCTCAGCGCCTTCTTCAAGAAGCTGGACGCGCACCCCATCCCCACCGGCGACGCCGACGGCCGCAAGCTCGGCGAGGCTCTCGCCACCACCGGCGTGATCGCGGCGATGTACGACCAGGGAGCATGGGCGCAGCTGCGCCAGGCGCTGACCTCGGCGATGAAGGAGAAGGACGGCGCGGGCCTGCTCGTCCTCTCCGACAGCTACTACGAGCGCGACGCGGGCGGCCGCTACACGAACCTGATGTCCGCCAACGCCGCCGTGAACTGCCTGGACCTCCCGGGTGCCTTCGCCGGCCCCGAACAGGTGGAGAAGGCGCTCCCGTCCTTCGAGAAGGCATCCCCGGTCTTCGGCAGGGGCCTCGCCTGGGCCTCCCTGAACTGCGCGTACTGGCCGGTGCAGCCCACCGGCGCACCGCACCGCATCAAGGCGAAGGGCGCGGCCCCGATCGTCGTGGTCGGCACCACCCGCGACCCGGCGACCCCGTACCGCTGGGCCCAGTCCCTGTCCCGCCAGCTCACCTCGGCCCGCCTCCTCACCTACGAGGGCGACGGCCACACCGCCTTCGGCCGCGGCAGCACCTGCATCGACTCCACGATCGACGCATACCTGCTCCGCGGAACCCCTCCGACAACGGGAAAGCGCTGCTCGTAGCCCTGTCACCAGCCCCGCGGATCCACCACCCGGGGCTGGTTCGGAGCACCCCTCGAAACTGTGTAGACTTACCGACGTTGCTGATCGCACCATAGTGCGGACGGCGCGCCGCCTTAGCTCAGATGGCCAGAGCAACGCACTCGTAATGCGTAGGTCTCGGGTTCGAATCCCGAAGGCGGCTCCGCAGAAAAGGGCCAGGTCATAGCTTCTGACCTGGCCCTTTATGCTTTCCTTGATCACTAGATGGTTTAAACCAGTGCCTTTATCGATCTTGAAAGTGCCTCGATGGGGCCACGCTGGGGCCCGTGCGCGGACGAGACTGGTCCCAGGTCCCGTCAGGCCGCCTTCTTGGCCTGTGGCTTGGTCTTCTTCTTCGCCTTCTTTCCGGCCTTCTTCCCGGTCTTCTTCTCCGCCTTCTCCGCCTTCCGGAACGCGGTGATGAGGTCCAGGGAGGCCGAGGCGGTCGCGGCGTGCATCTCGGGCAGGACCGTCTGGTAGGTGTCGGTCGTCATCCGCATGGACGCGTGCCCGAGCATCGCCTGCACGGCCTTCGGGGCGACGCCGGCGGCCAGCGCCAGGCTCGCCGCCTCGTGGCGGCCGTCGTGGAGGCGGATCGGCGGCAGCCCGGACAGCTCCACCAGCCGGTCCCAGCGGTCGGTGAAGAACTGCGGGTGGTATGCCGAGCCGTCCTCCTTGGTGAAGATCCGGTTGCCGGAGTTCGCAGGCACGCCGGCCTCCGCCCATTCCTGGCGCTCGGCGGCCTGCTTCTTGTGCCACGCCTTCAGCAGCATCACCGAGTCCCGGTTGAGCTTGATGTCCCGGACGCTGTCGGCCTTCGGGTCGTCCTCGTGGACCTCATACGAGATCGACACCAGCTGCTCGGTGATGTGGATGACCTCCTCGGCCAGGTCCACCTCGTCCCAGGCGAGCGCGGCCAGCTCGCCGCGGCGCAGGCCATGGAACAGGACCAGGTGCCAGGCGGGGAAGTGGCGGTCGGCGACGATGAAGTCCAGGAACTCGGCCGTCTGCTGCAGGGTCCACACCATCACTGGAGACGGCTTCTCCCCGGTGCGCTTCCAGCGGGCGACGCGCGGAGCGGTCCAAGCGAGCGCGCGCGGCTTGGTCACCTTTGGGAGTGTCACGAGCGCCGCGTAGTTCTTGGCGATCAGCTCCTCCTTCAGTGCGTCGCCAAGCGCCGAGGACAGGGTGGCCTTGATGCTGACCATGGTCGCGGGGCCGGTGATGCGCTTCAGCTTCTTCCGCTGGGCCAGGTACTCGTCGCGGGCCGCTGTCCACACCCCTCGACAGCGTGCCCGCTCGGCCTTCTCTTCCGGCGTGCCGGTCGGCGCCACGCGCCACGCGGCGGACGCCGCGTCGGCGGCCTCCTTGAGTTCGGCGACCTTGGTCCGGTGCTCCCCGCGGCGCTCGTTGTCGGTGATGATCCAGTCGAACAGGCCCTGGCAGTGGCGGGCACGCAGGTCCCGCATCTTGAGCGCGCCCAGGTGCGGTACCAGGTACAGGTCGATGTCGCGTTCGTACTCGTGGGCGGTGGTCCGCTTCAGCTCGGTCCTTTTCTTCTTCAGCCAGCGGGCCAGGAACTCGGCGACGGTCTCGTCCGACAGGACGTTCACCCCGGCCTTGGAGGCCCGCCAGACTTCCTCGGCCTTGGCGGCGGCCTCGGTCTGCGTAGCGAAGCCGCCCTCGCGGGCCCGCTTGCGTTTACCAGTACCGTCGCGCTCCAGTTCGATTTGGTAGTACCACGAGCCGTGGGTGCGTTCCTTGAGTCGGGGGCAGGCGCGCTCCAGGTAGCCGATCTTCTGGTTGCCATCGTCGTCGAGGACGGGTTTACCGTCCTCGTCCGTCAACGGCCCCTTGCAGGCGCACCGTTTGAACGTCTTTTCCTCGAACACTTAGCCACCCCCACGCTCGCTTATCACTTGATGCGCTCATTGTTACCGATGTTGCTCGGGACAGCCCTCCTTTGCCCGTGTATGGTGTGCGCAGGTTGGCGCGGGGGAGAACGCGACAACGAACATGGCGACGACGAGCACTCCGCCGGCCGACCACCGCGGGATGAGCCTGGAAGAGGTACTGACCCTGCCTGCAACGGTCAACGTCGTGACTGCAGCCCGCGCGTTGGGTATTGGTCACAACAAGGCGTATGACCTGATCAAGGCGGGACAGTTCCCTGTGCGGACGCTGACTATGGGCAGCACGATTCGCATACCGACGGCCGCCCTGTGGGAGGCGTTGGGGATTGGCCCGCTGCGGCACGATGGACCGCGGGCCGCTGAGTGATGGGGAACGTGGCATGCCGCGCTTGTACGGCTTCGACAACCAGGCGCTGACGCGCGTCCGCGTTGAGGAGCGGCAAGTCGTACGTGAGGCGGTTGGTCGCATCCGGGCCGGACAGACGCAGGCCGAGGCTGCGGCCTGGATGACGGCAGAGGGCCACCGGGGGACGATGGGCGGCGAGTGGACCACCATGACGCTCGGCCGTCTGCTGGACAATCCGGCGATCGCCGGCCTGGAGCGGGACCCTGAGACCGGCGAGCTGCGCGAGACCGGCCGAGAGAGGCTGATCGAACCTGAGGAGTTCGTGTGGCTCCAGGAGAACCGACCCAGCCGGCTCGGTAGCCGCCGAAGTGGCCAGCCCCGCGAGGACGACTACGAGTACCTGCTTACGGGCGGCCTCGGTGAATGCGGCCAGTGCGCGCAGCAGTTGACCGGTGGTCGCACGAGCGCGGGCACGCCGTCCTACCGTTGCCCGACCAACTTCGAGGGGCGTGGTGGATGCGGCAAGGTCCGCGTCACCGCGTCGCTGCTTGAGGATTACGTCGCCGAGCACGTTCTAGGTGAGCTGGCGCGCCCGGGTGCACAGGCCTCGCTGGAGGCGGCCCGCGCGCGCATGGCGGCCGAGGCCGACCAGGTGCGCGATCGGATCAAGGAACTGGAGAAGTCGCGAGCCGAGCTTGCCGAGCCGTATGAGAAGGGGCAGCTCTCGCGGACCGCCTTCGTCGCCGCCGACCGGCGTATCGGGGACAGCCTGAAGAGCAGCCGGGCGCGGCTGCGGTACTTGGAGCAGGCGGTGTATGTGCCGCTCGGCGGCGTCGAGGACTTGGCGCGCTGGTGGGAGCACGCCCCGTACCGATCCAAGAGGTCCCTGGTCGTGCTGATGCTGCAGAAGGTGCAGGTCCACCCCGCGCGTGCGCGCGGGGTGCGTGATGTGGACGATCGAGTCACGCTGTCTTGGCACACCGAACTTGCCGCATAGACGGGTGCGCTGGCCGTGTCAGTCCTGCAACTCGTGGTCGGGCGATGTCGCCCACCAGTAGATGACCTCGTTCAGGGTCTGCACGCCGAGCTTCCTGCGAAGCTGGCCCAGCTGCTCGTTGATCCAGGCCGGGCCGATCCCGAGGTTCTTTGCGGCCTGTGCCTGTGTGCGCCCCAGGCACAGCTCGCGCAGGATTGCCCGCTGGGTGGGTGTCGTCATGAGGCCCACCTCCTCGCCGCGGCTTCCGCCGTACCACGGTTCGGCGCGCTCCCAGAACAGCTCGAAGGAGTAGGCGATCCGCGCAACGACCAGTGGGTCGCTGATCTTGACGGCTTCGTCTGTGGGAGGTTCGTCCTCACTGGTGTGCACAGGAACGAAGGCCACGCGGCGGTCGAAGATGATGCTGCGGGGGAAACGGCCGTTGAATGTGCGGATCTCGCCTCCGGCAGCAGCTATGGCCTTGGCCCAGTCGCCGACCGTGGGCACGCGGCGTACTGAGCTGTGGTACAGCGTCCGCATGGACAGGCCCTGTTCAAGAGCACCGCGGTCGCGGTCGTAGGAGTACTCCAAATCCTCACGGGTGCGTTGGCCAGGTTGCGCGGTGAGGATCTCGGCGCGGATAGCCTTGTGCTCCTGGTCGATGTGCTCGTTGATCACATGACGGCCCTTGAGGTGCTGGATTGAGTCGTGCGGTGGTCTGGCCGCCTCGAATTGGTCCTGGAGAGCGGCAAGCAAATCCGGCAGAGCGCCCGTGTATGTCGAAAGAGCGGCTATTTGGGCATGGATCTGTCGCGTCACCTGCAATGCTGCATACCTCGGATCGATGGCGTTGTAGGTGTCCCGGCCTGCAAGGCGATTTGCTACCACTAGGCCGCCGGCCAGCAGTTCAGCCAACCCGGGTGTCCCAAGCGGCACTGACTCGCCATGCAGTATGCGCTGATAGACGGCCGCCATGTCATCGGACAGATCCGGCAGGTCGGGAACTTGTGGCACCTTTCCAACCCCCGACTTGTAGGTCTGGTGAAAGTACGGTGAGGACTCGCCTTGCATTTCCATTACACCCGTTACATGGTGTCATATGACGGGCGCGTGGCGCGAACATGGCAACTTGGCTGGCCAGTTGTGGCCGGAAGTCGCCGTCTTCCAGTGCTGCCCGGTTAGCTAAGGCCATGAAACCTCAGGGGAACAAGTGGTTATCAATCGTGCGCTCCGCGCTACTTCGATCGTCGCCCTTTTCGTGCTGACTGCCCTCGTTGGCGTGGGGCTGGGGCATGCCGAACCGGGCCGGATCCAAGCTCAGGACACCACCTGGGCGGTTCAGGCCGGTGATGGCGGCAGCGATGGCGCCCAGGACACTACTTGGGCCGTTCCGGCCAGCGGCAGCGGTATCGCCGCCGACGCTGTCGAGGTCCAGCCAGCCGATACCACCTGGTAGTCCGTCAGGTGTGCGCCCGGTGGGGGCTGGGCGCCTTGGGGGATGCGGGGTGGGTGGCGGAGATCGAAGGCGGGGGACCGCTATAGGGGAGGGATAGTGCAGTGGCGATCGATCCGGCTCGCATTCGGAGACGCGCGATGGAGGCCGAGCAGTCCGGCCGCCGCTCTCTGAGTGTCGGTGAGGCCGCGGCGGCACTGCGCGCGCTGGCCGTGGTCGTCGACGGGGAACCGCATGACGAGCCGCGCAGCGACGCGGTGGCGCTGGAGCAGGCTAGCTGAACGACCCTCACATTCGACGAGGCGGGCACCCCTCGGTGCCCGCCTCGTCGCATGCTCTGACCTGCGGAAATTCCCCGAAAAAATGTCGCCCAAGATCGCTAATGCAGCTAGAATAAGAGGACTGGGAGGGGGGAAGCGCCCCCCTCCCCACCAGGCCTCTTGGAGTGAAGCCGTGACGATCCAGTCCCTGCCCATCAGTGAGATCCACTGCAACGAGCGTCAGCCGCGCGAATACTTCGAGCCCAACGCCTTGCAGGAACTCGCTGAGTCCATCAAGCGGTTCGGCCTCATGCAGCCGATCGAGGTTCGCCGCGACGCCGAGGCCAGCGGCTACGAGATCGTCGCGGGCGAGCGCCGCTGGCGCGCCCACCAGATCGCCGAGCTGACCCACATCAACTGCATCGTCACCGACGACGACCTGAGCGTCCTGGAGCGTTTCAAGCGGTCGGTCGCCGAGAACATCAACCGCGCCGACATGACGCCGATGGAGGAAGCCAAGGCGTTCCGCCGGATCCTCGATGAGCAGGAAGACGCCGAGCAGGAAGACGCCAAGCAGAAGGGCGCCACGGGGAAGGACGCCGACGACGAGGCCGCCAAGGTGAAGGCCCTCGCCAAGGAGTTCGGCAAATCCACGCAGTACGTGATGCTGCGCCTCGCGCTGCTTGACCTGACCGAGGAAGTCCAACAGCACGTCAACTCGGGCGCGATCGGCACCCAGGCCGCCGTCCAGATCGCGGCGCTGACGCCCGGCAACCAGGCCGCGGTGATGAAGAAGTGGGCCAAGGGCGCCTTCGCCGGCGACAACGAACTGGTCCACTTCGCGTACGCGCTCAAGCAGCAGCAGGGCCAGACGGTCGCCATGCTCGTGGAGGACATGAGCCCCGAGGAGCGCGAGGAGCGGCAGCGCGAGCGCGCCGCGACACGCAAGACCATCGACCGAATCGAGCAGATCCAGGGCCTGCTGGAGGAGCTGGCCAAGGCCGACCCGATGAAGCTCGCCCTGGCCCTGGAGGGCGAGGTCGGTAAGCGGATGGAGCAGCTGGACCGCGTGGCCGACGCGGTCCAGAAGGCACGCTGGAACCTTCGGCAGGCCAAGGCGCACGCCGAGGCCCGCGAGATCGCCCTGAACCCCGACGCGGAACACAAGAGCCTCGCCGCCCAGGCCGAGCCCGCCGCGCCCGAGCCGCAGGCCTCGGCCAAGAGGACGCAGGCCAAGCCCACCGCCCCCAAGCAGCAGGCCCCGGCGCGGCGCAAGGTCCCCGCCAAGCCGACGGCGCCGACCAAGAAGGCCGCCGCCCCGGCCGCGGTCTGATTCGATTCGGCCCGCCCCCCGCCCCGAGGGCGGGCCGTACCCCATCCAACGAAGGGAACCCCTGTGAGTGACAGCAATGGCCGCCTCGACTGGCGGCGCATGAAGGCCGCCGACTTCGGTGCTCGCACCAAGGCCAACCAGGACGCGCTGTTCCTCGTCGACGAGCCCGACGCCTGCGGCACCGACGCCCTGGACGGCTACGGCTTCGGCGCCGTCCTGTGGGCCGACCAGGCCGATTCGCACCCGGCCAGCGCCGACGCCCTCGCCGAGTACCCGCGTCGCGCAGTCGAGCCCAACGGCACTGTCCATGCGGCCCGGTATGCCGAGGACCGCAATCACTTCTCCACGGCCTGTGCCGTCTACCCGGCCCCGACCGTCGACAGGCTGGAGCACGGCAGCGACCGCAAGGTCACCTGCCCCGACTGCCAATAGATGTGCCACAACACTCGAACGTGGTACGTTCTGCTCGCTGATCGGGAACGGCTGCAGCCGCGGAACCGGCCCCTCAGCAGTGCCGTGGCATGCGGCATCCCCCAACGGTGTCTGGCGGGTGGCAACCCCCCCGCGCCCTACCCGCCAGACGCCGGCACCGCCCATGCGGCGCCACACGGGGACGCCGCTCCACGCACCCGCGAATGGACCCGCCCAAGCCGACAGGCCGGGCGGGTTCCGCGTACTCAGGAGAAGACACGTGACCGCTACCTACCGCTCCGATCACGCCGCCGACCCCGTGCTGTTCGAACGGCTCATGAGGGAACGCTACGGGCCGTTGGACAAGGTCATGGCCGAACGCGACCGACCTCGTCCAACCACCCCTTTTCGGAGATCCGTGATGGCCCCCGCCCACCAGTCCACCCCCGACCCTGACGCGGCCGAGCACTACGCCCAGCTCAAAGAGGCTGCTGTCGCGGTCAACGGCCAGTCGCGCACTGGGCAGCACACCCCGCCGTACCCCGGTGCCGTCTGGTGCAACTCGTGCGACGGCTGGTGCACTCCGCAGGGCATCTGCGGCTGCAACAACCGGTAGGCGAGGCCCCCTTGCGCTACTTCCACGGAGGCGTCCCCGGGCTCAAGCCCGGGGACCTCATCACTCCGCACCCCCCGCACGTGGTCAAGGGCTGCAAGGTCTGCGAGGCCCGCGCCAAGGGCCTGACCGCCACTACGGGCGACGGCCAGGCCATCGACCCGCCCACCGGCCGTCCCGACCGTGTCTACATCACCAGCGACCGCGAATACGCGCGCTACTACGCCTCCCGCTACTGGTACGGCGACCTCTACACCGTTGAACCGGTCGGCGAGATGGAGCCCTCCACCGAGGACCCCTGGCCCACCTGGTGCGTGCCCGCCGCCCTCGTCGTGTCCGTCTACACCCGGACTGTGCAACTCACCCCCCACCAGCGCCGCACCCTGCTGCGGCGCTGGACCGCAGCCGACAGGGCGCGAGGCCGATGACTCGGGCCCGCCCCGAGAGGGACCGGCCGACCGTCGACCAGATATGGCACCTGATCGGCCACACCGAACGCCGCGCCCTCTCACAGGCCGAGGCCGCGCGGCTCCGCGCCGGCGTCGAGCACCTGATTGCCAGCCAGGCGGGCCTGGCCGCCAAGGTCGGCGGCCTCACCCGCCGACTCGCCGCCGGAGCCCGGCCTGTCCTCGACGTCGACTGCCCCACCTGCCGGGCCCCCGCCCGCCGTCGGTGCGTCAACCGCTTCGGCCAGCCCACCTCCGCCCCGCACAGTCAGCGCCTCACGGCGGCAGCCCTCCCCGCCGACGACAGGAGCACCACATGAGCGTCTTCCCCGACACGGACACCTGGGGCGCGCCCATCCAGCCGCACGAGGTTCTGGATGCAGCTGAGTCGATGGGGCGCCGCTTGGTCGAGGAGCACGAAGCGGCTATGAACGCCGCCTTGCGGGAGCGCAACCACCTCGCCGCGTGGCTCGCCGCCCTCCACCCCAGCGTGCTGGCTCCTGCGCCCGACGCCGGCGACGGCTGGTACAGGTTGTTCCTGCGCGCCGGGGGCTGGCAGTTCACCTGGCCGATCCAGCCCGGCGACCTGCTGCTGTTCGACCACGTCCAGCGCGTCCCCGCCGGCGACGCCCGCGCTCGCTGGGACGGGCACACCACGGCCCAGAAGTACCTGCGCATCCGCACCCATACAGCGGTGCTGGGCCTGGACGGCGACAGCAGCGCCTGACATGCGGACAGCAGCACCGCGACCAGCACCAGCACCAGCACCAGCCCCGCCACCGCCGTCGGCACCAACAGCGGCCGGTGGCACTGCTGTTGCTCGTGCAGCACCTCAACAGCACCGCTACGGTGGGCAGCACAACCCAACAACGAGACGGCCCCCGACGGTGAGGACACACCAACGGGGGCCTAAGCAGCAGGAGAGCGAGCCTCCCGTGCCTGATCCGTACCGTACCGTGCCGGCGCCACCCGGCCGCACCAGGACGACCAGAGTGCTGGTCACCGCCGTCTTCCTTGCCACAGTCGCCGCGTTCGAGTCCGTGGGCTTCCGCCTGTCGTACGAGGCCCTGCACCGCATCGCCGTCGACAACGCCGTCCCCGAGCACTCCGCGTGGATGTTCCCCGTCCTCGTCGACGGCGGGATCGTCCTGGGCTCCATCGGCGTCGTCCGCGCCCTGGCAGCCCGCCGATCCACCAGGCCGTACTGGACGGTCACGGTCGGCTTCACCCTCGTCAGCTGGGCCTTCAACGTCTCCAACGCCCCCCGCACCGCAGGAGGATGGGCGGTCGCCACCGTCGCGCCGCTCGCGCAGATGGTCGCCCTGGAGATGGGCATGCAGGAGCTGCGCGCACTACTGCTCCCACAGCCCGAGCCTGTACCGCAGCACACGCCAGCACCAGCACCGGCGGCCGAGTCCGCGCCTGCGGCAGCACCCGGGGCAGCGGCAGCACCGGCCGAAGCGGCGGCAGCGCCAGCGGCAGCACCCGAGACAGCACCAGCATCGGCCGAAGCACTGACGGCAGCGGCAGACAGCACCGGCAAGCAGCCCGAACAGCAGGCCGACGACAGCGAGCAGCAGCAGCCCGACCCTCAACAGCAGCCCGAGCAGCAGGACGAGGCGGCCGATGGAGACGGGCCGCAGCGCCAGCAGCGGCAGCGGCCCCCGCTGCAGCCGGACACCAGCAGACCCTGGCCGGTGCTGTACGAGGCGTGCAGCACCGAGGAGGAGCGGATCGCCCTCACCCGCGACGCGCTGGGCGACCGGCCCAAGCTGACAGCACCTCAGTGGGCCGTCGACATAGGCAAGGGTGAGACGCGAGCACGAGACCTGCTGCGCGCGGCTCGCAAGCTGGCCGCCGACGCCGACGCCGACGCCGACGCCGAACCGCAGGAGCAGCTGGAGCTGCTGAGCGCCTGATCCTCTAAGGTGGGCGGGCGTAGGGCGCGGGGGCACGCTCCTACACGAAGGGCTCCTGCTGTGAGTGCTGCGCCCGCCCACATCCCCGAGTCGCTGCTGCCGCTTGCGGTGCCGATCGACGACCTGGTGGCGTACTACCGCAACCCGCGCACCGGCGACGTCGACGCCATCGCCGAATCGCTGCGCGTCAACGGCCAGTACAAGGCCATCGTCGTCAACCGCGGCACGCACACCGGCCGCCCCAACGAGATCCTGGCCGGTAACCACACCTGGGCCGCCACCAAGGAGCTGGGCTGGGAGCAGATCGCCGCGACGTGGGTCGACGTCAACGACGAGGACGCGGCCCGCATCGTCGTCGTCGACAACCGCACCTCCGACCTCGCCGGATACGACAGCGAGCTGCTGGCCGACATCCTGGAGGACCTGCCCGACCTCGGCGGCACCGGCTACGACCAGAACGCCCTGGACAAGCTCCTCGACAACCGGGCTCTGCCCGACACTATCGACCTGCCCTCCGACGGTGCGGGCACCGGGTCCATGGCCAAGCTGGAGTACCTGCAGTGGGGTTACCTGCAGTGGTCCACCATCCGCGTGCAGATCACCGCGGCCGAGGTGGAAACCCTCAACGCCATCTACGAGAAGTACGTCGGCGAGTCCCGTTCCGACCTCGGCTTCGGCTGGCACCTGCTGCAGGAGGCCCACACCGAGACCGCCGAGGCCCCGGCCGTAGCCGTCGAGCCCGCACTCGGCCAGGACGAGCCCGCCGGCGAGGCCGACGAGGACGAGGGTGTGGAGGACGAAGACGACGAGGACGAGGAGAACGAGGACGTATGAGCGACGCCCCCACGACAACCTTCTACGAGGCGTACCCGCTCAAGGACCTGCGGCCCGCCGACTACAACCCGCGCCACCTGTCCGAAGAGGCCTTCCAGCGGCTGCAGGCGTCCATCGGTCGGCACGGCATCGTCAAGCCGGTCATCCTCAACGCCGACGGCACCCTGGTCGCAGGCCACCAGCGAACCAAGGCCATGACCGCGCTCGGCATGACGCACACGCCGGCGGTGATGCTGGGCACCAAGGTCCGCCTGTCCGACGAAATCCAGTTCAACCTCCTCCACAACAGGGTCGAGACCGAGGCGAGCGTCGTGTACGCGGAGCCCGGCCCCATCGGCGAGTGGTCGTGGATCCCGTGGCAGACGATCGAGGTCTCCGAGTCCCGCAACAAGCCGTTCCAACAGGCCATCTCATTCATGACCGGCGGGCACGGCGCGTGGGGCAGCGTCGTCATCGACGACCAAGGCCGCATCGCCCTCAACGCCGAGTACGCGGTCGTCGCCGCGAAGAACCATTTCGACGTCCTCGCCTGGACCTGCCCGTCCCTGGACGCCGCGCAGCTGGTCGCCGACCTCACCGGCGAGTACGGCGTGTACGACTGGACCGGCCTGGAGGACCAGGCTCCCGTCTACAACCAGCACATCGTGCAGCCCAAGCGGCTACGCCAGTACACCTCGCTGCGCAAGAAGGGGAAGCTGGCCTACAAGTCTGAGGTGTGGGAGAAGCTGGCCCTGCCTCGGCTGCGGCAGCGCCCCGACATGCGGGTGGTCGACTTCGGCGCAGGGCACGGCGATTACGCGAAGAAGCTGCGCCCCGAGGGCTACCTCATAGACGACTACGAGCCCTACCGCACCACGCCCGGCAAATACGCCGTCGACATCAAGGGCGTCGTGTCGATGATCCGCACCATCGAGAAGCGGCTTGCCCAGCACGGCCTGTACGACATGGTGGTCCTCGACTCCGTTATCAACGCCACCACGTCGCTGGACTACCAGCACTGGGTGCTCACCGCCGTGAATGCGCTGTGCGCAGCCGACGGAACCGTGTGCATCGGCACCCGCAACCTGCTGGCCGAGCAGGCGTTCGAGAACTCGCAGCATTCCACCAGTCGGGAATCCTCGCGCCTGACGTTCCTCGACGGCGAGAACGTTGACATGCGGTTCATGCAGGGCAAGTGGATGCGGATCCGCTTCCACACCCCCGAGTCGCTGGCCGAGCTACTGGAGGCGTACTTCGGTGAGGTGACCGTCGCCGGCCGCTCCAACGCCACGCTCCGCGCCGTCTGCAAAAAGCCCCTCAGGCTTTCCGGTCTCGATTATGAGAAGGCTCTCGGTGAGGAATTTAATATGCCGTACCCGAACGAATTCCGGCATGACCGCCATAAGCAACTCGTGGAAAATTTGGTAAAATTGGTGAAAGAAAGGGAAAGTCCCTAGGTCTCATATAGAGGGGGGATTCAAGTAATGCCACAGCCGCCCGCAAGGGTTGGTATCAAAGCAGCCGCGCCGTACCTGATCATGTGGCTGGCCGGGGTTCGCCACGTGAATCTCGACCGGCACTGCCTGGAATCGTTCGGCTGGTCTGACCGCTACAAGCTCAACCCGCAGGCCCCCCAGCAAAGCGCCACCTTGCCAGCGGAGAACCCGCCGCTGGCCTGGTACTTGTGCGCTCTTCCCCACCCCTGGGACTGGTCGAAGAACGCGCACCTGGCCTTCGAGTACGCCGAAGGCCACCACTGGGAAGGCCCCGCTCTGGTGCGCGGCCTCCAGGTGACCCTCGAAAACGCCCGCCCTATCACCGGATGGGGCGAGCACTCGATACCTGCCTCTGCCCACAGGCGGGGTCAGTGGAAGTACCGGACCTGCCGCAACTGGCAGTTCGCATGGTGGCTGCGAACCAATCGGGGAGCACCCGACGCCCCGCCCTCCAGCTGGACACCGCCAGACGATCCTGACGCACCCCAGCAGTTGACCCTCCCGTAGGCCAGGCGGCCCGGCGATCAGGTCAGGTCGCCGGGCCGTGGTGCCATCATGTTTCTCGGCGTGGGGGCGCGCAGCAGCGAGAGGAATCCTGCCGGTGGGACGCCCCGACAAGGCCGCGCGCGCCGCCATCGCGCGGCGGCGAGCGGACGCCATCGACCTACGCCTGGCCGGCGTGGACTGGCTCACCGTAGGCCGCAAGCTCGCCGCGGATCCCGCTATCAACTCCGACCGGATCGCCTATCCGCAGGGCTACGGCATCGACCGGTACAACAAGGGCCTCGAACCGCCCAGCGACGACCAGCTCATCAACGCCGCCTGCAAGGACGTCCGCCAGGCCCTCAAGGAGCGCACCACCGAGCAGGACGAGAAGGCCGACGAACTGCGCGCCGTGGAGAACCTGCGCCTGGACCGCCTGTTCTTCGTCGCCTACCGGCAGGCCGTCAAGGACGGCGACCTGCCCGCCATCGACCGGGCTCTACGGATCATGGAGCGCCGGGCCCGCATGAACGGCCTCGACAAGCCGTCCAAGACCGAGATCGTCACCCCGCCCGCCACCGGCAGCGAGCTGACCACGGTCGCGCTCGACGAACTCGAAGCCCTCATCGGCATATCGGAGGAGGCCGCGCATGGCTCCGACGAGTAGCAGCGAGCGCGAAGCTAAGCTGCTGGCCGCCTACCGCAGTAAGCCGCCGGCCGTGCGCCGCGCCATGGCCGCGCAGGCCTCCCCGGAACTGCGCGCCCAGCTCGCCCGCATCGAACGCTCCATCGCCATGGACGCCTCGCCCGGTGCGCTGGCCGCCGTGCTCACCGAGCGCCGCGAGATGCAGGCCCGCCACCTCCACCTGATCGACCAGGCGTGGATCGACATGGCCGAGGGCCGCGCTGACCGCGTGATGATCACGATGCCGCCGCGTCACGGCAAGAGCCGCCGGGCCTCCCGCTGGGCGCCCCTGTGGTACCTGCGCCAGCACCCCGACCGCCGCGTCATGATCGCCTCGTACTCCGGTGACCTCGCCGAGGAGCACTCCCGCTGGATCCGAGATGCCATCGAGGCGTGGGGCGACGAGCTCGGCATCCATCTCAACCCCAGCAGCCGGGCCGCGATGCGGTTCGACATCGCAGGCCGCCAGGGCGGCCTTGTCGCAGCCGGTATCGGCGGCAGCCTCACCGGCAAGGGCGCCACCATCGCCCTGGTCGACGACCCCGTGCAGGACATGGCGTCCGCCGACTCGCCCAGCATGCGCCGCAAAACGTGGGAGTGGTGGCAGTCCGTCCTGCAGACCCGCCTCGAACCCGACGGGGCGATCTGCGTTATCCAGACCCGCTGGAACGAGGACGACCTGGCCGGCCGCATCCTCGCCGACGCGCAGGCCAACGAGTGGAAGATCATCGACCTGCCCGCGCTCGCCGACAGCGACGAAGACCCCCTCGGCCGGGCCATCGGCGAGCCCCTGTGGCCCGAACGCTTCGACGCCGAGCACCACGCCACCACCCGCCGCCGCGTCGGCGAACGCGTGTGGGCCGCGCTCTACCAGCAGAAGCCGCGTCCCCCGGAGGGCGGCGTGTGGCAGCGCGCCTGGATCAACGACCACCGCATCACCACCGTCCAGTTCGGCGGCCTCGACATGGCGCGCGTCATCGTCGCCGTCGACCCCGCCGGCGGAGAGTCCGCCATCGGCGACGAGACCGGCATCATCGGCGCAGCCCGCGGCTACGACGGCCACCTGTACGTCCTCGAGGATCGCTCCGGGAGCATGGGCGCCAACGACTGGGGCCTCACTGCCTGCCGCCTCGCCCTGGCACTACGGGCGGACGCGATCGTGGTCGAGTCGAACTACGGCGGGGACATGGCCCGCCAGGTCCTCTCCCAGGCGTGGGAGCAGCTGCGCCGCGAAGGCACCACCGTTGGCCAGCTCATGCCCCGAGTGCTCGAAGTCGCAGCCAAGGTGGGCAAGCGCCTGCGCGCCGAGCCGATCGCCCAGCTGTACGAACAGGGCCTGGTCCACCACGTCGGCGCCCACGTCGCCCTGGAGGACCAGATGGTCACCTGGGTCGTGGGCATGGACAGCCCCGACCGTATGGACGCCGCGGTGCACGGACTGACCGAACTCGCCGACCCCGACCAGCTCGCCGCCGTCGCAGGACACATCCACGACGACCGCCTCGGCGGACGCCGATGACCCCCGGGAACGGCCCCATAAAGGCCAACGGCACAGCCAGGACCCGGCTGCTACCCTCTCGGCCCATGTCGATCAGGGGGAAAGTCGCCGCCGCGAGCATCGTCTGCGCGGCCGTTGTCGCCGGGCTGATCCTGCTGTGGCCCGCCTCGAACGCGGCGCCCGCAGCGCCGACTTCGGAGCAGATCAAAGCCTCCGCGCAGGCCCGCCTGGACGCCGCCTTGAAGGCGGGCCGGGAGGCGCGGCAGGTGATGCTGGAGACGGGCAAGACGCCCTCGGACGAGTTGTGCCAAGCGGTGTGGGACCGCAAGCCGCGCTCGGAGCAGCAGGGCCTGCGGTACGCGATGTGGATGCACGGCTGCGCCGACGACCCCCACCAGTAGCCGAACTCGCCGAGCTGCTGCAGTAGTAGCCTGCGGGCATCGTTCAGGATCGGACGCTTGGGGGACAGCACGTGATCGTTCGGACCATCGCGCCGGAGGGAATGCCGCGCCCCACGGGTGAAGAAGGCCACCGCCTGCTCGAAATGATCTGGACGTACTTCGGCAACCACTATCGTTGGCCGAGCTTTGACGAGATCGATCGGGAGCTGTACGCGGCGGGCCTGGTCTTCGAAGAGGTCGTGCAGCAACTGTGCCCGGCGCTGCTGCGTGGACTTGACCCAGACATCTCCCGGTTGCCGCAGGGCACGCAGGAACTCTCCCTGACCATCGCTGGCGCTGCGAACTGCACCGGTACCGGTCCCGCCATCAGTGTGTTCCTCAGCATGGTGCGGACGGCGGCTGCAATTGAGCCCCACTGGCGGCCCGCGGAGCCCGGCGTTCAGCCATTCCTGCAGCCTGGAGACCTGAGGGACGAGGGGATCGACCCGCAGCTGCTCACCAGGGAGGTCGCGTTCGCCGCAGCCGCGCTCGGGCTGCATGAGCCCTGCTTTCGTGGCGGCGGCAGCAACGTGCAGGAACTGCATTGGTCGCTGCACTTCGACCGGGGCATTCGGCAGTTCGCTGATGTGCGCCGTCTGGATGACTACTGGCGAATCCGAGAGCAAGTAGTGGGGCCGGCGCGGACAGAGGCCGACAACCGACCCTTCTCAAACCGCCAACAGGAATTCGTCCTTGCTCCCGTGCCGGTAGCAGTGCCAGCCGCCGCGGAGCCGGAGACCATGTCCGTCACCAGCACCCTGCACCCGCTGATTGCGAAGGTGGCTGCCGAGCGATACAGCGGCGGCTTCTACCTCGACGCGGTGAGGAGCGCCTTCCAGGCGGTCGAGCACCGCGTGCAGACGCTGGTCGGCGTCAATGAGGTCGGCGAGAAGCTGATGGGCTTTGCGCTGGGCAAACCGGCACCGAGGATCATGGTGACTCGGTCCACGGGAGGCTCGCTGGAGAGCGAGCAGAACGGCATGCAGTTGCTGTTCAAAGGCGCGATGCTCGCGCTGCGCAACCCCCGCAGCCACGGGCCGGATGAGAAGGACGACCGCGACGAGGCCGACGAGATGCTAGTCATCGCCAGCTTCCTGATGCGGCGCCTCGACATCGAGGACGAGCAGCGCAAGGCCGCAGCATCGGGTCCGTGATCGCACGCTGCCTCTAAGCTGGCTGAAGGCGCGGGGCCTTGCACGCCTGGAGGGGCACCCGTGAGGCTGCGCGAACTGCTGATCGACGCCTGGTCGTGGCTCAACTACAAGCCAGCCATGGTCGACCCGAACCGACCTGGCCACCACGCGTTCCCCGAGCTGAACAACTCGTGGGTGCCCGCAGAGGATCTGCGCCGTCTGGCCGCCTACAAGGTGCTCGCCGCCTACGACTCCAACCAGGCCGGGCAGTTCGCGGCCTTCACTGGCGACCAACAGGGCATGGAGCGGCGTGAGTTGGGCGACTCGTCCAAGCTCATCGACACCACCCTCGGCTATCTGCTGGGCGCCGAGCAGACCATCGTGGTGCCCGGCGCCGACCACGCCGACCAGGACAAGCCGCCCGCCGACGCCCTTTTGGCGGCCGACCTGCAGGCGCGGCTGCGCGACTGGGCGGAGAAGGAGCTGCTGTCGCTGCGCATCCAGCAGGCCGAGCGGTGCTCGGTCCGCTGCGGCGACGGTGTCTACACCCTGGCGTGGGAGCCGTCCAAGCGGCGGGCGCTGCTACGCACCTACGACCCCGGCTTCTACTTCCCTGAGTGGGACGAGGGCGAGCAGGACTCCGCCGAATACCCCTCCCGCGTGCACTTCGCGTGGGAGCTGCCCGCCGATCCGGTGCGCGGTCTGAAAGCCCGCGTGCGGCGTATCACGTACGAGCTCGGCCCGATCGGCGCAGCTACCGCGCCCGGCCGAACCGACGACGGCCGCGCCATCCGTGAAGTGGTCGTCGGTGCTGAAGGCGACCCGGTACTGACCGTGGGCGACACCCTCGACCCGGTCACTGGCACAGTGAACCGCGCCTACCCGTGGGCGCCGGGCAAGCCCTCGTCGACGACGTGCTACCTCACCGACGCCGAATGGCTGCTGGAAGACCTCGGACGCGCCCACGACGTGTTCTCCCTGCCCGCCGACAAGGCTGCCTACCGGGTGCGCTCCGACGGCCAGGTCCTCGACCGACTCGACCTGATGTGCGACTTCATCCCAGTGGTGCACATCCCGAACACGATCCCTGATGTAGGCGAGCACTGGGGCAAGTCGACGCTGGCGACCGTGCTGCAGTTGCTGGATGAGCTGGCCGCCACAGACACCGACAGCGCCTCCGCCTCCGCAACCACCGGCACACCGATCGTCGCTCTCGCCGGCGCGCGGTTGCCCATCGACCGCTCCACCGGTCAGCCGCTACCGGTACGGGTCGAGGCCGGGACGGTGTGGCAACTGTCCGACACGGGCCGCATGGACACGTTGGACACCTCCGCGCAGCTCGCCGAACTCCGCCAGCGCATCGACCACTTGCTTGACCGGCTCGCCGCGAACACCCGCCTGACCACGGCCGGGCTCGGAAGCCTCGACCCCGCGCAGGTGCCGTCCGGGTACGCGCTGCAGCTCGCTCTCGGCCCGCTGGACTCCCTGGTCGGCGCGATGCGTCTGGCCCGCAACCACAAGTACCAGCTGCTGCTGCGCATGGTGCAGCGCCTGCACCAGGCCGGGCAGGAGTGGCCCGCCGGCGAGTCGCTGCCCGCAAGCCTGGTGTGGGGCGCGCACACACCCACCGACCGCACCACCGTTCTCAACGACGTCACGGCGGGCTACGCGGCGGGCGTGTTCTCTCTGGAGACCGCGGTGCGGATGCTGCAGGAAGCCGGGTACCCGATCGAGGACGTCGCCGAGGAGATCGAACGCATCCAGAAGCGGGCCTTCGACCAGGCCGCCCGCCTCGCGGACGCGACCGGCGACAACGCGACCGTGCGCGAATACCTGGGCCTGCCCGAGGCCGACCCGGGCGTGCCGCCGGTGCCGCTCATCACCGGCCAGCCCGCCTCGCCGACCACACCCCCTGCCGACAAGGTCAACCCGACCGGGCCCGCACCGAGGTAATGCCGCACTCCGAGCGACTGGCCAGGCTACGCCTGCTCCGAGTCGGCCACGGACTGGCGGAGAGCTTCGATGAAGTCCTCGTACACGGTGCGGCAGTCATATGCCGTCTGCCGCAGGCCTTCGTCCGTCACCGGTGTGATGTCTGCCAGATCCGCGGGTGCGCGCTCCTTGCCCATGTGCATTACGTATGCGCTCGCGGTGTTCCAGTCGTTCAGCAACCGCTGGGCGGTGTCGCCGGTCGGCTTCGTCCAGGTAGGCGCAAAGGCCCGCGCATCACAGTTCCTCGTGTCGTTGGTGAGTTTCACCAAGAACTCGGTGAGCAAGCGCACGTTGACCCAGAACGACTCGATGCAGGCCACCCGAACGACCCACGGCGTCGTGGGGGGCCCGGTGATGTAGTCAAGCAACCCTTCGACTTGGTCCATCGCATGGTCCACGAATCCCAGCGCGCGATCTTCGGGAGGCAGTTGCTTGTTCCACCAGTCGATGGACGGTGTGTTCGCCATGGCCGCAGCATAGGGCTGGCAGGTGGTCAGCGTGCTGTGACTACACTGAACGACGGTGCGGGGGCGCTGCTGTTGGAGGACGACTCACCATGGCCCGCCCGCTGCCTGACCCGCACACCCCCATCGGTCACCGACGCGACGGCCGTCCCATCTTCCCGGTCCTGGGCGCCGACCCCACCGACCCGTCCAACCAGCAGCTGCCGCCCGGCCCGACCCCGGACCCGGCGCCGCCAGCGCAGCCGCTGGACCAGGACGCCCTGAACCGGCTGCTGGCCCGAGAGAAGCAGCAAGGCGAACGCGCCGCGATCCGGCGGCTCGTCGAGCAGCTGGGGTTCACCAAGACCGATGACCTGACGACGTTCGTGCAGCAGCAGCGTGACGCGCAGGCCGCGCAGCTGTCGGAGATCGAACGCCGCGAGCAAGCCGCCGCTGACGCTGCCACTGCAGCAGCCGCACGCGAGGCGCAGGCCATCGCCCGGGAGCGCGCCGCCGTACGCCGCGCCGCCCTGGTGGCGCTCGGCGCGACCGGCGACGACCTGAGGGACGCGGAACTGCTCCTGGTCGTCGAGGAGGACGCCGACGAGGACGCCATCGCCGAAGCTGCTGCAGCCCTGAAGGCGCGCAGGCCCGAGCTGTTCGGCACCACCACCGCCACCGTGCCACCCGCTGCGCCCGGTGGCTCACCCGCCGGCGGGCCCCCGCCCCGCGGCGCCAACTTGCCCAAGCCCGGCCAGCACGGCGCCGACATGGCCCGCCAGCGCGGCTTCCTGACTGGCAGCTGAACCTCCCACCGGCGGGTTAAGGCCGGATCTGCGGGGACCACGCCCCCTCCCTCTCGTGGACGACGCCACCAGCCGGTGAGCGGACGATCACACGCTTCGTCGCGTCCACGGGAGGATTCATGACCGTTCAGCCGGTCACCACCACCCAGAACCTGACGGCCGACCGGTCCTGGCTCGCCAGCCGACACGGCACCGACTCGGTCGACTCCATCACCCTCGACATGTCCACCTTCACGTCCGGCACCCACTACGTGCCGTCGACCGACACGACCATCCCCTACTCGCGGTTCCTGTCCGGCATCCCCGTCGGCAAGATCACCGCTTCCGGCCTGTACGGCCTCTACTCCACGGGCGCCACGGACGGCCGACAGAACCTTGCCGGGTTCGTGTTCGCCGAGGTGCTATTCGCGCCGTCGCAGACGAAGGTCCCGGCCGCGCTGCTGTGGCACGGCTCGGTGAGGACGGCGAAGCTGCCGATCGTCGTCGCCGCGGTCGCCCCGTCCGCCTCCTGCCAGATCCGGTTCGTGTAAGGAGCCCCGACGATGACTGTTCAGGACCTGATCAAGGACGTCACGACGGCGGACCTGACCACGTTCGCCCGCTACATCCCCACCCCGGCCGACTTCCTGCTCACCCAGACGGTGTTCGCCAAGGTGTCGGTGCAGGACGTCATGTGGCGGATCAAGAACACCGGACGCTACGTCAACGCCGCGAAGTACCGCAGCTTCGACGCCTCGGTGCCGTTCGCGGACCGGCAGGCGTGGCAGACGTCCACGCAGGGCATGCTGCCCTCCCTCGGCCAGAAGCTGATGGTCGGTGAGGTCGAGCTGCTGCTGCAGGAGGCGGCCCGTGGCGCGGACGCCTCCCGCTTGGAGCAGCTGCTGTACGACGACGTGGAGCGGCACGTCGAGGCCATCAACTCCCGTCTGGAGCTAGCCGCCGGCGATGTCCTCACCGACGGCAAGTTCTCACTGGCGGCGGAGAACGGGCTCACGCTCGACGTCGACTTCAGCGTTCCGGCCGCGAACATGCCGACTGCGCCGAAGGTGTGGTCCGACCCGACGTCCGACCCGATCGCGGACGAGCTGGGCTGGATCTCCTACCTGGACTCCATCAGCGCGCCCATGCCCGAGATGGTCATCACCTCGCGGCGCGTGTACTCATACCTGGCGGGCAACAACGCCTACCGGGCTGCCTACTACGGGTCGGTGAACCCGTCGACCACGCCCACCGCGTCGCTGACACCGCAGCAGATCAACGTGGTCCGTGACAACTACGGCCTGCCGCCGATCACCCTGTACCGGGCGCAGGTCCGCGTGGACGGCACCTCCACCAAGTGCCTGCCGGACGACCGGTGGGTGATGCTGCCGCCGGACCGGGCGAAGTGGGGGCAGACCCTGTACGGCACCACGGCGGAGTCGCTGATCCTGTCGCGGGGCGGCAACCCGCAGATCACCCGCGAGGACGCCCCCGGCCTGATCATCACCAGCGGCGGCCAGGACGACCCGGTGCAGATCTGGACCAAGGGCGCGGCCGTGGCCATGCCGGTGTTGTACGGCCCGGACTGCCACATCACCGCGAAGGTGCTGTGACATGGGGCGGCGACTGGCGGCAGCGGTGCACGTGCGGCACCCGAAGACGAACGAGTGGCTGATCCTTGAGCCCGGCGACGAGCCGGACGAGGACCTGGCCGAGGTCATCACGAACCCGGACGCCTGGGAGCCGGACGAGGACGACGAGGAGGGCGAGGGGGACGCCGGCGATGGCACCCCCGATCCCGGTCCTGAACCGGAGCCCACCCCCGAACCGGAGCTCACCCCCGAGCCTGATCCCGCCCCGGAGCCGGAGCCGGAGCCGGAGTCGGAGGCGAAGCCGGAGTCGGAGGCGAAGCCCGCCCGGACCCGGGCCCGCAAGCAGGCCGACGAGCAATAACCCAGCCAGGCCCGGCCCGGCACCCCAATGCGGCGGGGGTGCCGGGCCGCGCCGCGATCCGGAAGGACCCTGCCTGTGGACTCCGCTGTCCTTGCCTGGCTCCTGGCGCAGCTCGGCCCCGACACCGGCCAGGCCGACCTGCAGACCCGCTACGCGCGGCTCGGCTCGGCCAGAGCTGTGGCCCTGGAAGTGCTGAACGAGCGACGTGCCAAGCTGCTCGCCGAGCCCCTGCAGCTGACCGTCAACGGTGTCGCCACCCTCGACCAGAGCAACAACCTCACCGGGCTGGAGCGGCAGATCGCTTCCGTGCAGGATGCGACTGCGCCCGATGAGCCAAACGGCGGGGATACCCTCGTCATCGCCCCGCTGCAGTCCGCTCGCCGTCGGCACCACCGCTGGTGGCGGTAGTGGCGTACGAATTCCCGCCGCTGACGCCCGGTGACGCCGAGACCGTGGCGGCGCGCGTCGCCGCGGTGCTGGAGGACGCCTGGCAGCGCCTCGCCGATCAGCAGGCCGCCGTGCTCGCCGCGATCGGTGACAACGCCCGCTCCCGGATGGTCGCCGACCGCCTTGCCCAGTTCCAGGCCGCCATCACCGACTTCCAGCGGCGCGTCGACGCCGAAGCCCGCGCGTTCGTCGCCCGGCAGCTGCCTCACCTGTACGAAGAGGGCGCGCGGGCAGCGGCCCAGGCGGTCGGCGGGCACTTCTCGTGGACGCTCATCCACACAGACGCCCTGCAGTCGCTGGCGTCCGACTCCTACGCCGACTTCCTACGCCGCTCCGAGGAGGAGCAGCGCATGGCCGCGGCGTTCTACCGGGCCATACGGGACGCTGCGCGCCGCGAGGTGCCCCTGCTGGCCGCCGGCCACACCACTGCCCTGCAGGCCGCCAAAGCTCTCGCCGACCGGCTCGCCGCCGAACACCAGCTGACGTACGTCATCTACCGCAACGGTGCGCGGATGCCGGTGCGGGCGTGGGCGGAGGCAGCGACGCTCGCCAAGTCGGCCGTCGCGTACAACGCAGGCACCCTCAACCGGGTACGCGAGGCAGGCGTGCAACACGTGGAGGTGTTCGACGGCGCCGGGTGCGGGTGGACAAGCCATCAGGACCTCGACAAGGCAGGCGGCACAGTGCGTACCGTCGAAGAAGCGGCGGACTGGCCGATCTCCCACCCGCGTTGTCGCCGTGCCTTCGGCGCACGCCCGGATATCAGGGAACCAGTCTGAGGTCGTCAAACGGCTCAGGAACCAACTGCAAGAGTCAGTTCCCGTACACCTGCCGCATGCGGGTGGCGTGAGCGAAGCGAGCTGACCACCTCTCGAATCGCTGGCCGGTCGCGGACCTCTCCGGGGCTGACACGCATCGCGGCGAGCAGCTCCTGGGCGGTCTGCTCCGGCTTCCCCCACTGCCACCATGCGCGGGCGAGATCCGTGTGCATCCGGCTCTTCCGCTCGGCTGTGGGGAACAGCTCGGCGCGCAGACCGCGTCCGGCCTCAAGCGCGGCACCGGCGTCTCCCAGGGCCCAGTGCACGCCGACCGCGTAGAGGTCGACTGCGGCCGGTGAAATGCGGAACAGGCGACCGTCGGGTGGCATGGCGGGCAGCCGACGAGCCGCTCGACGGGCCTCGTCGATCATGGCCAGTGCCTGACTGCGGTCGCCCGCGCGCGCCGCGGTGTACGACGTGGTGCACAGCATCTGTGCGTACGCCGCAGCCTGTGCGTCAGTGTGCAGTCCGGTGGCTTCCACCTCAGCGGCGGCGTTCAGGATGAGGCGCTGAGCGGCGGGGGCCTGGTCCTGGTGGCGGAGGACGATGGCGAGTTCGCGCGCGGCTGCTGCGTCGGCCAACGGAGATCCGGCTAGGGAGGCATACGTTGTAGCGCGGTCAGCGGTGATCCGGGCGCGGTCGTACCGGCCGATCTTCACCAGGACCTGAGTGGCCAGGGTGTAGCAGGCAGAGAGGCGGGCGTGGTCGAGGTCGGAGCGGGATCGCGCGGCGTCGTGGGCGTCGCCAAGGAGACCGGGAAGGTCACGGAGCAGGGCCGTGTGCTGCCCTGCGTCGAACATGCGGCGGGCGCGGGCGAGCCAGGCGTCAGGCGGGGCCGCGTTCCCTGAGGGAGCAGGGGTACAGGCGAGGGCATCATCAACGGCCAGGAGCAGGGAGGCGGGCACGGCCGTCCCCGCGGCGGCGAGCAGAGTACGGCGGCGCATCGGCTCCTCCTCGGCATCACGCGAAGCGTCCGGCGCCACTCTAGTGGGGGTGGCCATGGCGGTGGCGGTGAAACCGCAGGCCGCTGCGAGAACAGGTGGCGGAACGCCGACTGCGGCAGCGGCTGCCCGTAGAAGCGCAACGTCCGTGATCCGCTTGCTCCCTTCAAGCCGCGACACGGTCGAGGCGGAGCACCCAATCTGTGCTCCCAAGTCCCCTTGCCGCCAACCCCGATGGCGTCGGCCGACACGGATGAGCCCGCCCGGGTCGCGGCGCTCGACCAGCTCGCGTGCCTCGGAGGAGGTCCAAATACCTAACTCGGTGGCGAGCATTAGCGCCCTCCCGCGCGGTCAGAGAACCGGGGGCCCTCAACCGTATGGAGGCGCGCTGTCCCCGTCGAGGGCGTGTGCAGGATCTGCATACGAAGCATCAGGACGGGGCGTGCCTCGAACAAATGAGTTACACGGGCCTACACTGTGCTAACCGCTGTTGCTCCGACGCACACGGGGTGACAGGCAGAAAGACGACGGCAAACCATCTCAACGCGTTCCTTGACGGGTAGGAGCAGCGAGAGGCCCCGGGCGGTGAGTGCGCGCGGGGCCTCGGCTATGCGGTGTTGCGTCAGGACGCGAAGTCGATGAACGCCTTCCACGCGTCGTGCCCGACGACGAAGGCCGGGCTGTTGTCGAACTTGGAGTCGGCGACGCCGACGTACCGCTCGGCCAGCGGAGCGACGAGGATGCAGTTGTTGCCGTTGTTGCTGCGTGACGACTTGAACCAGGCGCCCTTGGGGGCGAGGTCCAGGGCGCGCTTCTTGAGGGCCATGTGTCAAATCTCTCGGGCTAGTTGGTGCAGGAACGCTGGCGTCTCCCCAACTGGGAGAGCGCCGTCTCGTAGGGCATCGAACCTACGGGCGAACTTCCAGATTTCGGTGTCCTTGTCGGTCAGGTTGCTGCCGCCATCGGGACTGTCCATCTGGACGACGGTAGGAATCGGATCGGCGAACTCCATGAGCGTGAAGTCGTACGAGAAGCGGTATGTCCGAGCGCCCAGAGGGAGGATCTGCAGGTTCACGTTGTCGTAGGCAGCAAGCTCTGCCAGGTGTTCGATCTGCTTACGCTGGATCTCCTGGGAGCCGACGACTCGACGGAGGACGGCTTCGTCAAGGATGGTGCGCATCTCGACAGGGTTGTCTCGCGTCAGGATCTCTTGGCGCTCCATGCGAAGTGCGATACCACGCTCAACGAACTCAGTGGTGTGCTCCTCGACCAGCTTGGCCTCTTCGAACACGGCGCGGGCGTATTCCTCGGTCTGGAGCAGGCCGAAGACCACGTCTGGCTGCCACGCCCTTATCGACTTGGCTCCGTCCTCCAGGCCGATGTACATCGCCATACCGGACGGCATGGTGCGCGAGTAGGTCGACCACCAACCGCGATTTAGGCCGTCGCGATGGATGTCAACGAGGAAGTCGACGTCCTCTTGGTCGGTGATGCCGTACCGCTCAAGGAGGGCCACGAGGTTAGCGGCTCGGCGGAACGACGAGGTCCCTTGCTCCACGCGGTAGAGCTGGGAGTCGCTGATGTCCAAGCCTTTGACTGCGTCCTTGAGGTTGGTGAAGCCGGCCTGTCTGCGTAGGCGCTGCAACTCAAATCCGAGCTGCACGCGCCTGACCGTCGGTCCTGTCGGGGCCGCCACGTTGCCTCCGTTCGCGAGTCCATCTGATTCTGCCCCGAGCCTGGTCTGCTCAGTCGAGAGTCCCCCGAACTCTGGTGAGAGTCCGGCGGGTTGACGCGAGAGTCCGTCCCGGCTCGGCGCGAGTCCTGAGTCTGTCACCTCCAGTCCTGCTTGCAAAGAGCACAGCATTGCTGTGTGCATATGCCAGATCAAGTGAAGACTTCACTTCGCCTTGCAATGCAACTCTCCCATGGGTCAGCCTTGTTGGGCACGGAAGCGGCCTATCCGACTGCGGGCCGTAACCGCTGCTCGGGCGCGCCCAGCTGGTTCCCCCTCGGGCGCGCTCGGGTTTGCCACCTCCCCCGAGGTGCGGGCCGCCGCCGTACTGCGCGAATTTCCACCCTGGCGGCGGCCCGCGTGAAACCCCCAAGCAGACCGGACGGAGACAGTCCCCCCATGTCACCGAGCACGGCACGAACCCGCCCTAACACGGCGTGGATGGACAAGGACAACGATCGTCAGGCGTGGGTGCGTGGTCTCACCATGCGCCCGCTGGACAACCGCGGCCTGTACCTGAAGAAGAAGCGCGAGCAGGGCAACGACTCCGCCCTGGCGACCCCGGTCCAGCGGAAGCGCCGGATCATCGCCTACGCACTGCAGAGTGCCGGCAGCCAGGTCGACCACACGATGGCCTCTGTACGGCGCCTCATCGAGGAGCAGGGCTACGACCTGGTGCACGAGCTGACCGACGTACACGCCCCGCACACGCCGCTCACGCGGCGCGGCTGGGAGGAGGCCCGGCGGCTCGTCAGCACCGGATTCGCCGACGGCATCGCGGTCCTGAACCGGGAGGCAATCAGCGTCAGCGACGACGAGTACGAAGAAGAGCTCCGCTGGCTCGGCGACCGCCCCGCGCTGTTGCTGCTCGTCATCCACGAGGCCGCGCCTTGAAGGGACTTAGGCCGCTGGCTCGATGAGCGGCAGATCGGATGGCGGCAGATCCTCGCGCAGGTCCTGTTCGTCATATCCGTCTCCGCCGCGGTCGTCTCCGCCCTGCTGTACGCCGACCACTGAGAGAGGAAGCCCCATGGCCGAGCTGCCCGATCGTGAACCGGGCGCCGCGCTGCGCGCCATACACGAGGCCGCGCCCGCCCCGCCCGGTGAGGTGAACATGTTCGGCGTCCCGGCCGGTGAGGTTGTCGACCGCCGCTTCGACCTGGACCGGCTCCGTCGGGTGCGCGTCCTCGACGGTCCGGACCCGGACCCGGCCGCATGAGGACTCTGAACGTGGAGCACGAGCCGAAAGCCCCGGCGTATTGGAATTCGCTGTATGGAGCCGGATACCAGCTCCAGGGCCCTGAGGCGCTGGAGCGGCAGATGTTCCGAGCCTACGTCGACCCTGTCTCGGGCATGCGTGCGGTCGACGCAGGCTGCGGCCGAGGTCACATGACTGCGCACCTGGCGGGCTGGGGTCTGACGGTGGCCGGCTACGACTTCAGCACTGTGGCGGTCGAGGACGCCAAGGCCAGCCACCTCGGCTTCAGTGACCTGCTGAGCTTCCACCTGCACAACTTCAATGCCGACCCGATCCCGCCCGAGTTGGCGCCGGGCTCCGTCGACATCGTGGTGTGCAGGCACTCCTTCGAGTTCCTGGAGCAGGCCCGGTTCGTCAACGACGTACGTCGCTGGCTCACGCCCGAGGGTGTGCTGCATATCACGACGCACATCTCGGAGCGGATGCCGCCGACAGCCGAGCACCAGGGCCTGCGCGAGACGCGCATTGAGCTGCTGCGCAAGGGCTGGCGCAGCTTGACCACCTACAACCTGGACGAACGCGGCAGCATCGTCGGGATCGTTTTGCGCGGCCCGCGTCGTTGAGACCCCGCTCTCTGGCTGTTACCGCCACGTGGCCAGGGGAGCGGCCCAAGACCCCCGGTCTCCTGGCAACCGATCGGGAAGTCACGGCCAGGGGACGGGCCTGAACGCGCTGCCCCGATGACCTGCGGCGGGGCTTCTCGACCCTCCGGCCCTGGACGGCACAGGCCCTGGAGGGGAACCAGCTCGGACCGAACATGATGATCGCGAGGGCATTGAAGTGACCCAGGCAGCACCCCGGCCTCAGATGGCCGACAGTTGGCCGGCGGAAGGCCGGATGGAGATGGAGGGGCTGGCTGGCAGCCCGACCCAGTGGCGGCCTGTAACTGGCCGTTACGGCGTCGAGGTATGGAAGGTGTCTGGCCCGCAGGGTGACTGGGCGCTGAAGGTCGGCCGGAACGAGGGCGCGGCGGAGGTCGCCAGGGAGACCGCCGTGTGGTCGCGGATCGCCGGGCTGGTCCCCGCCACGTCGTACGGCAAACGTACCGTGCACGGCCGTGGCGAGGGCTCCGCCTGGCTGGCCACTCCATGGTTGCGCGGTAAGTCGCTGTGGGAGGCCTTCTACCCGGTCAGGGAGCGCACGGGCGTGCACGTGGAAGCCCTGGCAGCAGCCGTCGAAGCGTGCATGGCGGTCGCGGCCGTCCACCAAGCCCAATGGGTCCACGGAGACCTTCAGCCGCATCACGTCATCCTCATGCCGGGCGGGGCCCGGCTCATCGACTGGTCCTGGGGCTGGTCCCCGGAGAGCGACCTTCCTGCCTCGAACGCCTACAACGGCTGCTTCGTCCACCTGGCCAGCTACGAGCTGATCGCTCGTGCCCAATCCGGGCAGCGGCCCGTTCTCACCTCCCAACCTGACGAGATCTGGACGCTGGCAGCGTCGATCTGGTGGGCGGCAACGAACCAATGGCCTCGCGACTACCGGTCGTTGGGCATAGACCCGACCGCGTTCACCCTGATCGAGCTGCGCAAGGTGATCCTGCGCAATCGTGCCCCGCTCGGCCACATCGACCACTGGCCTCAGCTGGAACAGGTGCTGCGGGCGGTGCTCGAATCCCCCGCCGAGGCCCGGCCAGACGCACTGGCCCTAGCCCAGTACCTGCGGGGGATCACCCTCGTGACGGCTGCCCGATAACCCGAACCACCTGGCCACCAATCCGCGTGTGCAGATGCTGCACAGCGGTTGCACAGCACGACAGCCGATCACCGTGCGTATCTGGTCGCTGGTGCCCTTGTTCCAGCGACCAGGCACTTCCACCATCCCTTTGGCCGCTTCCCCTGAAGGAGAGGCACCCATGGTTCCGCACGTTGTCCTCACGTGGGTCACCACCGCCCGCGGTGGAGCAGAGAACTCCGTCGTCGAGCTGGCCGCAAACCTGGCCCGACTGGTGCCCCACGTCGATGTGGTGTGGTGGCGGCAGGGCGGCCCGGCCGCCGGCTCCTGCGCCCCCGCCCGCCTCCACGAGGTAACCGACTGGGACGACTACCGGCAGACGCTCTCGCGTGTCTGCGCGCTGGCCGACGACCGCCCGGCAGTGGTGATCTCGAACCATCGCACCGCGGCTGCGGACGTGGTGATCGCCCCCGACGCCCGCGTCATCCCCGTGGTCCGGCACGTCGTCAACGCCCAGCAGGTTCTGCGGGTGATCAACCCCCATGACGGTGACATGGTCGAGCGCACCATCGGCGAGCTCTGGTGGGAGCTGCTGGCCTCGGTGCCCGTATGGGTGGGCATCTCACAGGCGTCGTCGGCCGCCCTGCGCACGCACGCCCCCCAGGTCCGTTTCGTCACCACCATCCACAACGGCGTCACCATCCCGGCCACCGTCCCGGCCCACAATGGGCCGGCCACGGGAAGACTCCTGGTGGCCTCCGTCGCCCGCACGGTGCCGTGGAAGCGTGTGGACCAGCTCGTACGGGCCGTAGCGGACCCGCGCCTGTCCACCGCCGTACGCCTCGACATCTTCGGAGAACAGGGCTCCCACCAATCCGAACTGGAGGGCTTGGTGCGCGAACTCGCCGCGCCGGTCCGCTTCATGGGATACACCGACGACCTGACCCAGCGTCTCTCGGAGTACGACCTGCTGGCCACCGCAGCCGTCCAGGAGGGCTTCGGACGGGCCGTCATCGACGCTGCGGGCGCAGCGGTTCCCTCCCTCGTGCCCGATGCCGGAGCCAGCCCCGAACTCGTCATCGACGGGCTGACCGGCATGGTCTACAACCCCGACGACCCGGGCGACCTCGTGGCCGCTCTCACCGATGCGCTGCTCGACCGCAAGACCTTGGTGAGCATGGGGAAGGCCGCCCGTGCACTGGCGGAGGGCTGGTACACGCCGGGGCGCTGTGCCGCCCAGTACCTGACGTTGGTGCTGGGCCAGCGTCCCACCCCCCGCCCCCTGGTGGCTGCGCAGTGAGCGGCCCCGGCCCGCTTCTGGGCGATGTGCTGCGCCTGTCCGACGACGTCTTCTTAAAGGGGCTGGGCGCGGGCGTCCTCGACGAGCAGCCCATCGCATCCATCGGCGACGTCTCGGGGGCCGTGTACGACCTCGTGCGCGCCTCGCTCGGGGACCAGCCGAACATCCACCCCGACGCCTACGTGTCGCCTCTGGCGAACGTCGCTGACGACGTGGTGATCGGGCCGGGAGCGAGGGTGCACGAGTATTCGACGGTGCGCGGACGGACGGTGATCTCCTCGCAAGTGCACATCGGCTACGGATGCGAGGTCTCCCGGAGCCTGGTCGGGGAGCACAGCATCCTGTCCCATCGGGCCACCGTGGGCTGCTGCGTCATCGGCCGGCACTGCTACTTCTCCGCAGATCTGCTCACCCCGTCCTGCTTGATCACGAACGACGACATGCTCCGCCCGGACAAGTCCATCAGCTTCGCACTGCCCGACGGCGGGCGGATGAGCACCGGTCAACCGAAGTGGGCCGCCCTGATCGGCGACCACGTACGGGCTGGCTCACGAGTCTCGGTCGGCCCCGGCGCCGTGGTGGGCGCCCGCTCGCTGCTGGAGGCGAACGTCACCGTCGCCACCGCGTGGATCTCGTCCGACACGCGGGTGCAAGGGCCCGAACACCAGATCACCCCCTTGGGAGGCAACGCATGATGATGTACGAGACCGAACGCAGGCACCTGGTCGGTGTCATCGAGGACCTGCGCACCTGGGAACTGCTCAACCCGGCCGGCGGCGCCGTGTCCATGCGCCTGCCGGACGGAAACATCCTGATGTCGAGCACCCGGCTCGCCTTCGACCGCTGGCAGGTGAGCCTGCGCGACTTCATCGTCCTCACGCCCGATGGGGCGATCGTGGAGCGGACCGGCGGGCTCGGGGCATCCGGCACCCCTGTGCACCTGGACCTGTACCGGATGCTGCCCCGCGCCGGGGCCCTCGTGCACACCCACGCCCCCTACACGCTGGCCTTCGCGTCGCTCGGCATACCGGTACCCAGCGTCACCAACCGCGCCGACACGTTCGGCGAGATCCCCTGCCTGCACGCCGACGACCGCGCCGTGAAGGCGGCATTCCTCGCCAGGCCGGTGCCGCTCGATCTGCCGGAGGGCACGGTCCAGCGACCCGAGGTCGCTGCCGTCAACCTGCTGGAGTACCGGCCGCAGCTGGAGGAGGTCATCGCGTCGCGCGCCAGCGAACTGGAGCGGCACGGGCTCGCCTTCACCCTCTACCGGCACGGGGCGTTCACCATCGGCCGACACGTGGAGGAGACGGTCGACCTGATGCTGCGCCTGGAGGAGACCGCGCGTACCGCACTGCTCCAGGCGCAGCTGACCGGCGGAGTGGTCTACCCGAATCGCCTGTACGGCCCCGAGCGGCAGACCTACGTCGGCGCAACCAATGTCACGCCAGTATCGTCGTATCTCACTGGACGGGATTCGATCTAGAGCGAATAGCGAGAATCCCGCCCTAAACACTCGAAACACGGGACGGGATACATCGCTACATGAATAACGTCACCCCTCGGGAGCGACCCATGGCAGCCGACCGCCACGTCTACCGCATCACCGGAGGCGTGCCACTGCGCGGCGCGGTGGAGGCGTCCGGCGCGAAGAACGCTGTCACCAAGCAGCTCGTCGCCACGCTCCTGACCGACGAGCCCTGCGTGCTGCACGGCGTGCCCCGCATCCTGGAGGTCGATCTCGTACTGGGCATGCTCGCCGAGCTAGGCACCGAGGTGTCCTGGCTCGACGAGCACACCGTCCAGGTGCACACGCCCAAGGTGACCAGCACCTCGCTGTCCTCCATGTACTCCGGCGTCAACAGGATCCCGATCCTGATGATGGGCCCCCTGCTGCACCGACGCGGCGAGACGGTCGTCCCGCTGCCCGGCGGCTGCACAATCGGCAAGAGGCCCATCGACTTCCATCTGAACGGCCTGAGCCAGATGGGCGCCGACATCGTGGACGGCACCCGTTCGGTCAAGGTCAGCACCAGTCGGCTCACCGGGGCCCACGTCCACCTCCCGTTCCCGTCGGTCGGAGCCACGGAGAACCTGCTGCTGGCGGCCGTCCTCGCCAAGGGCACCACGGTGATCTCCAACGCGGCCGTCGAACCCGAGATCGTGGACCTGGTCCTGATGCTCCAGAAGATGGGCGCGCTCATCACGATCGACACCGACCGCACCATCGTGGTCAACGGCGTCTCCGAGCTGCGGGGCATCGAGCACCGCACGGTCCCCGACCGCATCGAGATCGCCTCGTTCGCGGCGGCCGCCGTCGCCACCGACGGACGGATCGAGGTACGCGGAGCCCGTCAGGACCACCTGATCACCTTCCTGAACGTCCTCCGCCACATCGGCGGCGAGTTCACCGAGACCGAGCACGGCCTGCAGTTCTTCCGAGCACGGCCGTTGACCGCCACCGACATCGAAACCGGCGTCCATCCGGGCTTCATGACGGACTGGCAGCAGCCCATCACCGTCCTGCTCACCCAGGCTGCTGGTACCTCCGTCGTCCACGAGACCATCTACGAAGACCGATTCGGCTACGCCGAGCAGCTCAGCACCGCCATGGGCGCCGAGATCGAGCTGACCACCCGGTGCCTGGGAGCCACCGCCTGCCGTTGGCACAACCGGGACTTCCAGCACACTGCCAAGATCAGCGGGCCCACTCCGCTCAAGGCCGCCGACCTGGTCATCCCCGACCTGAGGGCCGGGTTCGGTTACGTCCTTGCCGCCCTGGTCGCCGAGGGCACCAGCACCATCAGCGGCACCCGCTATCTCGAGCGCGGCTACGAAGAACCCGTCGCCAAGCTCACCGCCGTCGGCGCCCGCATCACCACACAACCCGCCTGACAGTTCACGCCCTGCCGCCCGCTCAAGACCGGGTGGGCGGCACGGCTCGGCTCGAAAGGACCCCCGCCCGTGCGTACTCCCTCACTACCCCTGGCCGGACGGCGCATCTGGGAACCGGTCATCGACCAGCACGAAACCTGGCTGGCGGTCAACCCGGTACAGGGCTGCAACAAGGCGTGCAGCTACTGCTACCTGCGGGATCGAGGTCAGACCCTCGTGAAGCCGCTGGAGCTGGCCACCCCCAAGCGGACCGTCGAACTACTCCTGGCCAGCCCCTACTACCACCGGCAGGCCGTCCTCGCCCTCTACACCTGCACCGACGCCCTCTCCACAGCGCGGACCCGAGCTCACCTCATCGGCCTGCTCGGCGAGCTCACCACCAATGGCGTGCGCAACCCGGTGTGCCTGATCACGAAGTGCGGCGTCACCGAGGACGTCATCGATGCCATTGCCAGCGCCCGAACGGCCGGCGTCCCCGTGATCGTCTACCTCAGCTACTCCGGCTTGGGTCCCGACATCGAGCGCGGCATCGACCACGAGGTACTCCGCAGCAACTTCCCCCGCCTCCACCAGAACGGCATCCCGGTCATCCACTACTGGCGTCCGCTGATGCCCGCGAACGCCGCCCCGGAAACGATCACCCGGGTCCTCGACCTGGCCGCACGCTACGCCGCCTGCTCCGTCGCCGTCGGCCTCAAGGTCAAACCCGGTGCCCGCAACCAGATGGCCGAGCTGTGGCCCGAACTCGGAGCCGACGACTTGCCGCTCGAATCCGCCGACGCCATATGGCCCCGGCAGACGTGGGACTTCCTCGAATCCCTACCCGAGCGTTACCCCCATCACCCCATCTACCAGACCAATTCTTGCGCCCTGGCGTATGTCCTCCAGCGCCCGGACAGCCACCGCATCCACGGCACCACAACCTGCTCCGCCAACCAATGCCCCGCCCAACAGCGAGAATGCTGCGCTACCGCATCCCCTCCACAGGTCACCGCCGACGACATCAGCGGCAGTCTCGTGTGGCTCGGCGTACCGACCATCGGCTCCGTGGGCTGGGATGCCGAGCAGCGCACTGCGACCCTCAAGGAAGCCCTCTGCACCCGTGACCGCAACAACATCGCACAGCGATACGGCGTCACCGTACGAGCCCCACGGGACGGAGACGACAACTACTGGTCCGGTCGACTCGGAGGAAGCCAACCGCTCATCATCGACTCCTAGCCGCTCGTCCGATTCGGCGGCTGAGTACGCCGAGCGCATCAGGTCCGAACTGGCGGCGCGACTACTCCAGTTACGGACGGACCGCGGCTGGTCGGTCTACGACGTCGAGCGAAGCAGTGGCGTGAGCCGCTCAACGCTGTCCCGAGTCGAACGGAACGTGACCGAACCGACGATTTCCGCCGTGGTCCAGGCCTGCCACGCGTACGGTTACCCGGCCTCGCGACTCCTGGCCGAAGCTGAGGCCAGCGCGCTATCTGCCGCAAGCACTGTGCCGCCGACGTCGAACAACCAGGCGCCGTTAATGGGCTCATAAGGAAACGGCCCCAGCGGCCGTAACGGGCCTCTACCGATCCGGCATGACCGGCGCCCCCGAGGGCTTGTTTCTGCCCGCAGGGGGTGTCCGCGCTGGCGCTTACGCTCGAACACATGAGCAGCCCCATCTCGCTGGCCGCCCTCGCGCCGGTCATGGCGCGGATCATGGTGGACACCGTTCAGATCTTCCGGCCCGGGCCGCAAGTCCTGAACGAGGACACCGGCGTGTACGAGCCAGGCCCTGACATCATCGTGTGGGAGGGACTGGGCGCGGTGTTCGCCGCTGGCGGCCCCGGCATGGTGATGTCCCTGGCGGGACAGGCGTACCAGGACGACGCCCGTGACCGATACCGGCTGTTGACCCCGCTGGAAGCTCCGTTGGCGTCCCGCGACGACTGCGTGCGCGTCACGCACGCCACGGCGGATCAGGGTCTGCTGGGTCGCGTGTGGCGCGTCCTGGACATCTCCGACGCCAACACACTGGCGGTGGTCCGCACTACGTGGATGGACGAGACCACGCAGCAGGCGCCAGTCACCTGATAAGGCGTCCCATGGCTGGGTCACGCGGCCTGGGTGTGACAGGCTCCCCGGTACGCACCGGATTCGGCCAGCAGGGTAGGGGTGCACCGCGCTGAATCGGCTCGGCGGGGCTGTCCGCGCCGGTCCGTAGGCTGATCGGATGGACGATGAGCAGCTACGTCAGGTCCGGATCACCGCCGACCAGGCCGCCAGCACGGTGGTCCTAGACGGCCGCGACATCTCCCGCCAGATATCCGGCTATCAGCTCAGTCAGCGGACCGGGCTGCCCGCTGTGCTGGTGCTGTACCTGTCGCCGCTGGCGAAGGACGACTTCGAGGGGCTGGCCCACGTTGTCGTCGGCGACCCGCCAGACCCGGGCCCCGCCGCCGCGGCGTTCCTCGGCGCTATCGATGCGGGCGAGCTGGAGCGGCATGTGCTGGCCCGGTACGACCTGATGGACGGCGGCCCCAACGAGCTGACCCGGGCCATGCTGCAGCTCCTGCAGGAGTGGGCGCAGGGCAAGTGGTCCTCGGAGGTGACTGATGCCGTCCCCCAGTAACCCGCACCCCAACGCGCATCCCCGGGCGGGCGCTTACACCAACGCCGCCGAGATCGCCGCCGCTCTGGAGCGGCGCGCTGCGCGGGTGCTGCCGCAGGCGTTGGCGGTGGTGCGGCACTACGCGATGCTGCTGGAGACCCAGGTCAAGGCCAACGCCAGCGGGCGGCCGGGCCCGAACGTGATCACGGGCGACTACCGCCGTTCGTGGACGCACGAGGTGCACGTGGCCGGTGGCGTCGTGTCGGGCACGGTCGGCACCAACAAGCCGCAGGGGCGCCGCCTGGAGTACGGGTACATCGGCCCCGACAGTCTCGGCCGCATCTTCGACCAGCCGCCCTACCCCCACCTCGGGCCCGCGGTGCACACGATCGAGCCGATGTTCCTTGAGGCTATGGGCCGCGTCGTCGACGGCGGCCCTGAGTGAGCGGCCTGACGGAGGACCTGCACCAGGCCGTCGCCGGCGTGATGCGCGCCCACGGCTTCGGACTGGTGTCGCGGCTGGCGTTCGTGGTGGAGCTGATCGAGGAGGACAGCGGCGAGTTGGGCCTGCTGCGCAGCTCTACCCCCGCCGACATGCCGGTGTGGGACGAGCTGGGCCTGCACCGGTACGCCGTCACGGACATCGAGGCGGTCATCACCGCAGCCAGGGCGACAGGCGAGGAGGAGTAGATGAGCGTGTCGGGGCGTCAGGTGGCGCTCGCAGTGCAGGCGATGCTGGTCTCGGTGACAGGTCGCTCCTGCGGGTACGGGACTGCCCCGTCGGCGGATGCGCAGCCGACCGGCAACACCATCCCGTACAGCGTGCTGTACGAGCTGGGGCAAGTGGCCGGGTTCGGGCCGCCGTTCGGCGATGCGGACGCGGACGCGCGTGTGTATCTGCAGGTGTCGTCGGTGGGCACGACAGCGGAGCAGGTGTCGCTGCACGCCGACAAGGTGCGCGCCGCGTTCCTCGCCCGGGTGCCCGGTAGCGGTGCGTTCCTCAACCCGATCAACGTGAACGGTGCGAGGGTCATCGACCGGGCACTGGACCAGGAAGACGGCACAACTGTCGCTTCTTCGACCTACACTTACGTGCAGCGTTTCGCCCTGACGGTTTCCACGCCGGGCAGTTGAGAAGCGCACCTCACCGCGGAGGCCCATAGCGCGGACGTCCGGCCACACGGCACGGGCTGACCCCCTGGCTCGCATTTGCGACCTGTTGGGGACGGGCCTCCGCCGTTCGCCGGGGGCTGGGGTCCCCGGAGAGTGAGATCCCTTGAGCAGCCAGCAGCGGTTCATGCGCCGCGGTGTCACCAAGTTCTTCTTCCTCCAAACGATCGCCGACCCCGGCAATGTGCCGATTCGTACCGAGCTGTCGGGTGCCAACGCGACCGACCTGTCCGGTGCGATCTCGGACATCGCCGGATGGTCGCTGGCCAACAGCCCGATCGATACGCCCGACATGGGCTCGACCCTCACCACGAGCATCCCGGGCGAGGACAAGGCCGACTCCTCCAGCCTGACCTTCTACGAGGACCAGGTCACCGACACCATCGAGACGCTGTTGAAGAAGGGCGTCGTCGGGTTCGTCGTGATCATGCGTAAGGGGGACGTCCCGGCGAGCAAGTCGATGGACGTCTTCCCGGTGCGCGTCGCAAGCCGTGCCCCCGCCTACTCCGCAGGCAACGACCCGGCGAAGTTCACGGTCACCTTCGCCATCTCGGGCAAGCCGACGCTCGACGCCGCTATCCCGGCTGCCACCTGACCTGAGGGGATGCCGTATGACCACTCGAAGCAAGGCCCAGCCGCCGGCCGCTGTCGTCGCCAAGGACGCGCACTGGGCCGCAAAGATGGAGCGGCTGCGCGCCCGGAAGCTGCCCGAGTCGACCCTGTCGATCTGCGACGACGAGGACGCGAAGACCGCCGTCACCGACGCGGCGCTGGATCTGGCCAAGGCCCGCGCCGCAGCCCTCGCCGAATGCGTCGAACAGGGCATCCGAGAGGACCAGCGGAATGCGTGGGTGGCGTCCAACCCCGAGGTCTTGGCCACCGATACGGCCCTCACGCGGGCTCAGGAGGCGCTGGCGGAGGCCACGGTGACGCTCACCTTCCGGGCGCTGCCACGCCCGGTGTGGGAGCAGCTGCTGCGCGACCACGCGCCCACCGAGGCGCAGGCCGACAGGGGCATGGAGTACAACGTTGAGACGTTCCCAGCCGCCCTGATCTCCGCCTGCCACGTCGAACGCGACGAGACAGGCGCCGAGGTGGACGGCATGAGCGTCGCCGACGCGCAGGAGCTGCTGGACGCATGGCCGGATGCGGAGGCGAAGGCCCTGTTCACGGGGGCCCTCGTCGTCAACCAGACGCTGCGTGCGGACCTGGGAAAAGGCTGACCTCTGACGCGACGTTCCGCGCCGAGATGGAGCTGTGCCACACCTATGGAATGCCGCACAGCCAATTCACAGGGGCCGGTGACGGCCGCTGGACGGCGCTGGACCGGGCGAAGGCCCTTGCATGGCTGGCGTACACGCGGGCGGTGTGCTCGGGCTGCGGCACCCGCGCGGACGAGTGGCAGCCCGAACTGGGCGGGGACCGGTTCGCGTACGTCGCCGACAGCACCACCTGTCCGGGGTGCGAGCTGCTGGCCATGGAGCGGGAGCAGGTACCGGACGGTCCGGAGGGGCGCGGGGTCAAGATCGGGCTGAGGCCCAGACGGGAGCTGTAGGTGAACACCGCCTACAACCTGTACGTCGACCTGACGGCGCGGACCGGCGGACTCACCGGCGGTCTGCGCCAGTCGGCGACCCAGCTGCGCCAGTTCGACGGGCAGCTGGAGCAGGTCAACCGGACGCTGATGGAGACCGGTTCGGCCACGCAGCGGCTGGCGCGGCTGCAGGCGTCCGCGTCTGCTGACGCGGTCCTCGGCCAGGCCCGTGTCACCGCGGCCGTGGAACGCACCGCGGCCGCGCAGGCGGCTGCCGCCGCGGCGGCCGAACGTTCCGGCCGCGCCTCGGTGCTGGCCGCGAACTTGGCTGCTCGGGCGGAGAGAGAGCGCGCCTTGGCGGCTGCGGCTGGCGAGCGCACGCTGCGCGCCCAGGCGGTCGCGGCGACCATGGCGGCCCGCGCCCAGGCCGCGACCGGGCGGGGTGCGGCTGCGGCGCAGGCCACAGCGAACGCTGCCGCCGCCGCGGCGACCCGGGCCGCGCAGGCGCAGACGCTGCAGGAGGAGCGGGCCGCTGCCGCGCAGGCCACTGCCACCCGGGCTGCCGGCGTGTCGACGCGCGCCACACAGGCACGCACGGCGGCCGATGCACGGGCCACGCAGACGCTGGCCGCACGGGATGAGGCGGAGGCCGCCGCCGCGGCGCGTGCCGCGGCGAACGCTTCCGCCGTACGGCAGGCCGAGGCGGCTGCCGCTGCGGAGGCCCGCGCCGCCACGCAGGCCCGCATCGATGGCTACCTGCGTACCGGGGTGGTGCTGTCGGCGATCCTCGGCGCCGGCGTCGTCTCGGCGGTCCAGCTGGAGAAGCGCATGGCGAACGTCATGACGATCTCCCAGCAGATCAACGCGACGACGGTCAGCGGGTTCACCGACAAGATCGTCACCCTCTCGAAGGGCGTGACGCAGTCGGCGAACCAGCTCGCCGAGGGCCTGTACCAGGTCGTCTCCACGGGCTTCGACGGCTCGGATGCGATGACGATCCTCGGGGTGGCCGCGAAGGGCGCCAGCGCGGGCCTGACGACGACGGAGATCTCCGCGCGTGCGCTGTTGGGTGTGCTGAAGGCGTACGGCCTGCCCGCATCCAAGGCCTCCGACGTCATGGACGTGATGTTCCAGACCGTCAACAAGGGCGTCATCTCCTTCGAGGAGCTGGCCCTGCACCTCGGCGACATCGTGCCGATGGCCGCTGCGGCCGGCATCAGCTTCGACGACCTGGCCGCCGCGTACGCCGCGGTCACCCTGGCGGGCGTCCCCGCGGCGGAGTCCGCGACCGGCCTGAACATGCTGATGACCAGGCTGATGCAGCCCACCCAAGAGCTGAGCAACGAGATGCACAAGCTCGGTTACGAGTCGGCGGCCTCGGCAGTACAGCAGGACGGCCTGTACGTCGTCGTCAACAAGCTGGCGCGGGCCACACACGGCTCCGCTGAGGCGATCACCGGCCTGTTCCATGACGTGCGGGCCTCGCGCGCCATGCTTGCTCTGGCCGCCAACGACGGCCGGAACTACGCCTCGACCTACGAGGGCATCGCCAACCAGGTGGAGCGGGCGGGGGCCACGCAGAAGGCCTTCCAGATGCAGATGAACACCACCTCTGGCCAGTGGTCGATGTTCGTCAACCGTGCCAGGGCTCTCGGCATCGACCTCGGCCGGGCGCTGCTGCCGGTGATGCAGACCATCGGCAACGCTCTGTCGGTGTTCGCCGGCGCGATCGCGGACGCCCCAGCCCCGTTGAAGGACATCGGCGCCGGACTGCTGGCGGTGTCGGCGGGCGGCATGCTCGCCCTGGCCGGGATCACCAAGCTCACGCAGCAGTGGCAGGAGTTCCGTGCCGCGCAGACGGCGGCACGGTCGGGCGGGGCGCTGCTGCCCGCCGCGCTCAAGGGCGCGGGCCTCGCCGTGTCCGGCCTGACGGCACTGCTGACCGTGGGTGTCCTCGCCTACGGCGCGTACTCGGCGTCGAAGGAGAAAGCGAAGCAGGCCACCGACGACCTGGTCGAGGCCCTGCGCCGGGAGCGGGAGCAGGGCGACGCCGGGGCCGGTATCCGCACCCTGACCGAGCAGCTGACCTCCGGTGACTTCGCAGCGAAGATGCGGAAGGCCGGAGTGGACGTCACCGATGCGGTTGACGCGGTCGCCTCGGGCGGGTCGAAGCTGCAGGGCCTGCTTCTGCAACTGCAGTCGCAGAGCACCGAATACGCGCTCAAGGTCAAGTCCGGGAAGGCGCCCGGCAACCTGGAGTACGCGCAGAGGTGGGACGACGCGGCCAAAGCCCTGCAGGGCGCGCACGGCCGATGGTCGACTGCCCTGAAGGACGAAGCCGCCATCGCCGCCCAGATGGAGATCATCAACTCCAAGGTGCTGCAGGCGAAGTACCAGGCCGGGAAGGCGTGGACGCTGGACTTCCTGGTGCCGCCCGGCCAGGACGGCATGCCGCAGTACACCGACGAGATGAAGGCCATGGCGCAGGCCCTGGGCTCCATCGTTGATCCGGCGAAGGCGTGGCAGAACGCGCAGGACAAGGTCGCCAAGTCCAACAAGAACGCCACGGCGACCCTGCAGGACTATCTCAAGGAGCTGCGCGGCCAGTTGAAGGCGCAGCGCAGCTTCCAGGGCAACCTGACCAAGCTGGCCATGGCCGGGTACGGCGACCTCACCGACCACTTCGCGAAGCTCGGTGTGTCGTCGGCGCCGATCCTCGACGAGCTCGTCAAGCAGCTCGGCAAGGGCAAGGCGAAGGTCGCCGACGAGCTGGAGTCGATCCTTACCGAGTCGGCATCCCGCTCGCAGAACGCGTTCAGGGCAGGTCTGACGCAGCTGCCCGCGATCGCCGCCCGTTACGGCAAGAGGATCGCCAAGCAGTTCGCGGATGCCGCCGAGACCAACGACGCCCGCAAGTTCGGGCGGGTCATGCAGGCGATGGCCGTCACCGACATGTCCCGCGCTGTGCGCGCCGGGAGCACGGCCGCCAGGTCGCAACTCTCTCGCGGCATGAGCCTGCTGGCCCGGGTCGCTGCTGAGAAGGGCTCGGACGCGGCGACCGCTCTACAGCGGGCTCTGCTGTCCGGTGACGTGACCACCGCCATGGACCAGATACGGGCGATCTGGGGGGCGGACCCGCCGATCAGCGAGAAGGACCTGCAGAGCGTCGTCTCCGCGTTCCACACAGCGGGCGGCAAGGCTAAGGGTGAGTGGTCGGCCATGTTGGATCTGATCCAGCAGGTCGCCAAGACGAAAGGCACCGATGCCGCGTCTGCCCTGACCACCGCGCTGCTGTCCGGGGACATGAAGGCCGTCGAGCAGCAGCTGGATGCGATCGGCGCGAGCGTGCGGGAAATCCCCGGCACGAAGACCATCTCCGTCAGCGTGAACCCGCCGGCGCCAGTGTCGGTGTCGGTGATCCCGCGCGTCGGGGGTACCGGGCCCGTCGCGAACAAGCCGCAGTGGGCTGACGGCGGCGTGCTCTCGTTCTACGCCGATGGTGCCGTGCGCCGAGAAAACCACGTGGCCGAGATCGCGCCTGCGGGTTCGTGGCGGGTGTGGGCCGAGCCCGAGACGGACGGGGAGGCGTACATACCGCTTGCCCGCTCGAAGCGCGCCCGCTCCAAGAACATCCTCGACGAGGTGGCGCGCAGGTTCGGGGCGACTGTCGACTACCACGCCGACGGCGGCCTCTCCAACTGGTCGTACACGCCTGCGGGCGGCATGGACGGCGTGATCTCGCTGTCGTCGATCGCCTCGGACTCGATGAACAAGAAGGGCGATGCCCTCGACCTGGGCAAGTTCTCCAAGAACCTGCACAAGTCGGTGGTGGAGGCACAGCGGTGGCGTAAGGACCTGTCGACGGTGGCCCGCCGCGCCGGCCAGGACGTCGCCGATGCACTGGAGGCGATGGGCGCTGACGGCATCGATCTGACCCACAAGATGGCCACCGGCAGCTCGAAGTACATCAAGAGCATGGCGGCCGAGCTGAAGAAGCTGGCCGATGCGGCGAAGGCGTCCCTGTCGGACTTCACCACCCAGCTCGGCAGTGCCACGAAGCAGACGTCCGAGTTCCAGAAGAACCTGACGAAGCTCGCGGCCGAGGGCTATGGGGATCTGGCGTCGAGGCTCGCCGCCCAGGGCGACCAGGCCGCGATGGACCTCGCAGCCGAGGCCGTGAAGAGCAAGAAGACGGCCAAGAAGGCCAATGACGCCTCCAAGACCGCGTCGAAGACGCTGTCCGAGGAGGACATGGCGGACCTGCTGACGGTCATCGCCGCGATCAAGACGTCCAAGACGGGCATCCACCAGGTTGCGGACGCGACGAAGCTCGGCGAGGACCGCATCATCGAGGTCGCGAACGTGGGCAAGTCCCAGTTGCAGAAGGCCCTCGGGTCCCGGGCCGCGAAGTTCCTTGCCGACCTTGGGCGGGCCAACAAGGGCCTGTCGTACGCATCCGGCGGTGTCCTGACGCCTGGTCTGTACGCGACGAGCAACGGCTTGATCAGGTTCGCAGAGCCTTCCACCGGCGGCGAGGCGTACATCCCGCTCGGGCAGTCCAAGCGGCCGTCAGCGACGCAGGTCCTCGAGGACGTCGCCCACCGCTTCGGCTACACGCTCACCCCGCAGGGGGTGACCGGCCCTACCCGGGTGGATGCGCATCCGTCCGGCGGGGTGCAGGTCGTGGTGGTGAAGGAGACGGCCCGGCCGCTGATCGGCCAGATGCCGGTGACGGTCACCGCCGGCGGGGACGGCAGCAGGGTGGCGCAGGAGATGGGCGCGGAGGTGATGCGGCGCCTGCGTGCCGCACAGCGAGGAGGCAAGCTGTGACGGCTCTTGACGACTACCAGCTCGACGTCGGCGGCATGGTGATCGGGACGGGCACGCTGCTGCCGGTCGGCGAGGTCACCGGGCTGGGCGCACCCGAGCGGCGCACCGCCGACGCCGACAACCCCACCGACGACGGCGGCTTCCCGGGCGTGGACCTGTTCGGGACGCGCACTGTGACGATCGAAGCCGGTATCCGTACCCCCGACGATCCCGGGGCCGCCCTCGACTTGCTCGGTCAACTGCAGCAGGTCACCGGGGACGACAGCATCCGCAAGACGGCCGGTGCGCTGGCCGTGCTGCGTGCCAAGTGGCCAGGCCGGGACGTCAAGCGCCTGTACGGCCGGTGGCGGCGCGTGGAGGCCGTGTCGATGTCGCAGGCCGTGTACGGGTGGATTCCGCTGACGTTGGAGTTCGCGGTGACGGACCCACGCTGGCACGCCGACCAGTTGCAGAGCCTGGTGCTGCCGCTGGACATCTCCGACGACTCCCAAGGCTTCACGGCCCCCGTGGTCGCGCCGATCACCACCGGCGTATCCAACCCGTCGGAGCGGCCCGGCTGGATCACTAACAGCGGTGACCAGCCCGCCTGGCCGACGGTCCGCATCGACGGCCCGGTCACCAACCCGAAGGTGTGGATCGTGCAGACAGGCCGCTACCTACAGCTGCAGACGAGCATCGCCGCGGGGGAGCGGATCGACATCGACACCCGGCCAGGAACCCGCTGGGTGCTGCGCAACGGGTCCGGCAACGCGGCCCCGGCGCTTACCTCCGGTTCCCGCATGGACCTGTTCCAGATCCCGGCCAAGGCGACGAGCGAGATCCGCTGGACAGCCACGGACTACACGAACACCTGCCGCCTGACCGTGTCGTGGCGCGACGCCTACACCGCCCTGTGAGGACATGAGATGACGCTGATCCAGCCGCCGATGATGATCAATGGCGGCACGCACCCGGCCCGCACGATGCGCATGATGATCCGTGATCTGTCGCGCGGCGCGCAGGGCGTGACCGAGTTCAACGACCTGAAGGTGACCCAGCAGACCACCCCCGGCGCCGGGGTGCAGGTCAGCGACGGCTCCGGCGTCGTGCGCGGCTCCGCCTGGGGCCAGGGCTCCTACACCCAGTACAACGTGGGCACCGCCTTGGTGGACGTCGCCCCAACCGGGGCGACGCCCCGTACGGACATGGTGGTGCTGCGTGTCCTGGACCCCGAGTACGAGGGCAACCTGAACCCGGCCAGAGACGACATCGGCTTCTTCGCCGTGGTGTCGAACGTGTCGTCCACGGCGACACAACCGCCGGCGGGCATGAGCGCGATACCCCTCGCCAGGATCGCGCTGCCTCCGAACTGCGCCACCGTCACGAACGCGATGATCACTGACCTACGGCAGATCGCCAACCCGCGCCGAGACCGGCAGCTTTACACCGCCTTTCCCAGCGCCCTCAGCTCACTGACCTACTCGGACAACAAGTGGCACACGTGGCCTACGCAGGCCAACTGGTCGATCTTCGTGCCGAGTTGGGCGGTCAGCGCGAAGATCGTCACCACCATCGCCGGGCTACGGCTCACCAAAGCCAACGTGTTCGCCCACATGCAGCAGATCTTCGGGTCAACGCAGGGCCAGGACACGGCCATCGACGACGACCAGGGCACTGGAACCCGACGCAGCACCATCGTGCTCGCCGACAGCCTGATCATCCCTGCAGACATGCGGGGCACCACCCACAACCTCTACCTGCAGACCTACATGTCCAAGACCGAGTCCGGGGACCTCGGAGTCGACGGCAGCACCTCCCTCATCTTGGACGTCGAGTTCGAGGAGGGCGTGGTCTGACGTGGCCTCCTACCGATACCTGACGTGCGATGCGGTCAGCGGCAGCGTCCTGGCGTGGGATCTGCCGTTGACCGACGTCAGCTACGGCCCGGAGCTGAACGGGCCCGGCGCGCTGCAGGCCACTCTGGAACCGCACCTGGCGCACGTTCTGGGCTCGATGGTCGACCCCGGCAATACGATGATCTTCGCCGAGCGGGACTCGCGGCTGATGTGGGGCGGCCTGATCTGGCGGGCGGAGCCCGAGGGCAGCAAGTACCCGATCGAGGCCGCCGGGTTCGGGTCGTACCTCCACAAGCGGCACGACGTGCACGGCAACCTGAACGGGCGCGGTCCCTACACCTACGGCGACCCGTGCAAGCTGATCCGGGACGTGTGGGCGTACTGCCAGTCCCAGCCGGACGGCGACCTGGGCGTGGTCGTCGACGCGACCGCCTCAAAGGCGACGATCGGCACCCCGGAGGAGCCGTACGCGACGACCTGGTGGGAGGCGCCGGCCCTCGGCGACGTCGTTGCCGATGCGGTTGCCGTGTTCGGTGGCCCGGAGTGGACGGAGCGTGTGACCTGGGCGAGCGGGCAGCCCGAGCGGCGCATCCAGATCGGCTGGCCCCGCCTGGGCATCCGCCGCACCGACGTGTCGTTCAGCACCGGCGTGAACATCGCAGACTCGCAGCCGGTCGTCTACGACGGCGACGCGTACGCGCAGGTCGTGGTCGCTCTCGGTGCTGGGGAGGGGCAGGCCCGGCGGCGTGCCACAGACGCGGTACGGGACGGCCGGCTGCGCCTGGAGGAGGTCCTGGACCTGCCCTCGATCAAGGCGAAGGACCAGCTGGCGGCGAAGGCCCGCCAAGGGCGGATCGCCCGCCAGAAACGGGGCTCGATCGAGCAGGTCAGCCTCATCGACCACCCCGCGGCCCGCTTCGGCTCCTTCGGGGTCGGCGACGACGTGTGGGTGCAGGTCCACGACCAGTGGACCGACTTCGACGGTTGGGCGCGAGTGACCGGATGGACGCTCACGCCGGCGCAAGGGGACCAGCAGGAACGGATGTTGGTGAGCCTCGCGCCCGCCGACTCCTTCATCTACGGAGGCTGAACCCCATGGCCGACACCCTCTCTGGCCTGGCAGCCAGGATCGCCAAACTGGAGCGTCTGGTGCGCGACCTGGCGCGGTCCAGCCGTCTGGCGAACTCGTCGATCGAGAATGGCTCCGTAGGCGTCTACGACAGCGACGGCCTGCTTCGCGGCAGTATCGGCTTGCAGCAGGACGGCACGGTGGCCATGGCCGCAGTCAACGGCCCGCCCCCGCCCGTCCCGGCCACACCAGCCCTCGTCTCCGTCCTGGGCGGTGTGGCCGTCACCTGGGACGGCACCTTCGCTGACGGCAGTTCGGCCCCGGCCGACTTCGCCTACGTGGCGGTGCACTTCTCCACCGGCGGTGACTTCACCGCCGGTGACTCCCTGTTCTCCGCGTTCCACGCCCCCTCGGGCGGGTCGATGACGGTGCCTGCGAATGTGCCGGTGTGGGTGCGCCTGGTGTGCGTGTCGACGTCCGGCGTCGCCTCCCGGCCGTCCGGCGAGGCGGGCCCGGTCGGGCCCGCCCCAGTCGTCGCGCAGGAGGTCTTGGACGGCATCGTGACCGAGCTGGCCCTGGCCGACGGTGCAGTCACCCGGGCGAAGATCGAGGCGGGCGCGGTGGACGGCACCGCTCTGGCCGACGGGGCGGTGACCACGCCGAAGCTGGTCGCGGGGGAGATCGACGGCCTGGTCCTCGCGGCCGGGACGGTCAACGCCGACAAGCTCGTGGCCGCCAGCATCACCGCCGCGCAGATCAAGGCGCTGAGTATCACCGGTGACCGGCTCGTCGCTAACACCGTCACTGCTGATCAGCTGGCAGCCGGCACGATCACCGCGGCGTCGGGTGTGATCTCTTCGATAGACGCCTCCGTGATCACTGTCGGCAAGATCAAGGCGACGCAGATAGACGCGACGAACTTGGTGATCTCCGGGGCCAACGTCAACGGCACGGTCACCGCCGCCACCACGTCGACCACCGCCACGACCGCGGGCTCCGCCACCACGGTGACCGGCTCGATCGGCTCCGGAGTGGTTCTGCCTCCCACCCAGATTGGCTCCGGGCAGATCCCGCAGACCACCACCATCAACGGTGGCTCCATCCTGACCGGCACCCTGGACGCGGCAGCCATCAAGGCTGGGACGATCTCCGTCGACAGGCTGACAGCGGGCCTGGCCGGGGCGGTCGGACAGAAGTGGTACGACTTCGGCGACTCGGCGTCGAAGTGGCAGAACCCAGGCGGCACGATGACCACTGTCGCCATCGCGGACTCGCAGTCAGGCGGCAACGTGATGCGGTGCGTCGGCTACGTGCAGGGGGCCTACCGGCCCGACGTGAAGGTGCCCTTCGACCCGTCGGTGACATACCGGGTCAGCCTGCGGATACGGCAGACCGTCGCCAACTCGACTCCCGGCACCAACCAGACGCTGTACGCGGGCGTGGCGGGCCTGGCGGGCGACGGCGTGACGTTCGTCAACAACACCGGCGCGAACTCGAAATCCAGTCAGTTCTATGTGGTGGCCGACGGTCAGCAGCTGGTCGCCGGCGCGGGCTGGGCGACGTACACCGGCTACCTCAAGGGCACCTCGGACAGTCCCGTCAGGACGACGGCCCCGAACGCCAACGCGCCCGCCCAACTGCACTCCAGCGTCCGCTACATCACGCCGTTCCTGTACGCCAACTACCAGGGCGGCACCGGCACGGTCGAGATCGACATGTACGCCATCGAGGTCGTGGAGTCCGGCGGGATCACCGCGAGCAACATCAAGGCCGGGGCCATCGACGGGCAGACGATCACGGGGGCCGTCGTCCGGGCCGTCCGTGGAGACGGCTCGGTGGCCGCGCTCATGGCGCCGGATATCGGTGACGGACAGGCGGGTTTCCAGACCACATCGGCCGACGGCACCACGTACTCGCGGCTGGAGTCCGGAGAGCTGACGTTTGGTTCGCCGAACGTGGCGCAGGTGGTCCCCACCGGCATCACCGGCAAGGCGTCCGGCGGTACCCTCGACATTCAGTCAGGGATGATCGCGGGCGGCGCACAGGCGCACATCATCCTCGCGAGCGGAGACAGCCCGCTCGCTCCCGGCGACGGCTCGCCGTGCATCTCCCTGGAGTGGGACGGAAGCAGCGGCCCCAACAACCCCGACATGTGGGTGGACGTGTCCGGCGTGCTGGACCCCCGCAATTTCGCGTGGGGGAAGGTCACCATCACGCCCGTGGCCAACACGCCAACCTCCGTCACCATCACTGGACTTCGCTCTGGCAATGTCCGGGGGAAGACGTTCTTCGCCTACGCCACCGCATCCACGTCGGTGCCCGGCACACAGGTGACCGGCGTCGGCGTCACGGCCGTCTCAAGTACATCGCTCACGGTCTGGCTCACCCGCACCAACACCACCGCCACAACCGTCTATTGGCTCGTCCTAGGAAGCAGGACCTGACGTGGAAGAAGACCCCACCACCATGAACGTGACGTGCCAAACCGAAGGGTGTCCCGTCGCCGGTGTCACATACACCGCGGACATGTACCTCAACCCCGAGCCGCCGACGTGGCGCGCTGTCTGCGCGCAGTGCGGCAACGCGGTCACCGACATCGTGCCCGCCCCTGTGCCCTGATCGCGCGTCGTGCCGTGCCCGTAGACTCGTTGGCGGCGCGGGGCACGCCTACCTGAGGAGTGCGCGGTGACACAGCCGCCGAGCGCCGAGCCCACCCTGTGGGAGCTGCACCGCGCGCTGCAGCAGATGCGCGAAGACCAGAACGACGGCATCAAGCAGCTCCGCGACGACCTGCGCGGCGACCTCGCCGCGATGAACGCCCGCTTCGAGGAGACCGTCACCAAAGAGGTCTACCAGGCCGATCAGCGGCTGGTGAACCAGCGGCTGCAGGGCCTGGAGGAGGCGCAGCGGGCTGCAGTTCGGGCCCGCGAGGCCGACCAGCAGCAGGCGGCCAACACCCGCAAGTGGGTGGTGTCGGCTTTCATCGCGCCACTGCTGGTCGCCTTACTGCAGCTGTGGCTGACCAGCAAGGTCGGCGCCAGCCCGTAGCGGCGCATCACCGCGGCAGCCCACGCATTCTTCGTTCGTCCGGCGCGGGGGAGAAACGGCACCGGACGTGCCTCTTACTCACGGCATCCTCACCCACCGCTACCCACACCACACGAAGCTCGGCCGCCACCAGGTCCTCGACGCACGCTCCCTGCAGTGGGTGCATGAGCACACCGGGGCGACCCTCAAGCCAGTTCAGCACAGCCCGCGCATCCCGGTCCTGGACCAGGAGGACCTGTTCGCGCAGGGCATCTACCTTTCCCAAATCATCGCCGGCGCGAAGGACGTTGACGCGCTCGGCTCGTGCACGGGCAACGCCGGTACGGCCGCGGCGTCGCTGCTGATCGACGACGCGGAGGCGCAGGCGGCCGGGCTGGACATGACCGACGCCAAGGGCGCCGAGGTGTGGGCGATCGGCCTGTACGCCGAGGCGACCGGCCGGGACGACTCCGCCGGCCAGTTCCCGCCGGCCGACACCGGCAGTTCGGGCCTTGCCATCGCCAAGGTCCTCAAGCGGCGCGGCCTGGTCGGTCACTACCGGCACGCCACCAACGCCACTGCGGTGGCGTCCCTGCTGCAGACCGGGGGCCTGCTGTTCGGCGTGCCCTGGTTCAAAGCGTGGTTCGAGCCTGACCGGAATGGCTTCATCGACACCGGCAACTGGGAGTCCTCGCCGCTGGCGGGCGGCCACGAGATCTTCGTGACCGGTCTGGAGCAGGTGGTGCAGGACCACGCCGGCCGTGTCGAGCCCGGGTCCACTGTCATCCGCTTCCGCAACTCCTGGTCGCGGTCGTGGGGCGACGACGGCGACGGGCTGATGACACTCGCCACCTACCAGCGGCTGCGCCGCTACATCGACGCCATCCAACTGGCCAAGTCCGACGCGATCCAACTGCGGAAGTAAGGAGACCGGGCCGATGCTCAAGGCCATCGACATCAGCGGCCTGCAGGCGCACCCCGACATGGACGGCGTGGACGTCGTCCTGATCAAGGCGTCCGAGGGCCGCACCTACGCCAACCCGCTGCGCGACGCCCAGGAGAAGGCTGCGCGGGGTGGGGGCAAGCAGGTCGGCTGGTACCACTTCCTGTGGCCCGGCAACATTCAGGCACAGGCCGAATGGTTCGTTCGCTGCGCTGACCCGCGGCCCGGCGATGTGCTGGCGTGCGACTGGGAGAGCACGCTCGACAACACCGCGGCGACGTGCGCCGAGAAGGACCAGTTCCTGGCGGCCGTGAAGCGGCTGTGCCCGCACCTGCGGGTCATCCTCTATTGCAACCTCGACTTCTGGAAGCGGCGCGACTCGACCTCTGAGTGCGGCGATGGCCTGTGGATCGCTGACCCGGACGTCCCGGCGGGCAAGCCGCGCGTGACGCACTCGTGGGTGATCCACCAGTACGGCATCCGGGGCGGCCAGGACGTCGACGTGTGCAACTTCGCCTCGGTGCAGGCATGGAAGGACTGGGCGGGCGCATCGAAGACTCCGACCCCGCCGCCGAAGCCTACGCCGCCGAAGCCTAAGCCGTACGTGCCGCCGGCGTTCCCCAAGGGCCTGGCGCCGGGTAAGTCCACGCCGTCGGCTAAGCCGCTGCAGCGGGCGCTTCGAGCGGCCAACTTCATGGCGATCTCCGACTCCGACCTGTCGGACACGTACGGGCCGCGCACCGAAGCCGGTGTGGGCCGCTTCTACGACAAGCACCCGCAGTTCCGGTCCAAGGGCAAGCCGCACGACACGGCGATCGGGCCGAAGGGCTGGGCGTTCCTGTTCACCCTCGCCTACGGCCGGAAGTGAGCGGGCGGTGACCGAGACCGACGTCATCCGCCGGTTCACGTTCCACCCGGCCGACACCGACGAGCGCCGCCAGGCCCACGAGGACATCCGGTCCGGCTGCCTGGAACTGGCGCTGATGCTGCACAACGAGCTGCCCGCTGGCGCCGAGAAGCAGTCGGCCATGTTCCGTCTCGAAGAAGTCATGTTCTGGGCGAACGCTGCGATCGCCCGCCAACCCAGGGAGTCCTGAACCGTGAACCTGTACCTGTCTTTGATCCGTACCGGCGTCCCGGCGCTGGTTGGCTGGCTGGTGGCGCTGGCCGCCCGCCACGGCCTGGGCCTGGACGCGCAGGCCCTGAACGGGGTGCTGGTCCCCGTGGCCGCGTTCTGCTACTACGCGGTGTTCCGTCTGGCCGAGCAGTACGTGTCGCCGAGGTTCGGGTGGCTGCTGGGCTACGCCCGGCCGCCGCAGTACGACCTCGCCGCGTAGCTCGGCTGATCCGACGCCAGTAAACGACCAGGCCCCCACCGCACTTGGTGGGGGCCTGACCTCTTGGAGGGCTCAAGCGTAGCAGTGTCGGAAACTGTCCCCCGGCACGCTGAAAGGCTGCCCCTTCGGCCGGCCAGTTAGAATCTAATGGCAGTCCAGTGAGAAGGGGGTCCGGTGGTGGCGGGGAAGCCGTTCCTGGCCGGCAGGCAGGAGTTCGCCGCCCTGTACGGGGTGAAGCCCACGCAGGTCACGCAGTGGGTGGCGCGCGATGTGTTGAACTACGAGCACGCGGTGATCGTGTCCGGGTCGCCGTACTGGTTGCTGTCGTTCGCGCGCGGGTTCGGGCAGATGACGCCGCGGCCGAAGGAGCTGGACCAGCGGGTCCTGCAGCAGCTGGTGGCCGCGCAGGAGCCCGGCGTGTGGGCGCGCAGCGTGAACGAGGTGCCGCCGCTGGTGGGCCTGCAGGAGGCGACCGCGTTGTTCGGCCTGTCCAGCCAGCAGAACCTGTCGGCCGTGGTGCGGCAGGGCCGGTTCGCGCCGGCGGACTACCAGCTGTCGGGTTCGCCGCTGTGGCTGCTGGACACCCTCATCGAGGCCGCGCCCGAGATTCAGGCGAAGTCCCGCACGGTTATGTGGGCGATCGTGCCGCAGGTCGAGGCGGCGCTGCGGCAGGGCCGCTACACCGGTCCCGGCTCGGTGATCGTCCCCCGTGGGCGTGCCGCCGCGAAGGCCCTCTGACCTGCGGAAGTAGCTCGACACGACTCCCCAAATGAGGCTAGAATAAGAGCAGTGATGCCGGATGGTGCCGCTGCTCTTGCCTTTGGAGGGAATGATGTATGCCGCCGCAGTCACGGCACGGTCGCCGACCGTCCGGCGCGAGTTTCAGGTCGGCATGCTGGTTGATCGCGTCAGGCCCTTCGTGAAAGATGTGCCACAACATTCGAGGGTGTTCGCACTTCCGGGGGTCTCGTGCTCATTCACCAGCAGCAACTGCCCGGCCTGGACGACATCCAGCGCGTCCAGCAGCCCGCCATCGACCCCGGCCAGTCCATCCAGCAGCGGTTCGAGGTGTTCCACGCCCTCAATCCGTGGGTGCTGCGGCACCTGGAGGCACTGACCACCGACTGCGTCGCCAAGGGCTTCCGCCGCGTCGGCATCGGGATGCTCTTCGAGCTCCTGCGCTGGCGCTACGGAGAGGCCACTCAAGGCGACGCCTTCCGCCTCAACAACAACTTCCGCAGCCGGTACGTGCGGCTCCTGATCGAGCGCCACCCCGAGTGGGCGCGGCTGTTCGAGACCAGGGCCCTGCGCGCCGCATGAGACCAACGACCTCTTGGAGCAGCCCTAATGGGCATCAAGCTGAAAACCCGCAAGCCGACCGGCATCGTGCCGTGGCCGCTCATCCTCCTCGAAGGTGAGGAGGGCGCCGGAAAGACGTACTCCGCCGCCGAGTTCTCCGCCTCCGACCGCATCGGCCAGATGTACTGGGTCGACCTGGCGGAGGGCAGCGCCGACGAGTATGCGGCGATCCCCGGCGCCGACTACGAGATCATCGACCACGACGGCTCCTACCGGGACATCCTGGAGCAGATTCGGGCCGTGCACGCTGAGGCCCGCCGGGCAGCGGCTGCCGGCGAGCCGCCCGTGGTGCTGACCATCGACTCGGGCTCCTCGCTGTGGCGCATGCTCAAGTCCTGGACCCACGAGCGGGCCCGGCGCGGCAAGAGCAACGCGCAGCGGCTGCAGGACGACCCGGACGCCGCGATCGACGTCGGCATGAACCTGTGGAACGACGCCACCGAGCGGTGGCTGGAGGTCGTCCACCTGCTGCAGACCTTCCCCGGCATCGCCATCATCACCGCTCGGGGCAAGCAGATCACTGCCATCGACGACAACGGCAAGCCCGTCCAGGACCGCGGCCGCGTCCTGAAGGAGTGGAAGGTCCAGGCCCAGAAGGACCTGGCGTTCGACTGCTCGGTGTGGGTGCGCATGCGCCGCGGCCGGGCCCCACAGGTTGTCAAGGCCCGCTCGCTGCAGCTGCGCATCGAGGACGGCAAGCCGCTGACCCTGCCGGACTTCTCCGTCGAGGACCTCGTCTTCAACCGGCTCGGCTGCTCGGTGGAGTCGCAGCCCCGCCAGATGCCCGCCCTGGTCGGCGACCGGGTGCAGGCGTGGCTGGATGAGCACGACGTGTTGGAGCTGCGCGACGTCGAGCGGCTGCGCGAGCTGTGGTGGGACGCGGCCGGCGACGAGACGGGCCTGACCCGCGCCGAGGTCGTCTCGATCCGCGCTGCGATCGAACGGAAGGTCGCCGAGATCGAGAACCCGCCCGCGGAGATGGGCGAGGGCCCGGTCAGCGATGCCGACCGGCTGCGGGCTGTCGTCGAGCGCAGGGCCGAGGAGGGCGACGACGAGCCCGACGACGACCCCGAGCCGGACAAGCGCCCCGTCCGTAAGGCCCCCGCCAAGCGCACGGCTGCCAAGCGCAGCCCGGCCAAGCGCGCCACCGCCAAGACGACCGCCGCCCGGCGCTGACCTGCGCCTGCGGGCCGGGCCCTGTACGGCCCGGCCCGCCCCACACGTTTGGAGACCTGATGACCGCTCAGCCTGTGGAATCGACACCGTCCCTGTGGACGGCCGCACACGATGTCGACGCGAGACGGCCGCGTTCCTTGCAGCGGCAGCTCGGCGCCTCGGACACGGTGTGCGAGCGCCGCGCCGCCTACATCGTGGCCGGGACCGCCCCGACCGACCAGAGCGACAAGCGTGCCGCGATCCTCGGCACCTACATCCATGAGGGCCTGCTGGGCGCGGCGCGCAGCGAGTACGGCTGGCTGGTGGAGCGCGCCGTCGCTGACGACACGATCAAGGGCCACATCGACGCCGTGCAGCTCGACGAGGCGACCGCCCGCCGCGTCCCGGCCCGCCACCGCCCCAAGGTGTCCGCCGAGGGCGGGGTGACGGTGGAGGACGTCAAGACGAAGTCGACGTTCCTGTGGGACAAGGTGCGCCGCTACGGGCCCACCGAGGCCGAGCTGCGCCAGGTGTACCTGTACGCCGACCTGCTGCGCACGGTCGGCTTCGAGGACGTGCGCGGCCAGCGGTACCTGGCCAAGCTCGGCCCGCTGGAGGTGGCGCGGATCCGGTTCCGCTTCGTCAACCGCGACAACGGCGAAGAGCACGTCGAGGAGTTCGCGTTCGACCCGATGGAGGCCACCCGCGCCCGCTGGTGGGTGCAGCGTGTGCGTGAGCTGGACTCCCCGGAGGAGGGGCGCCGCGATTTCGACGGGCCTGGCCTGGATGCCATTTGCGACCACTGCCCGTTCATGACGGCCTGCTGGGGCCTGCCCGAGCGGCCTGGCACCCCCGTGCAGACCGTCCTCATCCACGACGACGCCGACCGCGCGGAGACCCTCGCCGACTACATACGCGGACACGAACTGGAGACCGAGGGCAAGCGGATCAAGAAGCTCGCCCGGGCGAAGATCGACGCCTCCCCGGCGGGCGCGTACGGCAGCAACGAGCTGGCGTGGGGCGGCGGCAACCCGACGTGGGCAATCGACGTGGAGGCCATGGTCGACGTGCACGAGGAGGCGGGCATCCCGGTGCCGATGGTGCCCGACGAGAAGCGGATGGTCGCCAACTTGAAGGAGGCGGGCCTGGCCGTCCCTGAGAAGAGGACTGCCCAGACGACGCCCCGGACCATCATCGTGCGGCCCTTCAAGGCCTGACCGGACGGCCGCCGCTCGCCCCAGGCGGGGGCGGGCGGCGGTGTGCCCGTGGAGGGAACTTCCGTTGTCCATTCACCTGATGGTCGTCGCCGCGTACCTGCCCGATGACGTGGTGACTCAGGGGCAGAAGCTGGCCCTGATGAAGATCTGCGACTCGGCTGACGACGAGACGCGCCTGTCGAAGCCGGGTCTGCGCAGGCTGCGGGCGTGGGTCGGCGTGACCGAGAAGCGGTGCATGACCATCGTCACCGAGTTGGTCGCCAAGGGCCTCATAGAGCGCGTGGAGGTCGGCAAGTCGGGCCGCCGCGCGGTCTACCGGGTTTTCCCGTTGGGGGTGCCGCCGATCCCGTCCAACGACGATCTGGACGCCCGTTTCAAGGAGGCCGACGCGGCTCCGAAGAACTCGCGCAAGGCCCGCACCGGGGTTACTCGAGCGGCGCCGTCCAAGCCCGCGATGACGCACGAGGACATCGACGCGCGTGCGCTGGCCGCCGGCGAGGGCGTGAAGGAGGCAGGGTTCCACGAGTGGAACCCTGCCGAGGACAAGGGCAGGGTTCCACCGGTGGAACCCTCTGGGTTTCACGGGGGGAACCCAGAGGGTTCCACGGATGGAACCCCTTCTTTTCCTCCTTCTTCCTCTGTCCTTCCTTTCCCCCCTACCCCCACGGCTGACGCCGCGGGGGAGCCCACCGGTGGCTGCTCCAGACACCCTGTTCCTGCTGCGAATTGCCGCGCCTGCGGCACGAACCCGCGTGCCGGCCGGGCGGCGCGGGAGCGGGACCGGGCGGAGGCGGAGCGGAATGCCCAGCAGGAGTGGCTGCGCGAATATCAGAAGGACCTGGCGATGGCCCGGCGGGTGGCGCAGGAGAGGCCCGAGGATGTGGAGGCCGCCCGGCTGGCGGCCCGTCAGGCGGCCCGCCAAGGGCGGGAGAAGAGCCGCGAGACGCCTCCGCCCCCGAAATTTTGAATCTTGACCCCCACCTTAATGCCGTTAGAATAAGAGGAATGGGAGGGGGATCCTCCCCCGATACCGCAAGGAGAACCGCATGAGCGAGCAGCCGACCACAGACGCGGCAACCGTCACCCTCCCGGACGGGAGTTGGAAGCTGAAGGTTACGTACGAAGAGGGCAAGACCATCGCCGAGGTCTGGTCGTTCGGTGTGAAGCTGAGCATCACGACCCTGACCGCCGAGGGCGTTGTCACCGTCGAGGACCCAGCCAGCGGCCCGGTCGTCCACCGCTTCGCCGACACCTGTGAGGCGTACGACGCCACCCAGTGCCGCGACGACATCCGCGATGGCGACGTCCTGGTCGTCGAGTCCGAACGGGTTGTCGGATTCCTCGACGCCGCCTGGCCGGTCGCCATCACTGAGGCGCGCGGCGAGTTCCACGGCCTGAAGGTCCCCGCTCGCGAGTACAAGGACGGCCACTTCACGGCCAGCGTCGACCTCGGCGAGCGGATCGCCGCCGAACTCGGCTTCCCTCTGGCCTCCAAGCACGCTCACGCCTCCTGACCCCCCGATGCGGGTGGCGGACCAGCCCCGTCGCCCGCCCGGCGTATGTGCCACACCACTCGACCGAATTGCTCCTCTTGGAGGAACCACATGGGCCACCTGCCCACCCTGCGCAGCGAGCATCCCGACCGCCTGGTCCTGGACTCTGCCCAGCAGGTCACTCCCGTCCTGATCGCCCTCGCTCGCGCCTGGCGCGAGGACCCCGTGGGTATCGGCGCCCTGTTCGCCGACATCGCCGACCGTGACGACCAGGCTCGCGCCGAGGCGCACCTGGATGGCCTCGGTGACGGCGAGCACGCCCGCGATCAGCTCGCCGACGAGCTGCTCACCGAGGTCGGCGGCGCCGAATTCCACCTCGGCCGTACCTGCGACCGGCGCGCCGCCCATCAGGCGCGGCGGATCGCCGAGGAGGCCCGCCGCATGGCCGACATCCTCGACGCCCAGGCCAACTGGATCACGATCGAGGTCGAGGAGGCTGAGCGGCAGCGCGCCGCCCGGGACAACGCCGAGCTGCGGCGCCTTCGGGCCTTGCTCGGCCACGTCGGCATCCTCCCCGCCGGGGCGGCGGTCACCGTCCCGGTCCGCTGCGGGCACTGCGGCTGCTGGCCGCACCGCGCGAACGGTCTGCCTGCTGCCTGGGTTGCGGAGCCCCGGGCCACGCCATGACTGTGAGCCACTGAGGGCGGGGCGGCGGAATGAGTCGCCCCCCTGTTCGAAATGTGCCACAACTCTGTACCGTACGAGCTACCTCTTGGAGATCGAATGAGCATCGCACCCCTTCCTGACCACGGCCGCGTCAACCGGCCCGAGTGGCAGGCCCTGTGGCAGCAGTACGAGCCGGTCACCACGCCGCTGCGCATGGTCGGCCTCGTCTGCGACATCGAGACCTGCGGCGGCCAGACCGTCATCTACGTCGACCTGCCCGACGGCACGCACCTGGTCATCGCCGATCACGACGCGCTGCCGGATCGGCTGGAGCAGGTCACCGGCTGGCTCATCCAGCGCGGCCACCACGACAACCCCAACTACGACGCCTTGGTCTTCGACTCCACCGAGAGCGGCGAGCACGAGAAGCACGGTGCGGACATCGTCTCGATGCTCGCCGCCATCGCCCTGCACCTGAAGTCCCTTCCCGACGCGGACACACAGACGGCCGGAACCAGGCTCGGCGAGGTCCTGCTGGCGTCCGCTCAGCGGTTCGCCGTCGCGGTCACCGGCGTCACCTCCCAGCACGCCGCTCACGGCCGGGTCATCAGCGGTCCCTTCGACAGCCACCAGGAGGCGGTCAAGGAGTACGGCTGGCAGACCCACCTCCTCGAAGAGGGGGGTTGGAAGACGGTCCACGAACAGGGCGGTACCGAGTGGCCTCTGACGCTGTGGCAGCGCCGCGACGTGGTGGTGCTCATCTTCGTCGCCCGCCTGCCCCTCATCTGACCCCCACCCCGACCGGCCCGGCCCCGCACGGCGCGGGGCCGGGCGCTCAACCTCTTGGACAACTCGTGACCGACACCCAGCCCCAGCCCCAGGCCTCGCCGCCGGCCGCCGCCTGCTTCTGCGTCATCGCGCACGCCGTCACCGCCGCCGACCGCGAGCGGATCCGCAACGCCATCGACTACGCCCGCGAGGTTGGCGACCTGGAGGCCCTGCCGCTGCTCCTGCTGCAGCTGACCGGCCCCTGCCCCGCCCGCGCCTGACCACCCTCGGCCCCGCGCCGACACCGCGCGGGGCCCCAACCTCTTGGAGAACACACCTTGTTGGCCACTCTTCCCGCCAGCATCGAGCTGACGTTCAACGACCTGCTGGCCGGGGCCGGCGGATCCTCCTCCGGCCTGGTGGAGGCCGGTTGGCGCGGCAAGCTCGCCATGAACCACTGGCAGACCGCGATGGACTCCCACGCCGCCAACCACCCCAACATCGAGCACCTGACCGCCGACGTCACCGGCTATCCGATGCGATTCCTGCCCCGCGCCCTGCTGCTGTGGGCGTCGATCATCTGCACTGAGGTCAGCCCGGCCGGGGGCCTTATCCACCCCACCGATCAGATGAGCCTGACGGACGTCCTCGAGAGCCTTGATGAGGACGAGGCGGAGGAGTGGGAGGCGCTGACCCCGCAGGCGTTCGAGCGGACCCGGGCCACGGCCTGGTGCGTCGTGCGGGCTTGCGAGGCCAGGCGGTTCCCGTACGTGGTCATCGAGAACGTCGTCGAGTTCGTCCTGTCCTGGATCAACTTCAAGGACATGGTCAAGGCGTTGAAGACCCAGGGCTACGAGGCGCCGCAGATTCTGAGCGTCACCTCCGCGCACGTGGGCGACGACGACAACCTGCGCGCCCCACAGTGGCGGGATCGTGTTTACATACTTTTCCGCCTCAAGGGCATGCCCAAGCCGGACTTGGAGCCCCGCCCGCTGGCGTTCTGCTTCGAGTGCGGCAAGGACGTCCGCGCGAAGAAGGCGTGGTTCGACCCCAGGGTCCGGGTCGGCAAGTACCTGCGCGATTACAGCTACCGCTGCCCCAACAGGCGCTGCCGTCACGCCGAGGTCGAGCCGTACGTGCGCCCGGCCGCCTCGGTCATCAACTGGGACGACCTGGGCCAGCGCATCGGCGACCGCAAGAAGCCTCTGGTGGACACCACCATGGACCGCATCCGTGCGGGCCTGGCCAAGTTCCCCCACCAGCCCTCCTCGATCACCCTCAACCACGGCAAGGACGGCACCGACCGGGCCTACGCGGTGGCCGAGCGGCCGTTTTCGACTCGCACCATCAAGCAGGGTGACGCGCTGCTCGTGCCGACCGGCGGGAGCTGGAACACCGCGTGCAGCGACGTCGCCGACCCGATGCGCACCCGGCTGACTCGCGAGAGCGAGGCCCTGGTCACGGTCGACCCCGAGCCGTTCGTGATCACCTACCGGCAGAACGCCAACCCGGCGCTGGCGACCGAGCCGGTCACTGCCGTCACCGCGCAGGGCAATCATCACGGCCTGGTCGTCCCTGGCGGGGCAGTCCCGACCGAGCTGCGCAACGCCCTGGTCATCCCCTATCGCAAGGCCGCCGTCAAGACGGCCGCCGAGCCCGTTCACACGCTGACCACCCGCGACTCGGCCGCGCTCCTTCGCAGCGCGCCCGCGGTGGAGGACTGCAACTTCCGGATGCTCAAGCCCCGCGAGCAGCTGGGAGCCCAGCGGTTCCCTGACCGGTACGTCGTCGTCGGCAACCAGGCCGAGCAGACGATGCAGGCCGGGAACGCGGTCTCGGTCAACGTCGCCCGGCACATCGGCGAGCGCATCAAGGCCGTCCTGTGAACGGCGGCTGGACCCTTCGCGCACCCTGCCGCGGCCAGGCCGGTTTCACCGTCCGCGAGAACGAGTGGAAGACCGGAGCCGACATCAAGCGTCTGTGCGGGGCCCAGCTCGCCACGTGCGGGCCGTGCCCGTTCCGCGCCGTGTGCATCGCCACCGTGAAACCGGCCCAGGCCCTGTTCGACGGCATCGCCGGCGGACGCCTGTGGTGCAACGGCGTCGTCATCGCCGCCCTCGACGACGTGTGCGACGAGGAGCTGGCCGAGCCGAAGCTGCGCGCCTCCTGCGGCACCGAGGCCGGAGCCAAAGACCACGTCCGCCACGGCGAACGCCCCTGCCCGTCCTGCCGCCAGGCGGCCCGCGAGATGACCGCGCGCCGCAAGGAGGCGAAGGCCAAGGAGCCCAAGCAGCTGCAGCTGGATTTCGCCACCACCTGACCGATCCGCCCGCCCCCACGGGGGCGGGCCCCACCCCGCCTTTGGAGGGAGCATGCCCCACCCCACGACCCCGAGCTGGGGGGCCACCGACACCGCCCCGGCGGGCGTGCAGTGATCCGCACCAAGGGCCGCGCCTGCACCGGCAAGCGCCGCCACGACACCCGCGACGAGGCCGAGGAGCACCGTGACCGGCTCATCGCCAGAGGCGCCGTGCGCCTGGCCGCCTACCCGTGCCGCAACCGCACCTGCGGCGGCTGGCACGTCGGCCACCTCCCCAAGCCCCGCACCTGACCCACCAACCCTCTTGGAGACACCCGTGAACCACATCACCGCCCTCTGCGCCCGCCTGGGAGAGCGCGCCGCCGGATCGTGGCAGGAAGAGGCTGCCGTGTGGCTGCTGGCCACGCACGGCTACTGGCTGCCCGAGCTGGAGCGCACGAGCTTGATCGTCGACGACGGCGACGGCCAGTCCCGCATCGCCTGGCGGCAGGTCGCCTCCGCGTGCCTGTCCGCCGGCGACGGCCAGCTGATCGGAACCCTGAGTCAGTGGCAGGTCCTGCGCCTGGCGTGTGTCCTGACCGGACGTCACGCCCTCTCTCTGGCCAACCTCGACTCACTGGACGAGCCGAACAGACGCCTCGCCCTGCACGCGATCGCGTGGGCGGCCGGCGGCCACGCATGGGCCGCGAGCCTCGGCCTGCTCCCGCCCCCCTACGACCCCGAAGCCCCCTCGAACCGCGTGCGGTGCGAGGCGCACACCGGCGCCCACGTCGAGACCGCCGACTGCCGACACCCGCACTACGTCGAGCCCACCGGACCTGAGCCGCAGGCCGGTCACCCCTACCGCGTCACCGACTGACACCCCCCGATCCGGGCCGCGCCCGCGGTGGCCACCCCCGTGGGCGCGGCCCCTACCACCCACCCTTCTTCAGAGAGCAGAGCCATCGTGGACACCTCCCGTCGCGCACAGCTGGTCATGGACGTCCTGCAGCACGCCATCAACCGCGACTTCGACGAGGCCATGCAGGTGATGGACGAGATCGCCGCAGCCAGCAACGGCCTTGAGATGTACGGCGTGTGCTGCGCTTTCGCCGACGCCGCACGGCAGACCCTCGTCCGCCTCTACGGGCACCCGAGCCCGGAGTTCCTGTGGGCGCTGGCCGCACCCGACCCGGCCCACGGCCCCCAGCACCCGGCGCACGCCTTCTCCCTGCGATTCATCACCGCCTACGCCAATCGCGACATGCCGATGTGCAAGGCCCTGTACCTGGCGGCGGCCAACGCCAACCCCGAGGACTACGGGCACTCCGTGACCGCGCTGATCGGCGACGTCGCCCACCTGGCCCGCGTCGCGCTGCAGGAGCTGCCCGCCGGCGGCGAGAGGCCTGCCCGGCACCTGCACTGAGCCCCGAAGCCGAGCTGCGCCCGCGGCCCCACCAACCCCGGAAGGAACACACCCCCGTGCACCTGCAGACAGCCCTCGTCCTGGAGCCCGCCGCCGTGGCGGTGCCGACCGTACGGCCCCCGCTGGTGATGGGCGTCGACCCGTCGCTGACGTGTACGGGCATCGCCGGCGACGGCTGGGCGGACGCGCTGCGCTGCAAGGGCAAGGGGCACCACCGGCTGCGGTGGCTGCGCGAGGAGATACGGCAGCGCACTCAAGCGGCCGACCTGGTGGTCATCGAGGGCGCGGCGTACGGGCGGGGTGGGCAGGCCGGGCATCACGAGCTGGCGGGCCTGTGGTGGATCCTCACGCAGGACCTGTGGGAGCAGAACATCCCGTACGCAGTCGTCAACCCGCACTCCCGCACGATCTACGCGACCGGCAGCGCCAACCCGGCCAAGGACCACCCGCGCGAGAAGCGGGCCCGGATCGCCAAGGGCATGGTGCGTGACGTGGTCGCCGAGCGGTACGGCCTGGAGTGCGACGGGCCGGGCCGCTACGACAAGGCGGACGCGTTCATCCTCGCCGCGATGGGCCTGCACTGGGCGGGCTGGCCGCTGGCGGTGGTGCCGGATACGCACCGCCGCGCGCTTGATGCGGTGCCCTGGCCCGAGCGCAGTGCCCGCCTGCAAGCCCCTGACCTGGTCATATGCGGAAAAAAATTCTTGACCTTACCTGAAATGCAACTAGAATAAGAGGAGGGGGGCGGGGAGTGCCCGCCCCGACCGGCCTCTTGGAGGAGCCCGTGATCACCCTGCTGGACCAGTTCGCCGCCCACCTCGGCGAAGCCGAAGACGCTGTCACCGCCATCGTCGGCGACAGCGCCTACGTCCGCTACGCCAACGACCCGGCCATCCTGAAGATCAGCACCCGGCCCGGGGTCGACGAGGTCAAGATCACCTTCCAGGTCGTCCACCCCGAGAACGGCCCGATCGACGCGGCCAGCTTCGTCTTGGCTCGCGCCCAGTCCTTCGACTTCGCCCTGGAGCAGCTGGAGGTGTACCAGGACATCTGGTTCGCCTGACCACCTCGTCCCATACCGGCCGTCCACCCGCCAGGTGGACGGCCGGTGCCGTCCCCGCAGGACCACGGCCTCTTGGAGGAAGCCATGAACAGCGCCGCCCGCACCGACCCCCTTGCAGCCCCGTACATGCTCACCACCGGTCAGGTGGCCGAGCGTCTCGCCGACGTCCTTGAAGGCCCGCACCTGCAGGCCCTGCTCGCCGAGCGATTCGGCCTCACCGCCGACGCCGCCGGCCAGGCCGCGATCTCCGTGGGCGCGGTCCTGAGTGCGACCCATCGGACGGCCGGCTACGGCCAGGACTTCCGCACGTGGATCGCCTGCATGCCCGAGGTGCTCCTCAAGTGCCTGGTGGAGATGGCCGCCCGCGCCGAGCGGGACGACTTCTCCATCAGTCACGCGCTGCACATCGGCCGCCAGATGCTCACCGAACTCCACCTGCGACTCCTGCCGTTCTGACGCGCTCCGGGGGCCGCCGCGGCGACGGCCCCAACTCCTCAACCGACTGGGAGAAAGCCATGAGCAAGACGATTCGCGGCGTCCGCCTCGACATCGACGGAACCCTCACCGACCTTCAACTGCCCCTCGACGACGAGGGTCTGCAGGCGGCGCTGCACGAAGCCGTCGGCGGCTGGGTCGAGATCGGCCATTACGCCCGCCCCGAGGGAAACCGCCGCCTGGCGGTGGCCGTGGACGCCGACGGCAGGCAGCGACAGGAGGAGAACCTGTACGCCACCTCACTGATCAACGCCATCTACCTCAAGCAACTGCCGGTCTGCCTGCGCGGGCCTGTCGTCCTGCTGGGGGCGCTGGACGAGTCGCGCCACTTCACCGACGTGCCCGAGCCGCTGTACGAGGTACTGCCGAAGGTCATCGACGCCCTCAAGACCCGCTACAGCGCCACCGCCTGACTCTCCGGCGGGCGGCGGGCACCTCCGCCGCCCGCACACATATGTGCCACACCGTTCGACCGAAAAAGCTTCTTGGAGATCTGTATGACCGTCACCGATCCGTCCGGCCGCCGCTGGACCGTGGTCTTCAACGACGAGCCGTATGCGATGCGCATCGTTGCCGTTGAACCCGCCCTTGAAGACTCTGGCGCCTCCGCCGAGTTTCACAGCGACCTGTACGCGGCCTGCCTGTCCTCGTACGAGGTAGAGGCCGCCACCACCGACGAGGCCCGGCGCACCGCCCGGCAGCTACACGACGTCGACCGCATCCGCAGTGTCCGCGCCCGCCAGCACGCCTGCCGCGCCCAACACCCCACGGCCCCTGCAGTCCGGCGCGTCGACCAGGTCCTCGCCGTCGCCACGCAGGCCCTCAGTGCCGCCGCGCAGGACCTGGACCTCACGGGCCAGGCCGTACGGTACGCCGATGCCATGGCCACGGCCGCGCTGCGCGCCGGATACCAGCACCGGGCGTGGCGACAGCGCGAGCTGAGCTTCGAGCAGTACGTCGGCCAGCTCGCTCTCACCACCGCGGCGACCCTCTTCCGGTACTCCGCGCTGGCGGCCGACGGCCGCAACGACGAGGCGGTGGCGCTGCTCGTCAACGCGCTCGCCGCCGCCAGCTCCGACCTCTGACCCCACCCCACCACTCACAGGGCCGGGCCCCGCACCGCGGGCGCCCGGCCCCTCTCGTCCCGAAAGGAACAGGCCGTGCCCGACACCAACCAGCCGCAACGGCCCGACGATCCCAAAGCCCGCATGATCGAAACCCGGGTTTGCATCGACGACACGTTCGGCCCCTACGACGCCAAGCTCGACCCCACCAACCGGTGGAAAGGCTGGCTCTGCCCGTTCTTCACGCTCGGCACCGTCCGTAAACTCGCCGCCCGCACGCAGGAGATGGCCAGCGAATACGGCTACGACAACCGCGACACCGTGCACGTCATCGACGGCGGCACCGACGGCGAGTCCGGCGCGATCGTTCTCCTCATCTCCTGGCAGCACCTCGACCAAGACGCCGAGTCGGACGCCTCGATCATCCAGCCCAACGACGAGGGCCGGTACGGCATCGGCGGCGGGCAGTGGACCTGGCACTTCGCGAGCTGGTGGTGCGCCTGCGGCTCCGACATGCCCTGGCACGTGACCGACTGCGAGGGCTGCGACCTCTCCCGCGACACCCAGCCCGAGAAGAAGCCGTGCGACTGCGGCTGCGACCCCCAGCAGGGCGTCTTCGGCGAGTACGACCTCAAGTCCGCAGTCAGCCAAGCGCACTTCCTCCGTACCGGCCGCTTCCTCCGCTGGTCCGAGCAGCCCGACGCCCAACCCTCTCTCTGACCCCGTACCACCCCGCCGGCGCCCCGCCACCCCAGCCGATCCCGGCCCGGGTGGCGGGGCGCCGTCACGCCCGCACCCGAAAAGGAGCAACCGATGGAACAACTCGACCTGTTCGCACCTGCCGAGGAGCCCCCGGTTCCGGCGGCGTTCGCTGCCCGCCCGAAGCCGTCCCGTCCGGTCGCCGCCCCGCCGGCGCCTCGCCCGGCGCCCGCGCCCCGCTCTGTCGTCGCGGTCGAGGATGAGCCTGACGCCCTGTTCGCCGACCCCCGCCCCGAGCTGCCGTCTATCCAGGCCCCCATCCCCACGCCGCGGCGCATCGCACCGCTGCTGATAGGCAACCCGCGCGACGCCGGGCAGCGCCTCGGCGAGGCCGTCGCCGAGACCTGGCACGCCTCAAACTGGGGCGGCTACCGCATCGACATCCCCGTCAGCATCGTTGCCGGCCTGGCCTTGTTCCCCATCAAGGGCCACACCGAGGACGCCACCCGCATCATCAGCACCTCGACCGACTGGCAGCTCCTGCAGGGCTACCGCGAGATCTACGCGCACGCCTGGGCCCACCGCCCCGACCTGGGGGCCCGCATGGCCCCGCTGATGGGCTGGCTCACCGAGGAGGGCGTGGGGGAGAAGGCGTACGCGGCGCGTCGGGTGACAGAGACGGCGCTGCGCTACGGCATCCTGCAGCTGACAGGCGACCCCGACCCCTACAACCGCTCCGACACCGACGTGATCTCCTGGACGATCACCTCGCTGCGCTCACACGGTGCCAGGCAGGGCCTCGGCGAGTACCACACTCCGCCGGAGCTGTGCGACGTGATGGCCAGGATGCTCATCGGTGACGAGCCGCCGGAGAAGGGCAGGCGGTTCCACGAACCCGCCGGCGGTACGGGCGGCATGTTCCGCGCCGCCGCCCAGCACCTGCGCAACCTGCAGGCGGACCCCGCCGACTACGTGTGGGCGCTGAACGAACTCGAACCGCTCGCGGCGGCCGGCGCCGCCGCCAACGCGATCGTGTGGGGCCTGGGCCCGAACGTGGTGATCGCCTGCGGTGACACCCTCGCCGACGGTGGCCTGCACCAGCGGGCTGTGCGGGAGCGGAAGGCCCTGTTCGACGAGCGGGACCAGATCCTCGGCTACATCGCGGCCGTCGAGGCGACCCAGGAAGCGATCGCGCTCGCCGACAAGCTCATAGGTGCGAAGGCGATCTGACCTGCGGTTTTCCCGCAAAAAATCTTGCCCCATACCCTCTCTGCCCTTAGAATAAGAGGGCGAGGCAGGAGTGGCCTCCCCCCGACACCAGAAAGGCAGCGCATGTACGAACGCGGCCAGCGCATCGCCCTCGTGACCACAGCCGACCCCTACACCGACCTCCGCCCTGGCGACGAAGGCACCATCCGCTCCTACAACGCCAGCCTCGGACAGCTCAACGTCGACTGGGACAGCGGCTCCCGCCTCTCGATGCTCCTCGACGAAGGCGACAGCGTCCGCCTGCTCCCCTGCTGATCCACCGGCCCCGCCCACCAGGGCGGGGCCTTCCCACAGCACCACCCACAACTTGGAGAGCCCCATGCAGCAGCTCGAAGCACCCGCCCTCGACCTCCAGCTCGACCTCACCGCCCTCGAAGGCGCCGCGCGCAAGTGGGCCGACCGCACCCGCCAGCTCGCCATCCACTCCCCGTGCGACGTCCAGGACGCCGCCCTCAGCGTCGTCGCCATCCAGCTCAACAGCGCCCGCCACCACCTCGGCCGCGGCGACAGCGACAAGGCCCGCGAAGCCCTTCGCATCGCCAGGAACTACGCCAGCAGCGAGGAGGCCAACACCCCCCAGCTCACCGGCGTCGCCCAGGTCGTCGAGGCCATCCGCACCCTCCAGGACAGCCTCCCGGCCTGACCCAAGCTCCCTGCCCCACGGGGCGGGGCCGCATCACCCACCCACCCACCAACGACCTCTTGGAGAAGATCGTCGTGCAACTCGCACCCTCAGCCCTCCACGCCACCGCCGAAACCCTCACCCGCCACCTCGGCAACGACAACTGGCAGGTCAACGAGCTGATCATCGACGGCATCATCAGCCTCGAAGGCCCCCACGACCGCCAGATCGGCATGCGCCTCCTCGGCGACGGCAGCAGCATCCAGCTGTGGGCCACCGGCGGCACCGAGCCCGCCGACCACGAGTCCATTGAGGGCACCATCCCCCTGCCGCACGGCCACCGCTGGCACACCCCCGTCCACATCGGCAACCTCGACGCCGACAAGGACCCCGGCGTCGTCCTCTACGACGCCATCACCGAGAGCCTGCTGCCCGCCTTCGACACTAAGCCCCTGTACGTCGGCCACCGGCCCTGGGACCCGGCGCCCGAACCTGAGGCCGATGTCACCGCCGACGCCGAGGTGACCGCACCGGCCGCCGGTGAAACCGACCAGCCTGCCGCCCAGGCCGCGCCCGAGCCCGAGCCGAAGCCCACCGGGAAGCGGACCGGCCGCCCCAAGGCTGCCGCCCCGGCCGCCGAGGGCGACCCCAATCCGAGCATGACCCGCAAGCGCACGGCAGCCACGCCCGCCGCCGCCAAGGCCGCTGACAAGTCCAAGCCGCGCCCCGCCCGCAAGCGGACCCCCGCCAAGCCTGCCACCTCCTGACCTCGCCCCCGCCTCGGGCCGCCTACCTCACCAGGTGGGCGGCCCGACCCATACCTGGAGGACCACATATGGCTACCGAGCCCGATACCAACCAGCCCCAACCCGAACTCATCAACTGCCCCGACTGCGCGGTCAGCCCCGGCAACTTCCACCTCGACCGCTGCGACGTCGCCCGCTGCGCAATCACCGGCTTCCAGCGCCTTGGCTGCCCCCACTACGGCACCGCATGCAACACACGCTGGACCGGCCGCTGGCCCGGCGAGGCCGAGTGCTCCGAGTACGGCTTCGTCATCGACCTCGGCCCTGACGTCGAGGCCCTGCCCGACCTCAACCGCCTCTACGCCGAGTGCGATTGGGATCCCGCTCAGCAGCGCATGGTCCGCCGCCCCACCTGACGCCCTGCGGCCCGGCCGACCGGCCGGGCCGCCCACCCCAGAAGGAACCGCCCATGTACCTGGTGACATACGACACCCGACTCGGCGCCCTCGTCGTCGCACCAGAAAGCGCCGCCGACCTCAACGACGAGACCCAGGCCCTCATCGAAAGCACCGGCTTCACCTGGCGTCCTGATATCGAAGCCTTCACGCGACCCGGGCGAGCTCCCCAGACGGCCGGCTGGATCACGTTGCGGCTGGGCCAGCTCGGACACGACGTTCTGGCCTGCTGATTCGCATGGGGCCGGGCGCCCCGAGCGGGACGCCGGCCGACCTCGCCACATACCTCGGCATCCCCGAATCCGACATCGACGACGCCCGCCAAACCTCGAACCAGGAAGGAAGACACCCCATGCCCGTCATCCCGCTCGACGGCATCCCGCAACGGCACATCCCCATCGTTCGCACCGCCACCAAGCAGGCCATGACCGAGCTGCTGCGCACCGGCACCCTCCGCGAGGGCCTGCACGCCGACCAGCACCCATACCCCCTCAACATCGCCGAGGCATACACCACCTTCGGTGGACGCTGCTGGATCCTCGCCCGCCAGACACTCCTCACCGACCACCAGGGCCGCACGATCCACAACGTCCGCCACGTCTTCACCACCAGCCTCGAACAGCCCTGGTGGTCCCTGCCCATCCGGCCTGGAGAGCGAGCCTACGAGTTCGACCGCGCCACCGGCGGCCCCGTCGCCGGCAGCGGACGCCCCTACCCGCACCCCGTCCTCCCGCGCGAGCTCGCCGCCCTCGAAGCCGAACGCTGCGGCCCCTACCGCGACGCCTTCGGCCTGTGCAGCGGCTGCGGCCTCCGTGGCCGCGTCGAACGCCGCTGCACGGCCGACGACCCTGACCGCTCCCGCGAGTCCATGCGGTCCCCGTACGCCCAGCCCTGGAAGTGGGTGCCCTGCCCGCACGACTGCGGCTACGTCGGCCAGCCCGAGATCCGACCGAGCATCCTGTACGGACTGGTCCCGCAGATAAGCCCGAACCGCTAATCTGTGCTCAGCGGTTCGGACTGGAGCCGCGCAGACGGCAAGAGGCCTTACCCCCGTCGGGGTAGGGCCTCTTTGCGTCGCAAGGGCTCTTCGATGGAGACCGTTTTGCCGCCCGCCGGTGAGCTGGAGGTCCGCCTCGCTGGGGCCTGGCCAGCCCGCCAGCAGGGCCTCCCTGGGGCCCGTCTGGGGCCGGAAGGACGGTGAAACCCCGTGAACGATCAATATGCCCCGGACACCAACATGCCCACTGACCTGCACATACGGCCAAAACGGGGAGAAGGAGTGAACCATGGGGCAACGATCTTGCGTTCTCGTAATGCGTAGGTCTCGGGTTCGAATCCCGAAGGCGGCTCCATTGGAAACCGCAGGTCAGGCCTCTGACCTGCGGTTTCTTCGTTTTGGTGACCTTGGAATGTGTGCTCAACGAGCTTCTTTGGGCCGTGCATGTAATGCGTAGGTCAGAAGTTTCACTCTCCGGGAGTGGCGACGCGTTTGCGGAGCTAAAGAGTGCTCCGGTGGCCACAGTGCAGCGCTGGTGCACGGGGCGGGCCGAGAGGGGATCGGCGGATGCTGCTCGGGGCTCCGTATTTTTGTGGCTGCTCGACAACGCGTCATGCTCGGACGGGTGGTGTGGGGCGAGCGGTGCGGCAGGCGGAACAGGAGAGCGCGGTTGCTGGGCCGCGAGCGGAGGGAGGCCTCTCGGGTTGGCAGGACACTGCTGCGTATCCAGCCCCAACTCATTCTGGATACGCCTGCGTTGCCCGCCGCGGTCCATGCCTCCCTGTCGGATGCGCGCGGCGGCCCCTTCCGGGTAGCCGCGCCTGTGTCTGCCGGGGCGCGGCCTAGTGCACTCGGTCCTCGCTGGTCTCTGGCGTGTCCTCGTCCGGCAGGTGCACGTCGTTGACGGCGATGTTGACTTCGACGACTTCCAGGCCCGTCATCCGTTCCATCGCCGCGATCACGTTCTCACGGACCTCTGCGGCGATGTCGGTGATGCTGACTCCGTATTCGACGACGACCTGGAGGTCGATTGCGGTCTGCTTCTCGCCGACCTCGACCTTGAAGCCACGCCACGCCCCGCGCTCGCGTGCCCGCCCGGGGCCCGGTCGCGCATGGCTCCCATGGCGAGTGTGAATCCGCCGCCCAGTGGGTTGATTCCGGGGACCTCCCGTGCGGCGATGCCGGCGATCTTCTCCACCACCCTGTCGGCGATGGTCGTCCGGCCGCGAGTCTCCGGCGGTTCCTGGGACTCGGGCCGTGCGGCCCGCAGCGTCGTGCCCAGGGCGGTGCGGGGCTCATCAGAGCCGGGCTTGGGCGGGGTCGAACTGTTCGGCTCCGTCATGCGAAGCCACCTCCTCGGGCAGCCGACGGACTGCCGTACCTGAGTGGCTGTACGCCGCCGCTTTCGCGTTGTGGGCCCAACTACCGTGCAGGACACCCGATATGCGCGCGCCACCGCGTTTTGACGCTGTCCACATCTTGAGATGGAGTGGCTCCGGACCGTCTGCCGCACTGGGCCAGGACTACGCTGCTGTACAGGCGTCCCAGACCCCGGCGGCTTGTCGTTTCGCGACACAGATGGCTGCGGGGAGCGGATCTTCGTCCGTCACCCGGCGCATCCCTGGAGGGAACTGGGTGGGTCCTTTGTCCTGTCACACAGGCCCTCGGACCGCCGTCGTTCCACCTCCGCCGAACGTACGCCCCTGCCGACAGCGCGCCAAGGGGGGCCGGGAAACCCGGCATCCCCACCTCGCTGGCGGATGGTCTTTGGAACCGAGGCGTCATGCCCCTTCCCCAAACGCTGCTCCGGGTGCTGGTCCTTCCGGTCGGGTCGCGAACCGCGGCGCGGTTGGAAGGTCTTGCACACGATGACCGGACCCGGTGCCCCGGATGAGGTCCGACAGCCGCTCGGCCCGTATCCAGGTGCTGGTCGCCGAGCAGGCAGCCCGACGCGGCGCCCGGGTCGGCGTGATGGACGTGTGCACCGCAGCCGTCGCCGCGCTGCCGGTCGGCGGAGCCGGACTTTCCGCAATGTCGAGGACTGCGGCAAGCCATCCGTTGTGCAGCACCGACACCATCAGCGAACAACTGGAGGAACTCCAGCTCACCCTGGGCGAGGGGCCCTGCGTGGATGCCTTCCTGCACGGCTCGGCCGTCCTGACACCCGACCTGCTGACCAGTGCGCTGCAGGACCGCTGGACCGTATTCGCAGACGCGGCCCTGGAGGCCGGGGCCCGCGCCGTCTTCGCACTCCCCCTGCAGATCGGGGCGATCAGCCCAGGAGTTCTCGATCTGTACGCCGACGTGCCGACCGTGCTGGACGCCGAGGAACTGGCCGACGCGCTGGCCTTCGCCGATCTCGCGACGCTGCTCCTGCTCGATGCGCGGATCGAGGAGACGGGCGCACCGGTCGACGGAGCACTGAAAGATCGAGGCTTCGAGGACCTGGGCGGATACGGGGCGGAGATCGACCAGGCCACCGGCATCCTCACCGTCCAGCTCGGCGTCGGCATCGACGAAGCCTTCGTCCGTCTGCGCGCCCACGCCTACGTGCAAGGACGCCGCCTCGCCGACGTGGCCGCCGACGTCGTGGCCCACCGACTCCGCTTCTCCCCGGACGCGGAACCCGAACGGACCGACGAGGAAACCTGACGCACCGGCGCCATCCGACCAACGCGCTCCACTTCCCGCCCCTTCCCAGCAGCACTAGTCTCAACAGAGGGTGCCCACGATGAATCAGCAACTCCTGGCCAAGACCTTCGTCGAGCTGGCGGACAACCTGGTCGCCGACTTCGACCTGATCGACTTCCTGCGCCTGCTCACCGACCGCTGTGTGGAGATGCTCGACGTGAGCGCCGCCGGAGTGCTGCTCGCCGACCGGGACGGCGAACTGCGCGTGATGGCCGCCTCCGACGAACAGGTGCGCCTGCTGGAGCTCTTCCAGCTCCAGAACGACGAGGGCCCCTGCCTGGAGTGCTTCCACACGGGCACACCGGTGATCGTCCCCGACCTGACGCAGGAGATGGACCGCTGGCCGCGCTTCGTCACCGCGGCCCACCGCAGCGGATTCGGGGCCGTCCAGGCCCTGCCCATGCGTTTGCGCGACGAGACCGTGGGCGCCCTGAACCTCTTCCGCGCCGCCCCCGGCCCCTTCGACCCGGTCGGCACGCCCATCGCCCAGGCCCTGGCCGACGTCGCCACCATCAGCCTCCTGCAACAACGCACCGCCCACCGCAGCACGGTCCTCAACGAACAACTGCAGACGGCGCTGAACAGCCGCGTACTGATCGAACAGGCCAAGGGCAAACTCGCCGAACGCCAGAGCATCGACATGGAACAGGCGTTCACCGCCCTGCGCGGCTACGCCCGCGCCCACAACCGCCGCCTGTCCGACCTGGCCCGCGCCTTCATCGACGACTCCGAGCCCCTCCCCGGCCTGGTGGCCTGACACCTCGCCAAGGCGGTGACCGCACGCCAGAGACCAGCGAGGACCGGGTGCACCAGCGGGAACCGGGCGCATCAGGAGTTCTCTTCCCTGCCGGGGGCGGACCGCAGCTTCTGGTGTGCTTCTCCACGATCGCCGCCCTCCTGCCCTTCCAGCAGGGCTGCTGCGATGGCGTCCAGCTTGTCTTCCTGGTTCTTCTCGGCAGCGCCATCGCACTGATCATCATCGGCGCTGTCATGGACGGCATGCTGTATCTGCTCTCCACCGGCGTGCTGCTCCTCATCGCCGCCGTGCTGTACCTGCTCGTACGCTCGGTATCACGCTCGCGCCGACGCCCGGCCCACTGACGCCCGGCGATAGAGGGCGGACCGCCACTCCACATTCCACATTCGGTCGGTTGCGGGGGCGGACGGTTCACCCCAACCCAATCCAGTCAGCCGGCAGCGGCACTCCGCTATCCGTCTGAGTGCGGCCCAGTACGAGTTGGTGCGGCGCAGGGCCAACGGCCGGCCGACGGGGTCGGCGAGCAGTCGGTAGAGCCGACCGCAAGGCAGCATGAGTACCTGGGAAGGTCTTCGTCCATCGCGGACTCGTTGGAGGCGATGGCGACGCTCTACGCGCGGCTGCACGTCGGCGGAAGGGAGGCTAGGTCCGGTTGACCCGGCCGGCCACCGCGTGACCGATCAGCAGGTAGACGACAGCGGGCAGGCCGTAGTTGACGACGGTGCGCCAGTTGTCCGAGTGGATGGTGAAGAGATTGTGCGACCAGCCCGAGAGCCAGTTCGCCGCGTTATGGACCCAGGAGACCGCGCTGTTGGCGGTGTTGGCGTCGAACAGGTAGAAGGCGATCCACAGGATCAGAATCAGTGCCGTGATGTCCGCGATGATGGAGATGACCGTCCCCGCGGGATTTCCGCCGTAGCGTCTGGACATGTTCAACGACTAGCCCTGACAGCAGCGTTGAAACCTCGCCGACCTGGCTGGCGTCCGCTGTGTTACAGGCGGCGCCAGCGGGCCGAGGCGAAGGAGAAGACACCGAAGAGAATCAGCCCGATCGCTACGGCGACCAGGAGCCACGGCCCCACCGGTGTCTGTGCGAAGCTGCGGAGCGTCGCGTCCACGCCCTTGGCCTCGTGCGGGTCGAAGCGGACGGCCGCCACCAGGACGAAGATTCCCGCCGCGGCGAACACCACGCCACGCGCCACGCCCCCGCCGACGCCCAGCGCGGTGACAAACTGCTTCGTACGGCGACTCATGGTGCCGGTGTCCAGCTGCTTGAGGAAGCGCCGCATGGCCGCCCGGACCGCGAGTACCCCGCCGATGCCGATCAGCAGGCAGCCCGCGGCACCCACCAGCACCTGGCCGTAGGACAGTTTGAGCGCCGATGCCGTCCAGTCCTGCGACTTCGCGTTGCCGCTGGAGCCCTGCCCGCCCCCGGCGGCATACGTCGCCGTGCCCCAGCAGACAAAGGCGTAGAAGACCGCCCGGCCACCGTCCAGCACCCGCGAGCTCACCTTCCGTCGAGGGCCCTTGGAGAGCACGGCGCGGGCACCTCGCCACAGGGCCATGGCGGCGAAGCCCACCACCAACGCCCACAGCATTGCCTTCCCGAAGGGCTGCGCCGCGATCTCGTGCAGCGCGCCCTGGCGGTCCGCCTGGCCGCCGCCACCCCCCACGGCGATCCGGATGGACAGCAGCCCGATCAGTACGTACACGATGCCCCGGGCGACAAAGCCCGCTCGCCCCGCGGCAGTCAGCGTCTCGTTCCGCGTGGAACGGGCCGCGGACTTCGCGGCCCGGCCGCGCCCTTGCGTGTGGGACGAGGTCACGATGCCCTCCTCATGTCGTGAGTGTCGGCCATGACCTGGTCGCGCAGGCGTACACAGATGCGGGTGATCAGACGGGAGACGTGCATCTGCGAGAGACCGAGCTGCAGGGCGATGCGGCTCTGCGTCATCTCGCAGAAGAACCGCATGTAGAGGATCTGCCGTTCGCGTTCGGACAGGGCCCGTAGCAGGGGGCGCAGGGCCTCACGATTGACGATCAGGTCGAAGCCGGGCTCCATGGTTCCGAGCGTGTCGGTCAGTGGGTGGCTGTGCTCGGAGCGGCCGGGTACGGCGTCCAGGGGCAGCGCGGTGAAGCTCTCCAGCGCGCCCTGGCCGAGCCGTACCTCCGCCTCGGTGAGGCCGGTGTGCGCGGCGATCTCGTGGACGGAGGGTTCGTGGCCGTAGAGCGAAGCGCACTCCTGGCCGGCGAAGCGGACCCGGCCGCGCAGCTCCTGTACGCGTCGCGGCACGTGCACGCCCCAGAGGTGGTCCCGGAAGTGCCGTTTCACTTCGCCGAGGATCGTCGGTATGGCAAAGCTCGGGAAGACGGTGCCGAGACTGGGGTCGAAGCGGAACACCGCCTTGACCAGGCCCAGTTGGGCGACCTGTTTGAGGTCTTCGAAGGACTCACCGCGGTGACGGAAGCGCCGGGCGAGCCGTACGGCCATCGGCATCCAGGCGCACACCATCTCCTGTCGCAGCGCGGTCCTCTCCGCGCCGTCCGGCAGGGCGGCGATACGGCGGAACGCGGCATCGGTGTCCGGGGCGTCGTCGTAGGGGCGTGCGCTTGGTGGCCTCTGAGTGCGTGTGTACGGCATGGGCGCGTGTCTCCCTCATCGGTGGCGTCGCTCACCGTGGGAGCCGTCAGGCCGCAGCGCGCTGGGGAGAAGCGACAACTGCTCCCACGGGCGTGCCTCCGGTCTGAAGCACCGCGGACGGGTTCCCGAGCAGCCCACCTTCAAACACGCTCTGGGCACCCGCCGGACGAGACCACCCTGGGCGGTCTCGTCCGGAACCGGATGGCCAACGGGCAGCGCGGCAGGCGCCCTTGACCGATTCGTGTGGGCAGGCGGCCGCGTGGTCGGCATCGCTACGGGTACGCAGTCGGCATGAGACACCTCCGCGCACCCGATGCACGGCTCTTCTCGCGTGTCGCCTCTGCCCACCCCATGCTGCCGTGGCTGGCCGGCGCGGCCGTGATGGGCCTGTCCGGCAACCGTGGCGCACGCCGAGCCGCTCTGCGTGGCACCGGCTCCCTGGCCCTGGCCTCCGCCGCCGTCGGTATCGCCGCCAAGTCGGCTTCCAGCCACCGATTTCTGCCTCGGCCCGCCACCCGGGCACTGCCGTCCGGGCATGCGGTCGCCGTCGCGGCTTTCGCGTCGGCCGTCGCGTTGGAGTCGCCGCTGCTGGGCGCCGCGCTCGTCCCGCTTGCCGCAGCAGCCGCCGTCTTTCGCGCCCGCACCGGCACGCGTTCGCCCGGTGATGTCCTCGCCGGTGCCGTGCTCGGGGCCGGTGTCGCGGCGGCGACGTGCCGTTGGTGGCCGCTGCACGTGGACGAGCCCGCGCATGCCGCCCGGCCGAACGTCCCTGTTCCGGCGCTTCCCGCAGGGCAGGGGCTGATCGCGGTCGTCAACAGCGACGCGGGCGGCGACACCCCGGCCGAAGCCGAACTACGGATCCTCTTGCCGATGGCGGACATACGGCTCTGTGAGAGTGGCGTCGACCTGCACCTGGTGCTCGAGCGAGCCGTCAAGGACGTGCTCGCCCGAGGTGGCGCGCTCGGCGTCGTCGGCGGCGACGGGACAGTCAACGCGGCAGCGGTCCGGGCCACCGAGAGCGGACTGCCACTGGCCGTGTTCCCCGCCGGCACCCTCAACCACTTCGCCGCCGACCTCGGCCTTGCGACCCTGAAGTCCACCGCCGACGCCGTGGAGGCGGGTTGCGGCGGAGCCGTCGACCTCGGCCGGGTCACCTCCGCAGACGGTGCCGGCACGTACTTCCTCAACACCTTCAGTATCGGTGTCTACCCCGAACTCGTCCGGGCCCGGGAAGCCCGCGAGCAGCGCCTGGGCAAGTGGCCCGCCCTGTGCATCGGCCTGCTCCGCGTCCTCGCCGACGGCACCCCCAGCCAGGTCACCGTCGACGGGCGGCACCGACGGCTGTGGCTGCTCTTCGCCGGCAACAGCCGCTACGACCCGCCCGGCTTCGCGCCCTCCTACCGCCGCAGCCTCAACGACGGACTCCTCGACATCCGCACCGTCGACGGCAGCCATCCCTTCGCCCGCACCCGGCTCGTCACCGCCTTCCTCACCGGAACCCTCGCCCGCTCCCGCGTCTACCAGGCCACCACGGTCACCCGGCTGCGGATCGACGGAATGGGCGAAGAAGAGGACTACACCCGCGACGGCGAAGTAAGCCCGGCCGCCGACACACTCCACCTCGACAAAGCGATAGGTACGCTCACCGTCTACCTGCCGCCGCCGCAGTGACGCCGCCGACGCGGTGGCGCGCTTCGAGCGTTCTGCCTGCTCAACGGTTTTGGCGCCAGGGAAGAGGCAGGCCGGTGTTTGAGCTCCACCGGGTGGGCTACACAACGGAGGCGTCCGACGGCCGTTCTGGGCGAAGGCACCGGCGAGTTGAACTCACAGCTCCCGGTGCCGTCCGCTGGAGCATGTACACCGTCATCTCCGGTCCTCCAGATGGAGGCGCCTCAGTGCTCGGCGCAGCTCCCGCTGCATCGGTTCCGGAAGTGTTTCGTCGTTCGTGGTGGCGACCAGGGCAGCGGCCACTGCTCGTTTGTGGGGCGTAGTTTGCGGGGCGTGGTCAGCTGGCGCATGGTGCGTACCTCACGGGGGCAGTCATCCTGTCCGTAGGCGGTCAGCGGCGCGCCAGTTGCCGTTCGCCGGCCGCACCGGGCTGGTAGGGCAGTCCGTAGTGCTTGAAGATCGCTTCCTCCTGTTCGGCGGGAAGCACGCCGTCGGTGCCGATCGAAGGGGCCTGCTTCACCAGCGTTTTGGCATAGCCGACCTTGACGTAGTCGGGCCCGGCGATCGCGTCATCGAGGGGAACGAAGACCAGGCGGTGCCGGGTCGGCAGTCCGGTCCGCACCGTGGCCATGGCCGGCTCGTCGGTGGTGGTGTCCACGTAGACCGCTTCCAGGACACCGATCTTGTGCGACTCGGTATCGACGACATTGCGGTTGCGCCATTCTCGGACATCGGCTGCGTGGATCATGGCCTTCCCTTTCCGGACGGCTCATCCGCCGGGGGTGAGTCGCACCCTCGGTCTTCCGTGTAGAGCCGCCGCAGCGCATGCCGCAGCGCCCGCTGCATCGGCCGCGAGAGCAGCTCACCCTCCCAGGCGGCGACCACGGCCACGGCCACGTCCGGGAGCTTGGTGTTGCACTGTCGCGAGATGTCCACCAGCAGGTTTCTGGCCGCCCCACGACGGCAGGGGGCCAGGACCATCACCATGCCGCAGGCCTGGTCGATCACCGCACGGCCGGCCAGCGCCCGCCGCAGCTGGTCGATCTCGGCGCGCAGCGCCACGACATCCTGACCGGCCGCATTCCCTACCGCGGCCTCGGCCGCCACGTCCCACCAATTCCCCGGGAGCAAGGTTGTGCGATGCATGGCATCCACCTCTCCACGATCTCTGCGCGTCCGGTGCGGCGGAAGCCGCCCCGGAACCTCCGGGTGTCGGGCAACTTCACCGGTCACCTGCGGTGTTCGTGGTCCCGGCGGTCCTCGCGCCTCCAGCGCGCCCGGTTCTGGCGGCTGTAGCGGCGGTCCCAGCGGTCCTGACGATCCCGGCGCTCCTGATAGTCCCGGTAGTCCCCGAGATCGGAACCGTCGCCATGGATCCAGCCTCCCCTGCGATCGCGGCCGTGCCGGGTGGCGCCGAAGACCAACACGGCCGCGGCCACCCACCAGAGGGGGTGAAGGAAACCGAGGCCGAACAAGACCACGATGAGGATGAGAACCAGAACGAACACGGCGGGCCTCCCCGGAGCGGAACAAGGCATCACTGCCGGGGGCCGGGGCCTGTTCCAACAGCGTAGCCCTACCCAGAGGTTGCGGACAGCGGCCCAGGGCAGCGTTCTGTGCGAGACCGGATGGCCACTTGCCGTCTGTTCAGGGGGTGCGGCGAGGGCTAGCGTGCACGGTACGGCCCGAGCCCCCGGCAGCGTCGATCACCTCTCGCGCTCCATCGAGGGCGCACCTCGCGCATCAGTGCCGGAACCTGCCCCGTTCACCAACAGGCCGCTCCCGCACCCGCGTCGCCACCCGATCCCGGCGCGGCACCGATGCGCCCCTTGCGGGCATCCTTCCCCTCTGCTGCCCGCCGCGTCGCACGCATCCCACCGCAGGCGGTACGTATGTACGTACTGATCGTTCCCGCTTCGACGCCCTTCGTCCTGCTCGCCGCCTTGATGGCCCTGTCATGGTGGGAGGACCACGTCCTGCCGGCACCGCCGGCCGAGCCGGTCGACGCTCCCGCCGAGGCTCCGTTTGCCCAGCGGCCCCTGCCCAGCTCGCAGACCTCCCCCGTGCCGACACCGCGTTGACAAGGGAGGTTGCCGGGCGTTGACTGACAGCACGGCGTAGGGCTATGCCACTCTGGATCACTCGGTCGACGCATTCCACCTTCCCGCTTCGCCCGGACCCCGCGGAATCAGGAACGTCCCGCGATCTGGAGGCCCGGCAATGATCTGGATTCTTCTCCTTCTGCTGATCCTGGTGGTGTTCGGGTTCGGCTTCACCATGCAGGCCCTTTGGTGGGTCGCCGCCGTACTGCTGGTCGTTTGGATCGTCGGCTTCGCCAAGCGCGGGCGCGGCGGTGGCAGGCGCAGCGGTGGCAGCCGCCGGTACGGCCGCAGCCGCGGGTAATCCGCACCAGGCACTCTCCCAAGGTGCTCTCCCGCCCGCGGAATGACGGCCGGTATGGCGATCACGCGCGGGAGCCCATCCAGCGAACGAGCAGAGGACAGCCATGAGCGTCGGACAGACGATCAAGCACAAGACCCAGGCATTCAAGGGCCGGGTCACCGAGCGCATCGGCCGGTCCACCCGCAACAGGCGACTGCAGCGTGAAGGCAGGACCGACCGGGTCTCCGGAAACCTGAAGCAGTCCGGCGACAAGGCCAAGGATGCCTTCAGGCGCTGACTGCAAGCGCCCCGGGTGGCGCCCACGTCGCGTGAACGCCACCCGGCAGGCCTCAACGCTCAATGAGCCGACAGGAATTGACGGCAATGAAGCAGAGCAACCAACAAGTCAAGAGCCAGAGAAGGCAGCCGTGATCACCGTCGTGATCATCGCCGTGATCGTCATCGCGGCGGTCACCGCCCTCATCGTCGGACGTGGACGCATCCGAGACGGCGGTGGGCGTGGGCTGAAGCACCGCTTCGGACCTGAGTACGACCGTGCCGTCACCGACCACGACGGCGACACCAAGGCAGCCGAACGGGAACTCGGCGACCGCGTCAAGCAATACGGCTCACTCGAGGAGCAGCCGCTGTCCCCCGAGGCCCGCGCGCAGTACAGGGCTCAATGGGCCGACACCCAGGAACAGTTCGTGGACTCGCCGCAGAAGGCCGTCACCCATGCCGACGCACTCCTTGCCGCCCTGGCGAGGGACCGCGGCTTCCCCGACGGCGAGCAGTTCGAGGAGCAGCTCGCCGCCCTGTCCGTCCACCACGCCCATACCGTCCAGGGCTACCGCAGCATGCACACAGCAGCCCGCGGCCAAAGCGGCACCGAGGAAATGCGGGAGGCCATGATCGAGGCCCGAGGCCTCTTCGAGGAACTGGCCGGCGAACGAACGGCCGACTCCGACCGGCACCGCGCGCAATCCCCCGACGGCAACGGCCACGCGCCGTGGGCACTGAACCGACGCCATGCGAAGGGAAGTAGCACCTGATGTCGCACCATGCCGAACCCGCAAGGCAATCCCAGACCGGCGGACCGGATCCCGCGATGCAGCGCGCCCCGCAAGCACCTCGCACCGAACCCGCTCACGCACCGGGTGAGCCCGGTATCAGCACCAACGGCTCCGATCGCAGGTCGGGCCCGGACCTGGTCCCGCAGGGTGACCGGGACAAGTTCACCCTGCGCCTCCAGCAGGCCCTGAACACGTTCGTCGACAGCCCGCGCCAGGCGGTGGAGGAGGCCGACACCGTCTTCGACGATGTCGCCACCGAGTTCACCGACAGCCTCACGGAACGGCGGCGCGTCCTGCGCGCGAGCTGGCAGGACCAGGACACCGATGCGCAGACCGAGGAACTACGGCTCGCGCTCAGGCAGTACCGGGAGATCACCGAACGGCTGCTGCATATGTCAGCGCCTACCGGTCACTGATCCTGTCGCCTCCGCGGCGGCTGTGTTCTGGAGTCAGGGGGATCTCACGGGGCGCCCGCATCGCAGTCACGGTCAGGCAACGGGGTTCGGCACGACAGGCATCACTCGTGGCGCTTGGCGCCCAGTTGGTTCGCTCCGGTTGGCGGTCCCAGGTCCGCGCGGGCCTCGGATCGTGCGGCGTGCCGCCTGACGAGCTGTGGCAACAGCCCCCACAGGCCGCCGCACACCAAAAGTGTCGCGCTCCCTGCGATCACACCCTCGACCCGGCCGAGCACCACGTCCACGACAAGCAGCACGGAACCGGAAAGGCCCGGCATCAAGACGCTCATACCCGCCCCCGCGAGCCGTGACGAGGTCCGCACGATCTCGGGCTTGGCCCCGCGCTGAAACGGCGTGCGGTGCAAGGCGGCCGGCGCCGTGAACAGGGCCACCGCGATCTCGCGGCTGATCGTGGCCGGGGTGCGGCCGAGCTCGCGGGCGATGGCAGGCAGGGACTTCTTGGCCCGGAGCAGGCCGGCGATGACGATCCGCTCGCCCTCGGACACATGGCGCAGCGACACCTCGAGGGTGTCCCGCTGTTCGGCGATCGGCGCGTAGACGCGTTCGCGGCCTGCCCGGTCAACGACCTTCCGTCCGTACCTCCACCGGGTCCCGGTCCTACGGTTGATACCCGCCTCGCGGCACGCGGCCGAGTTGCTCATTCTCTGCGCCATGAGCCGAAGGTATTGATCACGCTTCTCGTCGAGCGGGGCAGACCCTGATTTCTTGGGCTTCCGGCGAGGCGGTGCACGGTCATGGACAAGTGATGGGCGGTGGCGGCCCGTTCAGCCGGTGGCGGGGTATACGAACAGCTTGGTCTTCCAGCCGTCCACCTTCGCCAGGGCGAGGCCCGCCGAGCCGTTCACCAGGACCGGGGCGATGCGGGGGCTGGTGGGCAGGTCTTGGCCCGTGCGTGCGTCCAGGGCGACCGGTCCGTTCTCGGTCTTGCCGTAGGCCCGGCCGTGCCAGGCGGTGGTGATCTCGGGGGCGATGCGGTCGGCCTGTTTGTCGGGCAGTTGCCACAGCGTCCTGCCGGTGGTGGCGTCCAGGCCGAAGGCGGCGGCGTCGTCCGTGTCGGCGCCAGTGCCGTGGCAGACGAGGGTGCTCTTCTCGTCGTACACGCAGGTGCCCTTGGAGAGTTGAATGGGCAGTTGCTGTTTGGTCTTGCCGGTGGCGGGGTCGAGGAGCTGGACGTAGGGCTTCTCGCTGCCCCAGTGGCCGCCCTGGAGGAGGACGAAATGCGGGCCCAGCGCGGACACGGTCTGGCTGACCATGGATTGGCCCTGCCAGCGGGGCGCGCCGGTGGCTGCGTCGTGTCCGGCGGCGTGCACTTCGTAATTCTCCGTGTTCCAGCCGACTGCGATGCCCTCGGCGATTCCTGTGGCCGCGAATCCGTCCTGGACCCAGATCTGGCGGTGGGTTGTCAGGTCGATTCCGTAGGTGACGGCGTGGGAGTCGTCGTTGGACACCGTCACCACGCCGGTGTTCCCGTTGGCGCCGACTGCTGTCGCGGTCAGCTCGGTGCCCGGTTCGTCGGCCCACTCCGGCAGCCGCAGGGTCACCTGCCACCGGACCTTGGCGGCGTCGGGGTCGCTGACGGTGATCTCAACTGCCTTATGGGTGGCCTGAGTTCCCGTACCGGACTGGTCGACGGGGAACGGTGTCAGCAGGGCCGGTGTGCCGCTGATGGTGACGATCGCGGGCGCCCCGGCCTTGTGCTCGGTGCCCTCGCCCTCGACCAGCGCTTTGCCTGCGGGCTCGATGGTCGCCGTGACGTGTCCGTTGGTGGTGTCGATGGCCTGCACGTGATCGAACGCGCCTACGTACGCCGTGCTTCCGTACAGCGTGACCGGGGGCGGTCCGACGAGTCTGTTGTCGAGGTCCAGGATGTCATCGAGCAGCCCGTCGGGCATTTGGGCGCCCGTCGTCGCGAACTTCGTCGGCGGGTCGTGGACGGGCCGCGACGTGGCTGCCGACGTGCGTGCGGCGGCCGACGGGGCGTCGCCGGCCGCCTGGGAGCCCTCGCCCGAACCGCAGGCCGTCAGCGCGCTGCCGACGAGCGCCACGGCCGTGAGCATCAAACCCCTTGAGGGCAGGGGTATTTGGGAGTTTCGCATGAGTGTCCCCCGTTCAGTTTTTTCCAAAACGGTGATCACCTTAGTGCACCCACTCCGGCACGGCCCGTGACGCCAGAAGCCAAGCCGTATCCAGACGGCAGGTCTGTGTGGCCGGACAGGGGCCCGGTCGCGTGATCCGGGGCTCCCGCTTCGCTCGATTTTCCGCGCGAGCGCACCGCCGCCGAGCTGAAAGAACGCCGGCGCGCGTTGAAGCCCCTCGAGATCGTCGGCTACTCGATGGCCGACCATCATCGCGCCTCGATCGTCGTGGACGCACTGACGATGGCCGTCGGGAGTGGCGTCACCGCCGTCCTGTCAGCAGGGAGGCAAGGAGCTGAGCTCGGCCGGAACGGCGAGCTGTAGCGGCCCGGCCCTCTACGCACCTCCTTCCGGCGTCCCCGTCGGCTGTGGGGCTGTCCAGCTGGTGAGGAGTTGCAGGGCTCGGGTGGTGTCGGAGGCGGGTTCGACGTTGTAGACGCACAGCGTCTGGTCCGTGTCACCGGGCACTTGGAAGGACTCGTAGGAGAAGTGCAGTTCGCCGACCAGGGGGTGACGGTAGTGCTTGGCGCCGTGGGTCCGGCGCAGCACCCTGTGATCGTTCCACCAGGTGGAGAACTCCGGTGACTTCAGCGTGAGTTCGCCGACGAGGTCGGCGAGCTGGCGGTCATGGGGGCTTCGGCCGGCTTCCAGCCGGAGGATGGCGACGGTTTCGGCGGCGATCTGCTCCCAGTCGCCGACCCGTTCACGGGCGTCGGGGTCCAGGAGGTAGTAGCGGGCCAGGTTTCGGCGGGGTGCGGGCAGGGCGTCGAAGTCGGTCAGGACCTCGCGGGCCAGGCGGTTGGAGGCCAGGACGTCGGTGCGCCGGCCGAGGATGAACGCGGGTACGTGGTCGAGGGTCTGCAGCATCAGATGCAGTCCGGGGCGCACGCGCTGGGGGCTGGTCGGAGCTCGGCGGGCCGGTGCGGGACGTGCCAGGAGGTCGGTGAGGTGCTCGCGCTCGGAGGGGTCCAGCCTCAGGGTGCCGGCGAGGGCTTCGAGGACTTCGGGGGAGGGGTTCTGTGCCCGGCCCTGCTCGATGCGGGTGTAGTACTCGGTACTGACTCCGGCCAGTCTGGCGACCTCGTCGCGGCGCAAGCCGGGCACGCGGCGGGCACGGCCGTCCTCGGGCAGCCCTGCTTGGTCGGGGGTGACCCGGGCACGGCGAGTGCGGAGGAAGTCGGCGAGCTCGTTACTACGGTCATCCATGTCCTCCAGTGTGGCGGGCGAGAGTGGGACAAGTCCCGGGCCGGGTGGTACTGCCAGTACCTTCCTTGTGGATACCTGCCTGGTCAGGGCCTTTCCCGGCGCCCCGTGAGGCGTCTGTGGGTGGTGTCCTTGTGGAGGAGCCGATGGCGACAGGCCGCGGCCCCGAGCCCCTCATCCCACTCACCTTGAAAGGTGTGTCTCATGACCACGCAGACTTCCGCCCGTCCTCTCTCCGGCCGCGTCGCGGTCGTCACCGGTGCCTCCAGTGGCATCGGCGAGGCGTCGGCCGAGCACCTGGCCGGACTCGGTGCTCGTGTCGTCGTCCTGGCCCGGCGTGCCGACCGGCTGCAGCAGTTGGTGGTCCGGATCGGGAAGAACGGCGGTCAGGCCCTGGCCCTGGCTGCCGACGTGACCGACGCGGCGGCGGTACGGGCGGCGGCGGACCGGGTCGCGGCAGAGTTCGGCGGTGCCGACCTGCTGCTCAACAACGCGGGCGTCATGCTTCCCGCCCCGATCGAGGAGCTGGCCACCGAGCAGTGGCAGCAGCAGATCGACCTCAACATCACCGGCCTGATGAACGTCATCGGCGCGTTCACGCCGCAGCTGGTGAAGGCCGCTTGAGGAGCGCGGTGTCGCGGACCTGATCAACACGTCGTCGATCGCGGCGCAGAACATCTTCCCGAACTTCGCTGTCTACTCCGCGACGAAGGCATACGTCACCCACCTCTCCCGGCACCTGCGGGTCGAGCTGGGTGCGAAGAACGTGCGTGTCTCGGCGATCGAGCCCGGCATCGTCGGTACCGAGCTGCAGAGCCACGTGACGGACGAAGGTGCTCGTGCGTGGCTGGAGGGATCGAAGGAAACCATGGAGTGGCTCGCTCCCGAGGACATCGCGCAGACCGTCGGGTTCGTCGCGTCCCTCCCGCCGCGGGCCAACCTCCAGCAGGTCACCATCATGCCGACCGCCCAGGCCAGTTGACCGTTCCCGCTCACGGCCTCGCCGATGCGGAGCCGGTCACGTTCTCGCGCCGCGCTCCGTCATCGAGTTGAAAGCCCACCATCGGAACCGTCCACGGAAGGTAGACATCATGCAGAAGTCCACCAGGATCGCAGTCGTCGGAGCGACGGGCCGGGTCGGCAGGCACGTTGCGCGGGTGCTTGAGGAACGCGACCACCAAGTCGTCCCCATCTCACGCTCCTCGGGCGTGGACGTGGTCACCGGGGAGGGCCTGGCCGAAGCCCTGAACGGCGTCGAAGTGATCATTGACGTGTCCAGCACTCCTTCGCCCGAGCAGGCGGCGGCCACCGAGTTCTTCACCACCACCGCTCGTAACCTGCACCAGGCCGGACACAAGACCGGCGTCCGCCGGATGGTGGTGGTGTCGATCATCGGCATCGACGGCTCCACCACCGGCTACAACGCGGCCAAACTGGCCCACGAGAAAGCAGCGCTGGCCGGCCCGCTCCCCACCCGGATCGTGCGGGCCGCGCAGTTCCACGAGTTCGTTGAACAACTGGTCGGCTGGGGTACCCAGGGTGAGGTCGCCTATGTGCCCAACATGCGCACCCAGCTCGTCGCCGCCCGCACCGTCGCCGAGAAACTGGTCGAGGTCGCCACCGACGCGGATCCGGCGCCCACAGGCGCGCCGTACCCGGAGATCGCCGGCCCCCGAGCCGAGAACCTGGCCGACGCAGCACGCCTGCTGGCCGCTCGGCGGGGCAGCCCGTCCCGCATCGAGGAAGTGAGTGACCCGGCCAACCCCGACCGGGACCTGTTCGAGAACGGCGGCCTGCTCCCCGGCCCACACGCCACCCTTGCCGGACCGACTTACGCGGACTGGCTCGACCAACCCACCCCCTGAAGCGCAGCCCAGGAAGTTGCCCCTGCGACTGGTTTGTCGATGTCCGACAACTGCCATGTGCAACTACCGAGGGCTCCGAAGAAAACCGCAGGTCAGGCCTCTGACCTGCGGTTTCTTCGTCCATCTGTACATGTACCCCCGGCCTCCGTACCGATCACTGCGAACGCACGCCGAGGCTTCCTGTCGGACTGTTCAACAACTAACTCGACTAACTCGACTGCGAGGATGCGGAAGCAGCGTTCTGCGGAGCCAGTGCGACCCCGCCGTACAGGGTGGCCGCGTTTTCGAACTGGAGGACTGCGTGTGCGGCGACTGTGTGCAGGTCGCGCCAGCAGCGCTGTACTGTGCCGGCGCCGTCGCGGGCGTGTGCGCCGCCGGTGCGGAAGAGGCGTTCCACGGCGGTGACCAGGAGGTCTACGGCGACCGAGGCGTCGCGGTGGTTGCGGGCGATGCCGAACGGGGTCACGGGTTCCTGGTCGGCCCGGCGGGCCGCCTCGGTCACCAGCAGCCGGGCGGCGTCGATCTCCGCGGACGAGCGGGCGAGCGTCTGGTGGAGCGTGCTGCTGAGTGAGGCACCGGTCGCGGCCTTCGGGGCGGCCCACCGGGTCCAGGCGCGCAAGGCCGCGCGGGCCGCGCCGAGGGCGGGAGCGCAGAAGATCAGGCCTCCGACCAGCTGGGCGGGAACGCTGTGGCAGCGCGGCCGGCCGGCGTCGGACCGGCCGGCGAGGACGTCGCCGAGGGCGAAGGAGCGGTGCTCGGGGACGGAAGTCGGCCCCAGCACAACGGTGTTGCTCCCCGTGCCGCGCAGGCCGGTGCTGTGCCAGGAGTCGATCACCTCGATCTCGGCACGCGGTACGGCGAAGACGCGTGCCGTGCCTTCCTGTCCCGGCTCCTGCGGCAGCCGGGCGGCGAGCAGCACCCAGTGCGCACTGCCCACTCCGCTGACGCACTCCCATTCGCCGCTCAGCGACCAGCAGTTGCCCCCGGTGCGTACCGCCCGGGCGGCGTGAGGTGCGAGCCCCGCGGCGATCCGTACGTCGGGGGAAGACCCCCAGAGGTCGAACTGGCCCTGCTCCGGAAGGAATGCCGCGAACCTGCTGTGCGCCGCCCACAGTCCGGCGCACCAGGCGGCAGAGGTGCAGTATTCGCCCAACTTCGCGGTGGCGTGGATGAGTTGATGGAAGTCGCCTTCCTGGCCGCCCCAGAGGCGGGGCACGAAGTAGGCGGGGAAGCCGGCCCCCGTGATCGCGGCCACCGTGTCGGCGTCCAGCCGCCGTTGCCGGTCGGCGGATTCGGCGCCGCGGGCCGCCAAGACCGCCGATCTTTGCGTCAGCGGTTCCGACAGGCCCTGTCGGAGTGCCCGGGCTTCGGCTTCGAGGGGTTGCGTCGTCTCCACTGGCTCGATGGTCCGCAGTGTCACGCCCGGGCCCCCTGCACACCGACGAATGCGAGCCGCTCGGCCTGGGAGTCCTGGGGGCGTGACCAGAGGGTGGTGGAGGTCACGAACGGGCGGTCGCCCTGGTGCGCGCTGATACGCAGCCGGCGCAGTGACGCGTCGCGCGTCGGCTCGTCCATCTCCTCGACCACCAGCCGGGCCGGTTCGTCGAGTTCGCCGAACGCCAGGCACTCGACCTGCGAGGAGACCAGGGTCAGCGGGGTGCCCGGGCTGTCGGTGTTGACCAGCAGATAGCCGAGCTGGCGGAACCCCTCCAGCGCCACCATCAGCGGGACGTGGTCGCTGGGGTGGTCGAAGTAGATGGCGTGGTCGGTGTCGACCCGCAGCCACCAGCCACCGTTCTGAGCGCCGTGTTCCAGCACGCAGTCCTTGGTGCGGAGCCGGCCGACCCTGGCCGGGGGGACCGTTATGCGCCCGGCGGCGCCCGCGCCTGCGCCCTCCTGACGGGCGGCCGCGTCGCGGCGGCGCAGGAGCGAATACCTGCGGTCGTCCACGGCGATCCCGCTGATGCGGCCGCGGCCGCATACCTTGCCGTCGATGGTCAGTACGACGTCCAGGCGCATTCCGTACCGGTTCGGCGGGCGGTTGCCCTCCCAGGTCCACTCCGCGTCCAGCACCACGTTGAGCGGGGCGGCGCCGACCTTCAGCGGGGCCGCGTCCTCGAAGTCGAAGCTCAGCCGGTCGCCGATGAAGCGGTGCGTGAGCGGCACCCCGAAGTAGGTGTGCGGCAGGTAGACGAACATCTGCCGGATGGTCTCCGCGAACAGCAGCGGGTCCGTGCGGCCCGCGGCGTCCGGGTTGTGCAGCGCATGGTCGCGCGGCCACTGGGCGGCGACCAGGAAGTGCCCTTCGCCGAGCTGCACGCTGTCGGTCAGGAGTACCTCCGCCACCGCCGCACGGTGCACCAGATGACGGGGCACCGGCTGCAGGAACTCGAGCCCGCGGTCGCCGTGCGTGACGCTGCCCTCCGCTTCCGTCGAGCGAGCACGAACGGATTCGGACACGATGGACGTCGTTTGCCTCACAGAATCCCCCAGAAAAGTGAGTGAATGAGCCAAGACTCGTGAAGGAGTCACTGGCACACGAAGAACATACCTTCGTGAAGGTATAATGGGGAAGGTTTCTCTGACATCAACATCGAACGTGCTGCGCACTGCGCAGAAGGGACTGGGTATGAGCACGCGCGCCCGCCGGACCCCCGCCGTCTCCGACCTCAAGCAGGAACGCGCCATACGGACCCGGGCCCTGATCCTGGACGCGGCGGCTCAGGCGTTCGCCGACAAGGGGTACCCCGACACCACCCTTCTCGACGTGGCGCAGTTGACGGGCGCGACCAAGGGAGCGGTCTACTTCCACTTCGCGAACAAGAACGCCCTGGCCGTCGCGGTGACGGAGGAGTTCTACGTCCGCCTGCGCGGCCTTGTGGAGGAGGTGGGGAAGGCGGAGCTGCCGCCGGTGGCCAAGATCGGCCGACTCATCACTCGTACCGGCGAGATGTTCCGCGACGACACGGTCATCAAGGCCGGCGCGCGGCTGCAGATCGAGCAGTCGCTCATCGATGCGGACCTGCCGACCCCGTTTCTCGGGTACGGGGAGGCGGTCACCGAGCTGCTGCGGGCGGCCGAGGCGGAGGGTGCGCTGCCTGACGGGAGTGAGCCCGAGGCCCTCGGGCGCGTGCTGGTCGCGGCCTTCTTCGGTGCTCAGCACATGTCCTGGGTGATCAACGATCGCGTCGACATCGCCGACCGGGTGCGGGAGGTCCTCGCGATCATCCTCCCTGGCGCGGTGCCGGCCTGAGCGCGGCGGGACGCGCTGACCGGCCGGGCCCGGCCGCAATCCACAGCCCTCGCGCAAACGGGGTGTGCGCGAGGCCGGTAACGCATGCCCCGGTGTGCGGGGCGGTTCCGATGAAGGGGCATGTCTCGAAAGTGGCATGATCCCGATCTTAAAAAGATTCCTTCTGGAGGGTATCTTCTCGCTAAAGGCCCAGCTCAACGCAGAGGTGGCAGACACACAGAGGTGGCAGATGAGTCAACAGGAGCGGTCGAGGCGTACGCGCGAACGGGTCCTCGACGCCGCGGCCCAGGAGTTCTCCCGCCACGGGTACGCCGATGCCGCCGTGCAGTCCGTCGCCGCGCGCACCGGAATGACCAAGGGTGCCCTGTACGGACACTTCGCTTCGAAGGAGAAGCTCGCCGACGCGCTGGTCGCCGAGGGGGCGCGGATCTGGGGCCGTATGCTCCAGGACTCCGCTCCGGCCGGAGCCACCCCGCTCGGCACGCTGCGGTCGCTCACCGTGGGCCTCGCCCATGCCCTGCGCGAGGACGCCCGGCTCAGGGCGGCGGTCCGGCTGGAGAACGACGGGCTGCTCGCCGGGACCGGTGAGGGAAGCCTGCTGCGCGATGTGCACGGCTCGATCGTGTCCGTGGTGCGGCGGGCGCAGGATGTCGGCGACGTGACGGCGGAGCAATCCGCCCAGACCATCGCCCAGCTGCTGCTCTCGGTGGTCTTCGGTGCGCAGTCCGCCGCCGTGCTGACCAGTGAGGAACGCTTCGGTACCTGGCTCGAGCGGGTGTGGGAACTGGTGCTCGCGATGGTCGGGGACACCCGCGTCCGCGGCTGAGAGCAGGTTCACGCCCCTGAGACCCCGGGCAGGCTCCGGCCGCCCGCCACGGCGACGACGTACGCGCGCAGGGCCGGGTCGTCGCCCACCGCGGTCGGATGGCCGACGGCCCGCAGCAGTTCGAGGTCGGACACGTGGTCCCCGTAGGCGAAACAGTCCCGCGGATCCACTCCGTGGCCGGCCGCCCAGGCGAGAGCGGTGTCCGCCTTGGCGGCGCCGATCATCGGCCGGGTCACCTCTCCGGTGAGCCGGCCGTCCAGGACCACCGGCGAGGTGCCGAACGCCTCGTCGGCTCCCAGGTGTTCGGCGATCGGGTCGAGGCAGGCGAAGAACGAACCGGACACCAGCACCGTCGGGTCGCCGGCCTCGCGGTGGCGGCGGAAGGCCTCGACGCCGGGCGCGTGGAAGAAGCCGCCGGCCCTCAGCTGTTCCTCGAACCAGACCCTGCCCTGCTCGGCGAGCCGGTCCGCCGAAGCGCCCTCGTACAGCGTGTAGTACGCCCGGTTGGCCTCCTCCCGGGAGGCGCCCCGGCTCTTGAGCCGTACCAGGCCCGCGTACGCCTCGTCGTACGCGGCGGGCGGGCGGCCCTCGGCGGCCAGGTGGAAGCGGAGAAAGCTGAAGAGGGTCTTCTGCGCCACCAGCGTTTCGTCGACGTCGAAGAAGGACGCGCGGCGTGCCGGACTCATGGGTGTCTCCTCGGATGACATGGCGTGCACGGTGGATCCGGGCACGGTCGAGCGGGGGACTGTCGGCAGAAAGGCGGAGGTGAGCTCCGCCGACGACGCACGCGCCCATCGTGATTCGTGCGGTACGGGCGGGGAAAGAGTGATCCCACAGGCTGAAACCGAACGCGTGTTGGAATCTAATGCTCCCCCAAGAAACGGTAAAACCGGTTATGTTCAGGCCAACTTGGGGGCGGGTCCGGAAGCCGGGCTGTACCGCCTGAATTCCGTCACGATCCGGTCCACGACCGTGGCCGTGCGGCCCTGGAAGTAGAAGTGCCCTCCGCTGTAGAGGTGTTGGCCCGCCGGGCGGTCGGTGGCGTCCGCCCATGCGACGAGCTGGCGCGGGGAGACCACCGGGTCGTCGGCCCCGCCGAACAGCGACAGTGCGACCGGCATACGTGCCCTGCGCGGACGCCACCCCTCGGCGAGCCGGAAGTCGTCGCGGACCCGGGGGGCGATCCGCCGCCACACGTCCTCGTCGTCCAGTGCCCTGGCCGGCAGTCCGCCCATCTGGGCGAGGACGGTGCGCAGTTCACGGTCCGGGAGGCTGTGCACGGGCCTGGGCCGCAGCGTCTCCGCGGCCAGTGAGGGGGCCCGGCACGCGGACACCCCGAGCCAGCGCGGAATAGGGGCACCCAACTCATGGAGTCTGGCGGCCAGTTCGTAGGCCACGGCGGCACCCATGCTGTGCCCGAAGAGCGCGAACGGGCGGTCGAGGTGTGAGCGGATGGCATCGATGAAGTACGAGGCGAGCGCCCCCGCGTCGTGCAGCGCGGGCAGCCGGCTCAGCCGGCGCCGGCCCGGCGCCTCCAGGAGGCATACCTCCCAGTCGGCCGGGAAGTGCGGCACCCAGTCGGCGAAGACCCGGTGCGATCCGGCGGCGTGGTGGAACAGGAAGATGCGCACCGAGGGATCGGCGACCGGGCGCGGCCGGACGACCGAGAGGGCGTCGGTGTCTGTCATGCGTGTCACCTCCGACTTCGCTCGGAACGAGACGAATCGAGTGGAGGGCGGTGACGGCCGCTGTTCGTGACAGCGACCGTCACCGCCCGGTCGGGGAGGCGGGTCCTCAGGGGATGAGGACGAGCCGGCCTCGTGTGCCGCCCTTGGCGAGCAGCGTGTGTGCCTGGGCCGCTTCGTGGAGACCGAAGGTCTGGGCGACCCGCAGCGTCAGCGCCCCGGACTCGACGAGGAAGACCAGCTCGGCGAGCTGGTCGGCGTCGCTCTGCACGGACACCGCGTCGACCCGGATGCCGCGCTCGGACTCCGGCGCGGCCGGGCCGAACACACTGGTGTACGCGCCGCCGTCCCGGACCGCGGCCAGCGCCGGAGCGCCGATCACCGCGGTGTCGAGGAGGCCGTCCACGCCGCCGGGCACGAGCGAACGGACCGCCTCGCTCAGCGCGTCCGTACGGGCGATGAAGCGGGCGCCGGTGCCGGTGACGAAGTCGCGGTCCTCCGGGCCGGCCACGCCGTAGACGTTCAGGCCGTGCCGGGCGGCGAGCTGAAGGGCGTAACCGCCGACCGCGCCGGCCGCGCCGGTGACCACCAGGCTCTGGCCCTCGGACAGGTTGAGCAGGTTGAGGGCCTGGCGTGCGGTGAGTCCGTTGAGCGGCAGGGTGGCCGCCTCGGCGGGCGAGGCCCCGGCGGGGGCGGTGGCCACGGCCGTGGCGTTCAGGACGATGTACTCGGCCTGGGCACCGGCCAGGGTGCCGAACCAGTCGGACAGACCGATCACGGACTCCCCGAGCGACAGGTCCTGGACGCCCTCGCCGAGAGCGTCGACGGTACCGGCGACGTCCCAGCCGAGCGGGTACTGGGGGAGCTCCGGCAGGAAGGCGGCCAGGGCACCCGCCCGGGTGGCCACGTCCACCGGGTTGACCGTGGCGGCCTGGACCTTGATGCGCACCTGGCCGGCGGCGGGCTCGGGGACGGCCACCTCGGCGACCTTCAGGACGTCCGGCTCACCGAAGTTGGTGGCTACGATCGCGCGCATGACAGCAGTGCCTTTCTGTGTAGGGGGATGCGGGCAGCGACCGGGCCGCCCGTGCTCGCGGCGGCCCGGCACCGTACGGCTAGACCGGTGAAGTGGCCTCGGCGCGGCCCGACTTGGGCAGGAAGAAGAGGGCGAGGAGGAGCATTCCGGCGACCAGTACTCCGCCGTTGACGAGAGTCGCGGTGCGTACGCCGTCGAGGACCGCGGAGGCATCGCTCTGCCCGGGGTGCGGCTGGGAGGCCTGGGCGGTGGCGATGGTGCTCAGGATCGGGACGCCGAGTGTCAGGCCGACCTGCTGGGTGAGGGTGGTGAGCCCGGTGGCCAGGCCCTGCTCGGTGTCCGGCAGGCCGGAGGTCGAGGTCACCATGAAGGAGACCACCGCGGTGATGTGGCCGTAGCCGGAGACCGCGGTGCCGATGAGCACCAGCGTGATCCAGCTCTTGCCGTCGCCGACGAAGAAGAGCATGAAGCTCGCCGACGCCTGGATGATCAGCCCGACGACCAGGCCGCCGGGGCCGCCCACCTTGCCGATCAGGCGCGGGGCGAGGGTGCCGCCGACGAACGCCGCGGCGCCCAGCAGACCGAAGGTGAGACCGGTGACCAGCGGCGAGTAGCCGAGGACGCGCTGCAGGTAGAGCGTCATCAGGAAGGTCAGGCTGCTCGCCATGGTGAAGGTGACGATGCCGCCCAGGTTGCCCCAGCGGACCGTGCGGCGCTTGACCACCCGTACCGAGACCAGGGGTTCGGCGGTACGCAGCTCAATGGCCCAGAACAGGGCGAGCAGGGCGATGCCCGCGAGGAGCGGAACGAGCGTCGCGGCGCTGGTCCAGCCCTTCTGCTGGGCGGTGCTGATGCCGTAGACCAGGGCGAGCAGACCGGCGGAGACGGTGACGGCACCGGGGATGTCCAGCTTGGCGGTGCGCTCGGCGCGGCTCTCCTTGATGACGGAGAGGCCGAGGAAGAAGACGGTGGCGCCCACCGGCACGTTGATGAAGAAGGTCCAGCGCCAGCTGAGCAGGTCGGTCAGGACTCCGCCGAGCACCGCGCCGGTGATGAAGCCGGCCGACAGCATGGCGCCGTTGAGCCCCAACGCCTTGGCCCGCAGCGGGCCTTCGGGGAAGGTCGTGGTGAGCAGGGAGAGTGCGGCCGGGGTGACGATGGCGGTGGCCAGGCCCTGGGCGACACGGCCCACGAGCAGGATGTCGGGCGAGGTGGCGAGGCCGCCGACCAGCGAGGCCACGGTCAGCATGCCCATGCCGGTGAGGAACAGCTTGCGGCGGCCGAACAGGTCGGCGACGCGGCCGAAGAGCAGCGTGAAGCCGGCGGCGGCCAGCGCGAACGCCGTGGTCACCCACTGCAGCGAGCCGATGGAGAAGCCGAGTCCGGTACCGATGTCCGGCAGCGCGACATTGAGGATCGAGAAGTCGGCGGCGAGCATGAACTGCGAGCCGAGCAGCAGGATGAGAATGAGTTTCTGACGGGACGTCATCTCCAGGGGCGGGTCGGCCACCGAGGCGATGGAGGTCGTTTCACTGACTGTTGCGGACATGGGGTCTCCTACACGGGACTGAACGCGGTGGGGGCGGTGGGGGGATTCATCGCTGGAGGGTGAGTGGGGGTGCGGTCACCTCCGCCTCTTGCGCGGGGGAGGGGAGGGCCGGCGCGACCGTCCGCCGGGACCGGCTCAGCAACCGGACGAGCGGCATCTCGACGGCGTAGTACAGAGCCGTCGCCGCAAGCAGGGCGATCGCCAGGACCAGGGCGGTGACGGCCAGCGCCTGGGGGGTGTCCCAGGAACGGGTCGCGCCCAGTGCGTAGTGCACCCAGCGGATCACCAGCTGGTGAACCATGTAGAAGGCGAAGGACACATTGCCCAGCCAGACCATGGCCTTGCCGCGCCAGGGCGAGGGCCGCCCCTCGAGGTCGGCCACGGCGACCGTGGGGATCAGCAGCGCGAGGGGGATGACGGCACCCGCGACCAGGCTGAACAGGTAGGGCAGGTAGGAGGATCCGACGTAGCCGACGAGGGAGAGGGCGGTGGCCGGCCACAGACCGATGCGCGGCCAGCGGCCCGCCTCGACGATGAGGGCGAGCACGATGCCGAGGGCGAACTCCAGCAGCCGCACCGGCGGCAGGGTGTAGACGAACCACATACGGTCCTCGGAGACCGGGAGGCCCGGCACCAGGGGGCCGCCGTGGAAGAAGGTGTTGGCGAGCACGGGCATCAGCCAGACCAGGCCGACCAGCAACACGGCGGCGGGCCACAGGAGTTGGGGCCGCAGGCGCCGCGCCGCCCACAGGGCCGCCGGGAACATGAGATAGAAGAACGCCTCACAACCCAGCGACCAGCTCGGGATGTTCATGCTGAAGAACACCCCGGCGCGCGGGAACCAGTCCTGGATCAGGAACAGGTTCGGCAGCGAGTCGAGCCCGATGCCGCCGAATGAGCCGGTGAGCGTCAGTCCGCTCAGCGACAGGAAGCCGAACGCGACGACCCAGGTCACCAGATGGTTGGGGACGATCTTCGCGGCCCGGCGGCGCCAGAACTTCCGGGCCGGGTCGTTCTTCCGGGCGGTCCAGGTGAGCAGGAAGCCGCTGAGGATGAAGAAGAAGGTCACCCCGACGCCCCCCTGGTTCGCCAGGTGGGCCATCCATTTGTTGACGCCGGGCGAGGCGTAGAGGGCCGCCGCGTATATGTGGAACGCGAAAACCATCAGGGCCGCTATGGTGCGCAGGCCGGTGAGCGAGGGCAGCCGGTCTCTGCCGGGTGGCGCGACGGAAGTGGTCACGGCGATCATTCCTGCTTTCTTTTCTCCGGTACGCGGTTCCTTGGGCGCAATGCCCTGGACTCAATGGCGCGGACGCATTGCCGGCGCGGACGCATTGCCTTGCGCAATGAGGATGTGGTCGCGGTTCCCGGCGCCCTTTCGACGCTAGTGGACGCACCACAGCGCGGGAATTCCGCTTTGGGTGCGTCCGATTGCTTCGAAAGTGGTACGGGCCCGCGCGGCGGCTACTCGGCGTCCGGGTGGGCCGCGAGCACCGGCCGGGCCGTGGCCAGCGCGTTCAGTGTCCGCGGGATGCCCGCGTACAGGGCGACCTGGGCGATCGCCTGGACCACCTCGGCCTTGGTGGCGCCGGCCCGCAGCGCTCCGGCGGTGTGGAAGGCGAGCTGGGGCGCGGTGTCACCGAGGGCCGCGAGCATGCAGACGGTGGCGAGTTCGCGGGTGCGCAGGTCGAGGCCGCTGTCCCCGACGAGGGCACCGAGGCCGTGCCGGATGTGGGCGCCGAGGCCGGGCGCGAGATCGGCGATCGACTCCCACGGCGTGCGGTCGCCCTCGGCGGCCAGCGCACGGAACACCTCCTCCCCGGTGCGCGGGGCGAGGGCGGGACTGGCGTCGACGGACATGGTGCTCCTCCTGGGGAATGTCCTGGGAATTTCCTGGGGAATGCGAGATCCAAGAAACCTCGCGTCAATACCTCTTTGGGGGCAGTCGGGCGTATCGCAGGAGGTATTCCGGTGTCGCGCATGCGGAATGTCCGGCGCGCCGTGCAGTGCATAGCGTGATGGCCGGTGACTCGGCTATCGAGCGACCGCGCTATGACGACGGATGTGTCCGGCCAGCCATGTCTCGAGGCCGAAGGTGCGTTCGTCGAAGACCTTGAACTCTTCCGGCGTGAACACGAAGAGCCGCAGGGGTGTCCCGGACGGATCCGGCCCGGCGGCCTTGGCGGCGGCCGCGGCGAACATCGGGAACCGCCGGCCGAACTCCTCGGCGCCGCGGGTCAGTTGGTCGCCCACGGCCGGGGAGCAGGTGCCGAGCAGCTGCAAACCCTGGCGGGTGCCGGGGGTGCCTTCCTGTCCGGTGTCGGCGACGGTCACCGAGACCAGGCCGGAGCTGTTGGCCAGATTCCTGACGTGCCGTGAGGCGGGCCGGGTCAGGCAGTACAGATGGAGATCGGAGTCGTATGCGAAGTAGGCGTTGTGCGACCAGGGGACTCCGTCCATGCCGACGGTCGCCATGGACAGCAGCCTGGTGCCGCCCAGCAGGGAGCAGATGGACTCCGTCACGGCCAGGAATCCGGGCTGCCGCCCGTCCTGGTCGTCTGCCATTTCGATGCGCATGGGGGGGTGCGCCTCCTCTACGGATGCCGGCGGCGGCCCGGGGGATTGGCCGCCGCCGGAGTTGGGGGAGCCGGCGCTCAGGACAGGAAGTGCCCGCCGTCGACGGTCACGACGGAGCCGGTGCTGAAGCCGTTGTTCATCAGGTAGACGTAGGTCTGGGCGACCTCGGAGACCTGGCCCACCCGGCCGACGAGCAGCTTGTCGCCGAGCGCCTGGTACAGCTCCTCCGGCTCCGCGACGCTGCCGTCCCACAGCTCGGTGCGGGTCGGACCGGGGCGGACCACGTTGACCCGGATCGGGCCGAGCTCCACGGCGAGCGCGCGGCCCAGCGCCTCCGAGGCACTGGTGATGGACGCGGCGACCATCCAGCCCTTGGCCGGGCGGGCCCCGGCGCTGCCCGAACTCAGCACGATGGAACCGCCCTTGCGGATGTGGGCGGCGCCGTGGCGGGCGGCGGTGAACGCGCCCCAGTAGCGCACCTTGAAGAACTCCTGCGCCTGTTGCACGTCGGTCTCGTCGAAGGACTTGATCTGCAGCGGGTCGCCGGCGGTGTAGACGAGGTGGTCGAACTCGCCGAGCTGCTGGAAGAACTCGCGGACCTCGTCCTCGTCGGTGACGTTCAGGCGGAATCCCTGGGCGTCGTCCGGGAGGCGCTTGAGGGCCCGGTCGACCTTGTCCTGGCTGCTGGAGGCGATGACGACCTGTGCGCCTTCGGCGGCGGCCAGTTCGGCGACCGAGAATCCTATTCCCGAGCTGCCGCCGAGGAGGACCACGCGCTTTCCTGCAAGGGTCATTGTCCGTACCTTCCCGAGTGTTCGGCCATTCGAATTTCTGCTGTGTCAACAGTGCCCGGGAATCAACTCGTACGTCCAATACCTTAATCGATTCCTGTGATACCCAGAACGCAATAGAAAGGTCGTGGATTTCATGGACTTCGATCTCCGTAAAGTGCGCTACTTCGTGGCCGTGGCCGATCTGCTGCATTTCGGTCGAGCGGCCTCCGCATTGCACATCGCGCAGCCGGTGCTCAGTCGGCAGATTCGCTCCCTGGAACAGGACATCGGCCTTGAACTACTCGTACGGGACCGGCGTTCGGTCGCTCTGACGGCGGCCGGCCGGCAGTTTCTGGACGATGCGCGGGGGCTGCTGGCCACCGCGCAGGCGGCCCGCCACCGGATGTACCGGGCGGCGGGCGGGGAATCCCACCTCACCGTGGGCTTCGGCTGGGGCATGACCGTCACCGGCATCATCGACGCGTTCGCCGTGTACCGGCCCGAGGTGACCGTGGACGTGCGCCAACTGGCCGCCGGATCCGAGGCGGAGGCCCTGCTGCGCGGTGCGGTGGACGTGGCGTTCGTACGGATGCCGGTGGCAGAAGCCGGTCTTGCCCTCGTCCCGCTGGGCAGCGAGGGGCTGGTGGCCGCGCTGCCGACCGGGCACCGGCTCGCCGGAGCGGTCGAGCTCGTCGGCGCGGACCTGGACGGGGAGCCGCTGCTGCGGCGGGCCGGGGCCGCGCCGGCCGTGGTGCGCGGCGCGGCCTCCCTCGTCCAGGCCGCATCCGGCGCGGGCCCCGTGGAGGAGGAGCTGGAACTGGTGGCCCGCGGCCACGGCCTCACCCTGCTGCCTCGCTCCGCCGCCGCCTTCTACACCCGCCCCGGCATCCGCTACGTACCGGTCCTCGACGTCCCGCCCCGCGAGATCTGCCTGGCCCACCCGGCCACCGACCGCTCACAACTGACACGCTCCTTCGTCCGCGCCGCCGAGGCCACGGGCTGGCCGGGGGCGCGACTCCCGGCTCTGGCCTGAGCGCCGGGTCGGGGTGACCACCGCGGCAGATGCCGAGCGCCGGGGCAAAGGCAGTTGCCGGGGTCAGAGGAGCCCGCCGGGGAGGGGCCGGCGGGCCCGGGCCTTCATCCCGACGGCGGGGTACCGGCCGGTCCTTCCGTCGCCGGGGCGGTTACTTGCCGGGTCCTTCCGTCGCCGGGACGGCCACTGGCCGGGTTCTGCCCCGCCGGCCGGGCAACGGGACAGGGCGTCGCACGTCCCGGGCGGGGTCATGGCTTGGGGCGTGCGGATCCTGCCTGCTGCGTGGCGTGGGCCGGGGTTGTGGTCCAGGGCGGTACGTCCTAGGCCGGTGCCATGGCTCGGGACGTGCGAATCTCGCCCGGCGCGTGCCTCGGGTTGGAGTTGTGGTCCGGGGCCGCGCGTCCCAGGCCGGGGCCATGGCTCGGCGAAACCTGCCCGCCGCGTGCCCGGCCGGGCCCCGGCCCGGGCCGTACGTCCCAGGCCGGTGCCATGGCTTGGGAGATGTGAAAGCTTCCTCCTGCGTGCCGTGGGCCGGGGCCATGACTAGGGACATGCGGATCCTGCGTGCTGCGTGCTGCGTGCCGTGGGCGGGGGTTGTGGTCCGGGGCGGTACGTCCTAGGCCGGTGCCATGGCTCGGGACGTGCGAATCTCGCCCGGCGCGTGCCTCGGGTCGGAGTTGTGGTCCGGGGCCGCGCGTCCCAGGCCGGGGCCAGGGCTCGGCGAAACCTGCCCGCCGCGTGCCCTGCCGGGGTTGTGGTCCGGAGCCGCGCGCTCCGGGCCGGGGCCATGGCTCTGCGACACGCGCCCCTACGGCTCGGCGACGCGTACGTCGTGCTCCCGGCACCCCTACTGCTCGGGCGGCCCGTACGCCGTCCCCCCACCCCTACGGCTCGGCGGTCCCTAAGCCACACCCCCGCACCCCGTTCACGGCTACGGCTCCAGCACCACCTTCCCCGTGACATGGCCCGACTCGATCAGTTCGTGGGCGGTTGCGGCCTCCGTGAGGGGGAGGGTGTGGCCTACGTGGGGGTGTAGTTGGCCCTTTTCGGCCAGGGCTGCCATGGCTTCCAGGCCCACGTAGTCCGGTTCCACCGAGACCCCGGCGAAGCGGAAGCCCGACTCGCGGGTGCGGGCGGCGAGTTCGGTGTCCGAGCGGGCGATCGCGGTGACCAGCAGGCCGCCGGGGCGCAGGGTGCGCAGGGAGCGGTCCGCGTAGTCGCCGCCGATCAGTTCGAGGACCGTGTCCACCCCGGTGACCGCCTCGGCGAAGTCGACCGCCCGGTAGTCGATCACCTCGTCGGCGCCGAGCCCCCGGAGGAACTCGTGCTTGGCCGCGCTCGCGGTGGTGATCACATACGCGCCGTGGGCCTTGGCGATCTGGATGGCGAGATGGCCCACGCCCCCGCCCCCGGCGTGGATCAGCACCCGCTCTCCCGGCCGGACCTGCGCCACCTCGACCAGGCTCTGCCAGGCGGTGAGCCCGGCCAGGGGGATCGCGGCCGCCTGAGGGTGGGTCAGTCCGGCCGGCTTGAGCGCGAAGTGCCGCGAGGGGGCGGCGACGAACTCGGCGTAGGCGCCGGCCGCGCGCGGGAACAGCGGCATCCCGAAGACCTCGTCCCCCTCCTTGAAGCGGGATGTGCCCGGCACCACGTGCTCGACGACTCCCGAGACGTCCCAGCCCAGGATGAAGGGCGGTTCACCGTGCAGCGGGAAGACCCCGCTGCGGATGATCCCCTCGACCGGGTTGACCCCGATCGCCTTCACCCGCACCAGCACTTCGGTCGGCAGCGGCCTGGGCCGTTCGACCTCCGCCACCTGCAGTACCTCCGGACCTCCGAAGGCCTGCTGGACGATCGCACGCATACGAATTCTCCTGTCGTGTACGGGACTCGGCACGCATTCCATCCTTCCCGCTCCGAACGTCAGGAGAAGCGAGAACTATTCCGACGGGGTATCCGGATACAACTTTCGACACCGGGCCCGGGCCCCCATGGGGGGATTCTTTTCGGCCGCCCGCTCACTAATGTCGCCTCCTGTCGGGCCGCAACACGGCCGGTCCATACGGAAGTCAGGGAGAAAACCCATGAGTATTCAGCCGGATGTCGCCGTCTCCGCCCCCGCCACGCTCGGCTCGGAAGGCGACGACGGAATCATCCTGACCGTGGTCGCCAGTTTCGAGAACATAGCCGCCGAGCACCGGGCCGAATTCCTCGAGTCGGCACAGCGCGAGGCCTACCTCTCGCTGCGGGACGAGGAGGGGACGATCAGCTACCACATCGTTCCCGACCAGGACGACCCGACCCGTGTGGTGTTCCAGGCCACGTTCACCGACGAGGCGGCGTACGAGCAGCACCGAGGCAACGCCCCGGCCCAGGAGTTCCTGGAGATGGTGGCCCGCAACAAGATCGACGGGCCGAACATCTACATCAACAACTTCTCGGTCCCCAACGTCAACCACCCGCCGCGCGGCAACTGAGGCAGAACCGGCCCCCGTTCCCCTTCGATGGAGCAGGACATGACCGACAACACGCCTACCGTACTGATCACCGGAGCCACCGCCGGTCTCGGTCGCCATCTGGCCGGCGAACTGGTGGCCGGCGGCCGGCGCGTGCTGGTGCACGGGCGGGACCCGGAGCGGGTCCACCGGCTCGCCGCCGAACTGGGCACGCTCGCAACCCCGTGCACGGCCGATCTGTCCTCGCTCGCCGAGGTGGAGTTCCTGGCCGACCAGGTCCGTGCCGCCACGTCCCGGCTGGACGTCCTGGTGAACAACGCCGCCGTGGGCTTCGGGCCACCCGGCGAGACCAGGCAGACCAGCCGGGACGGCCACGAGCTCAGGTTCGCCGTCAACTACCTCGCCCCGGTGGCGCTCACCCGTTCACTGCTTCCGTTGCTGACGAGGACGGCTCCGGCTCGTGTCGTCAACATCGGCTCGGTGGGCCAGGCGCCCTTCGACCCGTCCGAGGCCACGTTCTACGACGACTACCGCGGCGTGGTGGCCTATCGGCGCGCCAAGCTCGCCCTGGTGGCCTTCACCTTCGATCTCGCCGAGGAGCTGCGTGGCAGCGCGGTCACCGTCAACTGCCTGCACCCTGCGGGTTTCATGGACACCGGCATGGTGCGCGAGAGCCGCATACAGCCGCTGTCCACCGTCGAGCAGGGGGCGGCCCCCACCCTGCGTCTGATCACCGACCCGTCGATGGAGCGCGTCACCGGCGAGTACTTCGACGGCTTCTTCCCGGGCCGGGCCCTGTCCGAGGCGTACGACCGCCAGTTCCTCGCGAAACTGCGCCAGGTCACCGACCGGCTGCTCGGCCGCGTGGAGGTGCCGGCCGGGACCTGCCCGTACACGTACGAAGGCGAACTTCCCTTGGTCAACGCCAAGTCGGCGGGTGGCCTTGGCGGTTCGCGGGCGAGCTTCCGGATGTCCGGTGCTCCCGCCGTGCTGCGTGCCCCCGTGCGGGGCTGAGGAGCGAGCGCACACCGTCCACCGCACAACGACGAGCGAGAGGAAAGGAGTGTCATGGCATCCGCGACGGCTTCCATGGCGTCCATCGACGACAGTCTGGGGCCGGTGACACGGAGGTTCTTCGGCGACGGCCACCGGAGGGTCGACTACCGGTTCGGCGAGGTGACGGTCGCCCCGGGCCCGCCCGGCAGCGGCAGCATCGGGGCGCTCGTCTCGGTGATCTGTCCGCCCGACTGGTCCAAGAAGGGTGACACCGACCAGCGTCCGCATCTGAGCACCATCGACGCGCTGATCATCGGCGGCCGGCTGGCCGAGCTGTTCCTGACCCGCCGCCATGGGCTGACCGAGCGCGAGCGGGCGGCCGTCTGGTTGCGCCGGGTCGAGATCCGCGCCGGGAACGCGCCCGACGAGGAGAACCTCGAATCCCTCAGCGCCGAGGCCACGTTGCGTACCACCCGCCTTCACGAGACCGACGAGTCGCTGGCCGTCTCGGTGCTCGACTGCACGGTCGGCGGGATGCGGATCCGAAGCGACCTCGTCCACCCCGTGGGCCGGCTGAACTCCGACACCACTTCCGCGTCGTACGACCCGGACCTGGCCGCGCTGCTCCCCGGCGTGTACGGCGAAGGCTTCAAGCACCGCCGCCAGCCGATCACCGATGTCAGCGTCGACATCGCGCAGCGGCGCGCGGACGCGCAGGTCGCCGTGGTCACCGTGCCCGGCGCCCACTACAGCGCGGGCATGGAGGGCGCCTACCAGCCGTCCGTCTCCTTCATCGACGCGTTCGTGGTCACCCTGCAGATGGGCCAGGCGCTCCTGTACGGCCTCGACAAGGTGCCGCGGGCCCGGAGCAACACGCTGTGGATGCGCCGTACGGTCCTGGAGAGCGACACCCCGCACCGGCCCGCGGCAGGCCCCTTCCCGGTGACCACCGAGCTCACCGACGCCACCCTGCTCGATGTGCGCGGCGTCCGGTGGCGCACGGCCGACATCACCAGTGACTGCGCGGGAGTGCGCGTCATGTGCTCCGTCACCCATGAGATCCCACAGCTCGCCGCCACCGTCGCCGGCTGAGCACTGCTTCGACTTCCCTACGCGAAAAGGCGGTAAGCACATGAGGCTCGGTATTTCCGGCACGTACTCGTCCGGCAAGACGATGACCGCGCTCGCCCTCTCCCACTACACCGGGCTCCCGCGCACCATGGCGAAGACCATGCGGGAGATCCTCCCCGAGGCCGCCCCGGGCAAGACCCTGGAGGAGTGCACCGCGGCCGAGCTGCTGCAGATGATCGTCGTGCGGCACACCGAGCGGGTGAAGTACGAGTACCAGCTCGCCGACGGCTTCATCTCCGACGGCTCCTCGCTGCAGGAGTGGATCTACGGCGCGCTGCGGGTGCGGGTCGGCATCAACCCGAACGACTCGGTGCACCTGGCCGAGGGCGAGGACGTCGAACGCACTCCGGAGATCGAGTTCTTCGACGACGTCATGCGGCAGCTGGGCGTCTCGTTCAAGCAGCACGTCAAGCGCAGCTTCGACGCCTTCGTCCACCTGCGCAACGAACTGCCGCTCTCCGCCGACGGGCACCGTCCCGTCAACAACCGCTTCCGCACGATGGCCGACGCACGGCTGCTGGAGGTCCTGGCCGAACTGGAGATCCCGGTTCATGTGGTCGGCGGCTCCCTGGCGGAGCGGCTGCGGACCATCGTCGACATCACCGGCATCACACCGGTCGTCTCCGAGGCGGAGGCGATAGCCAAGGCACAGGAGGCGTACGGGCGGATCGACACCACGATCGAGACCCGGCGCAGTCCCGTGCTCGCCGGCTGACCACCCAACCGTCCATACGAGCCATCCGACGACCAACCGGCAGACAGTTGACGCCGTGAGCCGGTCAGTCGCCGAATGGTCTCGCTCAGACCATCGAGGGTCCAGCATGGATAGTACTACCCGACTGGCGGCTGTCCTGGAGGGGCTGGGGACCGCGCTCCCGCCCCGAGTTGTCACCAACGCGGAGCTGGCCGAGCGGCTCGACACCTCGGACGAGTGGATCCGGACCCGCACCGGAATCACCGAACGCCGGATGGCGGGACCGGGGGTCGCCACCAGCGACCTGGCGGTCGAGGCGGGCGAGCGGGCGCTGAAGTCCGCCGGGGTCAGCGAGGTCGACCTGGTCGTCGTGGCCACCACCACCCCCGATCACCCGTGCCCGGCCACCGCACCCGATGTGGCCTCCCGGCTCGGCCTCGGCCCGATCCCCGCGTACGACATGGCCGCGGTCTGCTCCGGGTTCGTGTACGCGCTCTCGGGCGCGGCCGGCGCGATCGCCTCCGGCCAGGCCGAACGCGTCCTGGTGATCGGCGCGGAGACCTTCACCTCGATCATCGACCCCGAGGACCGCTCCGGCGCGGTCATCTTCGGTGACGGCGCGGGCGCGGTGGTGCTGCGGGCCGGCCGGGCCGACGAGCCGGGCGCGCTGCTCGGCTTCGACCTGGGCAGCGACGGGGCGCTGGCCGACCTGATCAAGATTCCGGGCGGCGGCTCGCGTCAGCGGGCCGGCGGTCTGGCCCCCGACCCGGCGGACTCCTGGTTCACCATGCAGGGCCGCCAGGTGTTCACCAACGCCGTGAAGCGGATGGCCGATTCGGCCGGAACGCTGCTGCAGCGGATCGGCTGGCCGGTGCAGTCGGTGGACAGGTTCGTCGGTCACCAGGCCAATGTCCGCATCCTGCACGCCGTGGCCGAGCAGCTGGGGGTGGAGCCCGAGCGCGCGGTGATCAACCTCGACAAGGTCGGCAACACCTCGGCGGCTTCCATACCGCTCGCGCTCGGGGACGCCGCGGCGAGCGGCGACATCACGGCGGGCGACCGCGTCCTGATGAGCGCCTTCGGCGGCGGCGTCACCTGGGGCTCCGCGGCCCTGGTCTGGCCCGAACTCATCGTCGCCTGAACTCCCTTTCGCTTCACCCCACTTGACCTGAAGAAGGAGAAAGTCGATGTCACAGCTGTTGGCCGGTGACCTCATACAGATCCTGAGCGACAAGTACGGGCTGCCCGGCGAGGAGCTCTCCGCCGAGACCCGCTTCGAGACGCTGGAGTTCGACTCCCTCGTCATGGTGGAGCTCGCCGTGATCCTGGAGCGCAGGCTCGGCATCCCCGTCAGCGACGAGGAACTGCTGTCCGTGGAGTCCATCGGCGAGGCCGCCGAACTGCTCAGCGCCAAGGGGGTGAAGGTCTGATGCAGTGGGAGAAGGAATCGGTGCCACTGTCCGGTGACTCGCCCGAGGTCCTGATCGTGGGTGCGGGGCCGGTGGGCATCACCCTCGCCTGCGAACTGCTCCAGCAGGGCGTACGGATCCGCCTCGTCGACCGCCGGGCGGGCATCGACGAGTCCGACCCGCACTCCAAGGGCATCCTGGTGTGGCCGCGCAGCCTGGAGATGCTGCGCCGCATCGGGGTCAGTGAGCGTCTGGTCGCGCGGGGGCACACCAGCAAGGGGGTCGGCTACTACTCCGAGGGCCGGCTGCGCGGCACCGCGCACATGCACAAGCTGCCCGGCTCCCCGTACCCCTTCGTCCTCACGCTGCCTCAGCGGGAGACCGAGCGGGTGCTGCGGGACCGGCTCGCCGAACTCGGCGGAACCATCGAATTCGGGGTCACGCTCGAGCACTTGGACAACTCCGGGACACTGCCGCGCGCCGTGCTGAGCCTCCCCGACGGCACCGCCGAGACCGTACTGCCGCTCTATCTGGTGGGCGCGGACGGCCCCGGCAGCGCCACCCGCGAGATGCTCGGGATCCGCTTCGACGGCGAGGCCATCGACGTCACCTACGCCATCGGGGATGCGCCCATCTCCGGCGGGGTCCCGGCCAACGCCCAGTACTACTACTCCCGTGACGGGGTGGTCGCGCTGGTGCCCCTGGCGGGTGGGCTCTACCGGATCGCCGCCAACATCCCGCACCGTGAGGACGGCGAGGGCAACCCGTCGCGGGAGCTGATCGAAGAGGTCATCAACCGGCGGGCGCACACCGACTTCAAGGTGGGCGAGCCGGTGTGGACCCGCTCCTTCAGGCCCCGGCTCGGGCTCGCGGAGCGCTTCAGCCAGGGCCGCTGCTTCCTGATCGGCGACTCCGCCCACGTCATCAGCCCGGCCGGCGGCCAGGGCATGAACATCGGTTTCCAGGATGCCGCCAACCTGGGCTGGAAGCTCGGCGGGGTGATCCAGGGGCGGCTCGACGAGGCGATCCTGGAGACGTATCACCCCGAGCGCAGCGTCGGCGCCGTACGGATGGCCAAGACGTCGGCCGCGCAGGCCAGGTTCGCCATGCAGCGCTCCACCCTGCGGATCGCGGCGCGCGACGCGGTCTTCGTGGCGGCGAAGTGGGCCGGTCTGGTGCAGCGGATCCTGGTGCCGCTGCTCGCCCAGGCGGATGTCGACTACTCCGAGTCCGTGTCGGATCCGCTGTTCCGCCGGATCCCGCACCCGGCCCGCGTCGGTCAGCGGGTGCCGCTGTTCGCTCCGCCCGTCCAGGCGGGCGGCGTGCCGGCGCTCGACCCGTACCGGCACACCGTGGTGCTGTGGCCCGGCCGCCGGACCCCGGCCGACTGGGCAGCCCTGGCCGCGGGGCTGCGCCGCCGCTTCGGCGACCAGGTCGCCGTACTCGATCTGGGCGGCGTGGACCCGTCCGCCGCGAAGCCGCTCGGCAGGGCCTTCGGCAACCGTCCGGTGATCGCGACCGTCCGCCCCGACGGTCATCTGGCCCATCTGGCGGCGGTGACCGCGCCGGAGCAGACACAGGCCTTCCTGCGCCAGGCCGCTCCGGCCGAGGTGCCCGTTCCCGTCCTCACCTGAGGTCCGTTCCATCCCGGCAGCCCAAGCTGCCGGACGTCCTTGTCCAACACCCCAGTCATCGGGAGACCGTTGTGTCCGTCACCACCTTTGCCACCACCACCGAGACGATCCAGGAGTTCTTCGCCCGCTTCGGTGCGGGTGACCTGCCGGCCCTGCTCGAGCTGTTCACCGAGGAGGTCGACTGGAACGTCCCCGGCTCGGACACCGTGCCGTGGACCGGGCGCCGCTCGACCAAGGACGAGCTGACGGCGTTCTTCGTGAGCGCGGGCGAAGAGGTCGAGGCCACCGAGCAGTTCGAGGTGGACCGCATTGTCGCCGAGGGCGACACGGGTGTCGCGATCGGCCGTTTCACCCATGTGATCCGCCGTACCGGCAAGAAGTTCAGCTCGGAGTTCGCGCTGCACATCGCGGTCGCCGACGGCCGGATCCGGCTCTACCACATGTTCGAGGACGGCCTTGCCGCCGCCGAGGCGTTCGCTGCCTGACGGCCCGGGGCGGGGCGCCCGGGGGGCGGGAGAGACGTGGTCATCTCTCCCGTCCCGAGGGCTGCGCCGCCCGCGCGCCGGAGGCCGACGCGGTCAACGGGGCGCGGGGGCCGACCGGTGCGATCAGCGAGGCGGCGACCGCCTTGTTGACGGCGTCGATGCGCGAGACCGCGTCCAACTTCCCGAAGATATTGCGCAGATGGCGCTTGACCGTGCCCTCGGTGATGTTCAGCCTGGCCGCGATCTGCCGGTTGCTCAGCGCGTGCGACACCAGGGTGAGCAGCTCCCGCTCCCGGGCGGAGATCCGGTTGTCCTGGGCCTGCGGGGCCAGCGCCGCGAACTGCGAGACCGATATCTGGACCTCGTCGCCCTCCCGCATCACGCCGCGGATCACCGCCGCGAGGTGGTGCTTGCTGACCCGCTTGTTGAGATAGCCGCGGATCCCCAGGGAGAGCAACTCCCGTACCAGGTCCGGGTTTTCGTGCATGCTCAGGATGATCACCCTGGTGTGCGGCGAGAGCTCCAGGACGCGCGGCACGGTGACCCCGACCGGGACCCCCGGCATTTCGACGTCGAGCAGCAGGACATCGGGCCGCAACCGGGCGCAGAGGGCGGCGGCCTGGGCCCCGTCCGCCCCGTCGCCCACCACCTCGAAGTCCGTCTCGCTCTCCAGGCATTCGCGCAGGGTGTCACGGAGGATCGCGTGGTCGTCGGCCAGCAGGATGCGCACCGGAGACTCGTTCACGCCCGCCGTCCCTGGGCCGGAAGCGGCAGCCACACGGTGACCCGGGTGCCCCGCCTGGGCCGCGAGACGACCATGACCGTCCCGCACAGGGACTCGGCGCGCTCCCGCATCGAGGTCAGCCCCATGCTGCGGCGGGCCGACGGATCCGGATCGCGGGTCACGTCGAACCCCTTTCCGTTGTCCGTCACGACCGCGGAGACGGCCTTCTCGGTGATGTTCATGTGGACGACGACCTGTTCGGCGGCCGCGTGCACGGCCGCGTTGCGCAGTGCTTCGCACAGGATCAGGAAGAGCTGCCCCTTGTGCAGGTCCGGCAGCCAGGACTGGAGCCCGACCACGTGCACGGCGGTGCTCGTGCCGGCCGGCGCGAGACTCGCGGCGAAGGACCGCAGGGCTTTGGCGAGATCATGGGGCTCGGGGCGCGGCGCGGGCTCGCGGGACAGCTCGTCCGCCAGTTCCCTGGTGACCCTCATGGCCTCGGAGACGGCTCGCAGTCCGCCCGCGATCCGTTCCGAGGCGCGCTCGGGGTCCCGGGGCAGATGCAGCTCGACGAGCTCCAACTGCCGTAGTGCCACGGCCAGTTCGTTTCCCACCCGGTCGTGCAGCTCGCGTGCCACCCACTGGTGCCGGTGTCGGCCGGCTTCCTGTTGCTGCATCGGACGATCCTTCCTCGTTGGGTGCGTGACTGAGCGCGTACGAACACGGGGGAGCCCGGGAGTCGTACCGGCAGCACGCACACCCCCACCAACGACACCCACAATAAAATACCTTCACGAAGGAATCAATGTCTGTCATGCTGAACACCGGATCACAGCCGGCCAGGCTCTGCAGGCCGTGCAGGCCAGGCCCCATGGGGAGGAGCGCACATGACCGTGCTTGAGGACAGGCCCGACGCGCACACCCGGCTCGGTGAGCTGGAGCGGCTCCGCACCCGGGCCCACGACGGGCCCGAACCGCAGGCCACCGAGCGCCAGCACGCCCGCGGCAAGCTCACCGCCCGCGAACGCATCGCGCTTCTGCTCGACGAGGGCTCCCTCACCGAGATCGAGTCACTGCGCAGACACCGCGCCACCGGCTTCGGCCTCGAACGCAAGCGCCCCCACGGCGACGGTGTGATCACCGGCTGGGGCACGGTCGAGGGCCGCACGGTCTTTGTCTACGCGCACGACTTCCGGATCTTCGGGGGCGCCCTGGGAGAGGCGCACGCCGAGAAGATCCACAAGCTGATGGACCTCGCGTCCGCCACCGGTGCCCCGCTGGTCAGCCTCAACGACGGGGCGGGCGCCCGGATCCAGGAAGGGGTCTCCGCGCTGGCCGGCTACGGCGGCATCTTCCGCCGCAATGTGGCCTCTTCCGGGGTGGTCCCGCAGATCAGCGTGATGCTCGGCCCGTGTGCGGGCGGCGCGGCCTACTCGCCCGCGCTCACCGACTTCGTCTTCATGGTCCGGGACATCTCGCAGATGTTCATCACCGGCCCCGATGTCGTCCAGGCCGTCACCGGCGAACGGGTCAGCCAGAACGAACTCGGTGGCGCCGATGTGCACGCCCGCCTCTCCGGGGTGGCCAGCGCCGCCTACGACGACGAGGAGAGCTGTCTGCAGGACGTGCGCCATCTGCTCTCCCTGCTGCCCTCCAACAATCACGAGGCGCCGCCCGTCGTCCGCGGCGACGACCCCGCCGACCGGCCCTGCGACGGGCTGCTCGACCTGGTGCCCGCCGAGCCGAACCGCGCCTACGACATGCGGCGGGTGATCGAGGAGATCGTCGACGACGGCGACTTCTTCGAGGTCCACGCCGCCTGGGCGCCCAACCTGGTCTGCGCGCTGGCCCGGCTCGACGGACAGGTGGTCGGGGTGGTCGCCAACCAGCCGTCGGCGGTGGCCGGTGTCCTGAACATCGAGGCGTCCGAGAAGGGTGCGCGCTTCGTGCAGTTCTGCGACGCGTTCAGCATCCCGCTGGTGACCCTGGTGGACGTGCCCGGATTCCTGCCCGGAGTCGGCCAGGAGCACGAGGGAATCATCCGGCACGGCGCCAAACTGCTCTACGCCTACTGCAACGCCACCGTGCCCCGCATCCAGGTGATCGTCCGCAAGGCCTACGGCGGCGCCTACATCGTCATGGACTCCCGTTCCATCGGCGCCGACCTGTCGCTGGCCTGGCCGACCAACGAAATCGCGGTGATGGGCGCCGAGGGTGCCGCGAACGTCGTCTTCCGCCGGGAGATAGCCGAGGCGGCCGACCCCGACGCGGTCCGCGAGCAGCGCATCAAGGAGTACAGGACCGAACTGATGCACCCCTACTACGCGGCCGAACGCGGCCTGGTCGACGAGGTCATAGACCCCCGTGACACCCGCTCGGTGCTCATCCGCGCTCTCGCCATGCTCCGCGCCAAACATGCGGACCTGCCGTCCCGCAAGCACGGGAACCAGCCGGCATGACCGCCGCCGAGCCCACCGCGGCCCCCACCACCGAGCACCTGAGCGCCGCCGGTCTGCGCATCGTCCGCGGCAACCCCGACCCGCACGAACTCGCGGCACTCACAGCCGTCCTCTTCGGCCTCGGCCGCCGCGGCACCTCCTCGCCCGCGCCGGCCGGACCTGCTCCCTCGGGCGGCTGGAGACGCCGGCGCGGGGCCGGCCACCCGGGTGCCACGTCCTGGCGCCGGTGACACTTTCGGCGTCGGGATATCCCACTTCCGTTGCAGCCAACCGATTTACACCGACTCAGGCCGTTAGCTTTTCCGAAATGTCAGCGGGCGGAAGGAGAAACGCGATGGCACCGGAACGGACCATCCGCGAACAACACGCAGGAGATATCGGCGAACGGGCCGTCGGAACCGAGCAGTTGAGCAGCCTGGACATCTGGTCCCATTGCGCCCCCATCCGGCTCGCCGGGTATGAGGAGGATCTTGCGGAGCCGCACATACTGCCCGGAATCGACTGAGCGGGGCGCTGGGCGCATGCGCGGGTGCCGGTCTCGAATCCCGCCGACCGCTCCACGGGAACCCCAGGTCAGGAAGATACTGACCTGGGGTTCTGCGTTGAGTGGAGGCGGCAGATGAGCGGATCCGGTACTACGGGCGGCGGCTACTCCGGCACCCCCCTCGCCAAGAAGATCGGCATCAGGCCGGGCCACTGCGTCGGGCTCCGGCATGCCCCGGAGGACTTCGGTATCCCCGGCCTCCCCGACGACGTGGACCTCACCGCCGACGGCCCGCGCGGAGCCGACGTCACCGTCGCCTTCTACCGCGATCACAGAACACTCGCGGAAGAGGCCCCGGCGCTGGTCACGGCCCTCGCCGACCACGCCATGCTGTGGATCGCCTGGCCCCGCAAGGCCGCCGGCCACGTCAGCGACATCGCCGAGAACGATCTGCGGGACCTCTTCCTCCCGCTCGGCGTGGTCGACGTGAAGGTCGCCGCGCTGGGGGAGGACTGGTCTGGGCTGAAGTTCGTACGGCGCAGGGAGAACCGCCGTACGTCCCGCCACGCCTGACCCAAGAATCGGCGTACTCAGGAAGTCCTCATCATGAACGGTTAGCATCGCGGCCGGGATTGCCGGCGGCCGTGATGGGGTGAAGGGCATGCAGGACCTGGGAGCGCCGAGGGTCGCCGTCGCCGTGGTGACCATGGGAAACAGGCCCGCCGAGGTGGACGCCCTGCTGGAGTCCGTGGCCAAACAGGATCTCGCGCCCGCGCGGATCGTGATCGTCGGCAACGGCTGCCCGCTGCCGGACTTCGCCGAGCGGCTGGCGCTGCCCGGCGAGGTCACCCTGCTCGAACTCGATGAGAACCTCGGCTGCCCCGGCGGACGGAACCAGGCGCTGGCCAGGCTGCGCGAGTTCGGGGACGTCGACATCGTCGTCGAACTGGACGACGACGGCCTGCTCGTCGACGCCGATGTGCTGCGGCGGGTACGGGACCTGTTCGCGGCCGACCCGAAGCTCGGCATCGTCGGCTTCCGCATCGCGGACGAGCACGGCGAGACACAGCAGCGGCATGTACCCAGGGTCGGCGCCTCCGACCCGCTGCGGGGCGGTTACGTCACCGGATTCCTCGGCGGCGGGCACGGCTTCAGGACCGCCATGCTCGACGAGATCGGCGACTGGCCCGCCGAGTTCTTCTTCGCCCACGAGGAGACCGACCTGGCCTGGCGGGCCGCCGACGCCGGCTGGCGGATCCTGTACGCGCCCGAACTGCTGCTCCAGCACCCGAAGACCTCACCGGCCCGGCACGCCATCTACTACCGGGTGAACGCACGGAACCGGGTGTGGCTCGCCCGCCGTCGCCTGCCGTTGCCACTCATCCCCGTTCACCTGGGGATCTGGACGCTGCTCACCCTCGTACGGACCCGCTCGCGGGCCGGGCTGCGCGCCTGGTTCGGCGGGTTCGTGGAGGGCCTCAGGGAGCCGGCGGGCGAGCGGCGGCCGATGCGGTGGCGGACCGTGTGGCGGCTCTCGCGGCTGGGCCGGCCGCCCGTCATCTGAACCCGACCGGGGGAGGGGACGAGGGTCCCGGGCGTTCACCTCCGCCGACCGGGACCCTCTGGCGTCCCCCGGATCCGGCCGCGGCGGCGTCACTCCCCCGAGTTGCGCGTTCTACGCGCGCACCCCCGGGCCAGATCCGATGAAGTGATCACATCAGGTCGCGCCAACGGATCGCTAACATGTGGCCAACGGTTCTCCCTTCCGGCCTCGGCCGATTGGCGTGAAGCCGCCGGTCGGCAGCGCCGGACGGCCGCAGCCGTAACGGATTCCGGCGGCGACCGCCGTGGAGCAGCTGGCGGGAAACCGCCGTGACGAGGGCGGAAATCCGCCAAGGACGCGGGAAGGCAGTGGGCGGCGTGAGGCGGCGCGAGCTGCGGTTCGGACTGCTGGGGCCGCCGGTTCTTTACGACGTCCACGATGAGGTCGGCGCTTTCGGCGACGGCACGGATGCCCTCGGTGGCGTCGACGTCAGAGCCATCGGCAGCCCCAAGGTCCGCACCCTGCTCGCCGCCCTGCTCCTCGAAGCCGGCCGTGTCGTCTCCGTCGAGTCGCTCAAGGACGCGCTGTGGGGCGGGGCGCCGCCCGCGTCCGCGCAGGCCTCGCTGCACAACCATGTGGCCCGGCTGCGACGGCTGCTCGACGACCCCGAGCGGCTGCGTGCGGTGCCGCCCGGATATGTGCTGCGGGTCGAACAGGGCGAACTGGACGTCCATGTCTTCGAGCGCCATCTCGCCACGGCACGCGGCGCGTACGCCGCCCGCAACTGGGAGCGGGTCGTGCGCGAGTGCATGTCCGCGCTCGCGCTGTGGCGCGGCACCCCGCTCAGCGGGCTCCCCGCCGAGCTGGGCGGATACGCCTTCGTCCAGCGTCTTAAGGAGGCGCGGCTGCTGCTTCTGGAGTGGCGCTACGACGCCGAGCTGGCCGTCGACGGCGCCCGACTGGACGGTCTCGTACCGGAGCTGGCCGCACTGACCGCCGAGCATCCGCTCCGGGAGGCGTACCACCGCCAGCTGATGCTCGCCCTGCACCGCACCGGCCGCCAGGCCGAAGCCCTGGCGGTCCACCGAGATCTGCGCGCCCGCCTGGTGGAGGAACTGGGCGTCGAACCCGGCCCGGCGATGCAGGAGGCACACGTCGAGGTGCTCACCTCCACCGGGATCCCCGGTGCACCGCGCGAGGACGACACCGCATCCGGCAGCACGGACGACTCCGCGCCTGCCCTCCCGCAACCGCCCCGGCCCGCCCAACTGCCCCCTCCGCCCGCCCACTTCACGGGCCGCAGCCCCACTCTCTGTGACCTCCGCACCACCCTCGAGCCCGGTCGGACCCCCGCCGTGGCTGTCATCAGCGGCATGGCCGGCGTGGGCAAGAGCGCCCTCGCGCTGCAGGTCGCCCACAGCCTGCGGGAACGTTTCCCCGACGGCCAGCTGTACATCAACCTGCACGGCGCCACCCCCGGCATGACCCCCCTCACTCCCGCCCAGGCACTCACCGCCCTGCTCAGGGACCTGGGCACCGAGCCCCGCCGCATCCCCGAACACCCGGACGCGGCCGCCGCGTTGCTGCGCTCCCTGCTCGCCCCGACCCGCACCCTCCTGCTCCTGGACGACGCCGCGAACGCCGCTCAGGTACGCCCGCTGCTGCCGGCCGGCGCCGGATGCGCCGTGATCGTCACCAGCCGTTCGCCGCTGACCGCCCTCGACGGCGCCCGCCGCTTCCCGCTCACCCCCCTGAGCGACGAAGAGAGCGCCGAACTGCTCCGAGCGGTCTCCGGCCGCGATGCCCTCGACGCGGCCCACCCCCTCGTCGAACTCACCGGCCGTCTCCCGCTCGCACTGCGCATCGTCGCCGCGCGCCTCGCCGCGCGCGGGGCACTCACCCCCGAGGTGCTGGCCCGTCAACTCACCGCCACGGAAGGGCGGTTGCACCATCTGGAGTACGACGACCTGAGCGTCCGCCGCTCCCTGGCCGTCGCCCACGACGCGCTCGCCGCCTCGGAGCGCGAGGCCGACCGGGACGCCGCTGTCGTGCTGCGCGGTATCGGCGCGCTCGACCTGCCCGCGTACGGCGCCCCGCTGCTGGCCCACCTGGTCGGCACCGACGCGCGCCGCGCCGAGGCCGCGCTGGACCGGCTCGTCGACGTGGCCCTCCTGGAGGAGACGGCGTACGGCCGTTACGCCCCCCACGACCTGGTCCGCGACTTCGCCCGCGAACTGGCCGGGGGCGCCAGTGACGTCGATGCCGCCCTGCCCTGGTACGCCGCCGTCGCCGAGCGCACCCTCACCGCGATCGTCGAACCGGGCCTCGACCGGGACGACCGCCGCCACCCGACCGCGGCCCAGCCGCCGGACCACGCGGCACACGTCGCCGCCCTCCCCACCTTCGAATCCTCCGAACAGGCCTTCGCCTGGGGCGACACGGAGCTGGTGAACATCGTCACGCTGGTCGAGCGGTACGCCGAAGACACCGACGCCGACGCCGACGGCCAGGTCCTCAGAGCCGCCCGCATCGCCGCGCTGATCCGCCTCTTCTTCCCGTACGTGCAGCGCAGTGGCCGAGTCGCCGAGATGGAGGTGCTCGGCCGGGCCGCCCTGCGCACGGCCCGGCGGCTCGGTGACGAGGCGGCCGAGGCATACGCGCTGGGCGATCTCGCGGGCCTGCACTTCCTGACCGGACGGCAGAGCGAGGCCCTCGCCCTCAACGACCGGGCGCTGACGATCTGGCGGCGGCTCGACCGCGTCTCCTTGATGCGCCGCTGCCTCAACAACCGCGGCCTGCTGCTCGAAGGGCTCGGCCGCTACGAGGAGTCCGGCCGGGCCCTGCGCCAGAGCCTGGAGTACTCACGGCAGTTGAACGACCCGCACGGCGAGGCCGTGACCCACAGCCACCTCGGCAACCTGTACGAGCACACCGACCCGCGGGCCGCGATCGAGCAGCACCGGCGGTCGCTCGCCATCGGCGACGAGATCGGCGCCGTGATCGTGCAGCACTCCGCGCACTGCAACATCGGCTACGCCCATCTGACCCTCGGCGAACCTGCCGCCGCCGTACCCCACTTCGAGGAGAGCCTGCGCATCCTCGGCGGCCACGGCGACTGGCACGGCGAGTCCCAGACCCGGCTCGGGCTGGTGCGGGCACTGCGCCTGCTCGGCCGTACGGAACGGGCCGACACCGAGTGCGCCGAACTGCTCCGCCGCGCCGACGCCCGCGCCGACCGCTACACGGGCGGCCTCGCCCGCCACCAGCACGGCCTCCTACTGCGGCAGCGGGGGCGCACCGAACAGGCGCACGAACAATGGCACGCGGCACTCGAAGCGCTGGACGGGACGGACGAGAAGGCAGTGGTGACGGAGCTACGGGAGCTTCTCGGCGAGACGCTGCCTTAGCTGCGGGCAGTCGGCCATGCCTGCCGTAGCTGCGGGCAGTCGTGCCGCTGGGGCGGTGCCCACTCGAGCGGTCGGCTGTGCCTGCCGTGGCTGAGGGCAGTCGTGCCGTTGGGGCGGTGCCCACCCGAGCAGTGGGCTGTGCCTGCCGTGGCTGAGGGCAGTCGTGCCGTTGGGGCGGCGCCCACCCGAGCAGTCGGCCATGCCTGCCCTAGCTGCGGGCAGTCGTGCCGCTAGGGGCGGCTCCCGACCCAAAGAGAGCGGCACCCCGCATGCGCGGGCAAGCGAACCCACCCCCCGGCCCACACCAGCACCGGTCACCCCTCACTTCGCATCCGCATAACACTCCACCACCGCCGTAGTGAACGGAAACCGCACTGGGGTCTCCCCGAACGTCAGCCGCCCCGCCAGCTCCGCCGCCTCCCGGATCGCCGTCACCACGGTTTCCGCCTCTTCCTCCGGGCAGTGCACGATCACCTCGTCGTGCTGGAAGAAGACCAGCTCGGCCGCCATGCCCGCGCAGCTCTGCCGCAGCGCGGCGAGGACCAGCAGGGTCCAGTCGGCCGCGCTGCCCTGGACGACGAAGTTGCGGGCGAAGCGGCCGCGGGCGCGGGTGTTGGTGGAGGCGTAGCCCGGCACCCACTCGGTCCCGGCGGCAGCCTCGGCCGGTTCGTCCTGCGGGATGCCCGCCTCCTCCGCCGTGTCCTCGCCCGCCCCGGCCGCCGGTGGACAGGTCCGCCCCAGCCAGGTCCGCACGAGCCGCCCCTCCTCGCCCGCTCGCGCCGCGTCGTCGACGTATGCCACCGCCTTGGGGAAGCGGCGTCTGAGCGCGGCGAGGTTCTTCAGGCCGTCGCCGGAGGTCTGGCCGTAGACCGCGCCGAGCACGGCGAGCTTGGCCTGGGCGCGGTCGCCGGAGAAGGCCCGGTCGGAGACGGACTGGTAGAGGTCGGTCTCGCGCCCCGCCACCTCCATGAGCCCCGGGTCCCGGGAGATGGCCGCCAGCACCCGCGGTTCCATCTGGTCGGCGTCCGCGACGACGAGCCGCCAGCCGGGGTCGGCGACGACGGCACGCCGGATCACCTTGGGGATCTGGAGGGCGCCGCCGCCATTGGTCACCCATCTGCCCGTGACCGTCCCGTGCGCGAGGAACTCGGGCCTGAACCGCCCGTCACGCACCCAGTCCTGCAGCCACGACCAGCCGTGGGCGACCCAGATGCGGTACAGCTTCTTGTACTCGACCAGCGGCTTCACGGCCGGGTGGTCGACGGACTCGATCTCCCAGCGCCGGGTCGACTTGACCTTGATCCCGGCCTGGGCGAACGCCTTGATGACGTCCGCGGGCAGATCGGGCCGCACCCGGCGCCCGAAGGCGGCGGACACCTCGTCCGCCAGTTCGGCGAGGCGCCGGGGCTCGCCACCGCCCGCGTACCGCTCGCCGAGCAGTTCGTGCAGCACCCGGCGGTGCACCTCGGCGCTCCAGGGCAGCCCGGCGCGGTTCATCTCGGCCGCCACCAGCATCCCCGCCGACTCGGCCGCGGTCAGCAGCCGCATCCGGTCGGGGTGCGCGGTGGCGTCGTGCCGGCGCTGCTGCTCGGCGTACACCTCGACGAGGTCGGGCAGCGGCACATGAACGGTCTGCGGTTCGAACAGCGGGGACTGGGCGCCGGGTTCGGCGGAACGCAGGGGCGGGTCGGGCGGTACGGGGCCGCCGCGGAGCCGGGCCAGGGCGGCAGCCGCCGAGCGGGGTTCGCCGTACCGCCCCTCGTGGCCCAGCAGGAGGGTCTCGGCGTCCTCGACGTCGTAGCACCGCTCCACTCGCACCCCCGTGGCGAGCAGACGCGGATACACCTCGGCCGTGGAGCGCCACACCCACCGCGCGACCTCGGGCCGCCCCCGCACGGCCGTGGCGAGGTCGGGCTCCCAGCGCACCGAACCGGCGAGCAGCCCGTCCGGACCGAGGGGGGCGATCTCCACGCCACCGTCCTCGGCCGGAGCGAGCGCCCAGCGGTCGGTCATGGTTGCGAGTGTTGCAGGTGGGTCTGACAACGGCCCGCGGCAACGGCCTCAGCTCGGTTCGGGCGGCGCCTGCAGGTACTTCTCCAGCGCCTTGACGAGCTCGGCCTCGACGGGCTCCTTCCCGATGCCGAGACCGGACAGCACTCCCGAGCCGTGCTCGAACTCCAGCAGGGCCAGCAGGATGTGCTCGGTGCCGACGTAGTTGTGGCCGAGGCGGAGGGCCTCGCGGAAGGTGAGCTCCAGGACCTTCTTGGCGTCGGAGGCGTACGGGACGAGTTCGGGGGCCTCCGCTGCGGCCGGCGGGAGCGCGGCGGTCGCGGCCTCGCGAACGGAGTCGAGCGAGACGCCCTGCAGGACGATCGCCTTGGCGGCCAGGCCATCGGGTTCGGCCAGCAGGCCGAGGACCAGGTGGGCCGGGCCGACCTCGGTGTGCGGCGCGGCCTTGGCCTCGTTGTGCGCGGTCATCACCACGTTGCGGGCGCGCAGGGTGTAACGGCCGAAGCCCTGGTTCGGGTCGAGGGCGGTCGACTCCTTGGGCACGAACCGCTTCTGCGCGGCCTGCCGGGTGACCCCCATGCTCTGGCCGATGTCCGTCCAGGAGGCCCCGGAGCGGCGGGCCTGGTCCACGAAGTGGCCGATCAGGTGGTCGGCCACCTCGCCGAGGTGATCGGCGGCGATCACCGCGTCCTGGAGCTGGTCGAGGGGTTCGGTGTGAACCTTCTTGATCGCCGTGATGAGGTCGTCGAGGCGTACGGATGACGTGGTCGGGTTCGTCGACATGTGTCAACCATAGGTTGACAGTGCGACTCAGTCAACCCTGGGTTGACACTCCCAGCACCCTCACGCGTGCGTGCCTACTTCGGCGTCGCCGCCAGCCGCACCGCCAGCCCCGTGAACACCGTCCCGCTGAGGATGTTCAGCCCGCGCGCCACCCGCCGGCTGCGGCGCAGCAGCGAGGAGAGCTTCCCGGAGAGCAGCCCGATCGAGCCGTCCACGCCGAACCCCATGACCGTGATCGTCAGCCCGAACACCAGGAACTGCTCGCGCACGTGCCCCAGTCCGGGGTCCACGAACTGCGGCAGGAAGGCGACGTTGAAGAGGATCACCTTGGGGTTGAGCAGGTTGGTGACCGCCCCCTGCCAGAAGGCGCGCCGCCGCCCGGGCCCGGCCGCCGTACCCGCTTCGACCGGCACCGCACGGTCCCGGAAGGCCTTGACGGCGAGGTACAGCAGATAGGCCGCGCCCGCCCAGCGCAGCACGTGATAGAGCGTCGGCAGCTCCAGGAACAGCGCCGACAGACCGAGCGCCGCGGCGACCGTGTGCACGAACATCGCGCAGGCCACACCGAACGCGGCCAGCACTCCGGTCCCGGGCCCGCCCCGTCCGCCCATCGCCACGATGAACATCATGTCGGGGCCGGGAGTGATGCACAGCGCGAAGGCGGCGACGAGGAAGGCCGCGTACGAAGACATGTCCACCATGCGGCCATGCTTGAACCGTCGGCAGAGGTGTGCGACCCAATTTCGGGGAGTGAGACGAGTCCGGGAAAACGCCGTGTGAGGCGCGGGTGGACGGTGGTTGACTCACCAGTCATGACGACGACCACGCTCACGACGGGCTCCACGACAGCCACCGCCCCGGTCCCAACTCCCGCCCCGGTCACGGACGTTCCCGCGGTCGTCGACGAGACGGCCCGGCTCCTCACCGAGCACTACGTCTTCCCGGAGGCGGCCGAGCAGCTGGCCGTGCTGCTGCGCCGGCGCCTGGCGGAGGGGGCGTACGACGTGGAGAGCGCGGAGGAGCTGGGCGGCCTGGTCACCGCCGATCTGCAGTCCGTCAACGGCGATCTGCACCTGCGCCTCAAGTACCACCCCGAGCAGGTGCCGCAGGGCCAGGGCGAGGCCGCGGCGGCCGCGATGCGCCGCGACTTCGACGCCTCCCTGGGCGGCGTGCCCCGGGTCGAGCTGCTGGAGGGCGGCACCGCCCTGCTCGAACTGGCCCCCGCCCTGTTCCCGCTGTCCTGGTCGGCCGAGCCGCTCGCCGCCGCGCTCACCCTGGTCGCCCGCGCCGAAGCGCTCATCCTGGACCTGCGGGGCAACGGCGGCGGCGACCCGGACACCGTCGCCTTCGTCTGCAGCTACCTCCTGGACGAGCGCACCCATCTCAACACCATGTACGCGCGCGTGGGCGACCGTTACGACCAGTCCTGGACCCTGCCGCACGTCCCCGGCGCCCGCTTCGGCTCCACCAAGCCGGTCTACGTCCTCACCGGTCCCCACACCTTCTCCGCCGCCGAGGAACTGGCCTACGACCTCCAGCAGCTGGGCCGCGCGACCGTCGTGGGGGAGACCACCCGCGGCGGCGCCCACCCGCGCGAGGGCTGGACGGTCCACCCGAACCTGGAGGCCACCATCCCGGTCGCCCGTTCCATCAACCCGGTCTCCGGCACCAACTGGGAAGGCACCGGCGTCCTCCCCGACGTCCCGTGCCCTGCCCCCGACGCCCTCGACCGCGCGCTGGCCCTGATCCGCGGCTGACCCGGCTGTCAGTGCCGCGTGGCACGATCGACGAGTGACCAGCACTACGTCCAGCACCGTCGACCGCGCCTTCCGGGCCGCCCTGTACGCCGAGACCGACACCGCCCTCGACACGGGCGCGTCCCTGCTGGCCGCGGACCCGGCGGCGGACGCCGAACTCGCCCGCCGCGGCCGGGAGTTCGTGGCGACGGCCTGGCGGCGCGGCTGGCAGCCCGCCGACGTCGTCCGGCTCGTGCGGCGCGAGCTGGACGACGTACACGTACGTCTGGCGGCGGAGCTGATCCGCGCGCAAGCGCCGGACGACGGCCCGCGCGGCCCCCGCTGGAGCGCACAGCTGGACGAGCTCACCGCCGAAGCGGCCGAAACCGCCGAGGCCACCGCCGCATCACCCCGCACCGACCGCTTCTCGCACGCGACCACCGTCCTGGAGCTGTACCGCCTGCTGCTGCGCCTGCCGACCCTCGAACCCCTCGCCGAGCCGACGCGGCGGCCCGATCCCGGATCCGCATCCGGCCCCGCATCCGAGTCCCGCATGCTCACCCGCATCCGCGCGCTGCTCGCCAAGGCGGAGGCGACCGGGTTCCCGGACGAGGCAGAGGCGCTGTCCGCCAAGGCGCAGGAGCTGATGGCCAGGCACAGCATCGACGAGGCGCTGCTCGCGGCCCGGGCGCCGTCCCCGGACGCCCCCGGCGCCTGCCGGATCGGCGTCGAGGCGCCGTACGAGCAGGCCAAGGCCGTGCTGCTGGACGCGGTCGCCACCGCGAACCACTGCCGGGCGGTGTGGAACGAGCCGCTGGGCTTCTCCACCGTCGTAGGCTTCGAGGCCGACCTGGAAGCCGTCGAGCTCCTCTACACCTCGCTCCTCGTACAGGCCACGACGGCGATGACAAGGGCGGAGACCGCCCAGCGGGCGGGCGGCCGCAAGCGCACCAAGACCTTCCGGCAGTCCTTCCTCGCGGCCTACGCCCACCGCATAGGCACCCGCCTCGCGGCGGCCGCCGAGACGCAGGTGACCGACGACCTGCTCCCGGTGCTGGCCTCCCGCGAGGTCGCGGTCACGGCCCACACGGACCGCATGTTCCCCGAGACGACCACGACCCGCCTGCGCGGGGTGAGCGACGAGGCGGGCTGGACGGAGGGCGCCCAGGCGGCGGACCGGGCCCAGGTGGGTGCCCGGCCGCGGCTTCCGTGAGGCGTCCAGACACGGGGGCCGCGCCTCAAAAGGGGCGCGGGGCCGTATCGATATGCGGCTCCGCCGCGCGTGCGCGACCGGCCACGACGGCGCCGCAGACTACCGACGGCCCATCGCGGCCCCGCGGCGGAGCCGCAAATCGACACAGCCCGCGGAGCGGTCAGTCGCCGGCCTGCTGGAAGGGGGTCACCGAGGCATTCGGCGCGCCCGCGTCGCCCTTGAGAGCGACCTCGCCGTACGACCACTTGAAGCTGTGGCCTGCGGTGGAGCCGGGCAGGGTGAACTTCACGGTCTTCGCCGGGAGGCTCTTGCTGCCGCCCGCCTCGCCCCGGACGTACGTGATCGTGAAGGAGGCGGTCGCGGCCTTGGCGAGGGTCAGCTTCTGGGCCTTCGCGGCCTTGGCGGCGGGGATGGTGTCCGACGCACTGCCCGTGCGGAGGGCGACGCCCGGGAAGCCGTTCAGGGTGCACTTGGAGCCGCGGTTGGTGAGCGTGACGGTGACACTGCCGGAGTCCCCGGCGGACGGGGCGGCGCTCGCCGCGACCTGCACGCCGACGGCGTCGAGCGTGCAGGCGTCGCCGGCGGCCTTGTTCTCGCCGGTGGAGCCGCTGTCACCGCCGTTGTCGTCGCAGGCGGTCAGGAGAAGCGCCGCAGCGAGAGCGGCGACGGTGATCGGGGTGGCGCGCATGTGGATCCTCTGGTGCTCTGCTGGTGCTCTGCGGCGTGATGCCGGTGATCGCGTGCATCGATCATCACGCACGATCCCGTGAAGCGGGTGCCCGCCCTGCCGGACTACTGACCGAGGCTTGCCGTCGGCAGCCCCGTCGGCAGGGTCCCGCCCTCCGACTTGGTGTACGTCTCCTTGCCGACGCTGCCCGACCAGGTGATCTTCAGCGAGCTCTTGGACACGGAGTCGACCATCCCCGTCGCACGCTCCTTGTCGCCCTTCGTGCAGGTGAGGTGGATCATCTGCATACCGGCCTCCTTGCCCGCGGTCCCGCTGCACACGGACCCGCCGGTCGAGAAGAGGCCGGCCTGCTTGCCGTTGATCACCAGGGCGACGGCCTTGCCGCCGGTCGTGGCCAGCCAGCTGCCCTGCAGGCTGTCGGACGTGGACGTCGTCCCGCCGGAGCCGCCGCCCGTGTCCGCGGTGGAGGCCGCGGAGGAGGAAGGGCTGGACGAGGAGTCGTCCTTGGAATCGCCGCCGCTGCTGCACGCGGTCAGCACGAGCGCACCCGTCAGCGCCGCGGCGGCGGCCGCGATCCGCAGCTGCCGGCGCGACACCGTGCGGGCAGGACGCGTGAAGGTCGCCGAAGTCACTGGTAGCTCCCAAGCAGTAGCAACGAGCAGTGGCAAGCCGTAGCCGGTGGGCCGGGCCGTTTGGCCCGAACGCCCGCAGCAAGCTACCAGGGACGGCCGTCGGGCCCATGAGGAGCGGCTGTGAGATTCACCAGACCTGCCCGAGCTCACCAGGACGACTTGCGCACCCCCGGCAAGTACCCGGCATGCGCCTGCCCCCGCAACGAAACCCGCGACAGCCCGAACGCCCGGAAGTACCCCCGCGGCCGCCCGTCCACCTGGTCCCGGTTGCGTACGCGCGTCGCGCTGGCGTCGCGTGGCTGGCGCCGCAGCTCCCGCTGGGCGGCGAGCCGTTCCGCCTCCGTCGACGACGGCCGCCGGATGATCTCCTTCAGCTCGGCGCGCCGCTCGGCGTACCGGGCGACGATCTCCTGCCGCTTCTCGTTCTTCGCGATCTTGCTCTTCTTCGCCATCAGACCCGCACCCCCCGCGCGCGGATCCGCGCCACGGCGGCCTCGACTCCGATCGAGTCGACGGTCTTGATCCCCTTCGTGCTCAGCCGCAGCCGTACGTACCGGCCCTCGCTCGGCAGCCAGTAGCGCTTGCTCTGGATGTTGGGGTCGAAACGGCGGGAAGTGCGCCGGTGGGAGTGGGAGATGCGGTTGCCGAATCCCGGCTGGGCGCCGGTCAGCATGCAGTGCGCGGACATGGGTGATGTACCTCTCTTGAAGCGGAGTCGCTAATGGAATTCATTTTCAGTAAGGTACCACCATGGCTCGCAACGAACTCCGCCCGGTCATCAAACTCCGGTCCACCGCGGGGACCGGCTACACCTACGTGACCCGCAAGAACCGCCGCAACGACCCCGACCGCATGACGCTGCGCAAGTACGACCCGGTCGCCGGCCGCCACGTCGACTTCCGAGAGGAGCGCTGAACCACCGCCATGCGCAACGGAATCCACCCGGCCTACGGCCTTGTCGTCTTCCGCGACCGAGCCGCGAACCACGCCTTTCTCACCCGCTCGACCATGAGCAGCGACAAGACGATCGAGTGGGAGGACGGCAACACGTACCCCGTCGTGGACGTCGAGATCTCGAACGTCAGCCACCCCTTCTACACCGGCACCGCCCGCGTCCTGGACACCGCAGGCCGCGTGGAGCGCTTCGAGCGCCGGTACGGAAAGAAGGGCTGATGCTCTCCGTCGTGATCGTCGGCGGACTGCACGCCGACGCTCGTAGGGCCGCGGTCGCGCAGCTGCTCGTCGACGTCCCCGGCAGCGTCGTACTCCACCACGACCTCGCCACGGCCGCGGCAGGCACGGTCGTACGGACGATCCGCGACGCGACCGGCATCGTGTCGGCCGGTGAGGCGCCCCTGGTCAACGACTGTGCGTGCTGTGCGCTCAGGGAAGACCTCGTCCCCGAGCTGCGCCGGCTCGCGGACGCGGGGGACACCCGTCTCGCCGTGGTCGAGCTGTGGGACTCCGTCGAACCCAAGGCCATGGCCGAGGTGGTCGTGGCCGGCGGTCTGACGGTCACCGGCGTGATCACCGCCGTGGACCCGGCACTCGTCCTGCCCTGTCTCGGCAACGGCGACGACCTCGCCGACGGCGGCCTCGCCGCGGCGGCCACCGACCAGCGGACGGTCGCGGACACCTTCGCGCGCCAGCTGGAGTACGCCCCTGTCCTCGCCGTCACCGACTCCGAGGAGGCCGACGAGGAGGACCGCGAGCTGCTCGCACAGCTCCACCCGACGGCCCGTCAAGTCGTCATCGGCCATGGCGACTTGGCGGTAGCCGCCCGCGCGGGCTTCGACGTCGAAGCGGCGGCAGCCGCCCAGCACCCGGCCTGCGCCCTCCTCCCCGCCGAGGCCGACGCGCACGGCGTCTCCACCCTCGTCTGGCACGGCGACCGCCCTTTCCACCCGGAGCGGCTGTACGCGGCGCTCGAGGACCTGACCTGCGCCGCCGCCCGCAGCCGGGGCCGGTTCTGGCTTGCGGACAAGCCGGACACACTGCTGCACTGGGACGCGGCGGGCGGGGCCCTGTGCGTGGAGAGCGTGGGGCCCTGGCTGGCCTCGCTCCCCGACGCCGCCTGGGACATGGTCCCGCCCGTGCGCCGCGCCGCCGCCGCGCTGGACTGGCATCCCGAGCACGGCGACTGCTGCCAGCACCTGGTCTTCACATCCCCCGGCCTCGACCGCGACGGACTCGAACACCTGCTGGAGTCCTGCCTGCTGACCGACGCCGAGTACGCCGCCGGGCGCGATGCCTGGAAGCGGCTGCCGCCCGCCTTCGACACCCTCCTGGAGGTCTGACCCGCATGGCCCGCAAGCCCGACCGTACCCCCGCCAAGTCCCGCCCCAATCCACTGGACCAGGCCGGAGTCACGTACATCGACTACAAGGACACCGACCTGCTGCGGAAGTTCATCTCCGACCGCGGCAAGATCCGCAGCCGCCGGGTCACCCGTGTCACGGCCCAGCAGCAGCGACTGCTCGCCCGCGCGATCAAGAACGCCCGGGAGATGGCACTCCTGCCGTACGCCGGCCGCTGAGGCTTGGCGGCGTCTGGAGGCCCCGTCGGCTTGGTGGCACCCGGCGCCGGTGGCAGCGTCCCCAGGGGGCTCCGCCCCCTGGACCCCCATCGGCCTGAACGGCCTCGTCCTCAAACGCCGGACGGGCTGAAAGGCGCTGGCCGGCGTCGGCCAGAGGCGGCGCACGCCCAGCTCCGGGCCGGACCAACCCTTGAAGGGTGGAACAAGAGGGCCGCGGTAAGCGTCTTCTTCCTAGTGCATGCCATGCAGGCTTCGGGGCAAAGCGCTGGAACGGATGTAGCGCCCCGTACGTCACATCTGTAACCACAGAACCACCCGGCGTGCACGTGCATCTGCTCATGCATCCGCACGTGAACAGGGCTATGATCCGGACCAGTTGACCACTGCATCACTGGCCCCAAAGCCACTGCACCACCGGGAGCGACCTGTGGACCACGACGTGTACAACGGCATGGCAGCCACGGAGCTGAACGGGGTGGCCTGGCAGAAGAGCATGCACAGCAATTCGCAGGGCTCCTGCGTGGAGTTCGCCCGGCTGCCCGGCGGGGACGTCGCCGTGCGCAACTCGCGCTTCCCCGACGGTCCGGCGCTCGTCTATACGCGCGCGGAGATCGAGGCGATGCTCCTGGGCATCAAGGACGGCGAGTTCGACCACCTGATAGCGGGCTGACACCCGGTCCGCCCCGGGTGCAACTCGGGGCAATCAGTGCCTTACGCCCAGTAACGCGCGTAGAACCCCGGCGTCAGACGACGCCGGGGTGCGCTATTCGGCGGGCAGCGGCTGAGGCGAGTGCGGCAGCTGGAACAGCGCCCAGACGACCTTGCCGCCCAGTGTGCCCGCCATCGGGTGCCAGCCCCAGCTGTCGGCGAAGGAGTCGACGAGGAACAGGCCGCGGCCCGACTCCGCGGAGAAGTCGTCCGCCTCGCGCGCGACCGGGCTTGCGTGGCTCGGGTCGCGCACCGCGCACACCAGCCGCTCCGTCCAGCGCATCAGGTGCAGCCGCACGGGCGGGCTCTGCTCCGCGGTGCACAGGGTGCCGGCCGGCAGGCCGTGCCGCAGCGAGTTGGTGACCAGCTCGGAGACCACCAGACAGACGTCGTCGAAGCGGTCGCCTATGTCCCACTGGTCGAGCGTTCTGCGGGTGAACAGCCGTGCCTCGCGCACCGCTTCGTAGCGGGCGGGCAGAGCGCAGGAGGCGGCGTTTGACACGGCCGCGGGATCCAGCGGCGGAAGGCCCTGCCGTAACGGCTCGAGCATGGTCGATCCATTCGTCCCCATGCGAGGCACTCCCGAGGAATTCGCGGTCGGTGCGTTGCGATGCTGCGGTTGCGCGAGACCATGGTCTTGGATGCGCGGTGCAGATGCAAGGTGCAGATGCACGTGCACGCGACCGAATTGGACCCTCCCGTACCGCTTGTTGGCCATTTTTTCCGCCATCTTCTCTCCCTCTGCTTGCCAACTCCTTCCCTCTTCCTGTGCAGAATCTTTGGCTTCTTTGCTTCTCTGTAATCGGTCGAGTACTGCTCGGAGTGATTTAGTGGCAGACTTCGGCCCCTGAAGGCGTTGGGGAGGCTGGCGAACGTGAGCGTGGGAGAGCCCGGATCGGTGGTGCGGCGGATGCTGCTCGGCTCGCAACTCAGGCGGCTGCGTGAGGCACGCGGCATCACGCGCGAGGCGGCGGGCTACTCGATCCGCGCCTCCGAGTCGAAGATCAGCCGGATGGAGTTGGGCCGGGTGAGCTTCAAGACGCGTGATGTGGAAGACCTGTTGACGCTGTACGGCATCACGGACGAGCAGGAGCGCACCTCGCTGCTCTCCCTCGCCCGGGAGGCCAATGTCGCGGGCTGGTGGCACAGTTACTCGGACGTCCTGCCGAGCTGGTTCCCCACCTATGTGGGCCTGGAGGGCGCGGCCCATCTGATCCGGGCGTACGAGGTGCAGTTCGTGCACGGCCTGCTGCAGACCGAGGCGTATGCACGTGCAGTCGTACGGCGGGGTATGAAGGGCGCGAGCAAGGTCGACATCGACAAGCGTGTGGCGCTGCGCCTGGAGCGGCAGAAGCATCTCGTCTCCGAGGGTGCCCCCGACTTCCACGTCGTCCTGGACGAGGCCGCCCTGCGCCGCCCCTACGGCGACCGCGAGGTGATGCGGGGCCAGCTCCAGCATCTGATCGAGATCTCCGAACGCCCCAACGTACGGCTGCAGATCATGCCGTTCAGCTTCGGCGGGCACTCGGGCGAGAGCGGCGCGTTCACGATCCTCAGCTTCCCGGAGTCCGACCTGTCGGACGTCGTCTATCTGGAGCAGCTCACCAGCGCGCTCTACCTGGACAAGCACGAGGACGTCGCGCAGTACGAGAAGGCGCTCAAGGAGCTCCAGCAGGACAGCCCCGGACCGGACGAAAGCCGCGATCTTCTACGAGGCCTCCTCCAACTCTCCTAGGGTTCTCCCCATAAGTTCGCTCAGAGTCCCCAACTCACTTGGGACGCAAGTACGATGACGTGTGATCAGACCGTCACGTTGATCGTGTGTCTGCTAGTGATTTGGGGATCACATGTCGTCGTCCTACTTCACCGACCTGGCCCAGCAGTACATCGACGGTGAGTGGCGCCCGGGCACAGGCTCCTGGGACATCATCGACTTCAACCCGTACGACGGCGAGAAGCTGGCGTCGATCACCATAGCCACGGTGGACGAGGTCGACGAGGCGTACCAGGCGGCGGCCCGAGCCCAGAAGCAGTGGGCAGCGACCAATCCGTACGCGCGCCGGGCGGTCTTCGAGAAGGCCCTCAGACTGATCGAGGAGCGCGAGCAGGAGATCACCGAGGTGATCATCGCCGAGCTCGGCGGCACACATCTGAAGGCCGGCTTCGAGCTTCACCTCGCCAAGGAGTTCCTGCGCGAGTCGATCCAGTGGGCGCTGCGCCCCGAAGGCAAGATCCTCCCGTCGCCCGTGGACGGCAAGGAGAACCGCCTCTACCGCGTGCCGGTCGGCGTCGTGGGCGTCATCAGCCCCTTCAACTTCCCCTTCCTCCTCTCCATCAAGTCGGTCGCCCCGGCCCTCGCGCTCGGCAACGCCGTGGTGCTGAAGCCGCACCAGAACACCCCGATCACGGGTGGTTCCCTGGTCGCGAAGATCTTCGAGGACGCGGGCCTGCCGGGCGGCCTCCTGAACGTCGTCATCACCGACATCGCGGAGATAGGCGACGCCTTCATCGAGCACCCGGTCCCGAAGGTCATCTCCTTCACCGGCTCCGACAAGGTCGGCCGCCATGTGGCCACCGTCTGCGCCTCGCACTTCAAGCGCTCGGTCCTCGAACTCGGCGGCAACAGCGCGATCGTGGTCCTCGACGACGCCGACATCGACTACGCGGTCGACGCGGCGGTCTTCAGCCGCTACGTCCACCAGGGCCAGGTCTGCATGGCCGCCAACCGTGTCCTGGTCGACCGTGCGATCGCCGACGAGTTCACGGAGAAGTTCGTCGCCAAGGTGAAGACGCTCAAGGTCGGCGACCCGAGCGACCCGCAGACGGTCATCGGCCCGGTGATCAACTCCTCGCAGGCGGAGGCGCTTTCGGGCGTGGTCGAGCAGGCGGTCGCCGAGGGCGCGACGGCCCTGGTGCGCGGCGCGACCACCGACAACCTGGTCGAGCCCTCCGTCCTCACCGGCGTCCCCGCCGACTCGGCCCTCCTCCGGCAGGAGGTCTTCGGCCCGGTCGCCTTCCTCATCCCCTTCGACGGCGAGGAGGAGGCCGTACGCCTCGTCAACGACACGCCGTACGGCCTGAGCGGCGCCGTCCACACGGGCGACGTCGACCGGGGTGTCTCCTTCGCCAAGCAGATCGACACCGGCATGTTCCACGTGAACGACGGCACCGTCCACGACGAGCCCCTCGTCCCCTTCGGCGGCGAGAAGAGCTCCGGCGTCGGCCGCCTGAACGGCGAGGGGACCGTCGAGTGCTTCACCACGCAGAAGTGGATCTCGGTGCAGCACGGGCGGAGCGGGTTCCCGTTCTGATTTCTTGAGCACGTCACCACAGGCGGGCCATTGAGGACCGAATCTGACCTCAATGGCCCGTAGCTTCGTCGGTGTCAGGAGGCCTCCCGAGGTCCCGATCCGACGAAAGGCGACGATCATGGTCACGCACGTACCGGCAGAGGCGCAGGGCGACGAGCGCGGGGCGCTGCTTGCGTTCATCGAGGAGCAGCGCGGTGGGATCCGGCGGGCGCTGCTCGGGCTTACCGAGGAGCAGGCCGCCAGCAAGCCGAGCGCCAGTGAGCTGTCCCTCTCCGGTCTGCTCAAGCATGTCGCCGAGGTCGAGCAGGGCTGGATCGCCCGGGCCAAGCAGGAGCCCCCGGCGATCAAGCGGGACGAGACCAACTGGCACGAGACCTTCCAGCTCGTCGACGGCGAGAGTGTCGAGTCCCAACTCGCGTACTGGGAGAAGGTCGCTGCCGAGACCGAGGCCTACATCCGCTCGGTGCCGAGCCTCGACGACACCTTCCCGCTCCCGAACGACCCCTGGTTCCCGCCGGAGGGCCGTGTCTCCGTGCGCTGGCTGTGCCTGCACCTGATCCGCGAGACGGCCCGGCACGCGGGCCACGCCGACATCATCCGGGAGTCGCTCGACGGGAAGACGGCGTTCGAGCTGGTCGCCCTGGAGCACGCGGGCTGATCGCTTGACAATAAGCTGGATCCCATGTCCGCGATCCGTCTCCTCGTGCTCGGCGCGGTCCGCCAGCACGGGCGGGCCCACGGCTACCAGGTGCGGGGCGACCTGGAGTACTGGGGCGCGCACGAGTGGTCCAACGCCAAGCCCGGCTCGATCTACCACGCGCTCAAGCAGATGGCGAAGCTGGGGCTGCTGCACGCGCACGAGGTCGCGCCGTCCACGGCCGGCGGTCCGCCGCGCACGGAGTACGAGATCACCGACCGGGGCACCGAGGAGTACTACCGGCTGCTGCGCGAGGCGCTGACCTCGTACGACCAGAAGACGGACGTCAAGTCGGCCGCCATCGGCTTCATCGTGGACCTGCCGCGTGCGGAGGCGGTCGCGCTCCTGAAGGAGCGGATCCGGCGGATCGAGGAGTGGCGGGGGGCCGTCACCGAGCACTACGTGCCCGCGGACGGCCCCGAACAGCTCGGCCACATCGGCGAGATCATGAACCTCTGGATCCACACGGCCGACGCCGAGGCCGGGTGGACCCAGGGGCTGATCGGGCGGATCGAGGGCGGGGCGTACACGTTCGCGGGGGAGGGTGCGCCGTTCGTCGGCGTCCTCGCGGAGGGCGAGGAGAACCCGTATGCGACGGGGGTGCGGCACCCGGAGGACGACCACTAGTCAAGCTTGACCGAGTCGCTAGTGGTGGAAGCCGGTGGCCGCTTCCTTGTCCCTGGTCAGCGGGTGCGGCTGTCGGCGCAGCTCGGGCAGCAGGCGGGTCAGGTCCTCGATGAACAGGTCGGCGAGGTCCGTCGAGAAGCCGTTGCGGCACACCACCCGCAGCACGGACAGGTCCTCGCGGTTCGGCGGGAAGGTGTACGCGGGCAGCAGCCAGCCGCTCTCGCGCATCCGCCGGGAGACGTCGAAGACGTCGTACGACTCCACGCCCGGCGCCGTCGTGAACGCGAACACGGGCAGCTCGTCGCCCCGGGTCAGCAGCTGGAAGTCGCCGAGCGCCGCCACGCGTTCGGCGACGCCCCGGGCCACGTCCCGCGTCGTCTGCTGCACGGCCCGGTAGCCCTCCCGCCCCAGCCGAAGGAACGTGTAGTACTGCGCGACGACCTGGGCGCCCGGACGGGAGAAGTTCAGGGCGAAGGTCGGCATGTCACCGCCCAGGTAGTTGACGCGGAAGACGAGTTCCTCGGGCAGCGCCTCCTTGTCGCGCCACAGCGCCCAGCCGACGCCCGGATAGACCAGGCCGTACTTGTGCCCCGAGGTGTTGATGGACGCCACGCGCGGGAGGCGGAAGTCCCACACCAACTCCTCGTCGAGGAAGGGCGCGACCATCGCGCCGGACGCGCCGTCGACGTGCACCGGGATGTCCAGGCCCGTGCGCTCCTGTAGGGCGTCGAGCGCCGCACACAGGTCGGCGATGGGCTCGTACGAGCCGTCGAAGGTGGAGCCCAGGATGCCGACGACCCCGATGGTGTTCTCGTCGCACAGCTCGGCGGCGGCCTGCGGGTCGAGATGGAAACGGTCGCCCTCCATGGGGACCAGGCGGGGCTCCACCTCCCAGAAGTTGCAGAACTTCTCCCAGCAGACCTGGACGTTGACACCCATGACGAGGTTCGGGCGGGCGGCGGGGGAGGGGTTCCGCTTGCTCCAGCGCCGCTTGAGCGCCATCCCGGCGAGCATGCACGCCTCGCTGGAACCGGTCGTCGAACAGCCCACGGCCGCCGACGGGTCCGGCGCGTTCCACAGGTCGGCGAGCATCGCCACGCAGCGCCGCTCCAGCTCGGCGGTGCGCGGGTACTCGTCCTTGTCGATCATGTTCTTGTCCCGGCACTCCGCCATCAGGACGCCGGCCTGCGGCTCCATCCAGGTGGTGACGAAAGTGGCCAGGTTCAGACGGGAGTTGCCGTCCAGCATCAGCTCGTCGTGCACCAGCTGGTACGCCGTCATCGGCGGGAGCGGAGCGTCCGGGAGCCGGTGCTTGGGCGGCGCCTGGGTCATGCCGCCGACCGGATTGGCCTCCCCGAAGAAGGGGTTGACCGACAGCGGGCGCTCGTCGTGCTTCTCGGGACCTTTGTGGAGCGGCATGGACGTCTCCTTGTGTCGTCTGAGGAACGGATGCCGGCGGATCTGAGTTCCGTTGTTGCACAACTGCATCCGGGGCCGCCCGGCACGCCCGGGTTCCGGCTTGCACCTCACGCGGCGTGAGGACCCACCGTGGAGTGCGTACCGATACGAGAAGGGAGCGGACGAAGTGAGCCACTCGGCAGGACAGGCCGGCTACTCCGTGGGACAGGTCGCGGGCTTCGCCGGCGTCACGGTGCGCACGCTGCACCACTACGACGACATCGGCCTGCTCGCCCCGAGCGAGCGCAGCCACGCGGGCCACCGGCGCTACAGCGACGCCGACCTCGACCGGCTGCAGCAGATCCTGTTCTACCGGGAGCTCGGCTTCCCGCTCGACGAGGTCGCCGCCCTGCTCGACGACCCGGCCGCGGACCCGCGCGCACACCTGCGCCGTCAGCACGAACTGCTGACCGCCCGGATCGAGAAGCTGCAGAAGATGGCGGCGGCCGTGGAGCACGCCATGGAGGCACGCAAGATGGGCATCAATCTCACCCCCGAGGAGCGGTTCGAGGTCTTCGGCGACAAGGATCCCGAGCAGTACGCCGAGGAGGCGGAACAGCGCTGGGGCGGCACGGAGGCATACGCCGAGTCGCAGCGCCGCGCGGCCGGCTACACCAAGGAGGACTGGAAGCGTCTGCAGGCCGAGGTGGACGCCTGGAGCGAGCGTTACGCCGCCCTGGTGGCCGCCGGCGAACCGCCGGCCGGCGAGGCGGCGATGGACCTGGCCGAGGAACACCGGCAGCACATCAGCAGGTGGTTCTACGAGTGCCCGTACGAAATGCACCGCTGCCTCGGCGGCATGTACGTCTCCGACGAGCGCTTCAAGGCGTTCTACGACTCCATGCGGCCGGGCCTCGCCGAGCACCTCAGGGACGCCATCGAGGCGAACGCGTCCCGCCACACCGCGTAGCCCTCCTGGCCCGGGGGATCACTCCCGGGCCAGGATCACCGCGGTCCCGTACGCGCAGACCTCCGTGCCCACGTCCGCAGCCTCCGTCACGTCGAAGCGGAACATCAGCACCGCATTCGCCCCACGCGCGCGTGCCTGCTCGACGAGCCGCTCCATGGCCTGGTTCCGGGTCTGCACGAGCGTCTTGGTGAGCCCCTTCAGCTCCCCGCCGATCATCGACTTCAGCCCCGCGCCGATCTGGCTCCCCAGATGGCGGGAGCGCACCGTCAACCCGAAGACCTCGCCGAGTACCTCCTGAACCCGGTGCCCGGGTACGTCGTTCGTCGTCACGACCAGCACGTCGGGCCGCGGGCCCTGCCCGCCGCCGTATTCATCGATTCCCATAGCCTCACAGCTTTGTGCCAGTCGACGCACAGTGCATCCTGGAGACACCGGTGGAACCTGGGGCAGACACATTGCGTTGATAGCTTTGGGCGCCCGCACAAGGACGCCGTACCTTCCTCCACCCCCTCAGGAGCCCGGAACCGTGACGACGCTTGCCCTCGGCCCGAGCTGGCTGGATCCGAACAATCTCCTCGACTCGTTCGGCATCTGGGGCCTGCTCCTCATCGTCTTCGCGGAGTCGGGCCTGCTCATCGGCTTCTTCCTGCCGGGCGACTCGCTGCTGTTCACCTGCGGTCTGCTGATCACCGCAGGCACCCTGGACTTCCCCCTGTGGGCGGCCATCCTGCTGATCTGCCTCGCCGCGATCCTCGGCGACCAGGCGGGCTACCTCTTCGGCAAGAAGGTCGGCCCGTCCCTCTTCACCCGCCCGGACTCCCGCCTCTTCAAGCAGGAGAACGTGGTCAAGGCGCACGAGTTCTTCGAGAAGTACGGCCCCAAGTCCCTGGTCCTGGCCCGTTTCGTGCCCATCGTGCGCACATTCACGCCGATCATCGCCGGCGTCAGCGGCATGAAGTACCGCTCGTTCATCACCTTCAACGTCATCGGTGGCGTGCTCTGGGGCGCGGGCGTGACCCTGCTGGGCTCCTGGCTCGGCAACGTGGACTTCGTCCACAAGAACATCGAGGCGATCCTCATCCTGATCGTCTTCGTCTCGGTGATCCCGATCATCATCGAGTTCCTGCGCGCCCGCTCCAAGGCCAAGAAGAACCCCGAGCAGCCGACCCAGCGCCAGGCCCAGCAGCCCCCGGTCATGGACGACGCAACGACCCAGCTCCGCCGCATCCCGCCGACGGACGACCAGGGCGGCTACCACCACCAGCAGTACCAGCAGCAGCCGCAGCAGCAGCCGTACGACCCCAACCAGCAGCACTACGCCCAGCAGTACCCGCAGCAGCCGTACCAGCAGGGCCACTACGGCGACCAGCAGCAGTACCCGTACAACCAGAACCAGGGTTACTGAAGGGGCTTTTAGAACCCCCGCGTCCGCTTCGCAGCCCGCCGCCCCGCCGCCGAAGCCCCGCCGGGAATCCGCAGGAACAACCGCGAGATCTCCGACCCGAGGTTGACCCCGATGGCAATGGCCATGGCCAAGGACGCCGCCGTGGCGAGCGACACCAGCCCCTTGTCGACCTCGTTCTGCGCGATCGACAACAGCCCGAAATAGGTGGCCGACCCTGGCAACAGGGGCCCGATCGCCGCGGTCGTGTAAGGCAGCGCCGAAGCGAACCGATACCGCGACAGCAGCTGCCCGAACAGCCCGACCAGCCCCGCCGCCACAGCCGTCGAGGCGACCGGCGAGATCCCGCCGGGATAGTGCAGCGCGCCGTACACCGACCACGCCACCCCGCCGTTCAAGGTCACCCACAGCACGGTGGCCCGCTCCTGCTGCAACAGCACGGCGAACGTCAGCGACAGCAGCATCGACGCCCCGATCTGCCAGCCGGGCCGTTCGGCGATGGTCACAGCCGCGTCGGGGTTGAGCTTGGCGCCCAGGTTCACTCCGAAGTACAGGACCACGAGCACGCCCACGACGATGCCGACGAAGAGGTACATGACCTCCAGCAGGCGCGCCGACGCGGTGATGTAGAACCCGGTCAGCCCGTCCTGCACGCCCGCCACCAGCGCCCGCCCCGGCAGCAGCGCGAACAGCCCACCGGTGATGACCGCGGACGCCTTGACGTCGACGTGCGCCACGTTGAGCGCGACCCCGATGGCCGCCGGAGGCATCGCCGCGACCGTGAACTGGTAGAACTCCGGCAGCCCGCGCCCCGCGCACAGCCAGGCCAGCCGGTCGCCGAGCACGGCGCCCAGCATGGCCGCGATGAAGACGATCCAGTCACCGCCGACGAGCACGGAGGCCGCCCCGGCGAGCAGTCCGCTCGCCCCGGTCAGCACCCAGCCCGGGTACGGGTGCCGGTTGCGGCGGATCTCGGCGAGCCGCCGGTAGGCCTCCTCCAGGGAGATATGGGTCTCCGGGTCGCTGAGGTCGTCCACCAGCTGGAAGACGGCCGCCAGCCGCGTGTAGTCGGTGGCCCGGCGGCGCACCGTACGCGACGCCGTCACCGGGTCGTCGACCAGGGACGGCTGGTACGAGATCGACAGCAGGGTGAAGGTGACGTTCGGCTCGCAGCGGTCGAGGCCGTAGGACCGGCAGACCGCGAACATCGCGGCCTCCACGTCCTCCGCGCCCTCACCGCCCGCGAGCAGCAACTCACCGATACGCAGCGTCAGGTCGAGGACGCGCGGGACGGCCGGACCGCCCTCCTCCGCCTTCGGCCCCGGCTCCGGAGCGGGCCGCTCGGCCACCGGCATCCGCAGCATCGTGCGCATCCGGTCCTGCCAGGGCACGTCCTTGGTGAGGCTGACCACCGGTATGCCGGTGGCCGGCGTGAAGGCGACGAGGGCCTGCTTGGCGCTGTAGGTGTCCGGCGTGCTGAACGCCGACCCTTCCGGCTCCGCGCCCGGCGGCTGCGGGACGTCCAGCCCGTCCGGGACGGCGAACTCGGACGTGGTCTCCGGCTCGACGACGCCCCTGGGGGCGGCGAACCCCGCCGGAATGGCGAACTCCGATGTGATCTCGGGATCGAACGCGCCCCTGGCCTCGTCCGACTGCGGCTTGCGGTCCTCCGCCTCCGTCACTTGAGTAACGCTCCCTGTACGACGCGTGCAGCTACGCCAGTATGCGCACAGATATGCAAACGGGCCGCACGCGTATGCGTGCGGCCCGTGGACACTCCTGGGGGCTCAGTGGCCGCCGGACTCCTTGAAGCGCTTGTACGACCGCTCGATCTCGACCTCGGCGTCGACCCGGCCCACCCAGTTGGCGCCCTCGACGGACTTGCCGGGCTCCAGGTCCTTGTAGACCTCGAAGAAGTGCTGGATCTCCAGGCGGTCGAACTCCGACACGTGGTGGATGTCACGCAGGTGCTCCACACGCGGGTCCGTCGCCGGCACGCACAGCAGCTTGTCGTCGCCGCCGGCCTCGTCCGTCATCCGGAACATGCCGATCGCGCGGCACTTGATCAGGCAGCCCGGGAACGTGGGCTCGTCCAGGATGACCAGCGCGTCCAGCGGGTCGCCGTCCTCGCCGAGGGTGTTCTCGACGAAGCCGTAGTCGGTCGGGTAGGCGGTCGAGGTGAAGAGTCGACGGTCCAGGCGGATCCGACCGGTCTCGTGGTCCACCTCGTACTTGTTCCGCGAACCCTTCGGGATCTCGATCGTGACGTCGAACTCCACCGGTGGCTCCTCCATGATCAGCACATAGTTCTGGTGGTTAAGTGTCCCTCACGCAGGTGTGTGATCGCGAAAGGGGCTGGTGGTCGTGCCAGAGCTGAGGCCTTGGCGGGCCGCGAGACCGCATGTGGTGCGGGCCGCGAACGCCGTCCGACCGCGTCTGGCACGGGCCGCCGGGACCGTACGCCCGAAGCTCGAACGGGCCGCGAACGCCGCGCGACCGCGTCTCGAACGGGCCGCGACCGCTGCGAAACCACAGCTCGCACGGGTGCGGCCCACCCGGATCAGGTGGCCGAAGACCGTCAGGACCTGGCAGTACACCGCGGGCGCCGCCACCGCCGGTGTGGCGCTGGCCGTCGCCGCAGCGACCGCTGTCGGCCCCTGGGACTCCACCGGTCAGCGTACGGCCGAGGCGGACCGCGCAGCCGCCCTGGACCGTACGGGTGGCGCAGATCACGGACGTAATCCCGATACGTCCGATTCAGGCGATACGGCGGCCGGGGGACCACGCCCCGCCCCCAGCGCCGCATCCGTCCTGACCGGCCTGGGCGGCGCCACGAGCACCGTCAGCTCGGCCCCGACCGCCGCGGCCCTCTCCGGTGTCCTGGGCCCCCTGCTGGAGGACGCGGCGCTCGGCACCCGGCACACCGCCGCGGTCGTCGACGTCGCCACCGGCAGGCGCCTCTACGGCACCGGCGCCGACACCGCCCTGACCCCCGCCTCCGTGACGAAGATCGCCACCGCGGTCGCCGCGCTGTCGACGCTGGGCGCCGACCACCGCCTGACCACCCGCACGGCCCTGGAACCCGACACCAAGGAACTCATCCTGGTCGGCGGCGGCGACCCGACCCTGACGGCGCACACGGAAGCCGACGGCTGGGCGAGCCTGCCGGACCTGGCCGACAGGACGGCGGCCGCACTCAAGAAACGCGGCATCAAGGAAGTCACGCTCTCCTACGACACCACCCTGTACGCCGGGCCCGAACTCCACTCCATCGGCGTCAACGGCAACCTCGCGCCCGTGAGCGCCTTGATGGCCGACGAGGGCCGCACCGACGACTCGACCAGCGGCCCCGTCGCGCGCGTGACGGCCCCGGCGGCGGACGCGGCCCGCAAGTTCGGCACGCTCCTCGAGGACCATGGCATCAGGACCACGTCCCCCGGCCCGTCCAAGGCGACGACCCGCGCCGAGAACCTCGCCGCCGTGTCGTCGCCCCCGCTCTCGTCCCTGGTCGAGCGCATGCTGACCAACAGCGACAACGACATCGCGGAGGCCCTGGCCCGCCAGACGGCCGCCGCATCGGGGGAGCGCGCGAGCTTCGACGGCGGCGCGTCCGCGATCGCCGGCGCACTGAAGAAGCTCGAACTCCCCCTCAAGGGCGCCGAGTTCCACGACGGCAGCGGCCTCGACCGGGACGACAGACTCACGGCCGACCTGCTCACGGCCCTGCTGGTGAAGGCCGGTGACCCCTCCCACCCCGAACTCCGCCCGGTCCTGACGGGCCTTCCGGTGGCCGGTTTCACCGGCACCCTGACCAGCCGCTACACCGGCGGCGCGGCAGGAGTCGTACGAGCGAAGACGGGCACCCTGACGGGTGTGAACACCCTGGCCGGAACGGTCGTCGACCAGGACGGCCGCCTGCTGGCGTTCGCCTTCCTGGCCTCGAACACGACCAACCCGCTGGAGGCCCAGTCGGCCCTGGACCGGACGGCCACGGCCCTGGCGGCGTGCGGTTGCAGCTGACACGGCCACCGACCGCCGCCTCCGCCGACCTCCCGCGGCCTGCCCCAAGTGGGAACGCTCACGTACCGTTGACGCATGACGAGCATCGGTGGTGCCGAGATGGTCGACTGGAATCTCGCGGTGGCGACCGCGACCCGCCTCGTGCGGCCGGGCCCCGACGTGAGCCGTGACGAGGCCCGGGCCGTCGTCGCGGAACTGCGCCGGCATGCCAAGGCCTCGGAGGAGCACGTCCGGGGCTTCACCCGTATGGGCAAGGAAGACACCCACGACACCCCGATCCTCGTCGTCGACCGCCCCGGCTGGGTCCGGGCGAACGTCGCGGGCTTCCGGGAGATCCTCAAACCGCTGCTCGACCGGATGCAGGAGCGGCGCGGCAACACCCCCGGCGGCGCGGTCCTCGGCGCGGTCGGCGGCAAGGTCACCGGCGTCGAGCTGGGCATGCTGCTGTCGTTCCTGGCCTCCCGCGTGCTGGGCCAGTACGAGACCTTCGCCCCGGCCACCCGCGAACTTCCCGCGGGGGAGAACGGCGGCGGCCGGCTGCTCCTCGTCGCCCCCAACATCGTGCACGTGGAGCGCGAACTCGACGTACAGCCCCACGACTTCCGCCTCTGGGTCTGCCTGCACGAGGAGACGCACCGCACGCAGTTCAGCGCGGTGCCCTGGCTTCGCGACCACCTTGAGGGCGAAATCCAGTCTTTCTTGGGGGAGACCGAGGTCGACCCCATGACCGTGCTGGAGCGCATCCGGGAGGCCGCCCAGTCCCTCGCCGGCGGGCGCCCCGAGGGCGAGGAGGACGACGGCGGGCGGTCCTTCGTCGAGATCGTGCAGACCCCGGCGCAGCGGGAGATCCTCGGGCGCCTCACCGCCGTGATGTCGCTCCTGGAGGGCCACGCCGACTTCGTGATGGACGGGGTGGGTCCGGCAGTCGTGCCGTCCGTCTCCGAGATCCGCGAGAAGTTCCAGCAGCGCCGGGCGAAGGGCGCCTCCCGACTGGACATGGCCCTGCGCAAGCTGCTGGGCCTGGACGCCAAGCTCAGGCAGTACCGGGACGGTGAACGGTTCGTACGGGCGGTCGTGGACCAGGTCGGCATGGACGGCTTCAACCGCGTGTGGACGTCCCCCAACACCCTGCCGACCAAGGCGGAGATCGCCAAACCGGCGGACTGGGTCGCACGGGTGCACCGCAAGAGTGAGTCGTGAACCCCGTGGGCAGGTCGTGAAACGAATCCGGCCGACGGCAGGCGAACGCCCCTTCAATCACCCGTCCGAGGGACCGTGAGCCATGGGTAGGCGTGCGATGCTCGGGGAACGCCCCGGTTCTGTCACCATCTACACACTCTGAGTGACCGACCTCGGGCTCACCCCCCGAAAACTTCATGAAGGGAACCGGACATGGGTCCCCATCCTGCGGTCGCGGCGATACGCCTGGCGGTCCGCCACGTCCTCCACGACATCCTCAACGACCACCGGACGTCCCCCGAGCCCCCTGGGCTCTCCGGACCGGCCCCGCACGAGCGCCCCTCGTCGCCGCTCGTGCTCGTGGCGTGCTCCGGCGGCGCCGACTCGATGGCCCTCGCCTCGGCCCTCGCCTTCGAGGCCCCCAAGCTCGGCATCCGGGCCGGCGGCATCACCGTCGACCACGGACTGCAACCAGGCTCCGACCTGCGCGCCGACGAAGTCGCCCTGCGGCTGCGCGAATTGGGCCTCGACCCGGTGGATTCCGTCGCCGTGACCGTAGGCCGCGAAGGCGGCCCCGAGGCCGCCGCCCGCGACGCCCGGTACGCCGCACTCGACGCCGCCGCCGTCCGCCACGGCGCCGCCGCCGTCCTGCTCGGCCACACCCGCGACGACCAGGCCGAAACCGTCCTGCTCGGCCTCGCCCGCGGCTCGGGTATCCGTTCCCTGTCCGGAATGGCCGCGGTCTCGGGGGCCGCCGGCCGTTACCGCCGCCCCTTCCTCCAGCTCGACCGGCAGACCGCCCGCAAGGCCTGCATGGTCCAGTCGCTCCCCGTCTGGGACGACCCCCACAACGCGGATCCCGCGTACACCCGCTCCCGGCTGCGCCACGAAGGCCTGCCCGCCCTCGAGAAGGCGCTCGGCAAGGGCGTCGTCGAGGCCCTCGCCCGCACGGCCCAGCTCTCCCGCGACGACGCCGACGCCCTCGACGCCTGGGCCGGCCAGGCCGAGGCCTCCGTGCGCGACGCCACGGGCCTCCTGGAGTGCGCCAAGCTCTACGCCCTGCCGCCCGCCGTGCGCCGCCGCATCCTGCGCCGCGCGGCCATCGAGGCCGGGGCTCCCGCCGGTTCGCTGTTCGCCCGCCACATCGAGGAAGTCGACCGGCTGATCACCGGCTGGCGCGGCCAGGGAGCCATCAATCTCCCGGGGAAAGTCGTCGCCCAGCGCCAGGGTGGCAGACTGGTGATTCGGCAAGGCTGAAACCGGACCCTCCCGAGGGTCGGTCCGAGCGGCCGGTGGGACGACCGAAAGTGATGCGGGTGGACGCGAAAGACATGGGCACCGACCTCAAAGAAGTGCTCATCACCAAGGAAGAGATCGACGCGAAGCTGGTGGAGCTGGCCGCGAAGATCGACGCGGAATACGCGGGCAAGGACCTGCTCATCGTCGGCGTCCTCAAGGGCGCGGTGATGGTCATGGCCGACCTCGCCCGGGCGCTGTCCACCCCCGTCACCATGGACTGGATGGCCGTGTCGTCGTACGGCGCGGGCACCCAGTCCTCCGGTGTCGTGCGGATCCTCAAGGACCTCGACACCGACATCAAGGGCAAGCACGTCCTCATCGTCGAGGACATCATCGACTCCGGCCTGACCCTGTCCTGGCTGCTGTCCAACCTAGGCTCCCGCGAGCCCGAGTCGCTCAAGGTGTGCACACTCCTGCGCAAGCCGGACGCCGCCAAGGTCGCCATCGACGTCGAGTGGGTCGGCTTCGACATCCCCAACGAGTTCGTCGTGGGCTACGGCCTCGACTACGCCGAGAAGTACCGCAACCTCCCGTTCGTCGGTACGCTCGCGCCCCACGTCTACGGCGGCTGAGCCAGCAGGGCCGTCTTTGTAGGACGATCGGGAACCCCAGCGGGTTTCGCGCCGTTGGAGCATGCAGACGGGTTTGCCAGCCGTCCCGTGCGGCTTCGCGCGACAATGCTGGGGTACCGTCAGAAGAACTGTCTTATCAAACTCACTATGGCAGGAGGGACGGGGCGACACCGCTCCGTATGGATGGACGTGAAGCGATACTTCCGTGGGCCGGTCATGTGGATCGTGCTGGCCGTCCTTGCCGTGGTCGTGTTGATGCAGGTCGTCGGCTCGTCCGGCGGCTACAAGACGGTGGACACCGGCCAGGTCGTGGCAGCGATCAACGACAACAAGGTGGAGTCGGCCAAGCTCACCACCGGTGACGAGCAGACCATCAAGGTCCAGCTCAAGAACGGCGAAAAGGTCGAGGGCAGCTCGAAGATCCAGGCGAGCTACATCGGCGACCAGGGCGTGAACCTCGCCAACACGCTGCAGACCAAGTACCAGGACAAGCAGATCCCGGACGGCTACACGGTTTCGCCGTCCAAGCAGAACCCCTTCCTGGGCATCCTGCTCTCCCTGCTCCCCTTCGTCCTGATCGTGGTCGTCTTCCTGTTCCTGATGAATCAGATGCAGGGCGGCGGCTCCCGGGTCATGAACTTCGGGAAGTCCAAGGCCAAGCTCATCACCAAGGACACCCCCAAGACGACGTTCTCGGACGTCGCGGGCTGCGACGAGGCCGTCGAGGAGCTCCACGAGATCAAGGAGTTCCTGCAGGAACCGGCGAAGTTCCAGGCCGTCGGCGCCAAGATCCCCAAGGGCGTGCTGCTCTACGGCCGTCCCGGTACCGGCAAGACGCTGCTCGCGCGTGCCGTCGCCGGCGAGGCCGGGGTCCCGTTCTACTCGATCTCCGGTTCCGACTTCGTCGAGATGTTCGTCGGTGTCGGTGCCTCCCGAGTCCGTGACCTGTTCGAGCAGGCCAAGGCGAACGCTCCGGCGATCGTCTTCGTCGACGAGATCGACGCGGTCGGCCGCCACCGCGGCGCCGGCCTCGGCGGCGGTCACGACGAGCGCGAGCAGACGCTGAACCAGCTGCTCGTCGAGATGGACGGCTTTGACGTCAAGGGTGGTGTGATTCTCATCGCAGCCACCAACCGCCCGGACATCCTCGACCCGGCCCTTCTGCGCCCCGGCCGCTTCGACCGCCAGATCGCGGTCGACCCGCCGGACCTGCAGGGCCGTCTGGAGATCCTCAAGGTCCACCAGAAGGGCAAGCCGGTCGCTCCGGACGTCGACCTCGCGGCCGTCGCCCGCCGTACGCCGGGCTTCACCGGTGCGGACCTGAGCAACGTCCTCAACGAGGCCGCGCTGCTCACCGCCCGCAGCGACAAGAAGCTGATCGACAACTCCATGCTGGACGAGGCGATCGACCGCGTGGTCGCGGGACCGCAGAAGCGGACCCGGATCATGTCGGACAAGGAGAAGAAGATCACCGCGTACCACGAGGGCGGTCACGCCCTGGTCGCGGCGGCTTCGCCGAACTCCGACCCGGTCCACAAGATCACGATCCTGTCGCGCGGACGGGCCCTCGGCTACACGATGGTCCTGCCTGACGAGGACAAGTACTCCACGACCCGCAACGAGATGCTGGACCAGCTGGCCTACATGCTGGGCGGCCGTGCGGCCGAGGAGCTCGTCTTCCACGACCCGACGACGGGCGCTGCGAACGACATCGAGAAGGCCACCGCAACGGCCCGCGCGATGGTCACGCAGTACGGCATGACCGAGCGGCTGGGTGCCATCAAGTTCGGCGGCGACAACACCGAGCCGTTCCTCGGACGTGAGATGGCTCACCAGCGCGACTACTCGGAAGAGGTCGCCGCGCTGGTCGACGAGGAAGTCAAGAAGCTCATCGAGAACGCGCACAACGAGGCCTGGGAGATCCTGGTCGAGAACCGCGACGTCCTCGACAACCTCGTCCTGCAGCTGCTGGAGAAGGAGACGCTGGGCAAGGAGCAGATCGCCGAGATCTTCTCCGCCATCGTCAAGCGCCCGGCCAGGCCCGCCTGGACCGGCTCCTCCCGCCGTACGCCGTCCACCCGTCCGCCGGTGCTCTCCCCGAAGGAGCTCGCACTGACGAACGGCGCCAACGGCGCGACCCCGGCGATCAGCACGGTCAAGTCCACGGCGGCGGAGTCCGCTCCGGCGATCGAGACGGCCCCGGAGGACCGCCCGGAGAGCTGATCAGCGCTCTCCCGGCGCCCTCACCAGGCCCGGAATGAATGCCGCGCCCCCCAGGTTTTAGCCTGGGGGGCGCGGCATTTTCAGCCATGTCGCAGATGAGGCGCGTGGCCCGCACGCGTGACCCGCACAGGAACGAGGCACCAGATGACCGACCCCGTGACGCTGGACGGCGAGGGCTCGATCGGCGAGTTCGACGAGAAGCGCGCCGAGAACGCCGTACGCGAACTGCTGATCGCGGTCGGCGAGGACCCTGACCGGGAGGGCCTGAGGGAGACGCCGGCGCGGGTGGCGCGGGCGTACCGGGAGATCTTCGCGGGGCTGTGGCAGAAGCCCGAGGACGTGCTGACGACGACGTTCGACCTCGGGCACGACGAGATGGTGCTCGTGAAGGACATCGAGGTACTGAGCTCCTGTGAGCATCACCTGGTGCCCTTTGTCGGCGTGGCCCATGTCGGTTACATCCCGTCCGTCGACGGCAAGATCACGGGTCTGTCGAAGCTGGCCCGGCTCGTGGATGTCTATGCCCGCCGGCCTCAGGTGCAGGAACGACTCACCACGCAGATCGCCGACTCGCTGATGAAGATCCTGGAGCCGCGCGGGGTCATCGTCGTCGTCGAGTGCGAGCACATGTGCATGTCGATGCGCGGTGTCCGCAAGCCCGGGGCCAAGACCATAACGTCGGCCGTGCGTGGACAGCTGCGCGATCCCGCCACCCGCAACGAGGCGATGAGCCTGATCATGGCGCGCTGACGCCGGGCCGGCGGATCCGGCCTCAGGCGGCCGACGCCGCCCCGTTGTTGTGTTCGTCGTCCTCGGGGAGCCGGCACACGCGCTCCAGGAAGATGGCCGCCGCTATGACCGCGATGCCCGCCACGACCGAGAAGCCGGCGTAGATCGCCTGGTCGCGGCGGGCGGGGATGTCGAGCTGTTCCAGGAGGAAGACGCCCGTGCCGCCGTACATACCGGCGACGAGGGCGGCGACCAGGGCGCTGGCCTGGCCGAAGACGACCGCGCGGGCCGCCATCAGGGGGTCGACGCCCTTGGCGTCGGGGAGGCGCTCGCGCTGGGCCTTGAAGCGGCCGCGCAGGGAGAGCGCCGTGGCCAGCAGGACCACCGCGATCAGGGCGAGGACGATGGGGGCGGCGAGGGGGACGCTGGGCAGGGTCCCGATCGCGTTCCAGAGGCGGGCGCCCGCCCAGGACAAGATTCCGGCCACGACGAAAACGCCGGCCAGCACCCTGATGCGCAGCTCTCTCACGGTGTCCCTTCAGCTCCCCCGGGTCCTGCGGACCGTCCCGCGGACAGTGGTCGTCCTGACCTTAACGACTACTCGGGCAGGTGAAGTTCCAGGTCCTTGCGCGGTGTCACGCCTTCGCGGGTGACGGCGTCGAGGAGATCGGCGACCGCACCGCGGCCGGGCAGCTGCGCCTCCGGTTCCAGATCGTGCCAGGGGGCGAGGACGAAGGCGCGCTCGTGGGCGCGCGGGTGGGGCAGCGTGAGGTGCGGGTCGTCGTCGATGACGTCGGCGTACGCGACGATGTCGACGTCGAGGGTGCGCGCGCCCCAGCGCTCGTCCCGTACGCGGTGGAAGGCCTCCTCCACCGCGTGGGCCCGCTCCAGGAGCGAGGACGGCGGGAGGGTGGTCTTCAGGACGACGACCGCGTTGAAGTACGACGGCTGGCTGCCGGGCTCGACGCCCCACGGCTCCGTCTCGTACACCGGTGACACGGCCTTGATGCGGACGCCCGGGGTGTCCTCCAGGGCGTCGATGGCGCCCTGGAGGGTCTCCAGGCGGTTGCCCAGGTTCGCGCCGAGGGAGATCACCGCCCGTTTCGGGTTGTGGAGCGTCGTGTCGGCGGCGTCCACCTGCGCCACGACGGAGGCGGGTACCGGCTGTACGGTCGGGTCGCTCGGACCCGTGGCGAAGGACGCGGTCATACTCGGCTCCGGGTGATGGTGACGGTCACGTCGTCGAAGGGGACCGTGATCGGGGCGTCCGGTTTGTGGACGCAGACCTCGACTTCCTGGACCCCGTCGTGCTTCAGACAGGCCTGGGCGATGCGCTCGGCGAGCGTCTCGATGAGGTTGACGGGCTCGCCCTCGACGACGGCCACGACCTCCTCCGCCACGATGCCGTAATGCACTGTCTTCGCCAGGTCGTCGTCGGCGGCGGCCGGGCGGGTGTCCAGGCCGAGGACGAGGTCCACGATGAAGGTCTGGCCCTCCTCGCGCTCCTTGGGGAAGACACCGTGGTGCCCGCGGGCCTTGAGGCCGCGCAGCGCGACACGATCCACGCGAATCACTCCTGCAATCGTCGGTAACGACCGGTCCGTACCGTGTGCGGGCGGCACACCGGCCTCGAACGAATCTACCTGCGGGCACTGACAGGGCCGGGCCACGGGGGCGTGGCCCGTGCCGGGACCAGGAGGGTTCATCGCGTGTTTCCCCTGGGGAACCCGGCGGCTCACGGGTTGGTAGCCGCCCCTACCCAGGGGTCCGTGATTCCAACCACTTCTTGGTTCTCAAGGGGCGCCTACCCACTCAGGAGGGTGTGTCGTCGTCCTCGTCCTCGTCGTTTTCGGTCATCACCGGGGAGGCGTGGTGGGACCAGAGTTTCCAGCCTGCCGGGGTGCGGCGGAACACGTTGGTGGCGACCACCAGCTGGCCGACGAGGGGGCCGAGCTCCTCGCTGCCCTTGGGGGCGGGCCCGCCGCTGAGGATGTTCTCGGTGCAGGTCACCAGGGCGGTGTCGCCGGTGACGGAGACATGCACGTCCGTGAGGAAGAACTGGATGTAGTCGGTGTTCGCCATGATCAGCGCATACGACCTCAGGACCTCGCCGCGGCCGGTGAGCACGGGCCAGCCGGGGTGCACGCACGAGATAACGCCGGTGTCGGCCGGGTCGTGGTACTCCTCGTCGACACCCAGGTCGGACGGGGCGAGCCAGAGCGCGGAGAGGTCCTCGAAGTCGCCGCGCTCCATGGCCTCGTAGAAGGCGGTGTTGGCGGCTTCCACCTGTTCGACGTCGGTGTGGGGGGCGCTCACCGGGCTCCTTCGGCAGCGCGCGCGCCCTCCACGGCGCGTGCGACCCGTACCGCGTCCGCCGTTGCGCGCACCTCGTGCACGCGCACCGCCCATGCGCCGGCGTGCGCCGCGAGTGCGGAGACGGCGGCCGTGGCGGCGTCGCGCTCGCGCGCGGGCGGGGGCGCGCCCTCCGAGCCGGCCAGGACGCGGCCGAGGAACCGCTTGCGGGAGGCGGCGACGAGCAGGGGGTGGCCGAGGCCGAGCAGCCGGTCCAGGTGGGCGAGCAGGACCAGGTCGTGCTCGGCGTCCTTGGAGAAGCCGAGACCGGGGTCGACGACGACGCGCTCGGGGGCGATGCCGCCGGCCAGGACGGCCTCCACGCGTGCGTGCAGTTCGTCGACGACTTCGGTGACGACGTCGTCGTACGCGCCCTTGACGTTGCCGCCCTCCAGGAAGCCGCGCCAGTGCATGACGATGAAGGGGGCGCCTGCTGCTGCCACCACCTGGATCATCGCGGGGTCGGCGAGGCCTCCGCTGACGTCGTTGACGAGGGCGGCGCCGGCGGCCAGGGCCCGTTCGGCGACGGAGGCGCGCATAGTGTCGACGGAGACGGTGACGCCCTCGGAGGCGAGGCCGCGGACGACCGGGATGACGCGCTTGAGCTCCTCGGCCTCGTCGACGCGCGTGGCGCCGGGCCGGGTGGACTCGCCGCCGACGTCGACCAGGTCCGCGCCCTCGGCGACCAGGTCGAGGCCGTGTTTGACGGCCGCCGTCGTGTCGAAGAAGCGGCCGCCGTCGGAGAAGGAATCGGGCGTGACGTTCACAACCCCCATGACCGCGCAGCGGTCCCACTCCGGAAGGCCCGCGACGCGCCCGCGTCCGCTCTGCTTGCTCATACGTTCAGCGTAGGCCCCGGCCGCGGCCGGGATACGCCACGGCCCGGACGGAAGCCCCCCCCGGCTGGAGGGGCGGGGCTTCCGTCCGGGCCTGTTCTTCACGGTGTCCGGCGTCCGGTGTCCCGGTCAGGCGGTCACGCCGCGCGTACGTCGCGCTCCGCGACGGCGTGTGTGCACACGCGCGGGGCGGTCCTGCGGCGGCGCAGGAAGCGCGGCAGCGGCAGTGCGAGGTTGACGAAGCCCTCCGCCTGCATGGCGGCGAAGCCGATGCGCGGCAGGTCGGCCGAGGCGCGGTAGACGACGAAGCGGGGTTCCCAGCGGGGCTGGAACTTCGCGTTGAACTTGTACAGGGACTCGATCTGGAACCAGCGGGAGAGGAAGACCAGCAGGCCGCGCCAGGCGCGCAGCACCGGGCCCGCGCCGATCTTCTCGCCACGCGCGAGTGCCGAGCGGAACATCGCGAAGTTGAGCGACACGCGCGTGATGCCGAACTTCGGTGCCGCCTGGAGGGCCGCGACGATGAGGAGTTCGTTCATGCCGGGGTCGGCCGAACGGTCGCGGCGCATCAGGTCGAGGGACGCGCCGTCCTCGCCCCACGGGACGAAGTGCAGGATCGCCTTGAGGTCGCCGTACTCGCTCGGCTGGTCGTCCGCCTTGTGTGCGGTGGCGATCAGGCAGTCGCCGTCGGCGGTGTCGCCGATACGGCCCAGTGCCATGGAGAAGCCGCGCTCGGTGTCGGTGCCGCGCCAGTCCTCGGCGGCGTCGCGGATCCGCTCCAGCTCGGCCTCGCCGAGGTCACGTACACGTCGTACCCGGGTTTCGTAACCGGCGCGCTCGATGCGCTTGACCATCTGGCGCACGTTGCGCATCGCGCGGCCGGCGAGGGAGAAATCCGCTACGTCCACCACCGCCTCGTCGCCCAGTTCGAGGGCGTCAAGACCGGTCTCGCGGGTCCACACCTCGCCGCCCGTCTCCGAGCAGCCCATGACGGCCGGCGTCCAGGAGTGGGCCCTGGCCTCGTCCATGAACCGCTCGATGGCGCCCGGCCAGGCCTCGACGTCGCCGATGGGGTCACCACTGGCGAGCATCACGCCGGACACGACCCGGTACGTCACCGCCGCCTTGCCGCTGGGCGAGAAGACGACCGCCTTGTCGCGGCGCAGCGCGAAGTGGCCGAGGGAGTCGCGGCGGCCGTGCTTCTCCAGCAGGGTGCGCAGACGGGCCTCGTCCTCCTCCGTCAGGCGCGCGGCCGGGTGCTCCGGCCGGAAGGCGAGGTAGATCGTCGTGACCGCCGTCAGCAGGCCGAGGGCGCCCAGTGAGAAGGCGACCGTCCACGAGGTGTTGCCCTGGTAGTCGACCGGGCCCTCGAAGCCGAACAGGCCGTACAGCACGTGCGTGATGCGATCGGCCAGGCTCGGGTCGCCGACCATGCGGTGAGGGTGGACGCTGACGATGACCAGTCCGAGGACCAGGGAACCGGCGCCCATGAGGACGAAGTTGGCGAGCGCACGCCACCTGCTGCGCGGGTCGGGCAGCGCCGCGAACTGGTCGCGGTGGCGCAGCAGGGGCGCGAGCAGCGCGAGCGAGATGACCACTCCGATGACGGAGTGGCGGTACGTGTACTCCGCCACGGCGCCCGCCGGCAGCAGCGCCACCGCGGCGCGCCACGCCCGGCGTTTGCCGCGCTTGAGGCCGTGTGCGAGCAGCAGCAGCAGGATGCCGGCGCTGAGCGAGAGCGCGGCCGCGAACGGGCCGAACGACCCGGGCAGCACCTCGGCGATCGAGTGCATACGGCTGTGCCTGAAGCGCGGGAAGACGCCCGCGGCGATGTCCAGAACGCCTACGAGTGCGCAGGCTCTGGCGACGAGGACGGGGACGGCCTCGGGGCGCGGACCACGGAATACGCGTCGCGCGCTGCGTGATCGGGAGGGAACCCCACCCGACATTTCCTCATCTGTCCTGACAGACATCGCATCCCGTAGTTCTGCGAGAGACCTTGGATCCGGGCCCGATTCGGGCATCCGGCGACATTGCGCCCTCTAGGACGGTGTCTCGGGGAGCAAGGTTCCAGCCTCTCCTCAAAGCCGGTCCAAAGGCCGAGGAAAGTCCCGGACAAGCCCTCGCGAAGGAGTGAGGGAGCCGGGTGGAAAGCGCAGGCAGGAAGCAGGTCATGGGTCTTACGAGCAACAAAGTGCTGCTGCTGGCAGTCATGTTCGCCGTACTGCTGTTCGTTGGCACGGTGTGGCTGTGGCCACGCCTGGCGCGGCGCAACTGGCGTGCCGTCAGCGGACGCGTCGGGTTGCTGCTCGGCACCCAGCTGGCCCTCTTCCTGTCGGTCGGCCTCGCCGCCAACCAGGCCTTCGGGTTCTACGCCAGCTGGGCGGACCTGTTCGGCCAGGAGACGGACCAGGGTGTGGTCATAAACCACACGGCGCTCGGCGGGTCGGGCGGTCCGCTGCAGGTGATCGAGACGGCGAGCGTGCGTGGAACCGGCGGTTCCCGGCCGCAGGTCGGCGGCCAGATCCAGAAGGTCGACATCGTCGGCCGTACGACGAACATCGCGACACCCGCGTACGTGTATCTGCCGCCGGAGTACTTCCAGCCGCAGTACCGCACGCGTACGTTCCCCGCGGCCGTCGTCCTCACCGGATATCCGGGCACCGCCCAGGCGCTCGTGGACAAGCTGCACTATCCGAGTACGGCCCAGAGCCTTGCGAAGAACGGCCGTATGCAGCCGATGATCCTGGTGATGCTGCGGCCGACGGTGGCGCCGCCGAGGGACACGGAATGCGTGGACATCCCCGGTGGTCCGAAGACGGAGACCTTCTTCGCGAAGGACCTGCCCGACGCCGTACTCGCGCACTACAGGGTGGGCAAAAAGCCGGGCAGCTGGGGCATCATCGGCGATTCCACGGGCGGCTACTGCGCGCTGAAGCTCGCGATGCACCACCCCCGGGCTTACGCCGCAGGGGCGGGTCTGTCGCCGTACTACAAGGCGCCGATCGACCCCACCACGGGCGATCTCTTCCACGGCAACAAGGGACTGCGCAACCGCGCCGACCTGTGGTGGTGCCTCAAGCACCTGCCCGCCCCGGACACTTCACTGCTCGTCACCAGCAGCAAGATCGGGGAATCCAACTACAAGGCGACACTGAAGTTCATAGAGGGTGTGCGGGCCACGAACCTGACACGGATCTCGTCGATCATCCTTGACAGCGGCGGCCACAACTTCAACACCTGGCGGCGGGAGATTCCGGCGACGCTGCAGTGGATCAGCGGGCGGCTGAGCGACCGGTGACCAGGGTTGCGACAGGTGTTGATCTTGCTGAATTCGGCAAAGGGCAATTCCTGATGCCCTGTGAACGTTTCGGTATGGCTGTGTTTTTGCGGGGCGGGGCACCAACACTCGCCTACGCGCGGTAAGTTTCTGGCCATGCCACGTGGACGTCACCGCCATTCCCCGCCCTTGCACAGACTGCTGCCACCGTCGGCGATCGCAGGCGTCTCTTTCGTCTGCGCCTTCGGTCCGTGGGTGTTCTCGCAACAGGCCGTGCTCCGTGTCATAGCCGCGGCCGCCGCGGCGACGGCGATCGTCGGTGCGGCCGTCATGCGCCGCTGGGACACTCAGGCCGGCAAGCAGGTCGCCGACCTCACGCGCGCGCGTGCGAGCGACGAGTGGCGGCACGAGGAGCGGGTCGCCGAGCTGGAGACCGACCTCGAGGAGTCGCGCGAGCTGCGCGCCAAGCTGGAGCAGCGGCTGCGCGCGAAGCGCACCGAACTGGCGGGACTGCGCAACGAACACGCGGCGCTGCTGCGGCGGTACGCCACCGCCGAGACCGAGCGTGCGAGCGCCCTGGAGGGCCGCCGCCTGCTCGAGATAGAGGCCGGTGCCCCGGCCCGCGCGCTGCCGCCCGTGCCGGTGGGCGACATGGCGGCGGAGACCGAGGCTGTGGCTGCCTCGGCGGACGCGGAGGACACCGACGGCACGCCGGAGGCTCCCGCGGTCTTCTCGCCGGAGGGATCCCACCTGTTCCTGCGGGCGAAGGCGGCACTGAAGCAGTTCGACGAGGACGGTGACGGTTCTCCGAAGGACGACTCGGCGGCGGACGATTCTCCCGAGGGGGTTTCTTCGGAGGGAGTTTCTCCGGAAGGGGTTTCTCAGGAGGGCGCTTCCGCGAAGGACGACTCGCCGATCGACGACTCCGCGAAGGACGACTCCCCGGAGGGCGAGAACAGCGCGACGGACGACTCCTCGCCCGACGACGACGGCTCTCCGAAGGGCGACGGTCCCACCAAGGGCGACACCTCCCCGAAGCGTGAGCCGGTGAAGGTGAAGGCCGGGTCCGCCACCGCCGAGGCCGTTGCCACCGCGGTCGAGACGGCCCCCACCGCGAGCGAGGCCGCCGCCGACGGCGGTACCGAGGCCGCGGCCCAGGAGGATGAGTCGCAGGGGCAGCCCCAGGCGGTCGACGGGCATGAGCGCGCGGCCGCCACCACTCCGGCCAGGCCCGCCCCGTCCGACCGGCCCGTGCAGCAGCCCGCCGGTCACTTCGTCGCGCCGACCGCGGTGGCCGTCGTACCGGCCGCGCCCGTGCGGCGTCCGGCGGTCGAGGGCGGATTCGACTTCTTCGGTACGAAGACGGAGGAGGCGCAGGACGCTCTGGAGGCCGTGCAGAACGAGGACCTCGCCGATGTGGTCGGCCAGGAGGCGCTCGCCGTGCACAAGGCCGAGGCCGGGGCGGAGTTCAAGCCGGCCGACGAGGAGGCGCGCGGCGTCGGCCAGGTCATCGACCTGACGGCCCACGACGAGACCGAGCAGATCGACGTGCAGGGGCTGCGCAGCGCGGTCTCCTGAGGCCCGCCGCCCTACGGCGCCATCCAGCGGTCCGGGCGGGCGTCCCTGCGCCCCGTCCGTGACCGCTCGGCCTGCCCCCGCAGCAACTCCGCCGCCTCCTGGGCGCCCCTCAGCCGGGCCGTCACGGTCTTGTTGGCCCCCGTGTCCACATGGACGTCGGCGAGCCGCCACAGCCGCTGCCAGGGCCCCTGAGACAGCCGTACGCTCTGCACCTTCGCGTGCGGCACGAGCGCAAGGCTCCGGCGCAGCAGCCCGTGCCGGGCGGCGAACACCGTGTCGGTGACGGCGAGTCCGCAGCCCCGCCACCACACCGGTACGCACCGCCCGGCCCGCCGAGGGGGCCGTGACAGCGCCTCGGCCGACGGCACGCTCACCCCGGGCAGCACGCGCGCGACGACCGACTCGGCGACCGCCCGCGGAGCGACCGGCACCAGCACGGAGTTGGACGAACCGGCCACATCAAGCTCCACCCGCACCCATCCGCGCCGCCGCCACAGCAGCGGCTCCACGATCCGTACGGTCTGCACCCGGCCGGGCGGCACCGTCTCGTGCGTACGGTCGAGCAGTCCGTGGTCGATGCGCAGCCCGTCCGGCGACTCGCCCACGGTCCAGTCGTACTCGCCGACGAACCGGCCCGCGCTGCTCGCGCCCGCCGCGCCCAGCAGTGGCAGGCCGGTCGCCAGGACCGTCCACACGCTGTGGGTGGCCAGCCAGAGCACCGGCGGGACGACGAGCGCGGCGGCCAGGGAGCCCCAGGTGGCGCCCGTCAGCGCGACGGAGATCGCCAGGTCGCGCGGAGGCGTGCGCAACAGCTCGCGCACCGGCGCCTCGCCGACTTCGTGCGCCGTCTCGGGCGCGAACCCGGCGGCGCGCGCGAGCAGTTCCGCACGCAGCGCACGCGCCTCGCGCTCCCCCAGGAAGGAGAGCTCGTCCTTCTTGTCGGTCCCCACGACGTCGAGTTTGAGCTTGGCGACGCCCGCCACGCGCGCGAGGAGCGGCTGGGTGATGTCGACGGCCTGGATGCGTTCCAGCCGGATGTGCGCGGTGCGCCGGAACAGCAGACCGGTCCGTATCCGCAGTTCCGTCTCGGTCACCGCGAAGTGTGTGAACCACCAGGTCAGGAAGCCGTACAGGGCGGCGGCCGGGACAAGGACGGCGAGCGCGACCAGAAGGGTCGTGGTCGTCAGCCTCGTCAGCTGCTGCTGCGCCTGGTCGGGGTCGTGCACGGCCCACCCGACGACCACAGCCACCGGCGCCCAGGCCCGCCTCAGGGGCGTCACGGGATGCAGCCGCCGTTCGATCACGGGCTCCTTCGCGCGTACGGCGTCGTCGACGCCGGGCGCGGTCACAGACCCGCCGATCGGGCCTCGCCGAGCTCGGTGAGCCGGTCGCGCAGCCGTTCCGCCTCGGCCGGGTCCAGGCCCGGGATGGTCGCGTCGGTCGCCGCGGCCGCCGTGTGCAGCTGCACGCTGGCCAGCCCGAAGTGCCGCTCGACGGGCCCGGAGGTGACCTCGACCAGCTGCATCCGCCCGTACGGCACGACGGTCTCCTCGCGCCACAGCACGCCCCGGCTGATCAGCAGGTCGTCGGCGCGCTCGGCGTACCGCCAGGAGCGCCAGTTGCGGCCGAGCAGCACCCAGCCCCAGGCCGCCAGCGCCAGGGGCAGCAGCGCGAAGGCCGCCCAGACGGCCCCGGCGAGCAGCCCGAGCAGCAGGCCCAGGGCGAGGGCCAGCAGCCCCAGCCACACCACCAGCAACAGCCGACGCATCCGCAGCAGGCCGGACGGCAGCCCGATCCACACCGGCTCCGCCGACTCGTCCCCCGTTGTCCCCGTCGGTCCCGTGCTCTGCGGGCTCCCCGTCTCCATACGGCCAGCGTACGTAGGGGAGACTGGGTCCATGACTCCTACGACGGAGACCATGGTCGGTATCGGCGGCGCCGCGGAGAGCACCGACATGGTGCTCAACATCGGGCCGCAGCACCCGTCCACACACGGCGTACTGCGGCTGCGCCTGGTACTGGACGGCGAGCGCATCGTGCACGCGGAACCGGTGATCGGGTACATGCACCGCGGCGCCGAGAAGCTCTTCGAGGCGCGCGACTACCGCCAGATCATCATGCTCGCCAACCGCCACGACTGGCTGTCGGCCTTCTCGAACGAGCTCGGCGTGGTCCTCGCCGTGGAGCGCATGCTCGGCATGGAGGTGCCCACGCGCGCGGTGTGGACGCGCACGCTGCTCGCGGAGCTCAACCGGGTGCTCAACCACCTGATGTTCCTGGGCTCGTACCCGCTGGAGCTCGGCGGCATCACCCCGGTCTTCTACGCGTTCCGGGAGCGCGAGGTCCTCCAGAACGTCATGGAGGAGGTCTCCGGCGGCCGCATGCACTACATGTTCAACCGCGTCGGCGGCCTCAAGGAGGACCTGCCGGCCGGCTGGGCCTCACGCGCGCGCGGCGCCGTCGCCGCCGTGCGCTCGCGCATGGACCGGTTCGACGACCTGGTGCTCGGCAACGAGATCTTCCGGGGGCGCACGCGGGGCGTGGGCGCGCTGGCGCCCGAGACCGTGCACGCGTACGGCGTGAGCGGGCCCATCGCGCGCGCCTCGGGCGTCGACTTCGACCTGCGCCGCGACGAGCCCTACCTCGCGTACGGCGAGCTGCAGGACACCCTGAAGGTCGTCACCCGGCAGGAGGGCGACTGTCTCGCCCGCTTCGAGGTGCTCCTGGAGCAGACCCATGTCGCCCTCGACCTCGCCGACGCCTGCCTCGACCGGCTCGCCGAGCTGCCGCCCGGGCCGATCAACCAGCGGCTCCCCAAGGTCCTGAAAGCACCCGAGGGCCACACGTACGCGTGGACCGAGAACCCGCTCGGCATCAACGGCTACTACCTCGTCAGCAAGGGCGAGAAGACCCCGTACCGGCTGAAGCTGCGCTCGGCCTCGTACAACAACATCCAGGCGCTCGTGGAGCTGCTGCCGGGGACGCTGGTCGCGGACATGGTGGCGATCCTGGGGTCGCTGTTCTTCGTGGTCGGGGACATCGACAAGTAGGGACGGGCAAGCAACGGGTCAGTCGACCAGTACATCCGGCAGTACGTCCGGAATTCCAACCGGCTGCAGCAGCCAGCCGAAGTCGCCGAGGCCGCCCGGTGCGGTCAGTTCGGCGGCTTCGCCGGCGCTCGCGAGGGCTCGTACGTAGGCGGCCGGCTGTGTGGACGCGAGTGCGAGCGGGGGGCGTGCGCCTGCGACACCCAAGGCGCGCAAGGCCTCGCGCTGCGGCAACAGGCGCGCGCCGGAGAGCGTCCGCGCCGACCCGCGCGCCGCGCACGCGTCCAGTGCGACGTGTGCCGTGATGTCGCACGACCCGTCCGGCACGGGCGCCGTCTCGCGCCCCGCGCGGAAGCCGGTGAGTGTGCCGAACGGGGGGCGCGCATCCCGCGTGTGCGCATAGTCGACGGCGACCGCGAGCCCCCGGGCGAGCGAAGAGACCGCGGCAGCCCAGGCCTCGTCCCGGGGGAGCCCGATCTCGGCCCGCATGCCCTCTTCGGCCGGCAGCGGCCACCACCGGGCGAGCCACTCCGCTTCCGCACCGCCGACCGGCTCCCCGAGCCGTTCGGCCCCGTCCTGCCGTACGAGCACCCGCCGCGGTACGCCCGCCGAGTCCACCTCGGCGACGTCCACCGGTACGTTGTCCAGCCACTCGTTGGCGAACAGCAGCCCGGTGACTCCCCGCGGCGGTTCGGCGAGCCACTCGATGCGGTCGTCGAGGCCCTCCGGGCGGTCGGCGATCTCGACGGCGTAAGCACGCGTGCGTGCCGCCACCTCGGCGGGCAGCGCGGCCAGCACGCCGCCGACCAGCTCACCCCGGCCCGCCGCCATGTCGACGAAGGCGAGCGAGCCGGGCCGGTCCAGGGCCTCGTCCACGCGGCACAGCAGCCCGGCGACGGCCGCGGCGAACAGGGGGGACGCGTGCACGGACGTACGGAAGTGTCCGGCCGGACCCTCGGGCCTGCGATAGAAGCCGTCGGGCCCGTACAGCGCGGCCTCGGCCGCCGCCCGCCAGCCCTGCCACCGGCTCGATGTCTCTTTCGTCACCGGCTCAGGCTAAGCGTGCAGGAGAACAGGGCCTCCACCTTGGGGAGTATGCGCGCCGGGCGCGGATCGGCCCTCCGGTTGACCCCTGCACGCATCTCCCTTCCCTACGCTGGGTTACGTGCAGCGCCTCTATGACTTCCTCCGCAGACACCCGACCGGGGTCGACTCCTTCTGGGCCGTCTTCCTGTTCGGGATCTCGCTGCTGAGCGGAACGTCCAGTTCGGCGGTCCGGGGCACCGACTCACCGGCGCTGATCGTTCCGATCACGCTTCTGCTGTGCCTGGTGATCGCGCTGCGCCGGCGCATGCCGGAGAAGATGCTGCTGCTGGCGATCGGACTCGGTGTGGCACAGCTGGCGCTGAACGTCCAGACGATGGCCGCCGACTTCGCGATGCTGGTGATCGTCTACACGGTGGCCGCGACGGGCGCCCGACGGGCCTCCTGGCTCGCGCTGGCCATGGGGCTGTGTGCGGCGCCGATGGCGCAGATGCGCTGGCCGCAGGACGGGAGCGCACTGGGCAATGCCGCGAAGGCGATCTTCCTGACCGTGCCCTTCGCACTCGCCTGGGTGCTCGGCGACTCCATCCGCACCCGCCGCGCCTACTTCGCGCAGCTGGAGGAGCGCGCCGCCCGGCTGGAGAAGGAGCGGGAGGCGCAGGCCAAGGTCGCCGTTGCGGCCGAACGCGCCCGGATCGCACGCGAGTTGCACGACGTCGTCGCGCACAACGTGTCGGTGATGGTGGTGCAGGCCGACGGCGCCGCCTATGTCCTGGACGCCGCCCCCGACCAGGCCAAGAAGGCCCTGGAGACCATCTCCTCCACCGGCCGTCAGGCCCTCGCCGAGATGCGCCGGCTGCTCGGTGTGCTGCGCACCGGCGAGCACAAGGAGGTCGGCGAGTACGTTCCGCAGCCCGACGTCGACCAGATCGACGAGCTGATCGAGCAGTGCCGCACCTCCGGGCTGCCCGTCGACTTCAAGGTCGAGGGCACCCCGCGCCCGCTGCCCAGCGGCGTCGAGCTCACCGCGTACCGCATCGTGCAGGAGGCGCTGACGAACACGCGCAAGCACGGCGGGCCGAACGCGGGCGCCAGCGTGCGACTGGTCTACTTCGACGACGGCCTCGGCCTGCTCGTCGAGGACGACGGCAAGGGCGCCCCGCACGAGCTGTACGAGGAGGGCGGCGCCGACGGCCAGGGCCACGGCCTGATCGGTATGCGTGAACGGGTCGGTATGGTCGGCGGCACACTCGACGCGGGCCCGCGCCCCGGCGGCGGATTCCGGATCAGTGCGCTGCTCCCGCTGAAACCCGCACACTGACGCTTACGTACGCCCCTCGTTGACACCTGTAATGACCGCCGAAAACGGAAGAGGCTCCGATGACGATCCGCGTGATGCTCGTCGACGACCAGGTGCTGCTGCGCACCGGGTTCCGGATGGTGCTCGCCGCCCAGCCGGACATGGAGGTCGTCGCGGAGGCGGGGGACGGCGTCGAGGCTCTCCAGGAGCTGCGCTCGACCGCCGTCGACGTGGTGCTCATGGATGTCCGCATGCCGAAGCTCGACGGCGTGGAGACCACCCGCCGCATCTGCTCGGAGCCCGACCCGCCGAAGGTGCTGATCCTGACCACCTTCGACCTCGACGAGTACGCCTTCTCGGGTCTGAAGGCGGGCGCCTCCGGCTTCATGCTCAAGGACGTGCCGCCCGGCGAACTCCTCGCCGCCATCCGTGCCGTGCACAGCGGTGATGCGGTGGTGGCCCCGTCGACCACGCGCCGCCTGCTCGACCGGTTCGCGCCGATGCTGCCGAGTGTCGGGAAGGAGCCCCGGCACAAGGAGCTGGAGCGGCTCACCGAGCGCGAGCGCGAGGTCATGATCCTGGTCGCGCAGGGCCTGTCCAACGGCGAGATCGCGGCCCGGCTCGTGCTGTCCGAGGCGACCGTGAAGACCCATGTGGGCCGCATCCTGACCAAGCTGGGGCTGCGGGACCGGGTGCAGGTGGTGGTCCTGGCGTACGAGACCGGGCTGGTGCGCGCGGGCGGCCACGGCTGAGCCACCGGGCGCGTGACTCTCACGTAACCGGTGACCACTAGGGTCTGCGCATGCTCCTGTGGATCAACGGCCCCTTCGGCGGTGGCAAGACACAGACCGCACACGAGATCCAGCGGCGCCTGCCGGGCAGCGTCATCTGCGATCCCGAGCACGCCGGCTTCGGTCTGCGCCGGATGCTCCCGCCCGAACTGCGCGGCAACTTCCAGGACTTGACGTCCTGGCGGCAGGGGGTGGTCGAGGTGCTCGACCTCGCCCTCGCCAAACGGGAAGGGGTCGTGATCGCGCCCATGACGGTCACCGACCCGGTCTGCTTCGAGGAGACCGTCGGCCGGCTGCGCGAACTCGGCCATGACGTACGCCATTTCACTCTCCTTGCTCAGCGCGAGACAGTGCTCAAGCGGTTGCGTGAACGCGGCTTCGGGCACCTCCTTCAGTACGTCGCCGGGAAGAACTCCGGTCTGGGCAGGGAGACCTGGGCCGTGCAGCAGCTCGACCACTGTCTGGAGCGGCTGCAGGAGCCGGAGTTCGCCGAACACCTGTGGACGGACCACTCGACCGTGCCGAAGACGGCGGACCGTATCGCCGTGCTGGCCGGACTGAGGCTGCGGCCGAACAACGAGGGCGCGCTCAGGACGCGGATGCGGCAGATGCGCGTCGGGATCCGGCACATCCGGTTCGACTGAGCCGGGCGGACGGGCCGGTACTCAGCGCAGGATGCCCTCCAGGAAATCGCTGCCGAGCCGGGCCACGACCGCTATGTCCAGCTGGTGTTGGACGTACCGGCCGCGGCGGCGCGTGGTGATCAGGCCCGCCTTCTTCAGGACGCCGATGTGCCGGGATATCTCCGGGGCCGTCATGCCGAGCGTCTGCGTCAGCTCGCTCGTGGTGTGGGCGCTGCGGGCCAGGTAGCGGCAGATCCGCATCCGGACGGGGTGGGACAGGGCGGTCATCCGCAGGGACAGCTGGCCGACGGAGGGCGGAGCCGCGAGCTCCGGGGCGCCGACCGGGTAGTGCAGCACCGGCTGCCAGCCGCGCCGGTACAGGACGGCCAGGTGGGGCCGGCCGAGACTGGTCGGTACGAGGAGGAGGGGGCCGTCCCCCGTGGTCGTACTGCCCACGCTCAGCTTGTCGACCGTGATCTCGGTGGCGGCCTCGTCGACTGTGATCGCCGGGGACGCGGCGGCCAGTGCCTCGGCCAGGCCCCTACGGCGCAGCAGGTCGGTCTTGTGGCGGGCGTCCGCCGTGAGCTGATGGCGCAGCCGGGACCACGACTCCGCGAAGAACCCCTCGTCGCAGTCCTGGAGGAACTGCCGCAGCCAGGCCCGGATGCTGGGCGGGTCGGCCAGCAGCAGCTCGGTGAACCGCTCCTGTTGCGGACCCCGCGCGGCGGCCAGTTCGAGGGCGCGCCGGCGCAGCCCGGCGTCGACGAGCGGGCTGGGCCCGTCGCCGTAGGGCATTGCGCAGCTGAACTCCAGGGCCGCGTCCACGAACTGTTCGTCCGTCAGCTTGTCCAGCAGGTCCAGTTCGTCGGCGAGCGTGGCCCCGGGGAGGGCGTCGCCGCCCGGGATGCCCGCGTACGGCAGGAACAGGTCCGAGAACGCCGTCCGCCACAGGAAGTCCGCCTCGCACATACGGTCCGCCAGGTGCGGGTCGAGCCGGGCCGTCACGCCCGTCACCCAGCCCTGCAGGCCGGGGTGGTGCCCCGGCTCGGACAGCGCGTGCAGCGCCATGCCGAGCTCGGCCAGGGGCGAGGGGACGACGGCGACCCTCTCCGGCCGCAGCCCCGCGATGTCGATGCGCACGCTCATGACCTCATGGTGCACCCCGCCACTGACAACGCCGGCCTCGATCGACGGCGGCCGTCAATCGGCACCTGCCGGGCCCCGAAGCGCGGCGAGCCCGGTCCGCCCGCGCCCGGTGCCGACGACTTGCGCTACTTGCCGACCGCTTCCGCCTCGCTCGCCACATCGGTGAGCCGGGACACGAACTCCGTGACCGCCGCCTTCACGTCGTCGGCGGTCCACTCCAGGCCCGCGGCCCGGACGTACACCTCGGTGAACGCCAGGCCCGGTCCGCTTGCGTCCCAAGGGAGTGCGAACAGAAGCGTCTTCGTCTCCTCGCCGTGCCGGATCGCGGCCTCCGAGAGGACGTCGGCGTCGTACGGCAGCCAGACCTGGAACTCGTTCGTGTGCGGCACCTCGGGGTGGACGCGCATCCACGGCACCCCGGCCGCCGCGAACCCCTCGCGCAACGCCTCGGCCACCACGCGCGCGTGGCGTACGTATTCGGGCAGCCGGGGCAGCTCCCGTTCCAGTCCTGCGAGGGCCGACAGAGCCGTCGGGAACTGCTGGCAGATCTGGCCGCCGTACCGGTGCCGCCAGGCTTTCGCCTCGTCGATCAGCGTCTTCGGGCCGGCGATCGCCGCGCCGCCGTAACCGTCGAGGGACTTGTAGAACGACACGTAGACGCTGTCCGCCAGGCTTGCGATCTCGTCCAGGGGCCGGCCGAAGTGGACGGTCGACTCCAACAGACGCGCGCCGTCGAAGTGCACCACCGCGTCGCGCTCGTGCGCGGCCTCCACCACCTCGGTGAGTTCCTCCCAGGACGGGAGCACGAAACCGGCGTCCCTGAGGGGCAGTTCGAGCATCAGCGCCCCGAAGGGCTCGTCGAAGTCACGCACCTCGTCGGCGGACGGCAGTCGCGGCTCGCTCGTGATGCGCACCGGGCGCAGACCGCTGACCTGGCTGAACGCATTCCGCTCATGCACCTCCGGGTGGGCCAGTGCGTGCAGGGCGACGGCTGGGTTGCCGGTGCGGCCCGCCCAGCAGCGCAGCGCCACCTGCTGGGCCATCGTGCCCGTCGGGAAGAACGCGGCGGCCTCCTTGCCGAGCAGCCGCGCGGTCTTCTCCTCCAGGAACTCGACGATGCCGTTGCCGTAGATGTCCACCGGCTCGTCCAGGTCGTACAGGTCCTGCGCGCCCTCCAGCACCGCGAGGCGCTCCCGGAGCGTGCCCAGGAAGCCGGGGCGCGCGAGGACGCGCTCGGCACTCCGGTGTGCGCTGATGCGCCGCTTGCGCCGCCGCTTGAGCCGTTCGTCGTCCGATATCTGCTCGGCCTGCTGCCCGTCCCGCTCCGCCGCATCGCTCATGGTCCGGATCATGCCTGGCGCGGTCCGCGCGAGCACCCGGATTTCCACAGGCATTCCCGTGCGCCTTCGCCGTGGCGTAACCCACACCCTGTGGACAACCGGACGCCCCTCGAACAGATCGCGTTAACATGACGAGAAATCGTCCGGTACCCGGAGCGGACTGGAACGGGAAGGCCGCCGTCGCGTGAGTACAAGCCAACAGCCAGACCCCAGGGACCGTCCCGCGCGGCTCACCGTCGGCGTCGTCGGCGCCGGTCGTGTGGGCCCCGCGCTGGCCGCGTCCCTCCAGCTCGCCGGTCACCGTCCGGTGGCCGTCTCCGGAGTCTCCGACGCCTCCAGGAAGCGCGCCGCGGAGCTGCTCCCCGATGTGCCGCTGGTGCCGCCCGCCGAGGTGCTGGAGCGCGCCGACCTGGTCCTGCTGACCGTCCCGGACGACACGCTGCCCGGCCTGGTGGAGGGGCTCGCCGATACCGGTGCCGTACGGCCCGGGCAGCTGCTCGTGCACACCTCCGGGCGGTACGGCGCCAAGGTCCTGGACCCCGCCCTGCGCGCGGGCGCGCTGCCGCTGGCGCTGCACCCGGCGATGACCTTCACCGGCACTCCTGTGGACGTCCAGCGCCTCGCCGGGTGCTCCTTCGGGGTCACGGCGCCCGAGGAGCTGCGGCTGGCCGCCGAGGCTCTTGTCATCGAGATGGGCGGCGAACCGGAGTGGATCGCCGAGGAGATGCGCCCGCTGTACCACGCGGCGCTCGCGCTCGGCGCGAACCACCTGGTGACACTCGTCGCCCAGTCCATGGAGCTGCTGCGCGAGGCCGGCGTCACGGCCCCCGACCGGATGCTCGGCCCGCTGCTCGGCGCCGCCCTCGACAACGCTCTGCGCTCCGGTGACGCCGCCCTGACCGGCCCCGTCGCCCGCGGGGACGCCGGCACGGTCGCCGCGCACGTCGCGGAGCTGCGCAAGCACGCCCCGCAGACCGTCGCCGGCTACCTGGCGATGGCGCGGGCCACCGCCGACCGCGCGCTCGCCCACGGGCTGCTGAAGCCGGAACTCGCCGAGGACCTTCTCGGGGTACTCGCCACCGGGACCAACGGCGCCGAGGGAGACGCCCGATGACCACCGCCCTGCTGCGCACCGCCGACGAACTGCACGCACGCACGCGTACCGGCCGCCGCGCCGTGGTGATGACCATGGGCGCCCTGCACGAGGGCCACGCCACGCTGATCCGCACCGCGCGCGAGATCGCAGGACCGGACGGCGAGGTCGTCGTCACCGTCTTCGTGAACCCCCTGCAGTTCGGCGCGGGCGAGGACCTCGACCGCTACCCGCGCACCCTGGACGCCGACCTCAAGATCGCCGGACAGTCCGGCGCGGACGCCGTGTTCGCCCCTGCCGTGGACGAGGTCTACCCGGGCGGCGAACCCCAGGTCCGCATCACCGCGGGCCCCATGGGGGCGCGCCTGGAGGGCGCCTCGCGCCCCGGCCACTTCGACGGCATGCTCACCGTCGTCGCCAAGCTGCTGCACCTCACCCGCCCCGACATCGCCCTGTACGGCCAGAAGGACGCCCAGCAGCTCGCCCTGATCCGGCGCATGGTGCGGGACCTGAACTTCGGTGTCGAGATCGTCGGCGTGCCCACCGTGCGCGAGGAGGACGGCCTCGCCCTCTCCAGCCGCAACCGCTACCTCTCGCCCGAGCAGCGGCGCACGGCACTCAGCCTCTCCCGCGCGCTGTTCGCGGGCAGCGACCGGCACGCAGCCCAGGAGGCGCTGCGCGCGCGTGCCCGCGAAGTGCCCGCCACACACGCGCGTGCCGAGGCGCTCAGCGCCATAGGGGAGTCCCGCGCGGCCGCCGACGCGCACGCCGTCGCGAAGGCGCTCCCGGGCGCCCCGACGGCCGTCCGCGCCGCCGCACGGCTGATCCTCGACGACGCCGCGCGGCTGTCTCCGCCGCTCGAACTGGACTACCTGGCCCTCGTCGACCCGTCCGACTTCACCGAGATCGAGGACGACTTCGACGGCGAGGCCGTCCTCGCCGTCGCCGCCCGGGTCGGGACGACCCGGCTGATCGACAACATCCCACTCGTATTCGGAACCCTCGGAGCCGCCTCGTGACCAGCACAGGCATACGACTGCACGCGCCCGCCCCCGGGTGGTCCATCGCCGCGGACGTCGTGGTCGTCGGCTCAGGCGTCGCCGGCCTCACCGCCGCCCTGCGCTGCGAGGCGGCCGGCCTGAGGACGGTCGTCGTCACCAAGGCCAGTCTCGACGACGGCTCCACCCGCTGGGCGCAGGGCGGTATCGCCGCGGCCCTCGGCGAGGGCGACACCCCCGAACAGCACCTGGACGACACCCTGGTGGCGGGCGCGGGCCTGTGCGACGAGGAGGCCGTACGGATCCTCGTGACCGAGGGCCCCGACGCCGTGCGCCGCCTGATCGACACCGGCGCCCACTTCGACGAGTCCTCCGAAGGCGGCCTGGAGCTCACCCGCGAGGGCGGCCACCACCGCCGCCGCATCGTGCACGCCGGGGGCGACGCGACCGGCGCGGAGGTCTCCCGGGCGCTCGTCGAGGCGGCTCGCGCGCGTGGTGTGCGCATGATCGAGAACGCGCTCGTGCTGGACCTGCTGACCGACCCCGACGGCCGTACGGCGGGCGTGAGCCTGCACGTCATGGGCGAGGGCCAGCACGACGGCGTGGGCGCCGTGCACGCCCCCGCGGTCGTCCTCGCGACCGGCGGCATGGGCCAGGTGTTCTCAGCGACCACCAACCCCTCGGTGTCGACCGGCGACGGCGTGGCGCTCGCCCTGCGCGCGGGCGCGGAGGTCTCCGACCTCGAGTTCGTGCAGTTCCACCCCACCGTGCTCTTCCTGGGCGCCGATGCGGAGGGCCAGCAGCCGCTGGTCTCCGAGGCCGTACGCGGCGAGGGCGCGCACCTGGTCGACGCCGACGGCGTGCGCTTCATGCTGGGGCAGCACGAACTGGCCGAGCTCGCACCCCGGGACATCGTCGCCAAGGGCATCATGCGCCGCATGCAGGAGCAGGACGCCGAGCACATGTTCCTGGACGCCCGGCACTTCGGCGCCGACATGTGGGAGCGCCGCTTCCCGACGATCCTCGCCGCCTGCCGGGCCCACGGCATCGACCCGGTCACCGATCCCATCCCGATCGCCCCGGCGGCCCACCACGCCTCCGGAGGCGTCCGCACGGACTCCCAGGGCCGTACGACCGTCGCCGGCCTGTACGCGTGCGGAGAGGTCGCGTGCACCGGCGTGCACGGTGCCAACCGCCTCGCCTCCAACTCCCTGCTCGAAGGGCTCGTCTACGCCGAGCGCATCGCGGAGGACATCGCCGCCGCCCACGCGGAAATCGGCCTCCACGCGCGCGTGCCCGAACCGGTCGAGCACCCCGAGGTGCCCGCGCACCCCCTGCTCGCCCCCGAGGACCGGTTCGCGGTCCAGCGGATCATGACGGACGGTGCCGGCGTCCTGCGCTCCGCCGAATCCCTCGCCAAGGCCGCAGAACAGCTCCACCAGCTGCACACCGAGGCCCGCGACGCGCTCGACGAGAACGGCAAGACGTCCGAGCCCGGCGTCGACACCTGGGAGGCCACCAACCTCCTGTGCGTGGCCCGCGTCCTGGTCGCCGCCGCCCTGCTGCGCGAGGAGACGCGCGGCTGCCACTGGCGCGAGGACCGCGCCGACCGCGACGACACCGCGTGGCGGCGCCACATCGTCGTACGGCTGAATCCCGACCGGACGCTGGCCGTACACACCACGGAAACCCCAGACTTCCCCCCGACCCGGCAGCAGCACCGTCCCCAGGAGCAGTGACAGAAGTGAGCACCCCCGACCTTCCCCTCGCCCCGTCCGGAGGCTGCGGCGACGGCTGTGCCTGCGGCGCGGACGCCGACGCGGAGTATCTGGAGTGCGGGCTCGACCCCGCGCTCGCGCAGCTCCTGGCCGACGCCGGACTCGACCCCGTCGAGGTCGAGGACATCGCCAACGTCGCCATCCAGGAGGACCTGGACCACGGTGTGGACGTGACGACCGTCGCGACCATCCCCGAGGAGGCCGTCGCCACCGCCGACTTCACCGCGCGCGAGGCGGGCGTCGTGGCGGGCCTCAGGGTCGCCGAAGCGGTGATCTCGGTGGTCTGCACGGACGAGTTCGAGGTCGAGCGGCACGTCGAGGACGGCGACCGGGTGGAGGCCGGGCAGAAGCTCCTGTCGGTCACCACGCGCACGCGTGACCTGCTCACCGCCGAACGCAGCGCGCTCAACCTCGTGTGCCGCATGTCGGGCATCGCGACCGCCACGCGCGCGTGGGCGGACGTTCTGGACGGCACCAGGGCGAGGGTGCGCGACACGCGCAAGACGACGCCGGGGCTGCGCTCCCTGGAGAAGTACGCGGTCCGCTGCGGCGGTGGCGTCAACCACCGCATGTCGCTGTCGGACGCGGCACTCGTCAAGGACAACCACGTCGTCGCCGCGGGCGGTGTCGCACAGGCCTTCAAGGCCGTACGGGAGACCTTCCCGGACGTCCCGATCGAGGTCGAGGTCGACACCCTGCACCAGCTGCGCGAGGTCGTCGACGCCGGCGCGGACCTGATCCTCCTGGACAACTTCACGCCCGGCGAGTGCGAGGAGGCGGTGGCCCTCGTGCACGGCCGCGCAGCCCTGGAGGCGTCGGGCCGGCTCACCCTCGAGAACGCGAAGGCGTACGCGGACACCGGCGTCGACTACCTCGCCGTAGGAGCCCTGACCCACTCCTCGCCGATCCTCGACATCGGTCTCGACCTGCGAGCGGCGGAGTAGGTACCGGCCATGCTGCTGACGATCGACGTAGGCAACACGCACACCGTCCTGGGCCTCTTCGACGGGGACGACATCGTCGAGCACTGGCGCATCTCCACCGACGCGCGCCGCACGGCGGACGAGCTGGCGGTGCTGCTGCAGGGCCTGATGGGCATGCACCCGCTGCTCGGCGACGAACTGGGCGACGGCATCGACGGGATCGCGATCTGCGCGACGGTGCCGTCCGTGCTGCACGAGCTGCGTGAGGTGACACGCCGGTACTACGGCGACGTGCCCGCAGTGCTGGTGGAGCCGGGCGTGAAGACGGGCGTGCCGATCCTGACCGACAACCCCAAGGAGGTCGGCGCCGACCGCATCATCAACTCGGTGGCGGCGGTCGAGCTGTACGGAGGGCCCGCGATCGTCGTGGACTTCGGCACGGCGACGACGTTCGACGCGGTCTCCGCGCGCGGGGAGTACATCGGCGGCGTCATCGCGCCCGGCATCGAGATCTCCGTCGAGGCGCTCGGCGTGCGGGGCGCGCAGCTGCGGAAGATCGAGGTGGCCCGGCCGCGGAGCGTGATCGGCAAGAACACGGTCGAGGCGATGCAGTCCGGGATCATCTACGGGTTCGCCGGGCAGGTCGACGGGGTCGTGAGCCGCATGGCGCGGGAACTGGCGGAGGACCCGGACGACGTGACCGTGATCGCGACCGGCGGGCTGGCACCCATGGTGCTGGGGGAGTCGTCGGTGATCGACGAGCACGAGCCGTGGCTGACCCTGGTCGGGCTGCGGCTGGTGTACGAGCGGAACGTGTCACGGATGTGAGCGCGGCCTGGTGGCGCAACCGGGTGGCTCGGTCGCGCCACACCCACCCACTATGTCGAAATATGTCGAATTTGTCTGATTAGCGCGTATCGTCGCTGCATGCCCACGCCATACGGATCCCGCGGCGGCATGGCGTTCGGCGTGGAGGAGCTGCGTGTGCTCCGCCGCGCCCTCGCCCTCGCCCTTCAGTCAGGCCCCACCCCTGCCGGGGACGTCCAGGACTGTCTCCGGCTCGCCGAATCCCTCGACGAGGCCATGCGCGAGGGCGCCAGGCTGCGTGCCTTCCTGGTGGCCGACCTCGCGCGCTACCGCGCCGCCCTGCCCGGCACCACCGCCGACTACCTCGTACTCCTCGAGGAGGCACTGGGCGCCGGGTACCGCCCGGACCCCGACGATCTCGCCGCCCTGCGGGCCCTGCGCGGCAACCCGGCCGCCTCCGTCCTCCTGGGGCGCTGCCGGATGCTCGCCGAGCAGGACGTACGTGCCCGCCTCGCGCGCGATCCGGCCCGCGCGACAGTCCCGACCGTCCCTGCCGCCCGCAACCGCCTCACAGCCCTTCAGGGCGGCATCAAGGGCGTCGGGGCGCACCCCGGCCCGGACGTCGACCGGGATCCCGCCAGGAAACCCGAGAAGAAGCCCGCGGAGAAGCCGGCGGCCCCCAAGCCGGCCCCCGCCCCGGCCGCCCCGAAACCCGCCCGTCCCATCCCGACCCCGGGCGAGGTCTTCCCCCGCCGCAAACCGACCCCGCCGTCCGGCTCCAACCCGCCCCGGCACCTCGCCGCCGGCTGACCCGGCCCGAACCGTCCGGTACCTCCCAGCCCCGCCCCGCCCCGCCCGCCCCGCCACCCCGTGGCTACCCTGGACGCATGGACTACGTCTCCGCGCTTGTGCCCCCGGTCGTCATGGCCGTGTTCTTCATCGGCGTGATCAGGGTGATCGTGAAGACCCAGGGCGGGGCCAACAAGGCCAAGGAGGACGCGGCCGTCGACGCCGCCATCGCGCGCGCGGAGGGCGTCCGGCAGGGCCCCGCCAAGACCGACGGCTGAGCCCTCCCCCCGACGGCACCCCGTACGCCCATTTTTGGTCCCGTATGTCAGTGAAAGTGCCCGTCCGGCACGCCAATGGGGACTTCTCCCACTATTGTGCTGAGGTGTGCCTCGCCCATTGGGAGAACTCGAAGACGCGGTCATGACGCGGGTGTGGAAGTGGAACCGCCCGGTGACCGTTCGAGAAGTCCTGGAAGACCTTCAGCAGGAACGGTCCATCGCGTACACCACGGTGATGACCGTTTTGGACAATCTCCATCAGAAGGGCTGGGTACGCCGCGAGGCGGAAGGCCGGGCCTATCGATATGAGGCCGTCTCCACCAGGGCCGCCTACGCGGCTGCTCTGATGAACGATGCCTGGTCGCAGAGCGACAACCCCGCAGCTGCTCTCGTCGCCTTCTTCGGGATGATGAGCGATGAACAGCGACTGGCCCTCAGTGACGCGGTACGCATGGTCCAAGGGCCGGAAACACCCGAAGCGGCCTCGGATACCGGCAGCGATACCGCCGGCGAGAACCCCGGGTCGGCACTGGAGGACGACGGGCGATAGCGTCCGCTCATGTCAGCAGAGAGTCCCGAAGGCCCCGAAGGTCCCGAAGTCAGCGCTAAAGCCATCACTGTCCGGCGGGCCCGCACCGGCGATGTCCCGGCCGTGCGCCGTCTCCTTGACACGTACGTCCGCGGCCGCATCCTGCTCGACAAAGCAACGGTCACGCTTTACGAGGACATCCAGGAGTTCTGGGTCGCCGAACGGGACGACAACGCCGAGGTGGTCGGCTGCGGCGCTCTGCACGTGATGTGGGAAGACCTCGCGGAAGTCCGCACTCTCGCGGTGAAGCCCGGCCTGAAGGGTGCCGGTGTCGGGCACCAGTTGCTGGAGAAGTTGCTGCACACCGCGCGCTGGCTGGGCGTTCGTCGCGTTTTCTGTCTGACCTTCGAAGTGGACTTCTTCGCCAAGCACGGCTTCGTCGAGATCGGTGAGACACCCGTCGACACCGATGTCTACGCGGAGCTACTGCGTTCCTATGACGAAGGCGTAGCAGAGTTCCTCGGTCTCGAACGGGTGAAACCGAACACCCTGGGCAACAGCCGGATGCTTCTGCATCTGTGATCGCCGATCATCGTGGCGTATTCCGCCGCCCATGCCCGGGTTCCCTATGTCCGAAACGCGTATGTTTCCGGACGGCGTGGGTGTCTGCCCAGCACTCGGCCCTGCACTGGGTCTCGCGCTCGGTCTCTCGCTCAGTCTCTCCAAGGGGTTTGTGTTTTTCCGGCAAAAGCGGTTTGCTTTCCGACGTACTGCAGTACTGCATATAACAGGGGACGGCGAAACGGCGGACGCCGCAGACCCCCGGCCCTGAAGTTATGGATGAAAGGAAATCCGGTGGCACAGAAGGTTCAGGTCCTTCTTGTCGATGACCTCGACGGCGGCGAGGCGGACGAGACCGTCACGTTCGCGTTGGACGGCAAGACTTACGAGATCGATCTCACGACCGCCAATGCGGACAAGCTCCGTGGCCTTCTCGAGCCTTACGTGAAGGGTGGTCGTCGTACCGGAGGTCGCGCTTCGGGCGGACGCGGAAAGGCGCGCGCCGCTTCCGGCGGCAGCCAGGACACCGCACAGATCCGCGCCTGGGCGAAGGAGAACGGCTACGAGGTCAACGACCGCGGCCGTGTTCCGGCGTCCATCCGCGAGGCCTACGAGAAGGCCAACGCCTGATCGCTGGTCTACGGCAGGGCCAATGGCCGGGCGCACGCGCGCCGCAGCCGCAATCGATGGCACTGCGTTGCCACCGTGTCCACAAGTCGTACGAGATCGGGGGCGCCCCCACCGCCCCTCACAGCCGACAGTGTCGGCAGCGAGGCCTCGACCGCGCACCCCGGCTCGGGGGGCCGCAGCCATACGGCGGCCCCCTGCACGCCCGAGCGGCCCGCAGGCCGCACCTCGGGCTGCGCCCCGGGCGGCAGCGGCGCGTCCATGACGCAGCCCTCGCCGAGCGCCCTCAGATCGGGCGTCAGCGCGCCCCACTCCAGCCAGTCGAGCAGCCCAGGCAGTTCCTCGGCGCTGCCCGCGGCCACCAGCAGCCGCATCCGGTCCGCCTGCACGGCCACCGGAGAGGCCGGCGCGAGATGACGAAGGCCCGCCCGGCCCGCCTCGGCCGGGACGTCCAGGACGTCGAAGCGGTCGCCCACGCAGAGCCGTACCGGGGATCCGGGGCTTTCCGCATGCGCGGGCACTGTCGCCCAGCCCAGTTCGTTCTCGTACCACCGGCTGACCTGATCGCTCGCATCGAGCGGCCGGCGAGGGAACGGGACCGTGGGGAGGCTGCCAACCATGCCAAGGGCAACCGCCAGAAGGGCTCCCGAGTTACGCTGGGTGTTCTGGCAGATGCACAGAGTGCCGAAAGAGGGGGCGTGCGGGGGTGCGGGGTGGCGCAAGGTTGTTCGCCCATAGCGGAGCGAACCGGTGCGCGCGGCATGGAGTGTCAGTCCCAGCGGGTAAGACATCCCTAGTGGGAGGGGGCGACACGCGGGCAAGGTGGTCTCACGTTCGCCATCGGCGTACTGATGGTGAGGGTAACCACCTGGCCTGCGGGAACATCGTCTCGCACCATCGGGTTGGAGCAGATGTCGGCGTTCGGGGTCAGGAGGCCATCGACGGTGTCGGCAGTTGGAATGAGCGGTCCCCGCTTGCGGGACTAAGCTGCGGAAGGACAGGGAGGGGAAGTTCCCCCCACTGCCTGACCGCTCTGAGGAGCGATTAACGATGTTCGAGAGGTTCACCGACCGCGCGCGGCGGGTTGTCGTCCTGGCTCAGGAAGAAGCCCGGATGCTCAACCACAACTACATCGGCACCGAGCACATCCTCCTGGGCCTGATCCACGAGGGTGAGGGTGTCGCCGCCAAGGCCCTTGAGAGCCTCGGGATTTCGCTCGAGGCGGTCCGCCAGCAGGTGGAGGAGATCATCGGGCAGGGGCAGCAGGCCCCGTCCGGGCACATCCCCTTCACCCCCCGTGCCAAGAAGGTCCTGGAGCTGTCGCTCCGCGAGGCCCTTCAGCTGGGCCACAACTACATCGGCACGGAGCACATCCTGCTCGGCCTGATCCGCGAGGGCGAGGGCGTCGCCGCCCAGGTCCTGGTCAAGCTGGGCGCAGATCTCAACCGGGTGCGGCAGCAGGTCATCCAGCTGCTCTCCGGTTACCAGGGCAAGGAGACCGCCGGCGCCAGTGGCGGGCCTGCCGAGGGCACCCCCTCGACGTCCCTGGTCCTCGACCAGTTCGGCCGGAACCTCACCCAGGCCGCTCGTGAGTCCAAGCTCGACCCGGTCATCGGGCGCGAGAAGGAGATCGAGCGGGTCATGCAGGTGCTGTCCCGCCGTACCAAGAACAACCCGGTCCTGATCGGTGAGCCCGGCGTCGGCAAGACCGCCGTCGTCGAGGGCCTCGCCCAGGCCATCGTCAAGGGCGAGGTGCCCGAGACCCTCAAGGACAAGCACCTCTACACCCTGGACCTCGGCGCACTGGTCGCCGGCTCCCGCTACCGCGGTGACTTCGAAGAGCGCCTGAAGAAGGTGCTCAAGGAGATCCGCACCCGCGGCGACATCATCCTGTTCATCGACGAGCTGCACACGCTGGTCGGTGCGGGTGCCGCCGAGGGCGCCATCGACGCCGCTTCGATCCTGAAGCCGATGCTGGCCCGCGGTGAGCTGCAGACCATCGGTGCGACCACGCTGGACGAGTACCGCAAGCACCTGGAGAAGGACGCGGCCCTCGAGCGCCGCTTCCAGCCCATCCAGGTCGCCGAGCCGTCCCTGCCGCACACGATCGAGATCCTCAAGGGTCTCCGTGACCGGTACGAGGCCCACCACCGCGTCTCCATCACCGACGAGGCGCTGGTCCAGGCCGCCACCCTGGCCGACCGGTACATCTCGGACCGCTTCCTGCCGGACAAGGCGATCGACCTGATCGACGAGGCCGGTTCCCGGATGCGTATCCGCCGGATGACCGCGCCGCCGGACCTGCGCGAGTTCGACGAGAAGATCGCGGGCGTGCGCCGCGACAAGGAGTCCGCGATCGACTCGCAGGACTTCGAGAAGGCCGCCTCCCTCCGCGACAAGGAGAAGCAGCTCCTGGCCGCCAAGGCCAAGCGGGAGAAGGAGTGGAAGGCCGGCGACATGGACGTCGTCGCCGAGGTCGACGGCGAGCTGATCGCCGAGGTCCTCGCGACCGCCACCGGCATCCCGGTCTTCAAGCTGACCGAGGAGGAGTCCTCGCGTCTGCTGCGCATGGAGGACGAGCTCCACAAGCGGGTCATCGGCCAGGTCGACGCCGTCAAGGCGCTGTCGAAGGCGATCCGTCGTACGCGTGCGGGCCTCAAGGACCCGAAGCGTCCCGGTGGTTCGTTCATCTTCGCCGGCCCGTCCGGTGTCGGTAAGACCGAACTCTCCAAGGCGCTCGCCGAGTTCCTCTTCGGTGACGAGGACGCGCTGATCTCCCTCGACATGTCGGAGTTCAGCGAGAAGCACACGGTGTCGCGTCTGTTCGGTTCGCCCCCCGGCTACGTGGGCTACGAAGAGGGCGGCCAGCTGACCGAGAAGGTCCGCCGCAAGCCGTTCTCCGTCGTCCTCTTCGACGAGGTCGAGAAGGCTCACCCGGACATCTTCAACTCGCTGCTGCAGATCCTGGAGGACGGTCGTCTGACCGACTCCCAGGGCCGGGTCGTGGACTTCAAGAACACGGTCATCATCATGACGACCAACCTCGGCACCCGGGACATCTCCAAGGGCTTCAACCTGGGCTTCGCGGCCTCGGGTGACAAGAAGTCCAACTACGAGCGCATGAAGAACAAGGTGTCGGACGAGCTCAAGCAGCACTTCCGTCCCGAGTTCCTCAACCGCGTCGATGACGTGGTCGTCTTCCCGCAGCTGACGCAGGAGGACATCCTCAAGATCGTCGACCTGATGATCAGCAAGGTGGACGAGCGCCTCAAGGACCGGGACATGGGCATCGAGCTCTCCCAGTCCGCCAAGGAGCTGCTGTCCAAGAAGGGTTACGACCCGGTGCTGGGTGCGCGTCCGCTGCGCCGCACCATCCAGCGCGAGGTCGAGGACACGCTGTCGGAGAAGATCCTCTTCGGTGAGCTGCGTCCCGGTCACATCGTGGTCGTGGACACCGAGGGCGAGGGCGAGACCCAGACCTTCACCTTCCGCGGTGAGGAGAAGTCGGCACTGCCCGACGTCCCGCCGATCGAGCAGGCCGCGGGTGGGGCTGGTCCCAACCTGAGCAAGGAGGCGTAAGCCTCAGGGCGACGCCAGAAGGGGCCGGTGCTTTCGAGCACCGGCCCCTTCGTCATGCCTGCGTACGGTTACGACAACTGCCCGTTGTAGTCCGGGAGTTTGAAGGTCTTGTCGGCGTGGCCGCCCGACAGGTCGGTGGCGCTGTTGCCGATGTTCGCGATGATGTCGTAGCCCTTGTTCTCGATGTCGACGCGCTGGGCGGTCTTGTAGGCGGCGACGTCCTTGAACAGGTCGAACAGGCCGCGGACGTAGAGACCGGAGACGTCGTAGCCGTCGTGCTCCAGGTTCCACTCGGTGGGCGCGTAGATGATGCCCGGGCGGGCGGTGACGAAGAAGAGGGAGACGCCGTGCTCCTGGGCGTACTCGGCGACGTTCAGGACGGGCTTGTTGGCCGGCTGCGGGAAGCTGAAGCCGAAGTCCGTCTCCAGCGTGGTGTTGTCGATGTCGAAGACGATCGCCTGCTTCTCGCCGGGCTTCGCCGCGGCGATGCGCTGCTGCAGGTAGGGCAGGGCCTGGTCCATCACCGTCTGGCAGTCCTTCTGCCAGGTCGCGTAGTCGACGTCCGTGGTGCTTGTCGCCGCGTTCGCGGGGGTGGCCAGGGCCATGAGGGCAGAGGCGGAAACTGCGGTGACCGCTGCGCGGCGCGCCCAGGGGCGTCGGCTTGTCATGGGTGGGGGGTCCTCTCACGTCCGTATGTCGTTGTCCTGTGCATGTTCGAGGGCGAGGGTGGCGCGAGGGGAACCGTAGGGTTACCGGGTGGTAAGTGGCCAGAGATGTGCGTCACATGACGGTTGGTTCGGGGTGACGATGGATCTTGCCGGCCGGTGACAAGCCGCACAGGCGATTCGGCCGGTACTAGTGCGGATAGTGGGCGGTCCGAGGCGGGTGAAAATGGCACGCTTTCTGGAACCCCAGGGGCGATTCTGCCGTCACGGGGCGATTCGTCCCTTACTGGCGCCGTGTCAAGGGGTGGGAAGTTTTGGGGTGAAGTACTAGCTTCCGTCGTAGATCACGGGTTTTGGGCTTCGTGGGTCTCGGGGTTACCAAGGGATGGTCCATCCGGCGGCCGCCTGTGCGCCGGGTGGTTTTCTCTGTCCCCGTCTCCATGAGGTTCCTATGTCTTCGCGTGTCACGTCCCGCTCTTCCCGTACGTCCCTGCTGCGCACCCGTGCGGCCGTCCTGGCCGTCGGCCTGGGAGCGTCGGTCGTGCTGGGTGCAGGGATCGCGGCCGCCGCCGATGCCACCTCCGCGTCCAGCACGGCGACCGCCGTCAAGGCGCAGGCCGCCGCGCAGGCCAAGGCCGCCGCGAGCGCGAAGAAGGCCGCTCAGTCGGCCGCCGCGAAGAAGGCTGCCGCGAAGAAGGCCGCCGCCAGGAAGGCCGCCTCCTGGATGCACCCGGTGAAGAAGTACCGGCTCTCCGCGAGCTTCAACCAGGCCGGCGGCATGTGGCAGTCCACGCACAGCGGGCAGGACTTCGCCGTGGCGAGCGGCACGGACGTCGTCGCCGCGCACGGCGGCACCGTCGTCAAGGCCGGCGGCAACGGCGCCGGTGACGGGCCCGCGTACGGCAACGCCGTCGTGATCAAGCACGGGAACGGGACCTACTCGCAGTACGCCCATCTGTCGCGGATCGACGTCAGGATCGGCCAGGTCGTCGCCACCGGCCAGCACATAGCCCGGTCCGGGAACACCGGCAACTCCAGCGGCCCGCACCTGCACTTCGAGATCCGTACGACCGCGAACTACGGGTCGGCGGTCGACCCGGTCGCCTTCCTGCGCTCCAAGGGCGTGACGGTCTGAGGCAGATTCAGGGCGTGACGCGCTAAGACGTGTGCGTGGCCTGGTGGGCCTGTGTCACCAGGTCGATCGCGACCTCGAGGACCGCCTTGTGCTTGTCCTCGGGGGCGGCGTCGAGGTCCTGCAGGACGAACATCCCGGCGTGCAGCGTAAACATGGCGCTGACGCAGCGGACCTGGTCGATCAGCTCGGCGTCCGGGTCGACGAGGATGTCGCGCATGCCCATCATGCGGTTGCGGAACGTCTCGCCGATGCGCAGTTCCTTCACCGTGCTCTGGTTCTCCTGCATGAAGCGGAAGAGCGGGGCCGCGCCGGCCAGTGCCTCGCTGTAGCGGCGGAGCAGCTCCTGCTTGGTCTCCAGGGACTGGGGCTGCTGCTTGCCCCAGTCGATCAGTTCCACGATCGGCTGGGAGAGGTCCTCGAAGATGCTGACGAGGATCTCTTCCTTCGTCTTGAAGTGGTAGTAGAGCGCCGCCTTGGTGACGTCCAGGTGCTCGGCGATCTCGCGCAGCGAGGTCTTCTCGTAGCCCTGCTCGGCGAAGAGTTCGAGCGCTACGTCCTGGATGCGCTGGCGGGTGTCTCCGCGGCGCTGCCGCTTGGTGCCGTCCATGGTGCCGCCCATCCTCGCGCTCCTCACGCTCCCTGCAAACTTACTTGCCGACCGACTAGATAAACTTACTTGACGCCCGGCTAGTTACGGGTCTACCTTCCCAGTGTAGTCAACTAGCCGGGCGGCAAGTAAGTGGCCGGCCGGGGGGAAAGCCCAGGGGAGTGGGGACGATGGCGGACACGCAGACGGTCGAGACGAAGCCCGACAAACAGCCGAAGAGCGTGCGGGTCGTGCTGCTCGCGCTCATGATCACCATGATGCTCGCGATGCTCGACAACATGATCGTGGGCACGGCGATGCCGACCATCGTGGGCGAGCTCGGCGGACTCGAGCATCTGTCCTGGGTGGTGACGGCGTACACGCTCGCGACCGCGGCCTCCACCCCGATCTGGGGCAAGATCGGCGACATGTTCGGGCGCAAGGGCGCCTTCATGACGTCGATCGTGATCTTCCTGATCGGCTCGGCGCTCAGCGGCATGGCGCAGAACATGGGCGAGCTGATCGGTTTCCGCGCGATCCAGGGTCTTGGCGCGGGTGGTCTGATGGTCGGTGTCATGGCGATCATCGGTGACCTGATCCCGCCGCGGGAGCGCGGCAAGTACCAGGGCATGATGGCCGGCGTCATGGCGCTCGCGATGATCGGCGGACCGCTGGTCGGCGGCACCATCACCGACAACTGGGGCTGGCGCTGGTCCTTCTACATCAACCTGCCGCTCGGCGTGGTGGCGCTCGGTCTGATCAGCGCCGTACTGCATCTGCCGAAGAAGCGGGCCAAGGCGGGCATCGACTACCTCGGCGTCGCGCTGCTGACCATCGGCATCACCTCGATCGTGCTGGTCACCACCTGGGGCGGCACGGAGTACGCGTGGACGTCCGCGCGGATCATGGAACTCATCGGGATCGGCGTCGCCGCGCTCATCGGGTTCGTGTTCTGGCAGACGAAGGCCGCGGAGCCGATCGTGCCGCTGCACATCTTCCGCAGCCGCAACTTCACCCTGATGTCGGTCATCGGCTTCATCACCGGCTTCGTGATGTTCGGTGCGACGCTGTTCCTGCCGCTGTACCAGCAGTCGGTGCAGGGCGCGTCCGCCACCAACTCGGGGCTGCTGCTTCTGCCGATGCTCGGCGCGATGCTGGTCACCTCGATGGTGGCGGGGCGGGTGACCACGAACACCGGCAAGTACAAGGTGTTCCCGGTCGTCGGCAGTGTGCTGATGGTCGTCGGGCTGTACCTGCTGTCCACGATGGACACCGGGACCTCGCGGTTCATGTCCGGTGTGTTCATGGCCGTGGTCGGTCTCGGCATGGGGTGCCTGATGCAGATCACCATGCTGGTCGCGCAGAACAGTGTCGAGATGAAGGACATGGGTGTCGCGTCCTCGTCGACCACCCTGTTCCGTACGCTCGGGTCCTCGTTCGGTGTCGCGATCATGGGTGCGCTGTTCAACAACCGGGTGCAGCACGTCATGGCCGAGCGGGCCGGGGCGCTGGGGTCGAAGATCACCGAGAAGTCGGCGCAGCTGGATGCGAAGAGCCTGGAGAAGCTGCCGGCGGTGGCGCGGGAGGCGTACCAGCATGCGGTGTCCTCGGGTACGCACTCGGCCTTCCTGCTGGGGTCTGTGGTGGCCGTGGTCGCGCTGGTTGCGGCGGTCTTCGTGAAGGAGGTCGCCCTGCGTGGGGCGGCTGCGCCCAAGCCCGGCCAGGAAGAGGTGGCGCCGGCGCCGGTCGTCGAGTCCGTCTGATCCGATCCGGCAGTGAGCTGAAGGTCCCCCGGAAGGTGTCCGCCCCGGGGGGCCTTCGCTGTGTTTCCTCGCCTCCGCCGCCGCTACCCGTCCCGTATCAGGGGCTCTGCCCCTTCGGCCCCGCCAGGGGGCTCCGCCCCCTGGACCCCCATCGGCCTGAACGGCCTCGTCCTCAAACGCCGGACGGGCTGGATGTCAGACCCCCGTGCCACCATCACCGTATGGACAAAATGCGGCAGTTGCGGCTGGCCAAGGATGCCATGGACCGTGACTGGGCCGATCCGGAGTTGGATCTGGGGGTGGTGGCCGGGCATGCCGGGTATTCGCGTTTTCATTTTCTGCGGGCCTTCAAGGACGCCTACGGCGAGACGCCCGGGCAGTATCTGACGCACCGCCGGATCGAGCGGGCCGAGGAGATGCTGCGGAGTGCGGATCTCAGCGTCACCGAGATCTGCAACCTGGTCGGGTTCAGCAGCCTCGGCACCTTCTCGGCGCGGTTCAAGGCCCGGACCGGGCTGACGCCGAGCAAGTACCGGACCAAGCATGTCGGCCGGGGGGCCGCCCTGATCCCCGGGTGCTACGCGATGCTGTGGGCCGGCGGCTTCCCCACCGCAACTTTGAAGAAGCGCCCAGGACCCGGCCCTGCCTACGGTGACGAACAGGACACCGTGACTGAGCCGAGGAGAGCAGATCCATGATCTTGGGGCTGGGCATCACCACCGTCTGGACGTTCGACCAGCAGCGCACCAAGGCCTTCTTCACCGAGAAGCTGGATTTCGAGGTGCGGGACGAGGTGTCGATGGGGGACATGAAGTGGGTCACCGTCGGCGCCAAGGAGCAGGCGGGGGTCGAGCTGGCGTTGATGAGCCTGGACGGCCCGGGCCTCGACCCCGAGTCCGCCGAGGCGTTGAAGAAGCTGGTCAGCAAGGGGGTGCTGGGCGCGGGGGCGTTCCGTACGGACGACTGTCGCGGGGATTACGAGACCTTCAGGGCGAGGGGCGTGGAGTTTCTGCAGTCGCCCCAGGAGCGGCCGTACGGCATCGAGGCGATCTTCCGCGACGACAACGGCAACTGGTACTCGCTGACCGAGCGCAGCGAGGAGCTGGACTTTTCGAAGGACTTCGGCTGACCGGCATGGGGAAGGACATGATCGCCGACACCGTCGCCGCCGACCACACGGCCGTCCGCGTGGCCCTCTGGCGGGCGCTGCACCTGCGGGCCGATCCGCCGCCGCATGTCTTTGAGGACGAGATCGGGCTGCGGCTCGCGGATCCGGGTGACGGGTGGCGCGACCGGCCCGACATGGACGTGCACGCCACGCGCCGCACCCGGGCGTCCATCGTGGCCCGGGCCCGGTTCGTCGAGGACCTGGTCGTGGAGCGGGCGGGGGAGGGGGTGGATCAGTACGTGGTTCTCGGTGCCGGGCTCGATACGTTCGCGCAGCGGCGGCCGGAGGCCGGTGCCCGGGGGCTGCGGGTGTTCGAGGTCGACCGGCCCGGGCCGCAGGCCTGGAAGCGGCGGCGGCTCGCGGATCTCGGCCTCGGCGTTCCCGAGTGGCTGCGGCTCGTGCCGGTCGACTTCGAGGGGGACTGGTGGGGGCAGTTGCTCGGGGCCGGCCTCGATACCGGCCGGCCTGCCGTGGTGGCGTCCGCGGGCGTCACGATGTACCTGACCCCGGAGACGGTCGAGGCGACCTTCCGGCTCGTCGCGCGCCTCGCCCCGGGCTCGATGCTGGTCACGACCTTCCTGCGGCCCATCGAGGACGTCGAACCGGAGGAGCGTCCGCAGCTCGAGGTCGCGATGAAGGGCGCCCGAGCGGCCGGGACACCCTTCCTCAGCTTCTACCGGCCGCCGCAGATCCTCGCCCTGGCCCGCGAGGCCGGCTTCCGGGAGGTCCGGCACATCTCGGCGGCTGATCTCGAACAGCGGTACTTCGCGGACCGGACGGACGGGCTGCGGCCGTCGAGAGGGGAGGAGCTGCTGGTCGCCACCGCCTGAAGGTCCCTACGGCAGCATCGGGTAACTGCCCGTGTTCGTCGGCGCATGCTCCGGCAGCCACAGCACCGCCACCGCGCCCTCCGCCGGTACGTGATCCGGTGCGCCCGCCGGGCGTACGTTGCGGAAGGTCAGGCGGGCGCCCAGTACGCGGGCCTGGCCGGCAGCGATCGTAAGGCCGAGTCCGTGGCCGTGGCCCGCGCGGTCGGCGCTGCCCGTGCGGAAGCGGCTCGGGCCCTCGGCGAGCAGGTCGGAGGGGAAGCCGGGGCCGTGGTCGCGGACCCGGATGACCCGGCCCTCGACGGTGACCTGGATCGGCGGTTTGCCGTGCCGGGCGGCGTTGGCGATCAGGTTGAACAGCACGCGCTCCAGGCGGCGCGGGTCGGTCGTGAGCATCGACTCGTGCACCACCCGCACCTCGACGGACGGGTCCTTCGCCGCCACCCGCCGGGCGACGAACTCGCCGAGCATGATGTCCTGCAGCTCGGCCCGCTCGGAGGCGCTGTCGAGGCGGGCCACCTCCAGGACGTCTTCGACCAGGGTGCGCATGGCCTTCGCGCGGTCCAGGACCAGCTCCGTCGGGCGGCCGGGCGGGAGCAGTTCGGCCGCCGTCAGCAGGCCCGTCACCGGGGTGCGCAGCTCGTGCGCGATGTCCGCGGTGACCCTGCGCTCGGCCTCCAGCCGCTGCTGCAGCGTGTCCGCCATGGCGTCCACCGCACGCGCCAGGTCGTCGGTCTCGTCCCGTACGACCCCGCCGATGGCGTCCCGCACCCGTACGTCCGACTCGCCCTTGGCGACCTGGTTCGCCGCGGCCGCAGCCTTGCGCAGCCGGCGCGAGAGCTGGCCGCCGATGAGCACGCCCAGCGCGCTGCCGCCGAGGACGACCGCGATGGAGCCGATCACCAGGGCCTGGTCGAGGTCCTTGAGGATGTTCGTGCTGCGGTCGGTGAACCCGGTGTGCAGCGACAGCACATGCCCGTCCTTGACCGGTACTGCGGCCCAGATGTCCGGCGCCCCGCCCGGCCGGTCGGTCACAAAAGTCGCCCGCCGGCCCTCCTCGACCTTCGCCCGCAGCGCCGACGGCAGCCGGGGGTCGTCGATCTTGATGTTGGGGAAGAGGGTCCGGCTGGGGATCTCGTAGTTGCGCTGCGCGATCCGGATGCGCTCGTCCGCCAGGTCGCGCGCGTTGTCCAGCATCGAGACCCGGGCCGCGTTGTGCACGACCAGGCTCAGTGCGATCGCCACCAGCGCGCCGACCAGTGCGATGGCCGCGCTGAGTTTCCATCTGAGGCCGGTGCGCATGCCCGTGCCTTCTGCCGCGTTGGCAGCGGCCGGGCTCCGGAAGATCCCCCGCATGTCCCTGGTGTCCCCGCTCAGGCCTTCAACTTGTAGCCGAAGCCGCGGACCGTCTCGATCCGGTCCTGGCCGATCTTCGTACGCAGTCGCTGCACATGGACGTCCACCACGCGCGTGTCTCCGCCCCAGCCGTAGTCCCACACCCGCTCCAGCAGCTTGTCGCGCGACAGGACCGTGCCCGGCGCGGAGGAGAACTCCAGGAGGAGTCGCATCTCGGTCGGCGTCAGCGCCACCGGCTGCCCGGCCCGGCGTACCTCCATGCCCTCGGTGTCGATCTCCAGATCACCGAAGTTCAGCACACCGCCGGCCACCTCGGACGGGGCCTCGTCCGACCGGTCGCCGCCGCTCGCGTGACCGAAACGCCGCAGCACCGCACGGATGCGCGCGACCAGCACGGCACCGTCGAACGGCTTGGTCACGTAGTCGTCGGCGCCCGCCTCAAGGCCCAGCACGACGTCGATCGAGTCGGCCCGCGCCGACAGCATGATCACCGGCACGGTGGACTCGTCGCGGATACGGCGGCACAGGCTGACCCCGTCCAGGCCGGGCACCATGACGTCGAGCAGCGCGATGTCGGGCCGGTTCGTCCGGAACGCCTCCAGGCCGGACAGCCCGTCGGGCATGGCCGTGACCGCGAAGCCGTCCCGCTCCAGGGCGAGCTGGGTGGCCTCGCGGATGACATCGTCGTCCTCGACGAACAGGACATGGGTCTGGTCTGCCATCCCGCTGCTCTCAGTTCTCGTGTCGGTCGTGGCGTACGCACTGCTACTGGTGGATCGGTCCGGGCCGCCCGAACGGTTCACGAAGACGGCGACTCGTCGCCCCCGACGGCGTTGCTGTAGTCGTTGCGCGTGTTGTACCGCTTGACGAAGCGGCCCGAGGCCCAGATGTACGTAGTCACGATCTCACCGGACGGACTCGACATCGGATCATCCTTCTCGTACACCTGCTTCGTCACCACCAGGTCGCCGCGGTCTATCTCCGCGTAGACCGGGGGTTCCTCGGTCCGGAAGACATTCTCGTACCGACCGCCTTGTTCGCGATACACATACGAGCCGACTCCGACCGCGTCCCCGCAGGTCAGCACGTTCACCACGATGTCGTCGGAGTATCCGCCGGTCAGTTCGCCGTACGACACGTCGATCGGGTACTCGTCCGCGACACACGGCTTCAGGCCGCGCTTGACCTCCGCAGAGACCATCGGGTCGTCCTTGACGAGCTTGACCGCGTCCACATGCGTGGTCTTGGAGGGACTGGGAGTGGGCGTGGGCGAGGCAGCGGCGCCCATCACCGAGTCGGTGTGCGCCGGGCCCTCGTCACGGGCGCCGGTGCCGCCGGTAGCGCAGGCGGAGACGAAAAGGGCGAGGGCGGCGAGCACGGCCACCGCCGTGAACGCCGCCTGCAAGGTCCCTCGGCCCGAGTCGGTCAGACCGCGCAACGCTCCTGCTCCCCACGCTCCAGCGCGCGTGCGTCCAGATCGCGGCTCTCCAGCTCCTCACGGAGCCGGGCGAGCGCCCGGTGCAGCGTGCTCTTGACCGTTCCGGCCGACATGCCCAGGGCCGCGGCCGTCTCCTCCGTCGACATCTGCTCCCAGTGTCGCAGGACGACGACGCTTCGCTGCTTGGGAGCGAGAACCTTCATGATGTCCATCAGCAGGGCGCGGTCCGCGTGCTGCTCGGTGGAGTCGTCGACCGAGGCGTCGGGCAGCTGCTCGGTCGGGACCTCCTCCAGCTTCCGGGCCCGCCACCACTCGGTGCGCGTGTTGATCATCACCCGGCGCAGGTAGGCGTCCGCGAGCCGCTTGTCCTCGATGGTCTCCCAGCGGCCGTACGTCCTGACCAGCGCCGTCTGGAGCAGATCCTGCGCGTCCACCGGGTCCGGGACCAGCCGGCGGGCGCTGCGCAGCAGCGCGTCCTGCCGGGTGCGGACGTACTCCTCGAACTCGAGCACCTCTCCCTGCGCCATGTTGAACCGCCTCCCGATCCCCGTTCCCGGCCGGCTTGATCGCCGTCGGTCTGTTCCGTAACAGCCCGCTTCTGCCGGGCACGCAAATGAAGCTACGGAGGTGTTGTCACGGCGCTGTCCGAAGCAACGCTCGGCTAGCAATCGGCTGTCCGTCGGTTGTGTAACGGACGTAGGAACGGGGTAAACACGTGCACCGAATCACATGGCTATGGGGCGATTTGGCAGGACGGTGGAGTGTGATGCGCCGTGACGTTACGAGGGGTTACGTCAACGGCAGCCGATACAAACCACCGGACAGCGGCTCCACGAGTCCGTCCGCGACGAGCCCGTCGAGCGCCCGCGCACGCTGCACCGGCTCGTGCCACACCCGGTCGAGGGCCGCCTGCGGCACGGGTGCGTGGGCCTCGCGCAGTACGGCGAGCAGTTTGCCGCGCACCTGCCGGTCCGTCCCCGCGTACGTCTGCCCGCGCCGCGGCGGCCCGTCGTGCTCGGGCTTGCCCGCGAGCCGCCAGGCGCACTGCGCGGCGATGGGGCAGCGGTGGCAGGTCTCGTTCTTGGCCGTGCAGACGAGTGCGCCGAGCTCCATGGAGGCGGCCGCCCACCGCGCGGCGGTCTGCTCGTCCTCGGGCAACAGGGCGCGGGCGAGCTTGCGTTCGGCGGCGGTGGTGGCGTTCGGCGGGTACTGGACGCCGGTGACAGCGCGCGCGAAGACCCGGCGGACGTTGGTGTCGAGCACCGCGTGCCGCTGCCCGTACGCGAAGGAGGCGACGGCCGCGGCCGTGTACTCGCCGATGCCGGGCAGCGCGAGGAGCTGGGCGTGGTCGGTCGGTACGTCCCCGCCGTGCCGCTCCGTTATGGCCACGGCGGCGCCGTGCAGCCGCAGAGCGCGGCGCGGGTAGCCGAGCCGGCCCCAGGCGCGGACGGCCTCGCCGGGGGCCTCCCGGGCGAGGTCGGCGGGGCGCGGCCAGCGGGCCAGCCAGTGTTCGTAGACGGGCAGCACGCGGTTGACCGGTGTCTGCTGCAGCATGAACTCGCTGACCATCACACCCCAGGGGCCGGCTTCCGGGAGCCGCCACGGCAGGTCGCGGGCGTGCTCGTCGAACCAGTCGATGACGGAGGTATGGAGAGTCTCGTGGTCCTCGCCGGGAGGGGAGCCGGCGAGGGCGTCGGCCGGGCCGTCGGCGGGGCTGCTGTGCGGGGGCTTCGTGGGCGCAGTCATGGCGTTTCCGATCCTGCCATGGCCCCGGGCGGTTGGGCCGCCGTCCCGCGCGCGGTGCGTCGTGCGGACCGGGATGATGATCCGGAAAAGTTGACGAATCGGCGGCGGGTGGGGCAAGCGAAGGCGCCGATCTCTCGTACAGTTTGCGCCGTGGGATCTCTGCGCAATCCTGTCGGGCCGCTCCCCTCCTCCATCTACTGGCGACGGAGGGTCGTACTCGTGTCTGTGGTCGCCTTGTTGGCGCTGCTGATCACTTGGATCGTCCTGTCGGGCGGTGGCGGCGGCAAGAAGGACGACGGGGCGAACGGCAACACTCCCGCGCCCACGATCACTGCGGGGCCGTCGAGTTCGGGTCCGGCGATCAGCCAAGCGCCGGGCGGGCGCGACGAGTCGAGCGGCGGGGGCTCCAGCGGGTCGGATTCCGGGGGCAGTTCGGGGTCCGGTTCCGGCTCGGACTCCGGGACCGGGGGCTCCGAAGGGGCGGCCGGCGGCGGTACGGCCGGTGTCGGCTCCGGCATCGGGGTCGGCAGGGGCGACACGATTCCGGCGAGTTCCTCGATCCCCAACTGCACGGCGAGCGCCGTGAGGTTGACCGTGCGAAGCCTCCACAACACGTACTCGCCCGGTCAGACGCCCGCTCTGCTGCTGACCGCGACGAACTCCTCGGGCCTCGACTGCAAGATCGACCTCGGGCCGAAGAGCTCGGTGTTGACGATCACCCAGGCGGGCAGCGACGACAACTACTGGTCCTCCGCCGACTGCCCCCAGGGCTCCGGCAGCATGGTGTTCCGGGTGCCCAACCGCAGCAGCATCACCTACACCGTGAAGTGGGACCGCAAGCCGAGTGCTCCCGAGTGCGCGACGCCTCCGGCGGGGTCGGCCGGGGCCGGCACGTATCTGGTGGAGGCGGCGGCACCGGGGTTCGCGAGGACGCAGATCTCGTTCATGCTCAAGGACGACTAGGCGCTCCGCTGGGGTGCGCCGCGATGGGCCGTCGTTCGTGTGCGGCTCCGTCGTGGCTGGTCGCGCCCGCGCGGCGGAGCCGCATATTGATGCAGCCCCGCGCCCCTTTGGGGCGCGGCCGGACCGTGCCGACCTGCCTAGACGTACCGCTCCAGGATTGACGACTCCGCCAGCCTGGACAGGCCCTCCCGTACGCTTCGGGCCCGGGCCTCGCCGACGCCGTCGACGGTTTGCAGGTCGTCGACGCTCGCGGCGAGCAGCTTCTGCAGGCCGCCGAAGTGCTCCACGAGACGGTCGATGATGGCGCCCGGGAGGCGCGGCACCTTGGCCAGCAGGCGGAAACCGCGGGGCGAGACCGCCGAGTCGAGGGCCTCCGGAGAGCCCGTGTAGCCCAGCGCCCTTGCCACGGTGGGCAGTTCGAGGAGCTCGGCGTGGGTGAGGGCGTCCAGCTCGTAGAGGGCCTCGTCGACCGTGCGGGAGCGCTTGGCCGTGGGCTCGGGGACGTAGTCCCGGACGACCAGCTCGCGCTCGGGCTCCACGCCCGCGATCAACTCGTCGAGCTGGAGGGCGAGGAGACGCCCGTCGGTGCCCAGTTCGACCACGTACTCGGCGATTTCGGTGGCGATGCGGCGCACCATCTCCAGGCGCTGGGCCACCGCCGACACATCGCGGACCGTCACCAGGTCCTCGATCTCCAGCGCCGACAGCGTGCCCGCGACCTCGTCCAGGCGGAGCTTGTAGCGCTCCAGGGTCGCGAGGGCCTGGTTGGCGCGGGACAGGATCGCCGCGGAGTCCTCCAGGACGCGGCGCTGACCGTCGACGTAAAGAGCGATCAGGCGCATCGACTGGGAGACGGAGACGACCGGGAAGCCGACCTGCTTGGAGATCCGGTCCGCCGTGCGGTGCCGGGTGCCCGTCTCCTCGGTCGGGATCGTCGCGTCGGGCACGAACTGCACACCCGCCCGCAGGATCTTCGACAGGTCGGAGGAGAGCACGATGCCGCCGTCGAGCTTGCACAGCTCACGCAGGCGCGTGGCCGTGAACTCGACGTCCAGCACGAAACCGCCGGTGCACATCGTTTCGACGGTCTTGTCGAAGCCGAGCACGATGAGACCGCCGGTGTTGCCGCGGAGTACCCGCTCGAGCCCGTCGCGCATGCCCGTGCCGGGAGCCACGGCGCTCAGCGAGGCGCGCATCAGGCCATCGGCACCGGAACTCCCGCCGGACTTTCCGGGAGCTGCCGCCCGGTCGTTGGCTGCCACTGCACTCCTCCGGTCGCAGGTTCTGGGGCGCCCCCGTTTCGCACATTCTGTTCGTACGGACGGGCGAGACCAGGGCAAAGTCTACCGGCGGTCCTCCTCGTCCCGTGGGGCCTCTCGGCGACGGGAGCGTGGAAGGACTCTCAGAGCGTCCCCTATGTCCGCGACTTCCAGGACCTTCATACCCGGAGGGATCTTGCCGGGGTCGCCCGGAACGAGCGCGTGCGTGAAGCCCAGACGGTGTGCTTCGGCGAGCCGGCGCTGGACGCCCGTGACCCGTCTGACCTCGCCCGCGAGGCCGACCTCGCCGATCGCGACCAGGTTCTTGGGCAGCGGGGTGTCGCTCGCCGCCGACGCCAGCGCGAGGGCGACGGCGAGGTCGGCGGCGGGCTCGGAGAGCTTCACTCCGCCGACCGTCGCGGAGTAGATGTCCCGCTTGCCGAGCGCGCTGATCCGGCCCCGCTGCTCCAGCACGGCGAGCATCATCGAGACGCGGGAGGTCTCAAGGCCCGAGGTCGTACGGCGCGGGGAGGGGATCTGCGAGTCGACGGTGAGTGCCTGGACCTCGGCGACCAGCGGGCGGCGGCCCTCCAGGGTCACCGTCAGACAGGTGCCGGGGACCGGTTCGGCACGTCTGGTCAGGAAAAGTCCGCTCGGGTCGGCGAGGCCCGTGATGCCCTCGTCGTGCAGTTCGAAGCAGCCGACCTCGTCCGTGGTGCCGTAGCGGTTCTTGACGCCCCGTACGAGCCTGAGGCGCGCGTGCCGGTCGCCCTCGAAGCTGAGGACGACGTCCACGAGGTGCTCGAGGAGCCGGGGGCCGGCGATGGCCCCGTCCTTGGTGACATGGCCCACAAGGAGGGTGGACATCCCGCGCTCCTTGGAGGCGCGGATGAGCGCGCCGGCCACCTCGCGCACCTGGGCCATGCCGCCGGGGGCGCCGTCGATCTCCGGGGAGGCCACGGTCTGGACGGAGTCCAGGATGAGGAGCGACGGCTTCACCGCGTCCAAGTGGCCGAGCACGGCGGCCAGATCGGTCTCGGCGGCGAGGTACAGGTGGTCGTGGATGGCCTTGATGCGGTCGGCGCGCAGCCGCACCTGGCTCGCCGACTCCTCGCCCGTGACGTAGAGCGTGCGGTGCTCGTCGCTCGCCGACTTCGCCGCCACGTCCAGCAGCAGTGTCGACTTGCCCACGCCGGGCTCGCCCGCCACCAGCACCACCGCACCGGGCACGAGCCCGCCGCCGAGCACCCGGTCCAGCTCGGGCACGCCGGTGGAGCGGGCGGTCGCCTGGCGGCCGTCGACCTGGCCGATGGGCACCGCGGAGGTGGTGACGCGCCCCGGCGTCGTCGTACGGACCGCGGGCGCGCCGTACTCCTCGATCGTCCCCCACGCCTGGCACTCGGGGCAGCGGCCGAGCCACTTGGCCGTCTGCCAGCCGCACTCCGTGCAGCGGTAGGACGGGCGGTCCTTCGTGGACTTGGTACGGGCAGCCATGTCGAGAACCGTAACCGAGCCCACTGACAACGCCTGCGCCCCAAGGGCGCGGAAGCTCGTGGAGAGGGCGTGGAGTTGCCGCAATGCGCCTCCCCGAGGTGGTCGATCTTCGTAGAATCGCGACTGCCGAACGCCATGGCGGGACATGTCGTGGAGGGGCCGCACCGCGGGGGCAGAAGGGTGGGCCGGTGTCGGAGGACGACCGGATCAGGTGGGCGCGAGAGCTGTACGGCGGTCTCGTCGACACCGGGCTGACGGGGTACGAGTCCGCCATCGAGGTCGACCCGGACCGGGACCGCGCCCCCGAGGTCGCCCGTCGGCTCGATGCGCTCTTCCTGGCCCATCCGGAGTACCGCGGGGTGGCGATCCGGGTGCCGGGGCTGCCGCGCGAGGGGCCCGGAATCGGAATCAGCAGCCACGCGCGCGTGCAGGCGTCCTTAGGGGTCGCCGGGGCCCCGCCCCCCGGTTACGGCAGCGCGGAGTGGGGCGCCGGAGACCGGGCCGGGCTGCTCGGCATGTCGACGCAGTACCGGATCGTCCTGTTCGTGTGCCGGGTGTGCGGGGTGGGCGAGGCACGCGCGTACTACGACGAGCGGCTGCACCCGCGGTGCCCGGCCGCCGACCACGGCCCCATGGAGCTGGTGCGATGAAGCTGGACGCCGCGCTGCAGCCGCCCGCCGCGCTCGGCGCGGGACGGCGGTTCTTCCTGGTCGGATATCTGCCGACGTACGCCGCCGTGTTCTTCGTCCTGCTGCTGTTCTGGGCGGGCGCGCGCGGCTGGGCGGCCCCGGTCGGCGGCGGTCTGAGGTTCGGCAGGGCCTGGGCCACGGCGACGGCGCTCGGCGTGGGCGAGGTGGTGCTGCTCGTTCTCGGAGTCACCCTCGTCGCCGTACTGCTCGCTCCGCTGCAGACCGCCATGGTGCGGCTGCTGGAAGGGGCGTGGCCCGAGCGGCTGGGCGCGAAGTGGGCCCGGGAGCGGCAGATCAGACGGAAGAAGGCCTGGGAGCAGCGGGCGGAACTGCCCTCCGTCGGCCCCTTCCCGCCGGGATCTCCGCGCGCGTGGACCGTCCCCGACTCCGTCGCCGGGCCCGACGCGGTCCAGCGGGCGGGCGTCGCCGGGGCCGAACTGCGCCGCCGCTACCCGCTCCTGGACCATCTGGTCCGCCCCACGGCCCTCGGCAACGCCCTCGCCGCCGCGGAGGACACGGCGGGCCGCGCCTTCGGCTACGACGCCGTGGTCGCGTGGCCCCGGCTGTACCCGCTGCTCGGCGAGCAGACCCGCGCGGTGGTCGACGACCGGCGGGACACGGTGGACGGCGCGGCCCGGATGGCGGTGACGACGGCGGCGACCGCTCTGGTCGCGGCGGTCGTGCTCGCCCGCACGGGCTGGTGGCTGGCGCTGGAGCTGGTGCCGCTCGTCGTGTCGTGGGTCGCCTGCCGTGGCGCCGTGCAGGCGGCCCTGGCGTACGGCGAGTCACTCCACGTCGCCTTCGACCTGCACCGGTTCGCGCTGCTGCAGGCCCTGGGCACGAAGGTCCCCGACGACCCGGCGAAGGAGCGGGAGCTCGCGGCGTGGTGGTGCGACCTGTGGCGCCAGGGCGTACCGCTGCCACCCGCCTTCCGGTACACCGCGGAACCGACCCCGGGCCCGACCGGGGGACAGGGACAGGGACAGCCATGACCGACCACACGACGGATGACACGACGGATGACACGACGGGGCGCGTGACCGACCACATGACGGACGAACTGCCCGGGAGATACGGCGACTTCGACCACGACGCCGCCGTCCAGGAGGCCGCCGCGCTCGACACCGTGCTGCCGTACGCGCTGCTCGTCGGCCAGGAGGAGCTGCGGACCGCGCTGGAGATCGCGTATGTGTGTCCGGCCGTCGGCGGGGTGCTGGCCACCGGGCAGCGCGGCACCGCCAAGACCACGACCGTGCGGGCCTTCACGAAGATGGCGGTCGGCGGCCTGCCCGTGACGATGCCGATCGGAGCCACCGACGACCGGGTGCTGGGCGGCTGGCGGATCAAGGAACTCATGCGGGGCAGACCGCGCAAGTCCGACGGACTCCTCGTGCAGGCGTCCCGCTCCAAGGCCCGCATGCTGTACGTCGACGAGATCAACCTCCTCGACGACTACCTGGTCAACATCATCCTGGACGCGGCCTCCACGGGCATCCTCGCCCTGGAACGCGACCACCGCTCCGAGCAGACCCAGCACGTGGAGTTCACCCTGGTGGGCACCATGAACCCGGACGAGGGCGGGCTGCGCCCCCAACTCCTGGACCGCTTCGGCCTGGTGGCCACCGTCGAGTCCGAGTCCCAGGCGCGGCAGCGGCGGCGCATCGTGGAGACCGTGCTGCGCTTCGAGGCCGAACGGGGCGATCCGGCCTCGGAGTTCATGGCGGAGGCGCTGCGGTTGGACGCCGAGAAGCGGGCCGAGCTGGACGCGGCACGCCTGCGCCTCGCCGACGTCACCTGCGGGCCCGAGGTCTACGAAGGCTGCGCCGCCCTCGCCGAGGGCTTCCGGCTCGCCGGGCACCGGGGGGAGATCGTCCTGCTCAGGGCCGCCCGCGCACTCGCCGCGATCGAAAACGACAGGCAGGTGACCGGCCGGCACCTGCGCCAGGTCGCGAAACCGGCGCTCGTCCACCGCAGGGGGCGCGGCGACACGGGCACGCTCCCGGTGTGGAGCGAGGAGGACGACACCCTCGTACAGGAACTGCTCTCGGACAGCCGGGACTGATCGTGCGGGACGGTACTGCCGACGCCGCACGGAGGGCGGGTGACGAGGACGCCGTCACCCGGGCCCTCACGCTGCTGTCCTGCCTCGCCACCGAACCCGGCGCGGGCGGCATCCTCTTCCTCGGCCTCGACCCGGAGCTGCTGCCCCCGCTCGGCGCCTGGCTCGCCGCGCACACCGGGACGGGCGGAGCGGTCCGCACCCTGGGCTCGTGGCTCGGCGAGGAGGATCTGTGGCTGCGCCCGAGGCTGGGCGACGACGGCTTCCGCCTCGTACCGGGACTGCTGGTCGAGGAGCCGGGAGCCGCGCCCCCGGTGGTCCTCGTCCCCGACCTCTGCCAGGCGGGTCCCGCCGTCGTCCGTGCCGCCGTGACCCTGCTCGGCGCCGACGCGGCCCACGTCGAGATGCACGGCCACAGCCTCCGCTGGCACCCGCGCGCCCACTGGCTGGCGGCCGCGGACCGCACCGAGGCCGCCCGGCTCTCACCGCACCTCCTGGACCGATTCCCGCTGCGCGTCGAGGCGGAGCACCTGAACGAGGCGCTGTGGCGCCTGGGCACGGACCGCTTCTGGGACCTGCCCGCCGAACGCGAGGCCCTCGTCGCCGCGCTGCCGGCCTTCCCCTACGTCCCCGGGACCGGCCGGCGGCCCCTGCCGACCCCGGAGGCACTAGACCTGGCGGTCGGCCTGGTCCCTCCGGACACGGGCATGCGGAGGGGGCTGGGCCTCGCCCGTATTGCCCGGGCGCTTGCGGCGCGGGCGGGGGCGGAGGGGGAGGCCGTGGCGGAGGCGGCGGGCCCCGAGGCCGAGGCCCAAGCGGCGGCGGAGGCCGAGCAGAGGAAGCCGGACGGGCACCGCGCGGAAGCGCCGTCCGCGCTGCAGCGCCCCGGCGTCCAAGCGCCGCCCGCCTCCCAACACCCCCGCGTCGAAGCACACCACGTCACGGAGGCCGCCGTGCTGCTGGGCATCACGCCACCTCCGCCCCGCCCGGACCTCCGCCCGGAAACGCCGCCCGCCGCCCCGAGCCACGTCCCGGAGTCCGCCGAGGCGCAGCCCACCCCGACCGCCGCCCTTCCCACGCCCGTCCCGGTGGCAGCCCCCGCCCCGCCGCAGCCCCTGCCCGCGGCCCCGGTGACGCCTCCCGCGACGGCGCCCCCGTACCCGTACCCGAACTCCGACCCGTACCCGGAGGACTCGCCGGATGCCCTGCCCCAGCTCGGCTCGCTGCGCCCGCCCGGCCGCCGGCGCAGCGCGGCCCGGCGGCTGCAGGGCCGCCCGGTCGGGACGATGCGCGCCAACGACGTGCACGACCTGGCGCTCGTGCCGAGCATGATCCAGGCGGCCACGTCCCGACTGCTTCAACCGGAGCACCCGGAGCACCCGGAATCCGCCGCACACGCGGAACACCAGGAACAGCCGACACACCCGGAACACCCGAACCGGCCCCTCGCCCTGCGCGCCGTGGACCTGCGGCAGTACCGTCGCCGTCCGGAGCCCGCGCACGCCCTGGTCCTGGTGCTCGACCACTCCTGCCGCGACTGGGACCCCGCCCCCGCCCTCGCCCCGCACCTGCGCTGGGCGTACGAGACGAACGCCGCCGTCACGGTCGTCGAGTTCGGCCACCGCACCGCCGAACTCGACCTGTGCGCCGAACGCGTCCGCGTCCCCTCGCTGCTCGACCCGGCGGTCCTGGACACCTTCGATCGCGAGCCCGGCACCGCCAGCCCCCTGGCGCACGCCCTCGACCTCGGCATCCACGAACTGCGCCGCTTCCTGCGCCGCGGGCGTGCCGTGGTCGACGAGGCCCTGCTCGTCGTCGTCACCGACGGCCGCGGGAACGTACCCCTGGACGCGAGCCTGCGCGGCCGTACCCCGAGCGGAGTGCGGCGGGAGGGTGTGACGGACGCCCTGCGGGTCGCGGCCACGGCCTCGACGCTGAACCGGCTGCGGGCGGTGGTCGTGGCCCCGGACCTCGACCAGTACGCCGAACTGCCCGCGCAGCTCGCCGAGGCCCTCGGCGCGGCCCTCGTCGTGGCCCCCCGGCGCAGACCGGCGGAGCTGCCATGACCACGGAGCCGCTGAACCTGCGCGGCAGGCTGTACGCCGACGAGGCGCCCCCGGCTCAGAAGAACGGCACGCCGTACCCGCCCCGCGACCTCCATGACCACGACGCCGAGTACGACCTCGACGGCGTCGAAGAACCCCCCGAGCCCCAGGGCTTCGACCCCGAGAACGCCCAGCTCTCCGCCGAACTGCCGCCCGGAACCGCCCTGTTGTGCGTCAAGAACACCACGTACGCCGGACGGCCCAGCTTCGAGCTGTATCTGCACCACCGGGGCAGGGTCCGCGGTGCGAACCGGCCCACCGACCTCGACCAGCGGCGACAGCCCGGCCTCGGCCCGGCCCGTCTCGTCGAACTGGGCGAGAGGTCCGGCTGGCGCGCCACCTATCGGCTGGTCAAGGGCTGGTGGCGCACGGAGACGGTACTGGCGGACTGGGTCGACGGGTTGAGAGCGGCCGAGAACCCGCGGCTGGTCGTCTGGGACCACACCTCGCACGAGATCCCGTGGGAACTCCTGTACCGCCAGCCGTTGCACGAGACGTCCCCCGCGGACACGGGCGGCTGGATCGGCGCCGCACTCCCGGTCATCCGCTGGACCACGGTGTACGACGCCTCCCGCGCCTGGCGCTACGACGCCCGCCCCCGGCACTGCCGAGGCGGCGTACTCGTCTACGAGGACCCGGAGTTCGCCGTCCCCTCGGACAGCGTGCGCCGGCACGAGGTCGGGGAGCGGTCGACGACGATGCGCCATCTGCACGCCCGCCTCAGGGACAAGGAGACCGACTTCGGCCTGCTTCTGATGCGTTGCCACGGCAAGTACTCGGAAGACGTCGAAGAGTTCACGCTCGGCGGCGTCCCGTTTCCCGAACTCGACGAGGACTGGAGGATGCCGGCCCTGCACGCCACCGGAGCCGCCGTGCTGATCAACTCCTGTGTCTCCGCCCGCCCGGTCGTCGACCGTCGCTACAACGCCGCCGTACCCCGCAACTTCGCCGAGATCTTTCTGCGCTGGGGCGCCGGCGCGGTCATCGCCACCCTCGCGGAGGTCAGCAAGGTCCACGCCCACGACTTCGCGGCCCGCCTGGTCAGGAACGCGCAGCAGGGACCGGTCAACCTCGCCGACGCCCTGACCGCGCACCGTGCGGACTATGCGCGACAGGCGGAGCAAGCCGTCGTCGAGGGCGACGACGGCCGTGCCGAGGCAGCGATCGAGGGCTTCTTCACAAGCTTCATGTACGCCTACTTCGGCCACCCGGGGACCACGCTGGCCCTGGAAGCGCCGGAAGGGGACGAGGCCCCGTGACCAGTCCTTCCGTCCGCCTCAAACCCCTGGTGAGCTGGCCCGAGTCCGTCGAGGACGGGCGCAAGTACCTGGTCACCGTGGACGTCGAGTTCGACACCGGGTCGAGCCCGTGGCCCTACGACACCGAGGAGTACGAGATCGGCTGCATGCTCGAGGGCGGCTCCCGGCTCGCGGTGGAGTCGGTCGGCGACACGACCCTGGTGCTGCACCGGTTCGGGGGGACGTACGGGCCCGCTCGCTTCGTCACCTACGCGATCGGGGAGGCGCCGGAGGGCCCGGAGGGGCTGGAGACCGAGCTGCAGCTGACGTTGATCACCGCGGGCGGGGTGCCGTTCCGGAGCGAGCGGCTGGGGGTGCGGGTCGGCGGGGTGGGACCGCCGGTGCCGGAGATCGAGGTGCCGTTGCCACGGGAGGCGGTGCGGGGCGGGGGCGGGGAGTCCCGGCAGCCGACCGGGACCGTGATGGTCATGCCGGGGTCGGGGCTGTTGGCCAGTGTGCTGCGCTCCCGGCTGGTCCAGGTGGAGCGGCGTACATACGGAGTCCGCACTCAGGTCGATATCGGTGAGTTGCCGGGTACGTCATGGCGCGTGGCTCTCGTGGCGAGCGGTTGGTGGTCACAGCCGGAGACCCGCGAGGCGGTGTACAGGGTCAGCCAGGACTTCCAGGTGCCGCTCGTTGTGTCGGTCGTGCTGGGCCGAGGCACGAAGTGGCAGGAGTACGGCGGCGGCGTCGTCGTGGCCACGGAGGTGTTGCCGAGGCCTCGCAGCAGATCCGTACGGCCCTCCGAGCGCCTGGTCATGGCCGCCCGCGAGGCGCTGGGGAGCAGCGCGTACTTCGAGGCTGTGACCGCAGACGGCGAGAACAGCGACTGCCTGACGGCTGCGTATGCCGTGCCCGCTGCGGAGCATTTCACGGTCTGTGCCGTGGGTACGGCGCTGGACCGGGCGGTCGATGCCATGGTCGCGGTGCTACGTGCCGTCGACCCCGTTGCCGATCCGCTGGCGCTGCCGCCGGATCCGGACGAGTTCGTCGGGCGGGACGACGAACTGTCCAGGCTCCTCGACCTGTTGGACCCGGCCGGAGCTCTGGTGGGGATGCCCAACGCCTCCGTGCTCACCGGCATGCCCGGCGTGGGCAAGACCGCACTCGCGGTGGCGGCGGCTCACGAGGCAATGCGGCGCGGATGGTTCCCCGGGGGAGTGCGATACCTCTCCGGCGGGACGGGCGTACAGGAGGTGCGCAACCAGATCGAGTCCTGGCTCCGGAACCGTTCCGGCCCTGCGCTCTTCGTGTGCGACGCACTGGATTCATGGGAGTGGCTGACCTCGGTGGGGGACGCCTCCCTGCGGACGCGCCTCCATGTCCTGGCCACCTCGCGCCGCAGGCCGGAGGAGTTTTCGCGTACGAAGACGGTGATGTTGGAGCCGCTTTCCTCCGAGGCCGCCGCGGCAGTCGTCGACCCCGACGGCAGCCATCCCACCTCGGCGGCCCGCCTGGCCGAACTGTGTGGCGGAGTGCCGCTGGCGCTTCGGCTCGCCCGGGGGTTTCCCAGGGGGCTGGACAACCTGCTTGCCCGGGCGGAGGGGGCGGGCGGGATCTTCGACGCCCTCGATGACCTCAAGCAGGCCTACGACGCCGAGTACCGCAGCCTGCCCGGTGAACAGGCGGAGGCGCTGCGCTGGCTGGCGCTGTCTCCCCGCGGTGATCTCGGCAGGGAGATGGCCGTCAGGCTGCTGGGCAACCGGGTGGAGCGACTGGAGCCTCTGGTGGCGGCCGGTCTGGTCACATGGAACGACTCGACCCGACGCTGGCGCCTGCCCACTCTGGTGCACGCCTACGTCGAGCACATCGTGCGCGGGGACGAGGCCGCCCATGCCGAGCGGGTTGACGCCTGGAGGATCCTGGGCCCCTTCTGCACGGCACGGACGAAGGCGGCCGTCGCGAGCCTGGGACTGGCTGTCACGGAGCCCGGCAACGAGAGTCCGGAACTGATGGAACTTCCGCAGGCATTGGAGTGGTTGGACGGCGAGTGCGAGAACCTGATCGCCCTGGTCCTGGAGGTCCCCGAACTCGGTGAGAGCCCGCTGGTCGGCGATCTCGCCCTCCACCTGGGCGTCTACCTGAACTGGCGACGGTACTGCGACGCGTGCGTCGAATGCTGCAACACGGCGCTTGTGCAGGAGAGAAGCCGCCACAGGCAGGCGCAGCTGTGGAATCTGCTGGGCGCTGCGCAGCACGGGGCCGGCCGGCTGGTCGAAGCGGCAGAGGCGCATGCGAAGGCGGCAGCCCTGTTCAGGGCGCTCGACAACGAATGGGGTATCGCCAAGACGGACGACGCCCTGGGCCTGGTCCGTGTCGGTCGAGGCGACTGGTATGCCGCTCAGGAGGCCCACCGCAAGGCGCAGAAGACGTTGCGGCGCCTGGGCGACCACCTGGGCGAAGCCGAGGCGATCACAAACCTCGGGCGGCTGTCCCTCGCGATAGGTGCCAACGACGGAGCCCGTGCTCACCTGGCTCAGGCCACCAGCCTGTACCAGCCTCTCAGCAGTCAGTTCGGCACGGCCTGGGCCCTGGTCAACTACGCCGAGGCGCTCCGTAGGACCGGCGGTGCGGAAGAGGCCCTGACCGTCGCTGCCCAGGCACTGTCGCTGTTCGTTTCCCTGGCCGACACCGATCGCCAGGCCTGGGCCCAGGAGGTCCAGGCGGAGGCATACGAGGAACTGCGCCGCTTCCCGGAGGCCTCCAACACCTGGACCGTCGCCGCCGAGACCTACACCCGTGCCGGGGATGCTGAGAGCGCCGTACGAGCCCTCGGCCGCGCCCAGCGCATTCGCCGGGACCATGCTCCTGACGTGTGCCGTCTCCTCGTGACGGTGGCCACTGCGCCGTTCCGTTCCTCCTCCGTCCGCTGGGCCCTGCACGTGTCTCGGGGGTCCGGCTGGGAGCCCTGGGGCGAGAGCGGCTCGGCGGTGAAAGTCTCCGACCTGTCGGCCGCTCTGCATCCGTCGCTCGACGAGAGGCTGCGCACGGACGACCCCGACCGGCTCGAATTCGCCCTGCCCCTGGGGCACTTCGACCTTGCGCCGCACCGATGGCCGACCGGGCAAGATCCGGATTCACCGGACCTGGGCACCCAAGTCCCCCTGGTGCTGCGCGACATGGCCCGAGCGGGCCGCCCCGAAACCGTGTGGCTCTCGCGCTGGCGGGAACTGCGAGAGGCACCAAATCTCTCGGTCTGGCACCTCCCGATTGCCGGAGCATCACCGTCGTTTCCCGTACCGCCCGACGGAATCCCGTTCCTGTGCGGTCCAGTCAGCCAGGGCAGCGGCCGTGACCTCATGTCCCGTCTGCTGAAGGACGGCCACGGTGCGGTCCTGTGGACTGCGGGCCCGCACCCGAAGCAGTGCGGGCCCGACTGTCTGCGTCTACGAGACGAGGTCCAGGACTTCCTCTCAGGCCTCGGCCCCCTCGCCGAACTCCCCCACGAGCTCTGGCAATTGCGCACCCTAGGCCGCGACCGCCGCCTCTCCCTCCTCTACGACGACCCCGAGTCCCCCCTCCCCGCCGCGCGCCGGCCAAGCACATGAGTCGGCACATGATCCGACACCCTGCGAACCGGCCACCGCAGTCGGTAACCAGCCACGGAACAAGCGGTTCCTGTCCCCGATTGAGGGATCGTTTCACCCGTATGGATTAAAAGTGCTCAAGGGGGAAGAAGGGTTCATCCCGAGCCGCCTACGGTCCACGGATGAGCAGCAGCCCGGAGACCTCGCCCCGCATCACCGGCGCAGACCAGGCGCGCCGGGAGGCACGTGACCGTGCCGCTGCGCGCACGCTGGCGCAGCGGCCCCCCGGGCGCTACGAGCCGTATCTGGACGGGCTGTTCACCTACTGCCTGTCCGTGCTGTGCGACCACGACACGGCGACCGCGGCCCTCGGGGAGGCCCTGGCGCTCGCCGAGAAGCGCCGCGGCCCCCAGGCGCCGGGGGACCGCCGCGCCTGGCTGTACGCGTTGGCCCGCTGGGCCTGTCTGCGCAAGCTGGCAGAGACCAGGCAGAAACGTCAGGGCACGCACGCGGCGGGCCGCCACAGCAGCGAGAAGCAGCGGCAGACCGGCACTCCTGTCGCCGCCGACACCCAGGAGCAGCGCCGAAGCGAACTCGCCCTGCTCGCCTGGCCGGAGGCCGCCGGCACCACCCCGGAGCAGCGCGAGGCGCTCGAACTCGCCGTGCGCCACCACCTCGCCGCCCACGAGGTCGCCGCCGTACTGGGCCTGGGCCTCGCCACCGCCCGCGAACTGCTGGCCTCCGCCGCCTGCGAGGTCGAGCGCACACGCGCGGCCCTGGCCGTGGTCGAGACCGGCGGCTGCCCGAGCGTGGCCCGGCTCACCGGCGACAACCAGCTGGTGCTCAGCTCGGCGCTGCGCAGGGAACTCGTGCGGCACGTGGACGACTGCCCGCGCTGCCGCCGCAGCGCCGAGCGCGCGATCCCCGGACGCTGGCCCGGCGCGATGATCACCCCCGCCGAGCTGCCCGTCCTCGAGGCGCCACGTGCGGCCCTGCACGTGGCGGTCACGCATCAGCCACGCGCGCGTGGCACCGCCGTTCCCCGGTTCGACCGGCGCGGCTTCCCGATGGACCCCAAGGACCGGGCCGCCCGCCGCGACCGCCTACGCGCGCGTGCCGTCACGACGACGGTCGTCGCCACCGTGGTGGCGGCCCCCGTGTTCGCCCTGTGGGCCGCCTACCGGGGCTCACCGGCCGAGGGCGCGGACGGCCGCTCCGCCACCGCCAGCGAGGCACACGGCCCCATCAGCCTCGGCGGCGAGGTGTCGGGCGGCGGCTACGAGAACGCCGGCAACGCCAGCACCCGGTCCGGTGGCTCTTTCGGCAAGGGCCACCAGCCCGACATCTCCGTGGAGGTCATCAGCGTCACGGGCATCCGCGGGAAGGGCGCCGGACACCTCGAGGTGTCGGCCGGCCACGACGGCGACACCACGCTCGTCACCCTCACCGCGACCGGACCCGCGCCGGTGCGCTGGTCCGCGTCCACGGGAGCCGCCTGGCTCTACCTCAGCCAGTCGTCGGGAACGCTCGCCCCCGGCGAATCGTTGACGATCAAGGTGTACGTCGACCACCTGCGCGAGCCGTCCGGCCCCTGGAGCGCACGGGTGACGGTCTCACCGGCCGGCGCCGTAGTCTCCATCGAGGGCTACGGCACGGCGCCCACCCCGACCGCCCCCGCTCCGAGCAGCCCCGACACCCCGCCGCCCTCGTCCGGCCCGGAACCGACCCCGACGGCCTCGGACCCCACTCCGAGCGCACCGCCCTCGTCCCCCGGCCCGGAGCCCACACCCACCGACTCCGCCCCGACCGACCCGAGGGGCTCGACACCACCGCCCGCCGACAGCGGGGACCCGAGCCCTACGACGTCGTGAGCGCGGGCCGCCTCAGCCGACCGGGTCCGCGGGGTGCGGCGCCAGCAGCGGCAGCTGCGAGGCCAGGCGCTGCTCGCACAGCTCCACGAGGCGGTCATAGCCGGCCTTGCCCATCAGCTCGGTCAGCTCCGCCCGGTAGGACACGTACACCGGGTCGCCCGCGCCGTGCGCCGAGGTCGCCGACGTGCACCACCAGTGCAGGTCGTGGCCGCCCGGGCCCCAGCCCCGGCGGTCGTACTCGCCGATCGACACCTGCAGCACCCGGGTGTCGTCGGGCCGGTCGATCCAGTCGTACGTCCGCCGCACCGGCAGCTGCCAGCACACGTCCGGCTTGGTCTCCAGCGGCTCGCGGCCCTCCTTCAGGGCCAGGATGTGCAGCGAGCAGCCCGCGCCACCCGCGAACCCGGGCCGGTTCTGGAAGATGCAGGAGCCCTGGAAGGGACGGGTCTGGCGGTCGCCGTCCTCGTCCTCCGACACCCAGCCGTGCTCCATGCCCTCGTCATGGTGCTGCCAGATCTCGGGCGTGAGCCTCGCCACATGCTCGGCGACGCGCTTCTCGTCGTCCTCGTCGGAGAAGTGGGCGCCCAGCGTGCAGCACCCGTCGTCCGCGCGGCCCGCCTGGATGCCCTGGCAGCCGCTGCCGAAGATGCAGTTCCAGCGAGAGGTGAGCCATGTCAGATCGCACCGGAAGACCTGCTCGTCGTCCGCCGGATCCGGGAACTCCACCCACGCGCGGGCGAAGTCGAGGCCCTTCTCGTCCGCTTCCCTGGCTTTCTTCGACAGCTTCGCCGGCCGCGCCGGCTTCACCTGCGAGGAACCCTTGGCGGACTTGTCGTTCTTCGCCCTTTTCGTCTTTGGCACAGGACCAGCGTACGGCTCCGGCAGCGCCTCCGAATACGGAGTACCGCCCAGCTGGCAGTAGCGTTCCGTACATGAGACTCGGTGTCCTCGACGTGGGATCGAACACGGTGCATCTACTGGTGGTGGATGCGCACCCGGGCGCGCGCCCGTTGCCCGCGCACTCGCACAAGGCGGAACTGCGCCTTGCCCAACTGCTCGACGAGAGCGGAGCGATCGACTCCCAAGGGGTCGACAAACTGATCGCCGTTGTCCACGAGTGCCTGCAGGCCGCCGAGGACAAGGGCGTCGAGGACGTGCTCCCCTTCGCGACGTCCGCCGTGCGCGAGGCCAGCAACGCCGACGACGTCCTCGCGCGCGTGCAGGCCGAGACCGGCGTCGAGCTGCAGGTCCTCACCGGCGCGGAGGAGGCCCGGCTCACCTTCCTCGCCGCCCGCCGCTGGTTCGGCTGGTCCGCGGGCAAGCTGCTCGTCCTCGACATCGGCGGCGGCTCCCTGGAGATCGCCTACGGCATCGACGAGGAGCCCGACGCCGCCGTCTCCCTCCCGCTCGGCGCCGGCCGCCTCACCGCCGGCTGGCTCCCCGGCGACCCGCCCGACCCGGAGTCCATAAGGGCTCTGCGCCGCCATGTGAGGGCCCAGATCGCCCGCACGGTGGGCGAGTTCACCCGCTTCGGCGCCCCCGATCACGTCGTGGCCACCTCGAAAACCTTCAAGCAGCTCGCTCGTATTGCGGGTGCGGCCCGGTCGACGGAGGGTCTGTACGTCCAGCGGGACCTGAAGCGCGAGTCCCTGGAGGCATGGGTCCCGCAGCTGGCCGGAATGTCAGCAGCCCAGCGCTCCGAACTCCCGGGCGTGAGCGAGGGCCGTGCCGGCCAGCTCCTCGCGGGTGCTTTGGTGGCCGAGGGCGCAATGGACCTGTTCGGAGTGGAAAGCCTGGAGATCTGTCCCTGGGCGCTCAGGGAAGGCGTGATCCTGCGTCGACTGGATCACATGGGTTCGGCGTAGCGCCCCTGAAGGGGCGCGGGGAACTGCGCGAGCAACCACAACTCACCCGCACCCGCCCGTGGCGAACCCCACAACGGCGAATAGGCGCCCCGCAGCAGCCATCCGCACCCCGTAACCTGTCGGCATGGCGGAGCCAGTGTGCATCCCGGATGCGAAGGTCGCGCTGTCCACGGCCTCCGTGTACCCGGAGTCCACGGCGACGGCCTTCGAGATCGCCGCGCGCCTCGGGTACGACGGAGTCGAGGTCATGGTGTGGACCGACCCGGTCAGCCAGGACATCGAGGCGCTCCGCAGACTCAGCGACTACCACCGCATCCCGATCCTGGCCGTGCACGCCCCCTGCCTGCTCATCACGCAGCGGGTGTGGTCGACGGACCCCTGGGTCAAGCTCCAGCGCGCCCAGGCGGCCGCCGAGAAGCTGGGCGCGACCACGGTCGTCGTGCACCCCCCGTTCCGCTGGCAGCGCCAGTACGCCCGCGACTTCGTCACCGGGATCTGGCGCATGGCGAACGAGACGGACGTGCGGTTCGCCGTCGAGAACATGTACCCCTGGCGCTACCGAGACCGCGAGATGCTCGCGTACGCCCCCGATTGGGACGTGACGAAGGAGGACTACCGTCACTTCACGATCGACCTCAGTCACAGCGCCACGGCCCGCTCCGACGCGATGCACATGGTCGACTGCATGGGAGACCGTCTCGGCCATGTCCACCTCGCCGACGGCAGGGGATCGGCGAAGGACGAGCACCTCGTCCCGGGCCGCGGCAACCAGCCCTGCGCCGAGCTGCTGGAACGTCTCGCCCTGACCGGTTTCGACGGCCACGTCGTCATCGAGGTCAACACCCGCCGCGCCATGTCCAGCGCCGAACGAGAGGCCGATCTGGCGGAGGCGCTGGCCTTCACACGACTCCACCTCGCCTCCGCGGTGAAGGTGCCCAGACCGTGACCGAGGTCCCCGACCCGACCGCTCGACGCCGTGGCCGCCGTACCCGTACGGAATCCGCCGACACCCGCGACCGCATCCTGACCGTGGCCCGCGAGGAGTTCTCCGAGCGCGGATACGAGAAGACGTCCGTGCGAGGCATCGCGAAGGCGGCCGGCGTGGACTCGGCGCTGGTGCACCACTACTTCGGCACCAAGGAGCAGGTCTTCGAGGCCGCGATCGAGGTCGCCTTCGCGCCCGCGCTGAACGCACCGGAGGCGGTCGCCGACGGTCCGCTGGACGGCGTCGGCGAGCGGCTCACCCGCTTCATCTTCGGCATCTGGGAGAACCCCACCACCCGTACGCCCCTGCTGGCGATCGTGCGCTCCGCCGTCAACAACGAGGCCGCGGCCGCCGTCTTCCGCCGGCTGATCGCCTCGCAGCTGCTGCGCCGCATCGCAGCCCAGCTGGACCGGCCGGACGCGGAGCTGCGCGCCGAGCTGGCGGCCGCGCAGCTCGTGGGGTGCGCGATGCTGCGGTACGTGATCAAGGTGGAGCCGCTGGCGTCGGCGGACGTGGAGCAGATCATCGCGCGGGTCGCGCCCGTGGTGCAGGGGCATCTGACCGGGCCCTGACCTCTCCTCGAGGCCCCCAGCCCCTGATGCCCTCTGAGCGAGACGTGCATCCCGCATTCCGGACACGGTGTCCATCCCTTGGAGCAACGGGCGTACGCTCGACTCAGTCAGAACTCTCCGAAGGAGCGAGCGACGATGCCCGAGCTGAGGTCCCGCACAGTCACCCACGGCCGCAACATGGCGGGCGCCCGCGCCCTTATGCGCGCCTCCGGTGTACCCGGCGCGGACATCGGCCGCAAGCCGATCATCGCGGTCGCCAACTCCTTCACGGAGTTCGTGCCGGGCCACACCCATCTGCAGCCGGTCGGCCGGATCGTCAGCGAGGCGATCGTCGAGGCCGGCGGCATCCCGCGCGAGTTCAACACGATCGCCGTGGACGACGGCATCGCGATGGGCCACGGCGGCATGCTGTACAGCCTGCCCTCCCGCGACCTGATCGCGGACAGCGTGGAGTACATGGTCGAGGCGCACTGCGCCGACGCCCTGATCTGCATCTCCAACTGCGACAAGATCACCCCGGGCATGCTGAACGCGGCCCTGCGCCTGAACATCCCGACGGTCTTCGTCTCCGGCGGCCCGATGGAGTCCGGCCGCGCCACGCTCGTCGACGGCACGGTCCGCACGCTCGACCTGGTCGACGCGATCTCCGACGCGGTGAACGACAAGATCTCGGACGAGGACATCCTCCGTATCGAGGAGAACGCCTGTCCCACCTGCGGCAGCTGCTCCGGCATGTTCACCGCCAACTCGATGAACTGCCTGACCGAGGCCATCGGCCTCTCGCTGCCCGGCAACGGCTCGGTTCTGGCCACCCACACGGCCCGCAAGCAGCTGTACGTCGACGCGGCCCGCACGGTCATGGACATCACCCGCCGCTACTACGAGCAGGACGACGAGACGGTCCTGCCGCGCAACGTCGCCACCTTCGCGGCCTTCGAGAACGCGATGGCCCTGGACATCGCGATGGGCGGCTCGACCAACACGATCCTGCACCTGCTGGCGGCGGCCCAGGAGGCGGGAATCCCGTTCGGCCTGGAGGAGATCAACGAGGTCTCGCGCCGTGTGCCGTGCCTGGCGAAGGTCGCTCCGAACGTCGCGAAGAACCGCACGTACTACATGGAGGACGTGCACCGGGCGGGCGGCATTCCGGCCCTGCTCGGCGAGCTGCACCGTGCGGGTCTCCTCAACGAGGACGTCCACGCGGTCCACAGCCCGTCCCTGGCGGACTGGCTGAAGACGTGGGACGTGCGCGGCGGCTCCCCGTCCCCTCAGGCCGTGGAACTGTGGCACGCGGCCCCCGGCTGTGTCCGCTCCGCCGAGGCGTTCTCCCAGTCCGAGCGCTGGGAGGCGCTGGACGAGGACGCGGCGGAGGGCTGCATCCGCTCGGCCGAGCACGCGTACTCGAAGGACGGCGGCCTCGCGGTCCTCAAGGGCAACCTCGCCGTCGACGGCTGCGTGGTGAAGACGGCCGGCGTCGACGAGTCGATCTGGACCTTCGAGGGCCCGGCGGTCGTCTGCGAGTCGCAGGAGGAGGCCGTCGAGAAGATCCTCAACAAGCAGGTGACGGACGGCGATGTCGTCGTCATCCGCTACGAGGGTCCCAAGGGCGGCCCGGGCATGCAGGAGATGCTCTACCCGACGTCCTTCCTCAAGGGCCGCGGCCTCGGCAAGACCTGCGCCCTGATCACGGACGGCCGCTTCTCGGGCGGCACCTCGGGCCTGTCGATCGGCCACGCGTCGCCGGAAGCGGCGTCCGGCGGCACGATCGCGCTCGTCGAGGACGGCGACCGCATCCGCATCGACATCCCGAACCGCACCATCGAGCTGCTGGTCGACGACGCCGAGCTCGCCCGTCGCGAGCAGGCCCTGGGCGGCGTGTACGCGCCCAAGAACCGGGAGCGGAAGGTGTCGGCCGCGCTGCGGGCCTACGCGGCGATGGCGACCAGCGCGGACAAGGGCGCGGTGCGGGACGTTTCGAAGCTGGGCTGAGCCCGAGGCCGGGCCGAGCCCGGAGCTGGGCTGAGCCCGAGGCCGGGCCGAGGTCGAGGCCGGGCCGAGATTTGGAGGGGCCGTCTCTTCGGGGGCGGCCTCTTTCGCTTCGCCCGCTACCAGGCCTCCGGATTACGGGCGTTCACGGCGAAGACGGTGCCGTCGGGGGCGGTGGCGTAGACGTGGCCGTCGGCGAGGACGGGCTCGGGGACGGTGGCCACCACCTGGCCCGTGTTCCTGCCCAGCCGTGCCTGGGTCTGCCCGGCGAGTGACCCGTTGCGGGCGTCCACGGCGAGCAGGCGTCCGTCGGCGGCGCTGACGTAGACATGACGGCCGTCGGTGACCGGCGCCGAACCCCGGCTCACCGAGGTCTCGAGGTTCCACAGCTGCTTGCCCGAGCCCGTGTCGACGGCCTCCAGGGAGCCGCCGGCGGCCAGCAGATAAACCACGTCCCCGCGCACGGTGGCGTGGGCGTTCTGACGGGGAAGGGGCAGCGCCACCTTGCGCGCCGACCTGGACCGGGGGTCGTAGCGGACCACCGCCTGCGTATCGCCGTAGACCCTGTCGACAGCCGTGAAGAAGACGGAGCCGCCCGCGGTGCCGAAGGGCTGCAGAGCGCCCTTCAGCCGGGCGTCCCACCGCACCTCACCCGTGACGGGATCCACGGCGGTGACGCGCGTGCTCGACCCGTCGCCGGAGACGCTCGCCAGGTACGTCAGAGGATCACCGGCGAAGGAGGAGAAGGCCAGCGCCTTGTGCCCCGCTATCGGCCGGGACCACTTGGTGTCGCCGGACTCGCTGTCCACGCCGGTCACCGTGCCGTCGGTATGGGTCAGCAGGAGCATTCTCCCGGCCGGCTGCACCGAGTCGTACGCCGGCACCTTCCGCTCCCAACGTGTCCTGCCCGAGGCGGGGTCGAGCGCTTCCAGACGCCGGCCCTGGTCGGCGAGGGGCTGCTGCACGAGACCACCTGACAGGACCGGGGGAGCGCTCCAGCGGGCCGTGTCGGTGGGGTATCGCCACAACACTGCGCCGTCGGAGGGGGCGAGGGCGAACACCAGGCCGGGCCGCGCGCAGAGCAGCTTTCCCGCTCCGTACGAACACCGGACCGGCCCTTCGCTCCCGGACCCGGGCTTCGCTGTCCACGCACGGAACCCCGCGGGGGACGTGGTGGGCGCCGTGCCGTGCGCCGGGGCGGGCTCCCCACCGAGCAGTTGAACCGTGGCGAGCAGCCCGCCCGCCACGAGCACGAGAGCCCCGGCCGCGAGCAGCACCTTCTTGCGCAGGCGGCGTCGCTTGGACGGCTGCTGAGCCTCCGGCTCCTCGACGCGGGGATCCGGAGGCGGCGGGGTCTCGCCCGTCCGCCGCTGCGCCGGTATGAACGCCTGCGTGTCGTACGAGGCCGCAACCGACCGCAGTTCCCGCATCATCTCGTCCGGAGTGGGCCGGTCCTCGGGCTCCTTGGCGAGGCAGCGCAGCACCAGCGGCGAGAGGTCCTCCGGTACGCCGGTCAGGTCCGGCTCGTCGTGCACCACCTGGTACGCGACCACATACGGACTGTCGGAGTCGAACGGGCCGCGCCCTGTCGCCGCGTGCACCAGGACGGACCCGAGCGCGAAGATGTCGGCGGCGGGCCCGACCTCGCGCGGCCGTCGGAACTGCTCGGGCGCCATGAAGGGCGGAGTACCGATCAACTTGCCGGTCTCGGTCCGCAGTTCGCTGTCCTTTGGCCGAGAAATGCCGAAGTCGATGACCTTCGGTCCGTCCTCGGCAAGGAGCACATTGCTCGGCTTCAGGTCCCGGTGCACGACCCCGACCCGATGGATGTCGCGCAGTGCCTCGGCCAGTCCCGCCATCAGGCGGCGCAGCTGGGCCGGGGGCATCGGGCCGTTCCGCTTCACATGCTCGGAGAGCGTCGGTCCGGGAATGAACAGCGTGGCCATCCAGGGCCGTTCGGCTTCGGGATCCGCGTCGACGACGGACGCGGTGAAGGCACCGCTCACCCGGCGCGCCGCCGCCACCTCCTGCCGGAAACGGCCTCTGAACTCGGGATCCTTGGCGAACTCGGCATGGACGACCTTCACCGCGAGCTTCATCCCCGAGGTGCTCCGCGCGAGATGCACCACACCCATGCCGCCCGCGCCGAGGCACGACTCCAGACGGTAGTGACCGGCGTACTCGGGAAGTTCCGCTTCCGCGCTCGCTCCGGTGTTCTGCTGTGGCGCCATGGAACCACCCCCGTACTGTTCGTCCGCGCGCGCGACGCACGGAGCCTAGTCGATGACTCGTGCGATACGGAGGCGGCTTGCTAGCGTTCGTGTGCCAGTTACGTACATGTGTTTCATGGCGTGTTTTAGGGGAATGAACGGGACCCCATGGCTTTCATGGGGCGCAACGGGGGAGGTTTTTCATGTCTGTTGACCACATCGACGAGGCCGGGAGAGGCGAGGGGGAGACCGTCACGGCGGCCGCCGCGGCCACGGCGGACCTGCGCTACTACTCGGTCGCGCCGGGCGTCCGCCTCAATGTCCGCCGCGGCCCGGGGACGCAGTACAGCATCGTCCGTGTCCTGCCCGAAGGCGCCAAGGTCCCGATCTTCTGCCAGACGCCGGGTACGGCGGTCACGGGTCCGTACGGCACCTCGAACATCTGGGACAACATCGACGACGGCCAGTTCGTCTCGGACGCCTACGTCCTCACCGGCACCGACGGCTACGTCGCTTCCCGCTGCGGCTGATCCCCCTGGGAGCCCGCGGTCACCCCGGAGCCATAATCGTCCCGTGAGCGACGAAACCGGCACCCAGTACACTGCGGGCTCCCGAGGCCCCCGCCCGGAACCCCTCCGCTTCTTCGGCACCGCCTGGGTGAACCACGACAACGGCTACACCCCTCGCCGCATCGGAGTCGCCGTCGGCTCCCTCGCGACCGCCGTCGCCGCCTGCCTGGTTCTCCGCCTCGCCTACCAGGGCCTCCAAATCGCCGACAGCGGCGCCTTCGTGAGCATCCTCGTCGTCGCCATGTTCGCGATCTGCAGCGCCCTCGCCTTCCGCAACACCTGGGACAGCTTCGGCAAGCGCCCCGACCCCGATCGCCAGGCCTCCCTCCGCGGCCTCCTGGCCATCGGCTTCGTCGGCTCCCTCCTCGCCTACTTCTTCCGCTCCCTCACCGAGGCCCCCGGCGAGAAACTCCACCGCGAGGAGTACGAGGCGGCCCTCAAACAACACGAGAACCGCAACATCCGCCGCACAGGCAACCCATCAAAGAAGCGCCGCCGCTCCTGAAACCTGTCTCTCCGCTCAGCCGGGGCCGTTCGGCCGGGCGCTGCAGAACTCGGTTCGGGCGGGTCGTTCGGCCTGGTGTTGCGGGGTTTGGTTCGGGCGGGTCGATCGGCCGGGCGCTGCGGGGTTTGGCTTGGCCCGGTCGTTCGGCCTGGTGCTGCGGGGCTGGGTTCAGCCGGGGTCTATCGGCCGGGCGCCGCAGAAGTCGACTCAGCTGGGGCCTAGGGGCCAGCCGCCGCGGGGCTTGGCCTGGCCGGGGCGATCGGCCAGGCGCTGCAGGGTTTGGCCCGGCCGGGGCGATCAGCTTGTTGCTGCGGGGTTTGGCCCGGCAGGGGCGATCAGCCTGGTGCTGTGGGGTTTGGTTCAGCCGGGTCGATCAGCCCGGCGCTGCAGAACTCGGCTCAGATGGGCGCCGATCAGCAGCCGCCGCGGAACTCGGCTCAGCCCGCTGCTCCGGAACTCGGCTCAGCCGGGGCGATCGGCTCGGCGGCGCGGGGTTTGGTTCGGCTGGGTCGTTCGGCCCGGCGCTGCAGGGATTGGCTCAGCCGGGGGCGGCAAGCCAGGCGCCGCAGAGCTCGGCGGGCAGGACGGACCCCGGCCCCGGCTGCTGGACCCGGCCCGCCTCCCGGACCGTCGCTCTCTCACCAAAAACTCGCTGCCCCCTGCACCCAACCCGCGCCACCATGGCCTCATGACCGCCTCTTCGCAGCCCACCCGCGCCCACTCCTTCAACGCCGCCGCAGCCCAGTACGCCGCCAACCGCCCCTCGTACCCGCCGGCCCTGTTCGATGCGATCGAGGACCTGGCCGGCCGCCCCCTCAAGGGTGCCCGCGTCGCGGACATCGGCGCCGGCACGGGCATTGCGACCGCACTCCTGGCTGCCCGCGGCGCGGACGTCGTCGCCGTGGAGCCCGGGGACGGCATGGCGGTCGAGTTCCGCCGTGCCAACCCCGGCCTCCCGATCGTCCGGGGCAACGGCAACGATCTGCCTCTCGCCACCGCCTCCGCCGACCTCCTCACCTACGCCCAGGCCTGGCACTGGACCGAGCCCGCCCGCTCGGTCCCGGAGGCCCTGCGCGTGCTGCGGCCGGGCGGAGCGCTGGCCCTGTGGTGGAACACCACCGACCTCGACGTCCCGTGGCTGGCTGCCCAAGCCGGCCGCCTGGAGCGCCACTTCGGCATCACCCGTGAGGTCGACAGGACCGGCAACGCAGCCACCACCGCTCTCGCCGACCCCACCGGCCGCCTCGACTTCACCCGCCGGCAGGTCCGCTGGAGCCGCCCGGTCACGGTCGACACGCACCTCGCCAACATCGGCAGCCACTCGATGTTCCTCGTGCAGAGCGAGGAACGCAGGGCGGCCATCCTCGGCGACGAGCGCGACCACCTGCTCGCCGCCTTCCCGGACGGGATCGTCGAGGAGACCTACGTCGTGGAACTGCTCGTGGCCACCAACTCCTGACCCCGCGCGGCGGCCCACCCCTCCAGGGCCGCCGCACTCCGCACGATCACCGCCGTCATCGGCAAGGCCCCCAGCACCCCGCACACCGCGTTCCCCGCACCCTGCGCCATCAGCTCCCGGTCGTAGTCGGTCCGCGGCCCCCGGTGCAGCCGGTCCACCGCCGCCGCGCTGAACAACGACTCCGCCGACGCGATCAACGCGAACGCCACAACAGTCCCGATCACCCCCACTTCCGTAAGCCGTCCGAAGTCCGCCGCCTCCGGCACCCGTACCGCATCGACGAGCCCCCGCACCTCGACCCGCCGCACATCCAGGCCGAACACCCCGGTCACCGCCGACACCACCGCCACCGCGACCAACGGCGCAGGCACCACCCGCGCACCCCTGCGCCAACGCGGCCACAGCAGCAATACGGCAATGGTGGCACCCGCCACTGACAACGCCCCCGGATCCACCCGCCCGGGCAGCCACACCAGCCCGGCGATCTTCCGCAGCCCGCTCGCGGGCGCGGTCGCGTCGCCCAGCGCATACACCTGCCCGGCGACCAGGAGCAGCCCGATCCCGGCGAGCATCCCCTGCACCACGGCCGCCGACACGGCCCGGAACCACCGCCCGAGCCGCAGCGCCCCGAGCCCGAACTGCACCAGCCCGGCCCCGAGAACCAGCACGCCGAGCGCCTCGACGCCGTACGTGTCGACGGCCTCGTACACGAGCACCGTCAGCCCCGCCGCCGGCCCGCTCACCTGCAGGCTGCTGCCGGGCAACGCTCCGGCGACCAGCCCGCCGACGATCCCGGTGACCAGCCCCAGCTCGGCCGGGACTCCGGAGGCTATGGCCACGCCCACACACAGCGGCAGCGCGACCAGGAAGACGACTAGGGAAGCGAACAGATCGGCCTTGCGTATGCGACAGCGCATGACAGCAGCACCTCCGTTGATGAGCGGGAGATGCGTGGGCGCCGAGCCGGGGGAGAGGCACGGCGAAGTGAAATCCATTGTCGGGAACGGGAGTTGGTTCCGCATCCGGTTCGCGTTTCCGGCCGGTGAACGCGGAGGCATGCAAACCGGACCGTCCACTTCCGATCACGCCGCCACGCGCCTGCGCCACCGAACGCACCCCTGGCGAAAACCCTTGACGAGACCGGAGCCCCGGAGCATTATTCATCACATGATGAATTACTCTGCAGGCCCGGCCACCGATCCCCCTGTTCCCCCTGTCTCTCCTACTCCCCCTGCTCCCGCCGTCCGAGCCGAAGGTCTCACCGTCGTGCGCGGCCCCCGCACCGTCCTGCGCGGCCTCGACTTCACCGTCCCGCGTGGCCAGATCACGGGTCTGCTCGGCCCCTCGGGCTGCGGCAAGTCGACGCTCCTGCGCTCGATCGTCGGCACCCAGGCCAAGGTCACCGGCACCCTGAAGGTCCTGGGCAGCCCGGCCGGCCACCCCACGCTCCGCACCCGCATCGGCTACGTCACCCAGGCCCCCTCCGTCTACGACGACCTGACGGTCCGCCAGAACCTCGACTACTTCACCGCGATCCTGGCCCCGGGCCGCTCCGCCTCCGACCGCCGCCACGAGATCGACCGCGTTCTCACCGACGTCGACCTCACCTCCCACGCCGACGTCCTCGCCGGCAACCTCTCCGGCGGCCAGCGCAGCCGCGTCTCCCTGGCAGTCGCCCTGCTGGGCGCCCCCGAACTCCTGGTCCTCGACGAACCCACCGTCGGCCTGGACCCGGTTCTCCGCCGCGACCTGTGGACCCTCTTCCACTCCATTGCCGCCGACCGCGGCGCGACCCTCCTCATCTCCTCCCACGTCATGGACGAGGCCGAGCGCTGCCACCGCCTCCTCCTGATGCGCGAGGGCGAGATCCTCGCCGACGACACCCCCGACGCCCTGCGCACCCGCACCGGCTCCGAAACGGTCGAGGCGGCCTTCCTGCACCTGGTCGACGAGGCGACCGCCGCCGCCCGCGAGAAGGAGACCACCCGATGAGCACCACGACGACCACGACCGGTACGACGGCGACACCCGCCCCCACCCGCGCCCTGAACGCCTCCCGCACCACCGCCACCGCGGCCCGGGTCCTCCGCCAGCTCCGCCACGACCCGCGCACGATTGCGCTGATGCTCGTCATCCCCTGCCTGATGCTGTTCCTGCTGCGCTATGTCTTCGACGGCAGCCCGCGCACCTTCGACAACATCGGCGCATCGCTCCTCGGCATCTTCCCGCTCATCACGATGTTCCTGGTCACGTCCATCGCCACCCTGCGCGAACGCACCTCGGGCACCCTCGAGCGCCTCCTGGCCATGCCCCTCGGCAAAGGCGATCTCATCGCGGGCTACGCCCTCGCCTTCGGCACCCTCGCGATCATCCAGTCCGCCCTGGCCACGGGCCTCGCGGTCTGGTTCCTGGGCCTGGACGTCACGGGCAGCCCCTGGCTGCTCCTCCTGGTCGCCCTCCTCGACGCTCTCCTCGGCACAGCCCTCGGCCTCTTCGTCTCGGCCTTCGCGGCCTCCGAATTCCAAGCGGTCCAGTTCATGCCGGCCGTGATCTTCCCCCAGCTCCTCCTCTGCGGCCTTTTCACCCCCCGCTCCAACATGCACCCCGCCCTCGAGGCCATCTCCGACGTCCTCCCCATGTCCTACGCCGTCGACGGCATGAACGAAGTCCTCAAACACACCGACATGACAGCCAACTTCATCCGAGACGCCCTGATCGTGGCAGGCTGCGCCCTCCTGGTACTCGGCTTGGGCGCAGCAACACTGAGGCGCAGGACGACATGACCTCTGCGCTTCTGAACGCCGATCCGCACCCTTCAGCCCGTCCGGCGTTCGAGGAAGAGGCCGGTCAGCACACTCAGCCCGTCCGGCGTTTGAGGACGAGGCCGTTCAGGCCGATCGGGGGTCCAGGGGCGGAGCCCCTGGCGGGGTCGAAGGGGCGGAGCCCCTGGGGAAGGGACGGGTAAGGGCGGCGGGGGCGAGAAACCCCTACGGCAACCCACCCGCCGACGTCCCGCCCACCGGACACCCAAGCCACCCACCCACCCCCGGTGCGACGATGTACTCCGGACGACGCACCCCCGGAGGGCACCCCAGCCATGACCCAGAAAGTCGCAGTCCTCGGCACCGGCAAGATCGGCGAAGCCCTGCTCAGCGGAATGATCCGCGCCGGCTGGGCCCCCGCCGACCTTCTGGTCACCGCCCGCCGCCCGGAGCGAGCCGAAGAACTCCGCACCCGCTACGGCGTCACCGTGGTCACCAACCCGGAAGCCGCCAAAACCGCCGACACCCTGATCCTCACGGTCAAGCCACAGGACATGGGCACCCTCCTCGACGAACTCGCCCCCCACGTCCCCGCCGACCGCCTGGTCATCAGCGGAGCCGCCGGCATCACCACCGCCTCCATCGAGGACCGCCTCGCCACCGGCACACCGGTCGTCCGCGTCATGACGAACACCCCCGCCCTCGTCGACGAGGCCATGTCCGTCATCTCCGCCGGCACCCACGCCACTGCCGACCACCTCGCCCACGCCGAGGAGATCTTCGGTGCCGTCGGCAAAACCCTCCGCGTCCCCGAGTCCCAGCAGGACGCCTGCACCGCCCTCTCCGGCTCCGGCCCGGCGTACTTCTTCTACCTGGTCGAAGCCATGACGGACGCCGGCATTCTGCTCGGCCTGCCCCGCGACAAGGCCCACGACCTGATCGTCCAGTCCGCGATCGGCGCAGCGACGATGCTCCGCGACAGCGGCGAACACCCGGTCAAGCTCCGCGAGAACGTCACATCCCCCGCAGGCACCACCATCAACGCCATCCGCGAACTCGAGAACCACGGCGTACGAGCCGCCCTCATCGCCGCCCTCGAAGCCGCCCGCGACCGCAGCCGCGAACTCGCCTCCGGCAAGAAGGACTGACCCCCGCCGGGGGCGGTCACCCCGCTGCGTCCACCACCTCCTTCGTGGCCACCACACGCGCAAAACCGCCCCCGTGCAGTGACACCGCCGACGCCTGCGCAACTTCCTCCGCACTCCGTCGCCAGCCGAACGGCCCCTCGAGATCGAAGGTGTACGTCGCGTCGTACGCGACCACCACGTCGTACCCCAGATTCCCGCCCATCCGAGCTGTCGTCTCCACGCACATATTGGTCTGGATCCCGGCCACAACGACCTGCGAGATTCCCTCCGCCCTCAGCCAGGCGTCCAGATCCGGCGTCCCGTAGAAGGCCGAGTTCACGGTCTTCGTGATCAACAGCTCGGCCGCACCGGCCCCCTTGCCACGCCGCCGCTCCACGTACTCCTTGAACTCGTTCCCCTCGTACCCCGGCCGCAGCGGCGACTGGGGCTTCGGCGAGTCATGCCGTACGAAGACGACCGCCCGCCCTGTCGCCTGCCACGCGTCGATGAGCGAAGCGATGTTGTCATCGGCCTCCGGGTTGTTCCTCGGCCCCCAGAAGCCGGCCTCGTCGAAGCCCTTCTGCACGTCCACAACCACCAGCGCTGCGTTCTCTGCGATTTCCATGCCCACGATCCTGCCGCCGGGGGAACGCGCACCCCAGAGGGTGAAAAGCCAGCGATCGATGGTTTACTGCCACTCATGGAGAATGCCGCAGAGGACACGTACCGCGTCGCCCTCGTCGCCTTCCCCGGCATCCGCGCCTTCGACGTATCCGTCATCACCGAGGTCTGGGGCAGCGACCGCACCGACCGCGGCGCCCCCGCCTACGATCTGCGTCGAGTCGCCACCGACACCACCACCCCCATCCCCATGCGCGGAGGCATGACCCTCCATGCGGACCGCACCCTCAGTTGGCTGTCCCGCGCCGACCTGATCGTGATCCCCGGCCTCGACGACCACCTCACACCCGCGCCCACCCCGGTCCTCGACGCCCTCCGCCGCGCGCACGCCCGTGGCACCACCATCGCGGCCCTCTGCGGCGGCGCCTTCACCCTCGCCCAGGCCGGCCTCCTCGACGGCCGCCGCGCCATCACCCACTGGAACCTCGTCAGCCTTCTCCGCGCACACCACCCCCAAGTCACTGTCGTCCCCGACGCCCTGTTCATCGAGGACGACAACCTCTGGACCGCAGCCGGCACCGCAGCCGGCATCGACCTCTGCCTCCACCTCGTACGTCAGGCCCACGGCGCCGAAGCCGCAGCCACTATCGCCCGCTCGATGGTCACCGCCCCCTTCCGCACCGGCACCCAGGCACAGTTCATCGAGCACCCCACACCCCGCGCGGACCGCGACGCCGACACCCTCGCCGCCGTACGCGAACACGCCCTGCGCCACCTGCACGAACCGCTCACCGTCGCCGACCTGGCCACCCAAGCAGGCATGTCCCCACGCAGCTTCGCCCGCCACTTCACCGCGCAGACCGGCACGCCCCCGCTCCGCTGGCTACTCGACCAGCGCATCGCCGCAGCCCAGAAACTCCTCGAACGCACCGACCTGCCCATGCCCGAGGTCGCCCGCCGCGCCGGCTTCGGCAGCGAGGTCACGATGCGCCAGCACTTCGCATCGCGCCTCGCCACCAGCCCGCGCGCCTACCGAGCCGCGTTCAGCACCACACCGGCACCGGTATCCGAAGCAGCCGGCAGCAACCCGATCGCGCGATAAGCGGCATCCACGGTCGGCCGGGCCAACGCCCGGGCCCTGTCCGCACCATCCCGCAGCACCCCCTCCACATAACCAGGATCAGCGCACAGTGCCCTGTGCCTCTCCTGTACGGGCCTGAGGAGCTCGACCACGGCCTCTGCGGTGTCCTTCTTCAAGGACCCGTACGACTCATATACACCGCTCAAGGCCTCTGGGTTCCCACCCGTGCACGCCGCCAGGATCTCCAGCAGATTCGTGACGCCGGGCCGCTCCACCCGGTCGTACGCAATCTCCCGCCCACTGTCGGTCACAGCCCGCATGATCTTCTTCCGCACGACATCCGGCTCGTCGAGCAGATAGACGATCCCCGGCCCGGAGTCGTCCGACTTCCCCATCTTCGAAGTCGGTGCCTGCAGGTTCATGACCCTCGCCGCGACCACCGGAAGCGTGGCCTTCGGCACCACGAACGTATGCCCGTACCGCTGGTTGAACCGCACCGCCAGATCCCGCGTCAGCTCCACATGCTGCGCCTGGTCGTCCCCTACCGGCACCTCGTCCGCCCCGTACACCAAGATGTCCGCCGCCATCAGCACCGGATACGTCAGCAGGGACAGCCGCACACTCCCACCCCGTTCACGCTCGCGCGCAGCCTTCTCCTTGTACTGGATCAGCCGCCGCATCTCACCGTCGGTCGCCACACACTCGAGGACGTACGACAGCCGCGCGTGCTCATCGACATGACTCTGTACGAACACGGTGCACAGCGCCGGATCCAGCCCCACCGCCAGCAACAGCGTCGCGGCCTGCCGACTGAGCCTGCGTACCCGCGCCGGATCGTGGTCCACGGTCAGCGCATGCAGATCGACGATGCAGAACAGCGCATCCGCCCGGTGCTGGTCCACCGCGGCCCACTGCCGCATGGCACCCAGGTAGTTCCCCAGCGTCAGATGCCCGGTCGGCTTGATCCCGCTGAAAACCCGCGTCATCTCTTCTCCACCTCCTGGTCGAGACCGCCGTCCCGGCCGGCCGCCCCTCAGGAACTCAGGAGGGAGAAACAAGAACGGCCGCCGAGGCGGCGGCCGTTGAACGCATACGTGAGTACGGCCGCCGTCAGGCGGCCCACCACTGCTGGGTACACGTACGCGTAGTCATGCCCCACAGCCTACGCCTCCCAGGTGCCGCCCGGAGGCGAGTTGACACACCTCCGTCCGCTACGTAGTGTTCTCCGAGTTGTCCGACGTGAGCGCCGACTGCGGTCGGTCCCCGGACAGCCACTTCGCAAGTACCAACCACTACTCGACAGCCAGTCGATCTGTCTGGCGTCGCGTTATTGGCATGCGTATTTACGAAATGAGGAATCCACGTTCGAAAGGACGCGGACCCCGATTAGCTCGGGAGCCGGGAATCCGCTAAAGTCTCACTCGTCGGAACGGCCCAACGGCCCGGAAGACAGCCCCCTCTGACTGGGAGTCAGGCCCGAAAGGATCTGATAGAGTCGGAAGCGCCGGAAAGGGAAACGCGAAAGCGGGATCCTGGAAAGCACCGAGGAAATCGGATCGG